>NZ_QPIJ01000018.1 GCF_003336665.1 Vreelandella rituensis | reverse complement strand
CTGTTAGCCGGTGCTGAGAGTTGAGGCACTACCGAGGGGCACTCGGGAAGTTACGCCTGTGGAGTTTGTGTAAGACCGGCAATGCCAAGGCATTGAGGCGACGGACAGCGAAGCAGGAACCAGGAAGGCGACGACCTGGGAATCCCCTTCTGCAAGCGCGTCAGCGCTGAAGGTGGGGGAGGATGTCAAAGAGATACAGCCAGGCAGGGCCGTGTCGGGTCTGGAATATCACACGATCGTAAAGGCCTGCGGTTGGGGTTTCGGTGTTAAAGCCTTCAAGTTGATCCAAGCGAGCCATCTGATCGGCTGTCACATTAAAAATTTCCACTTCTACTCCTTGAGATGCCTCCTGCTTGGCGCCGGGGAAGGGGCCGAGGTCATAAAGGGTAATATCAATAAGTCGATCCGTGCCTACGAAGCGAGCTTCACCCAGCCAGCGGTCATTACGCAGACCGCGTTTCAAGGTGCCATAAACGGCAACCTGCGAAGTCACTTTAACGGCATCTTCCGCTGTGCTTATGGCAGCGTGGCTCCTGTAAAAAGTGTCTGATTGCTATCCCGGTGAAGTATCCCAGAAATCCGCGACTCCCAACAGCAGGTGTGCCAAAGTAAGATTCGCCAATTGAGCTATGCTGCTTCTTGGCAGCCGGTTTGCAAGGGACGTGCATGAAAGCAACATGGGAAGTATCGGTACTGGGCTGAAAAATACCCTGTATTATGGGGGCTATTTCGATACCCGGGAAAATGGTGTTGAAGGGCCTTCCTGTCATCCCGTGGCAAAACGCAACCCACCCGGATAAACTTGCGTCGGGAACCATAGACCGGCATTCTTGTCAGTTGTTGCATAACGCTTTTAGGGAGCATACCAACGATGGCTTATCAAGAAACCAATGTAACGCATCAAACAGGCAGTGGCGTAAATGCTGCCAGTACAAGCAAGGTATTGCGCAATACCTATGCGTTGCTGGCCATGACACTGTTGTTCTCGGCAGTCACCGCCGGCGGTGCCATGGCGCTGGGTATCGAGCGGATGAATATCTTCGTCTTTTTCATCGGTGCCTATGGCTTGATGTTTCTGGTGCATAAAACAGCTAACTCAGCGATGGGTTTGCTTGCCACCTTCGCTTTCACCGGCTTTATGGGATTCACGCTGGGGCCCATTCTGTCCTCTTACCTGACGCTCCCTAACGGGGCGGCTTTGATCATGAATGCGCTTGCCATGACGGGCCTTACCTTCGTGGGTCTCTCTGCTGTAGCGCTGGTCACCAAGAAAGACTTTAGTTTCTTGGGGAATTTCCTGATGGCAGGTGCCATAGTGCTGATTCTGGCTATGGTCGCTGGGCTGGTTTTCAATATTCCCGCGCTCTCGCTGATGGTTTCAGCAGGTTTCGTGCTGTTCGCCTCCGCTGCCATCCTTTACCAGACCAGTGAGCTGGTACATCGTGCGGGTGAAACCAACTATATTCTAGCTACCATCACCTTGTATGTTTCGATCTATAATCTGTTTGTCAGCCTGCTTGCCATCTTGGGTATCATGAGCAACGATTGATCCAAGCAAGATGTGAAACCAGGTAAAATACTAACTGACCCTTGCTTTGGCGAGGGTCGGTTTTTTTATGCCACGCCCAGTGCCTGTCGTGGTGTGATGTTCATTCCGAGATTTCCAGATAGGCCCTTCATGCGCTATGCCTTGCTAGTAATGGGTGCCCCCTACAGCCACCAGGCGGCACATTCCGCGCTGCGTTTCGCCCAGGCGATCATTCGTAAAGGGCATCATCTTGACACCGTGTTTTTCTATCATGACGGTGTACATAACGCTTCGATATTGATGTCTCCTCCACAAGATGAATTACATATGCGTAATGCCTGGGCCGAGCTGCACGAAGCGCATGGTACGCGCCTCGAGGTATGCATTGCTGCGGCACTTCGGCGGGGGCTTTTGGATGCATCGGAAGCCAAACGTCATGCCAAGACGGCTCATAGCGTCGAAGCGCCTTTTGAGCTGACCGGCCTGGGGCAATTATTGGAATTGCAACGCCAGAGTGATCGCTTGGTAACCTTTGCTCCATAAATAGTTCTTGCAAATAGCTTTTGCGCCATGAAAGAGAGAAAACGCCCATGACGATAACCGCCGCGACTGCCGATTTACTGGTGATACTGAGACATGGCCCTTATGGAAGCAGTTGGCTACGTGAAGGCCTGGATGTCAGCCTGGTAGCGGCTGCCTTCGGTCAGAAGGTCAGCCTGATGTTTCTGGGGGAGGGCGTACTGGCGTTAATGCCGGGTCAAGCCAAAGGCGCACCGGGGCAGAAAGCCACAGCGCCGATCATCGATATGCTGGCCATGTATGATATCGACAGGCTTCTGGTTTGTAGTGACGATCTGCAGCGTATGGGGCTACAGGCTGATGAGCTGTGTGCGGCTGTTGAGGTTATTTCCGGCGAAAACGTAAGCGCTGAGCTTGACCGTCACCGCAGTGTGTTCAATTTCTAAGAGAGCTTGTAATGATTTTACACATACTCAATCGTGCCCCAGCGTCAGGGCCAGTGGCCTCCCAGGCGCTGATGGCCATGAAAGACGAGGATACTTTGCTGCTTATCGAAGACGCCGTTCTAGCCATCATGTTTCCCGACTGGGAAGGCTGGCAACAGCTGGAAGGACGAATCTATTTGCTGGAAGAAGACGTTCGAGCGCGTGGGCTTGAAAATGCTGTTAACCATGATGCCTGCTGCTGCATCAATGTCGATGCGTTTGTCGATCTTACCGAGCGTGCAACCCAAAGTGTCAGTTGGTTCTAGCCCTCAGCCTTCACTTTATACGGAGTTTGATGATGTTGAACCCACAAATATACCGTTATCTTGATGTACAAAAAACTATAGCTCTTGACCCCGAAAATTATTTAATCAATATGAAACAGTGGACGCCAAACGTTGCTGAAATGCTGGCTGAGCAAGAAGGCGTGATATTGGCGCCTGAGCATTGGGAAATTATAACGCTTGCTAGAAATTTTTATCAGCGCTATGAAATGGCGCCTGCCATGCGACCGTTAGTCAAAGCTGTAGCGACTGAGCTGGGGGCGGAAAAAGGGCGCTCGATATATTTAATGCAGCTTTTTCCGGGTAGTCCCGCCAAGAGGGTAGCCCAGCTTGCGGGGCTACCCAAACCAACCAACTGTCTTTAAAAAACGGTTTATCTTGAAAGATGGCTTCCATTATTCGGCCGGCGGGTTTGACGAATAGGGTAAACCCAGCAAGGCCTTGAGGTGTGCTTCGACTCCACGTCCCAACGTTTCCAGGTTATAGCCGCCTTCCAGTACCGAGACCAAGCGGTTATCCGCATAAAGCGTAGCAATTTCCATGGCCATATGAGTTATCCAATGAAAATCCTCGTCTTCAAGACAGATATCAGCCATTGGATCATCCTTGTGCGCATCAAACCCAGCCGAGAGCATCACCAGGTCGGGCTTGAATGCATGTAGAGCCGGCAGCCAATGCCGTTCGATAATCCGTCGAAACGCTGCACTGTCCGTGCCGACTTCAAGCGGCGTGTTGACGACGTTCTGCCATTCGCTGCGTAGATAACGCCATGGATAGAAGGGGTACTGAAAGCTGGTGCAGATAAGAATGTTGGGATCATTCTTGAAAATATCGATTGTCCCGTTACATTGATGAACATCGAAATCAAGTATGGCAATCCGTTTTGCTCCATACTTATCACGTGCATGTGCGGCACCCACGGCAACATTATTGTAAAAACAGAAACCCATGGCATCAGAGGCTTCGGCGTGATGGCCGGGCGGGCGAACCGCACAGAAGACATTATCCGCCTGCCGCTTGAAGACCTGGTCCACACCTTTGACGACGGCCCCGGCGGCGACTCGCGCTGCCTTTAGGCTGTCCGGATTCATCATGGTGTCACTGTCCAGCGTCGCGATACCTTCTTCAGGGACGCACTTATCCAACGCTTGCAGGTGACGCCATGGATGAACCCGGGCCAATGCCTCTTGACTTGCTTCCTTGGCATCAAACTGCATGGTTTGCTGCAATACCCCGGCAAGTGACAAACGGGCACGAATAGCCTCTAGACGCAGCGGGCTTTCAGGATGTTCCGGCCCCATATGATGCAGCTGGCAATCAGGGTGGGTAAGGTAAGCGGTGATCATTCAAAGGCTCCATTATGACTAAAGTCACCTTAATCGGGATATGCCCTTGCGCGACACTGGCAATAAGTCTTACATAGACATATATATTTTAGGGAGAAATCCACGTGAGCACCCGTTTTCTACATCATTTCTTTGAACCACGTACCGTGGCTGTGTTTGGCGCCTCCGAAAAACCTAATTCTCTTGGTGGCCTTGTATTGCGCAATCTACAGGAAGGTGGCTTTAAAGGAGAGGTGTGGGCGGTCAATTTAAAAGGTTACGACAGTGTCTTGGGTCACGTCTGTGTCAAGAGTGTTTCTCAACTACCGGAAATCCCGGATCTCGCCGTGGTTTGCTCGCCTATCGAAGGGGTTCCCAAGCTGATTAGTCAGCTTGGCCATTTTGGCATCAAGGCGGCGCTAGTGCTTTCCGGTGGAGCGTATCTTGATCGCGATAGCGACAATAAAGGCTCTATTCGGACACGCATGCTGAGTGCCGCGCGCGAGTCGGGCATCCGGGTGCTGGGGCCTGAATGCATGGGGTTGATCGTTCCCGGAAAAAATCTCAATGCATCCTATTCCAGCCAACCTGTGAAGGCCGGGCGTGTGGCATACCTGGGGCAGTCTGGCATGTTGGCCAATGCCATGATCGACTGGGCGGCAGGCAGGGGCGTCGGCTTTTCCCATTTGGTCACCGTGGGTGACAGTGTCGATGTACTGCTTCCCGATATCATCGACTACGTCAATCAATTCTCTCCTGCCAAAGCTATCTTGCTGCACCTGGAGCGGGTCAATGATGCCCAGCATTTCATGACCGCGGTGCGTGATGCCTCGCGTAATCGCCTGGTGGTGGCGATCAAGAGTGGACGTACACAGGAGTCGGATATTTCCGGCATGGCGCCTACGCCGGGTATTGCCAATCGTGACACGGTGTTCGATGCGGCTTTTTCGCGTGCCGGGGTGGTTCGTGTCAATGACTCCGACGAGTTGTTCGATGCACTCGAAACCCTGTCGCGCGTGAAGCCGCTACGTGGTGATCGTCTTGCGGTGGTATCCAATGGCCTAGCACCGGCTATGCTGGCGATTGACAAGTTGATCAGTGCCGGAGGCAAGCTTGCCGAGTTCAGCATTGAAACACGCGACGCCCTGCGCGAAAGTAACGTGGACATGAGCAAGCCCGGTGAAAACCCGGTTGATCTTGGCGGCAACGCCACTCCTGAGCTGTTTGTCGATACACTGGAAGTGGTGGCGGCAGATCCTAATGTGGATGCGGTGCTTGTCGTTCACGCGCCCACTCGCTTGGCACCTTCCAAAGTCACCGCTGAAGCGCTGATAACCCATCGCAAGCGTTTTCGGCGTAATTTACTGACCAGCTGGATGGGGTTGCAAGAAGCGCTGAAGGCACGACACGAATGCAATGTGGCGGGCATTCCCACCTATATTTCCCCGGAAAAGGCGGTAAAAGCCTTCATGCATATGGTGGACTATCAACGGGTTCAGGCCTTATTGCATGAGATTCCCCCCAGTTTGCCGTTTTCGACCAGCAAGGAAATTCGTGCGCGCTGTCGTACCTTGATCGAACGCGCCAAAGAGCAAGACCGCCAGACATTGACCCACTCGGAAACCGCTCAGGTACTTGCAGCCTACGGCATCCCTGTGGCTACCAGCCATTACGTTACGACACCGGAGGAAGGGCGAAGCGCTGCGGAGCAACTTCCCGGACCAAAAGCGCTAAAAGTAGTGCATGCTGGCAATTGTCGTCCTTATCGTTATCGCAAGCACCCTCACAAGATTTCCGCCGGTTTATTGCAAGACCTGGAAACCCCGGAACAAGTAGCCGATGCGGTGCGTCAGCTAGGCGATAAGGTGAAAGAAAAGTTTCCCGAGTATGAAATACGCGAATACTGTCTGCAGCCCATGCAACGAGGCAAGCATTCAATGCAGATATGCGCGGGCATTACCCGCGACCCGGTGTTCGGCCCCCTGATTGTATTCGGGATTGGCGGTTACAAGGTCAACATCCTGGCGGATCGCCAAGTGGCATTGCCACCGCTCAACATGAGCCTGGCAGCGGATATGGTCGGGCGAACTCATGCATCGTCGTTGATTCGTGAACATTCCGCCGATCCTCAGCGTGACATCGAACGCTTATGCCAGTTGCTGGTCAAGCTGTCGCAGATGTCTTCGGACCTGGGAGAGTTGCGTGGGCTTGAGCTGAATCCACTGTTACTGAACCATGACGGCATCCTGGCGGTCGACTTTGCCATGGATCTGGGCACACCGGCCCGCTTTGCCATCATGCCGTATCCGGAAGACTTGAGAGAGTGGGTCACACTGAAAAATGGCTGGCAAGTGGAGGCGCGGCCTATTCGGGCGGAAGATGCACCTCTGATCACCAACTTTCACCGCCAGCTGTCAGAAGAAAGCATCCGCTTCCGTTACTTTCACAACAAGTCGAATTTGACTCAGCGAGATCTATCGGTACTTTCTCACATCAATTACGACCGCCAGATGGCCTTTATCGCTGAGCATCAACGTGATGATGGCAGCAAGGAGATGCTCGGGGTGGTCAGGGTGTGGAACGATCCGGACAATATTCGTACCGAGTTTTCCGTGATCATTCGCGATGACCTTCAAGGGCTGGGTATCGGCAGCCTGTTGATGAAGAAAATGATCGACTATTGCACCAGCATCGGTACCTTGGAAATGATCGGCAAGATCATGGTGGATAACCATCCCATGCGCGCGCTAATGAAACATCTCGGCTTTCGTTGTCGCTATAACATGGAAGAGCAGGTGATCGATGCCGTGATGCGTTTGAATGAGCCGGAAAGCGAGTGGCAACGCCATCGCTTGGAAAGCCTGCCGGACTGAAAACCCGGCTCATATCGCTTTTTTAAGAGCCCGGTTTTTAGAAGCGAGCTGCGAAGCTTGAAGTAACGAGTTCAGGGGGCGAGACGAAAGCGGTTCCAGGCGCCGGCATCGCGTCTTTCGTAGCGAATACGGTCATGCAAGCGACTGGGTTGGCCTTGCCAGAATTCGATCATATCCGGGACCACACGATAACCACCCCAATGGATAGGGCGGGGAATGACCTGACCGTCATAAGCCCGCTCGAAACGTTTCTGACGTTCTTCAATCCAGTTTCTGTCTGGGATCACGACGCTTTGCGTGGCGATCCAGGCCCCCAACTGGCTGGCACGTGGTCGGCTACTGAAATATTCATCCGACTCTTCAGCGCTGATCGGCTCTACGCTGCCCTCGATTCGCACCTGGCGCGATAACGAAGGCCACCAGAACGTCAGTGCAGCGAAGGGCACGTTCATCAGTTCACTGCCCTTGTGGCTATGGTAGTTGGTATAGAACACCATGCCCTGTTCATCGAAGCCTTTGAGAAGTACCACCCGAGCATGGGGCCTTCCCTGACTATCCACGCTGGCCAACGTCATGGCATTACCATCCTGACCCTCGCTTTCCAGCGCCAAGGTAAACCACTCGTCGAACAGAATGAATGGATCCTGCGGCGTTTTGTCTTCTTCCAACTGTCCGCCTTCATAGTCACGCCTGATATCGGCAATATTTCGAGTCATCAGCTTGTTCTCCTTGACGTTTTAGTCATGTTCGCCGCTAGGCGAGTAAAGCTCAACCAGTATACGGGGTTGTTTGTCCTTGATGGAATCCTGGCTACGCTGTCCCACTCAGTTGGACCATCGCCATGTAAGCGCCAGTTCCTAACATGATGGATAGCAGAGCGTTACGCCGCCAGAGGTGAAGTATTGTCACAAGCCCCGCGGCTAGAAACATGGGAAAACCAGTTTCCCCCATGTTTAGTTGCCAATCGATTAAAGGGCGAAAATCACGCAAGGCATAGATGACCAGTATCATCATCACCGCCGGAGGAAGGTAGCGCCCCAGATGGAGAACAAGCGGATGCTCTGCCTGCTCGGCCAAAGCAATAAAGGGTAACACTCGCGTGGCGAAAGTGGCCAATGCGCAGGTAGCGATCAATAGCCACAAAGGGTCAGCTAGCATGTCCATGCGACCTCTTGCTTGCCAAGTGATAATGTACGAGCAGCAGCAGGCTCGCGGAGCCGATGGCGCCTAGCAACAGATGTTGATCCGGCAACCATAAAAGTGCGCCAAAGCCGGTTCCCAGGGCGATGATAAACGGCAATGCCTGACGCAGGCGTCTAGCCTGTTCAAGCGTGAGAACGATAAACAATGCCGTCAGGGCAAATTCGATGCCTTGGCTATCGAAAAGCTTGGCCGAACCGACGGCAACCCCAAGCAAAGTGCCCAGTACCCACCAAAATTGATTGAGTAGACTTATCCGAAACGCCAAACTGTGATTGGCAGCATTGGAGCCGCTCTGGCTGGTCAGTAAAGAGTAGGTTTCATCCGTGAGCGCGAAGATCAGATAGGGTTTTCGCCAGCCGGCTCCCTGGAAGCGCTTGAGCAAGGAGAGACCGTAGAATACATGACGAGAGTTGAGCATCAAGGTGGCGACGGCCACTTCTATTATCCCGGCACCTGACGCTAACAAGGCGATAGCCAGAAACTGGCCCGCCCCGGCATAAATCAGGAATGACATTGCCATGGCGGCGTACCAGGGTATGCCCATTTCTACAGCAAGAATCCCAAACGCCGCCCCCAGGGGCAAATACCCGAACATAACCGGGAGTGTTTGAAGACCCGCTTCACGCCATGCCTGGCTTATCAAGGCAGTACTCCTGAGGTAAGTGCGACTAAAACTCAGCGCATTCTATGAGAAACTTTGAATAAATGCGAAAATGCGGCTAGCACCCCGTCGTGTCAGTGCCATCATCCTGTCAGGAGACCGTAATGCAGCGTTTTTTCGTGTGGGATATTCCAGTCAGAGTATTTCATTGGGGCATGGTCATTTGCGTTATCTTGTCGTTTTATACGATGAAAACGGCAGGAGCTCCATTCTTGTTTCCCGTGGAGACCCACGCCAAGGCGGGCTATATCTTGCTGGGTTTGCTATTTTTTCGCTGGGTATGGGGAGTGGTGGGGAGCTTTCATGCACGCTTTGCTACCTTCATTCAGTCCCCTGCATCCATCTGGCGTTATAGCGTCAGCGTGATCAAAGGTAGGTCCAAGCCGTTTATCGGCCATAACCCGCTAGGCGGCATCATGGTGATGGCCATGCTGCTTTCACTGACCTTTCAGGGGGTAAGCGGGTTATTTCTCAGCGATGACATTTTCTTCCAGGGGCCGTTGTATGGCTTGTTCGGACGAGATGTCAGTCGCGAGCTGGGCAGTTTACACTACTGGAATTCGCAGCTACTGATCGGTTTGATCGTGCTCCACCTGACGGCCTTGGTGATCCATCGTTTGTTGGGGGAGAGACTGGTGATGCCCATGATCACCGGTCGAAAGTCAGTCAAGGAAGCACCCTGTGACGCCATCGACCAACGCCAGCCTGGTCAAAAGCAAAACGGTAACCGCTGGCTGGCGGTTACCGTAATGATCATCGCAGCGGGACTGAGCTATTGGCTTTGGACGCTATGAGTCAATTTTAGACCAGTTCAACAAACGTTATCAGCTTTGCTGACGCTGTTGGCGGCTACGAAAACGTGCGTATCCCGTGCAGCCAACGAACAAGGCTAACGACACGATAGCCTCCGTGACTCCCCGCATCCCTTGACCGGGCAGAGTGGCCACCATAACGCCTTGCATGAAATACAATAGGCTGACGAATGCCAGCCAGGCATGCCCACGTGGTCGGCGGCTGATGATGGAAGGTGAAAACAGCAGCAGCGGCAACACAAACACCAGCATCGGCGCCACATTGATTGTGTCGCTTTGAACGGCAAACCCGCGATAGACCATCAACAATATCAAGAGAACGAAGCTGCCCAGCACCAATTGACGTGAACGCCAGGTCAATTTATCAAGCCCCTGCTCGGCTTCCAGACCATCCAGCCACTTTCTCATGAAGCCTCCTTGCGCATGCCGTCCAAAGCCAGGGCCAGGCGTGCCAAGCGACGTCCTTGAGCGTAGGCAAGTTCACTTTCGTTCTCATCCAGCAAACGGTCACTGCGTTGCCCGGCAAGGTGAGTTGCGCCATAGGGCGTGCCACCGCTTTGTGTCGTAAACAGTGCCGTTTCGCTATAGGGCAGCCCCGCGTAAACCATGCCATGATGCAGCAGTGGGACCAGCATGGTGAGCAGGGTGATTTCCTGACCACCGTGCAAACTGGACGTTGATGTAAAGGCACAGGCCGGCTTGTCGATCAGTGCTCCATTCATCCATAGATTACTGGTGGTATCGAGAAAGTGCTTGAGCGGTGCTGCCATGTTACCGAAGCGTGTGGGGCTGCCCAAGGCTAAAGCGCTGCAATGGCGCAGTTCTTCAAGGTCGGCATACACTGCGCCTTCCTCGGGAATTTCTGGATCCACCGCTTCACAAGTAGGGGATACCGGCGGCACGGTACGCAAGCGTGCCTGAATCCCGGATACGCTTTCCACTCCTTTAGCTAGCTGCCGAGCCATGGAAGCAGTGGCACCAAAGCGTGAGTAATACAGAACAAGTACGTAGGGCGTCGAATCGCTCATTGGCTTTCCTGGCGTCTGGATAAATTTCGCCTATGGTAACTTTTTCCCGTGCTAACTTCTCTCTGTCTTAAGGTCTGTCTGTCTTAATGTTTCTCAGTCCTGACGTCTTGTTAGCGCAATAAAGACAATTGCCACTTGAGCGGATCAATGGCACTGGTGTCATGCTCTGGGAAACGACGATAGACCCACACTGGCGTACCATCCTTCAATTTGAGTTTGTCTCTTTGATAGCGAATACCCAGGCGTTCGTATCGGTCCAATCGACGCAACTCATCAGCGGAGACTTCCAGACGCAATCCTTCGACCTGGGCGTCGTCATCCGCTTTCAAATCCAGCCCTTCGCGACGATAACCTTCCAATACGGCGGGCTCCGGGGTGCCGGTGCTGCCCATGACCAGCCAGCGCACCGGAGCAAAGCGTAATGTGCCATAGACAAAGACGTCATGTTGACGATCCTCGACGGGCGCCAACGATTCCGGTCGGTCGTAAAACCAGGGACTGAGCATCGACAGCCATAGCCAGCCGGCCACAGCCACCACCACAAGTCCCAGACTTATCAAACCCTTCATCCACCAAGTGAATTTTATTGTATGGTGTTTTCTTCGCTGGCTTTTAATACTCACCTCCATTATCAATAGCTTTGCTAGAATGCCAGCATTCGTCAGCCGGGAGGAATCTGCCATGAACCAACCGCTTCGTGATGACGTGGACTTTCGCGCCCTGGTGGGGGAAGTCAAACCACTGCCCTCGGGCAATCGTGCCGATACGGGCAAGAAACACAGCACACCTTCGGAGGCGCAGCTCGCTCGCCGAGAATGGGCCGAAGAAGATCACGCTGAGAGCAATTTTCTCTCGGATGATTTTGTCGAGCTTATCCCACCCTTCGATCCCATGCAGTACTCCCGTAACGGCATTCAGCAAGAGGTGCTCGACCGTTTGCGCCATGGCGGCTATAGCGTCCAGGCACAATTGCACCTGTTGCGCCGCCCGCTGACAGAGTGCCGGCGGCAACTTTTTCCCTTTATTCAGGAAGCTTACGCCCATGACCTGCGCTCGGTGATGATCATCCATGGCCGTGGCAAGGAGATCGACAGCCCGGCTAACGTGTTGCGCTCGTATCTTGCCAAATGGTTGGCTCAATTTGACGAAGTACAAGCGTATACGTCCGCGCAGCCGTCGGAAGGTGGGTTGGGCGCCACTTGGGTGATGCTGAAAAAAAGCGAAAGAGCCAAAGCCGATAACCGCGAGCGCCAGCAGAAGCGTCGCGGTTAGACTGGATATAGATCAAGAAGATTCAGTGGCTTTTCAGACGCCGTTCAAACAACGCAGTGCGCTCTTCGACATCGGGTTGATAGCGCACGCTGAAAGCGCTCAAGGCGCGTAACGCATCTTCCGGATCCTGATCGTCACGCAGCGCCATCGCATCGAAACCACAGCGACGCATGTAGTCCAGCTGGTCGACCAGCACATCGCCTACCGCGCGAATTTCCCCTTGATAGCCGAAGCGTTCCCGTAATAGCCTTGCCAGGGTGTAACCGCGCCCATCGGTAAAGGCGGGGAAATCCACCGCCAGCCTCGGGCTTTGCTTGAGTTGCGCTACAAGCTCAGCCGTCAGTTCCGCATCACTGGTAAGCAAGGGAGCCAGTTCGCTGTCTTCACGATTTTCCTGCCACAGGGTAAGCGGCACGAAAGCGGGAAGTTGCTCGGGCGGTAGCGCCTCGGCGTTATACGATACGGCCCAGGCATTTTCGTCGGCAAGCTCACCCTGACGAATCAGGTGGTGTGCATGGATCAGAGATTCAGGCATAGACACGCTCCTTGAACGGCTTGAGGCCGATGCGGCGATAGGTATCCAGGAAGCGTTCTTCTTCATGACGCTGTTCGACATACACTTTCAGTATCTTGTCGATAACGTCCGGCACGTCTTCGCGGAAAAACGAGGGACCCAGAATCTTGCCAAGGGAGGCATCGTCGGTGGAATTACCCCCAATCGAGATCTGGTAATATTCCTCGCCTTTCTTGTCGACGCCCAGGATGCCGATATGGCCTACATGGTGGTGGCCACAGGCGTTCATGCAACCCGAGATATTGAGATCCAGCGGGCCAAGGTCATACAGGAAGTCGAGGTCTTCGAAACGCTCCTGCAATGCCTGAGCGATCGGTATCGACACGGCATTGGCCAGGCCACAATAATCCCCGCCCGGGCAGCAGATGATGTCGTTGAGCGTGCCGACGGTGGGGTTGGCCATGCCCAATGCTTCCAGTTCCTTCCAAAGGGCTTCCAGCTCATCCACGGGGACATCCGAGAGCACCAGGTTCTGCTCATGGGTCACTCGCACTTCACTGAAGCTGTAACGATCGGCCAGGTCGGCCACGGCATTCAGCTGATCGGCGGTAACGTCACCCGGCGCATGCTCCCGACGCTTCAACGACAGGGTGACCGCCTTGTAGCCCGGCACCTTATGCTCGGTGACGTTGTTGGTCATGAAGCGGGCAAAGGCGCGGTTTCCGCTGCGCAGGCGAACGCACTCGGCGATGGCTTCTTCCGATACCGGGCGTCGCGGTGGCTCGGGGAAGTGTGATTTGGCGGCTTCCACCGCAGCCTGGTTGAGCGTCTGAGCGCCATCCTTGAGATGCACCCATTCCTCTTCCACCCGCCGACGAAACTCTTCGATTCCCAGCGCCTTAACCAGAATCTTGATGCGCGCCTTGAACTTGTTGTCGCGGCGGCCGAACTGGTTGTAAACCCGCACGCAGGCTTCGAGGTAGGTGAGCAGGTGCTGCCAGGGCAGGTCTTCCTTGACAACATCGCCAATCATCGGTGTACGACCCAGGCCGCCCCCGGCGAGTACCTTGATACGTAACTCGCCTTCGGCGTTATGCCACAGGCGCAACCCGATATCGTGAACCTGGATTGCCGCCCGGTCTTGCGCGGCACCGCTCACTGCAATCTTGAATTTACGTGGCAGGTAGGCGAATTCCGGGTGCAGGGTCGACCACTGTCGAATCAGCTCACACCAAGGGCGGGGGTCTTCGACTTCGTCCTGGGCGATACCGGCAAATTGGTCGCTGGTGGTATTGCGAATACAGTTGCCGCTGGTCTGGATCGCATGCATCTGCACTTTCGCCAGGTCGGCCAGGATTTCCGGCACGTCGTCGAGATCCGGCCAGTTGAGCTGCAGATTCTGGCGCGTGGTGAAATGGCCATAGCCACGGTCGTAGCGCTGGGTGATTTCGGCCAAGGCACGTAACTGATAACCGGCCAACATCCCGTAGGGGATCGCAATGCGCAGCATGGGTGCATGCTTTTGAATGTACAGGCCGTTTTGCAAACGCAGCGGCCGGAATTCTTCTTCACCCAGGCGTCCGGCACGGTAACGCGCCATCTGATCGCGAAACTGGGCAACGCGTTCATCAACCAAGGTTTGGTCGTGATTGTCGTAACGGTACATTAGGCACGGTCCTGCAAAAACGAAGTGATCGCGTCCAGACGGGGACATCGAGGTTCCCATTACTGTAACGCGGGGCATATATTCTACAAAAGAATATATAATTATCTTTTTATTTCTAATTGGTCTTAAGGGCGGGGTTGCTCATCCAGCGCTGACGTTGCCAGACCCACACAAAGCCGCTCGAATTCAATATTCGATAAGCTAGCTGAACCCACCAGATGCCCAGCAGACCATAATCCAGTACAACGCCTACCCACCAGGCCAATGGCAGAAAGATCAGCCACTGCATTCCCAGCGTCAGCAACATCACGGTGCGTTGAGCGCCGGCACCCAGAAGGGCCTGGGTCAGCACCAGGGCGGCCGCATCGAGCACGATCATGATGCCGGTCAACTGCAAGGGCAGGCGCCCCATTTCAATCAGGTCAGGGGAGGCCAGAAATAACCCCAGTACCCATTCCGGGATCAGCAACATGGGCAACGCCATCGCCGCAAGGCTCATCCAGGCAACGCGCAGCGCATCCCACCCCCAACGGTGAGCGTCTTCCCCGGCATCGCGTCCCAGGGCTTCACCCACCAGGCTCATGGCGGCAATGCCTAGCCCGACGCCTGGCAGGATCAGCAGCAGGGAAAGATTCACCAGCACATGGCCCACTGCAACGCTTGCCGTGTCGAGTTGCCCGAGCAACCAGAACAACACCGCATACCCACCCGCGAACCACAGCTGCTGAAAGGAATGAGGCAAGGCTAGCGAAAGCATTTTCCAGAGGGTGGTTGCTGAGGGTAAGTTCGAAAGAAAGCCATCCTGGCGAGCGCCAAGCGAACTTACCCGAATCCACAAGACCAGCCCCAGTAGCAAGGAAAGAGTAGTACCGGCGCCAGCACCTGCCGCTCCCATCTCGGGTAAACCGGCATGGCCGAAGATCAGCCCGATACTGGCAAGCACATTGAAAGCATGCACCACAATAATGATGCGCAGGTAGACGCCAGTTTGCTGCATGCCATTCCAGTAACCGCGAAAGCACAATGTCATGGCGATCGCGATCAAGGAAAGCATCCGCCAGCGAAAATACTCCACTGCTACCGCCTGAACCTCGGGCGTTTGATTGATCAACCCCAGCAACGCGGGTGCCTGCCATATGCCCAGAATGGTCAGCGGCAGTGCCATGCCTGCCGCCAGCAGCAAGCCGGCATTGAGAGGCAGGGCACGAGCATCACGTTGATCAGTACTCTGGCTATTCGCCCCGAAACGTTGAGCGGTCTGGGATTGCACGCCGGAAGACAAGCCGAACACCAGGGCGGTAACCATGAACATGGCGTATCCGCCGACGCCCACGCCTGCCAGCGCCACTTCTCCCAATGACCCCACCAAGGCGGCGTCGACAAGATTGAGCACGCTCTGAGAGAGCATGCCGACGATGATCGGCATGGCCAGGCGGATGATCCTGCGATGGCGAGTGGCGGCAGGCAGCACGGTCAACTCGGATCGTAGGAGAGTACCGGTGACAGCCAGCGCTCCAGCTCCTCCATTGCCATGCCTTTGCGTCCGGCCAACACTTCGACCTGGTCGCGGGTGATCTTGCCGGTGGAAAAATACTTCGATTGCGGGTGCGAGAAATACCAACCCGATACCGCCGCCGCCGGCCACATGGCAAAGTTTTCGGTAAGCGCAAGGCCAGTGTTGCGTTCAGCGTCGAGCAAACGGAACAGTGCCGCCTTTTCGGTGTGATCCGGACAGGCGGGATAACCGGGAGCGGGGCGGATGCCCTGGTATTTCTCACCGATCAGGGCGTCGTTATCCAGCGCTTCTTCGGGGACATAGCCCCAGTATTCCTTGCGTACCCGTTCGTGCATGCGCTCTGCAAAAGCTTCGGCCAGGCGGTCGGTAAGTGCCTGCACCATGATGGCGTTATAGTCGTCACCGGCGGCCTCATAGGCTTTGGCCAATTCATCGACGCCGTGGCCGGTGGTGACCGCAAAGGCCCCGATCCAGTCCGGCTTGCCGCTGGCTTTGGGTGCGACGAAATCCGCCAGACTGTAGCAGATGCCATCCCGCCCCTTGGTGGTCTGTTGACGAATATGATGGAGACGCTCGATGATCTCGCTACGCGACTCATCGGCATATACCTCGATGATATCGTCATCCACGCTATTGGCTCGCCACAACCCGATGACGCCACGCGCCTGGATCAGGTTTTCGTCGAGCAGTTTCTTCAGCATCTGCTGGGCGTCTTCGAAAAGGTTGCGTGCCGCCTCGCCGACCTTCTCATCATTCAAGATCTTGGGGTATTTGCCCGCCAGCTGCCAGCTCATGAAAAACGGCGTCCAGTCGATACGCTCGACCAATTCATCCAGCGGATAGCCTTCGAATACCTTCAACCCGGTCATCTTGGGCGCCGGAGGGGTGTAGTTCGCCCAGTCGGTACGAAAGCGCCGTTTGCAGGCCTGAGCGTAATCCAGATCCGCCGCCTTGGGACGCCGCTTGGCGTTACGCTCCCGAACCTTGGCATAGTCTTCGCTAATCTCGTCGACGTAGGCTTGCTTGAGATTCGGCGCCAGCAGGCGACCGGCCACACCCACCGCACGCGAGGCATCGGTGACGTAGATCACCGGGTGTTCGTATTGCGGGGCGATCTTCACCGCCGTATGCGCTTTCGAGGTGGTCGCACCGCCAATCAACAAGGGCAACTCGAATCCCTGACGCTGCATTTCCTTGGCCACATGCACCATTTCATCGAGCGACGGGGTGATCAGGCCGGAAAGCCCGATGATGTCGGCGTTGACGGCTTTCGCCGTCTGAAGAATCTTCTCGGTGGGCACCATCACGCCGAGGTCGATCACTTCGTAGTTGTTGCACTGAAGTACCACGCCGACGATGTTCTTGCCGATGTCGTGGACGTCGCCCTTGACCGTGGCCATGACGATCTTGCCCTTGGCTTGAGTCTCGCCGCTCTTTTCCGCCTCGATATAGGGAATCAGGTAGGCAACGGCCTGTTTCATCACCCGCGCCGACTTGACCACCTGGGGCAGAAACATCTTGCCGTCGCCGAACAGGTCGCCCACCACGTTCATGCCGTCCATCAGCGGCCCTTCGATGACCTCGATGGGGCGAGGTGCACGGGCGCGAGCCTCTTCGGTGTCCTCTTCGATATAGACGGTGATGCCTTTGACCAAGGCGTGTTGGATACGCTTGTCAACGTCCCAGGAGCGCCACTCCAGGTCTTCCTTCTTGGGGCCGCTGCTGCCGTCGCCCTTGTACTTCTCGGCCAGGTCCAGCAAGCGCTCGGTGCTGTCCTCGCGCCGGTTGAGCACCACATCCTCGACCGCATCGCGCAATTCGTCGGGCAGGTCGTCATACACCGCCAGTTGACCGGCGTTGACGATGCCCATGGTCAGGCCGGCGCGGATGGCGTAGTAGAGAAATACCGAGTGGATCGCTTCGCGCACCACGTTGTTGCCACGAAACGAAAACGACACGTTGGAGACGCCACCCGAGACCATGGCGTGGGGCAGGTTTTCGCGAATCCATTGAGTGGCTTCGATGAAGTCCACCGCGTAATTGTTGTGCTCCTCGATGCCGGTACCGATGGCAAAGATGTTGGGGTCGAAAATGATGTCTTCCGGAGGGAAGCCTATCTCGTCGACCAGCAGGCGATAGGCACGTTCACAGATCTCGGTCTTGCGTGCGAAGGTGTCGGCCTGTCCCTGTTCATCAAAAGCCATGACGATGATCGCAGCGCCGAAGCGGCGACATTTGGTGGCTTGTTCGCGAAAGGCGGCTTCGCCTTCCTTCATCGAGATGGAATTGACCACCGCCTTGCCCTGGACGCATTTCAGACCGGCTTCGATGATCTCCCACTTGGAGGAATCGATCATGATCGGCACCCGGCAAATATCCGGTTCACCGGCGATCAGGTTCAGAAAGCGCACCATGGCTTCCTGGGACTCGAGCATGCCCTCGTCCATGTTGATGTCGATCACTTGGGCGCCGTTCTCGACCTGCTCCAGGGCCACTTCCAGCGCCGTGGTGAAATCTTCTTCGACGATCAAGCGCTTGAAGCGTGCCGAGCCGGTGACGTTGGTGCGCTCGCCGACATTGACGAACAGTGAGTCGGCTTGGATATTGAACGGCTCAAGGCCCGAGAGGCGGCAGGCACGCGCTCGCTCGGGCACCTCACGAGGGGCCATTCCCTTCACCGCTTCGGCAATCGCCCGAATGTGTTCAGGGGTACTGCCACAACAGCCACCGATGATATTGACCAAGCCGCTCGAGGCGAATTCGGCAACGATCTCGGCCATTTCCTCAGGTGTCTGGTCGTATTCGCCGAATTCGTTGGGCAAACCGGCATTGGGGTGCGCCGAGACGAAGGTGTCGGCCTTGACGGAAAGCTCTTCGAGGTAAGGGCGTAATTCTTCAGCGCCCAAGGCGCAGTTCAATCCAACCGACAACGGCTGCGCATGACGCACCGAGTTCCAGAACGCTTCGGTGGTCTGACCCGACAGGGTACGCCCGGAGGCATCGGTGATGGTGCCGGAAATCATGACCGGCAAGCGTTCGCCGCGATCCTCGAACAGCTCTTCAAGGGCATAGATGGCTGCCTTGGCGTTGAGCGTATCGAAAATGGTCTCGATCATTATCAAATCGGAGCCACCGTCGATCAGTGCTTCGGCGGCCTGGTAATAATTCTCGCGCAACTCGTCGAAAGTAACGTTACGCTTGGCCGGGTCGTTCACATCCGGCGAGAGCGAGGCGGTGCGAGAGGTGGGCCCGAGCACACCGGCGACATAACGGGGAATGCCGGTCTCTGCGGCGACGTCATCGCACACCTGGCGGGCCAGGCGCGCGGACTCGCGATTGAGCTCCACCACCAACGCTTCCATGCCGTAATCGGATTGAGACAGCTGGGTGCTATTGAAGGTGTTGGTTTCGATGATGTCGGCACCGGCTTCGAGGTAGTCGCGATGTATCTCGCGGACCAGGTCGGGGCAGGTCAGCGCCAAGAGATCATTATTACCCTTGAGATCCGATGGCCAGTCCTGGAAGCGCTCACCGCGGAAATCGGCTTCGTCGAGCTGAGCGTTCTGCAGCATGGTGCCCATGCCGCCATCCAGGATCAGGATGCGTTGAGCGAGGCGTTGGGTCAGAGAAGCAGTCAGAGCACTAGCAGCCATGGTGAGGGTAGATCTCCAGCATGAAAGGGAACATCAAGGGGCTTTTTTAATTCGTCGTTTAACATCTTCATACGTTCGAGCGGCGCTCATGATAGCAAAGCCCGCCACGCGGGGGCAGGTCTATCCGGCGAGGCTCGATGTTCCGGCTGAAAAAAATGCAATAAAACAGCAAAAGAATAGTCTACTAAATTACTCAGGATTGTGTCAGCCCTCGGTTTTGCTTACCATAGGGGCATTAATGTCATGTGAAGTGGCATCGCCACTGACAGGGGGAGGAACAATACCTCATGAGCACCACTACAGAACGCAACGAAATCAACATCACCGACAGTGCCCAGGAGTATCTGGCAGAGTTGCTGGAGAAACAGAGCGTCGAAGGCATTGCCGTGCGCATCTTCATTACCCAGCCGGGTACGCCTTATGCGGAAACCTGCCTGGCCTATTGTCGGCCCGGCGAGGAAGAGCCGACCGATGAGCAACTGACGCTAGAAAAGCTCAATGTGTTTCTCGACAAGAACAGCCTGGCGTTTCTCGAGGATGCAGTGGTCGACTTCAATGCCGACCGCATGGGCGGCCAGCTGACCATCAAGGCGCCTAACGCCAAGATGCCCAAGGTCAACGCCGATAGCCCACTGGAGGATCGCGTCAACTATATCCTCTACAGCGAGATCAACCCGGGGCTTGCCTCCCACGGTGGTGAAATCAAGCTGGTCGAACTCACCGAAGACAAGCACGCTATTCTGGCGTTTGGCGGGGGTTGCCAGGGTTGCGCCGCCGTGGATCTCACCTTGAAAGACGGGGTCGAGAAAACCCTGATGGAGCGCATCCCTGAACTGGGTGGCATCCGTGATGTTACCGACCACACCGACACTACGAACGCCTACTACCGTTAAGCGTTTTATTTTCAGGGCTCTGCATCGGCAGAGTCCTGTTTATTTCTAAGTGACTTTATTTTCCGGGTCGTTTTCCTCGTCTGAATTTTTCTCGCCCTTACTCTTCTCGCCCGTACTTTTTTCCAGAATCTTTTCCTCCATTCTTGCTTGCAGGCCTTCCAGGCTATGCCAGAGTTTGGCTTCCCACCGCTCTTCAATTGCCGTCAGGCGCTTTTCCCGTGCGTCGAGTTCGCATGCCTGAGATTCCAGCTGCATGACGAGCTGTTGATTTTCACGCATCAATGCGCCGTGCTTTTCCTCCTGCCGAGCAAGCGCCAGACGTGCCTCACGGTGCTGAGTTTGCTCTTCGTTCATGGCGGCTTGTTGCTGAGTCTGTTGTTGAGATAGGGCTGCCTGCAAGGAAGACGCTCGCTGTTCAAGCTGCTGGTAGCGAGCCTGGAAGCTTTTTTGTGCGCTGAGCTGTTCCTGGCGAGTGGTATCCAGCAAGCCCATCAATCGCGCTTCCGCCGCTTCATGGCGTTTTTCCTCCTGCTCCAGGCGTTGCTGGTATTCCTGCTGTTGCACCGTTTGAATCTGGCGGTGTTGCTCTGCCTGGTGTTCAAGTTTCTGGAGTGCTTCGTCTCGTTGCCGGGCAAGGGCGGCGAGCTTGCGTTTATCCGCCTCCGCTTCGGCTTGTTCCTGGCGACGCTGGGTTTCACTTTGCGCAAGTTCGCTACTCAGTGCTTCAAGGCGCTGTTCGGTATGGCGCAGATGTTCCGCCAGGGCGCGCTCGCGTTGCTCGGTGTCGGCTGCTTGTCGGCCAGCTTCCTGTGCCTGTTGCTGGGCCTTTTCCACCTGCTGATTGGCATCTTCCCGATAGTGGGCAAGGGTGTCATTGGCCGTCTGCTGTGCTTCACGCCACATCCCGGTGGCCAGCTCCACAATGACCTCCGGAACGCCCTTGGGCGGCGGCACATCACGATTCAGTTCTCGTTCGCTGCGCCAGTGGCGTAAATGCTCACTGATGGTGGTGAAGCTGCCGGTGCCCAGCACTTCGCGAATGCGCTGCACGCTTGGGGTGTCTCCGCGTACAAGCAGGGTATCGATGGCTTCTTGTACATCGGGATATTGAATGCCGTTGCGTGCCATGCGGCGGAGCTCCTTGGTTAATCCTGAGATGAATGAAGGCTATTTTCGGGCTTTTGCTGGAAATAGGCAATAATTACGTAAAGCATAATACGTAATTTTATTTATGAAATGGCTAATAAATTCAAGATTACGCGGCTTATCTTGAATTTCTAGTCACTACAGACCAAACTAGGCAAGCCAAATTCAACGAGTGCTGTCATGGCTGATTTCCCCTGGGTATTACCTGAGTTTTCGCAATCAGCGACCCGATCATCGGCGCTGCCCGCATTGCCAAGCCAATCGTCCAACTTGCACATCCGCGCGACCAGTGATGCCGAGGCGGTCATACAATGGCTGGAGGAGTACCGCGCCAGCTCGCAGACTCTGCGCAGTTATCGGCGTGAAGCGGAGCGCTTGCTGTTGTGGCTGCATGCCCGGAACATGGCGCTTGCTGACATGAACCGAGAGGTCTTGTCGCACTTCGAAGAGTTTCTCAGCGACCCTCAGCCCCGTTCGCAATGGGTGGGGCCTTCAAGGCCACGCCAGCATTCCGAATGGCGGCCTTTTCGGGGCTCGCTAGGAGCGGCCAGCCGACGCCAGAGCCTGGTTATTTTGCAAGGGTTGTTCAGCTGGCTGGTGGAAGCAGGGTGGTTGGCTCACAATCCCTTTCGCTTGATGCGCGACAAATCACGCCGCCTGAACAATCAGGCACCCGGTATCGAGCGCTACCTGGAGCGCGAACTGTGGCAATGGTTGTGGCAATGGCTGAATGAGCCTTTGTCAGAACAGGCGACACCGCGCGACCGCTACCAACAAGCTCGACGGGTATTTCTGTTCGGTTTTGCCTACTTGCTTGCTCCGCGTATAAGCGAAATGGCCAACGCCCGCATGCAGGATTTCCAGCGAACAGAAGGGCGCTGGTGGTGGCACGTGGTTGGAAAGGGGGCCAAGACAGCCCGCATTCCTGTGCCGGATGACATGCTGTACTTCTTGAAACATTGGCGAGCAGCACTCGCCTTGGTGCCGTTACCCGAGCACGACGATGACACGCCGCTGTTGCGTGCCTTGGATGGAAGGCGTGAGGTAGGGGAAAATCAGCTTTATCGCGTGATTCGAGCCACCTTTCAAGAGGCAGCTCAGGCGCTGGAAAATGCCGAGGGTGAGCGCCGTCATATTGAGGCATTAAGGCGGGCGACACCTCACTGGTTGCGCCATACCGCTATCACCCATCAGGCCCAGGCCGGGGTGGAGCTTCGCTACCTGGCGGAAAGTGCGCGTCATTCACGCCTGGATACCACGGCGCGCTATCTGCATACCGAGGATGAGGAATGGCACCGTCAGTTGACCAGCCATACCTTGTCTCGTGAGTAAGGTCTTGCAATAGATGCTTTGTCTCGAAGAGCAGGGAGGACAGACGTGGTGGGGCGGCAGGCGGTACAATAGAGAAAATTTCTTGAGGAGGTATCAATGAGCGCAGAGTTAACCGTCGAACAGGCCCAGCAAGAGCTGGTGGAAGAATTCGAGATATTCGATAACTGGATGGATCGTTACCAGTACATCATTGATATGGGCAAGCAACTGGCGGATTTCCCTGAGGCCTGGAAAACCGACGAGCATAAAATCAAGGGCTGCCAGTCCAATGTCTGGATGCATCACGAGGTCGATGGCGGGCGCTTGCATTTCAATGCAACCTCCGATGCAGCGATTGTGTCCGGTTTGATTGCCGTATTGTTGCGCATTTACAACGACCGTCCAGCAGAAGAGATCCGTAATACCGAGCCGCATTTTCTCGCGGATCTGGGGCTGGACAACCATCTGTCACCGACACGCAGCAACGGCCTGCATGCCATGTTGCAGCGAATTTTTCAGGTAGCGGGCAAGCAGTAAGCTGAGTTCAAAGCGCATAGGCAATCAGTGTCGCCTGGAGGCACATTCGCAATCGCCGGACTGATGGTGACTGCCGTTTTCTTTGCGTCCCTTATCATTAATAAACTCTTGGTCTTCACGACAAAGGGTTTCACTGGGGCCGCCGGGAACCGGGTCCATGCCGCCCGAATGGATGGGGTTGCATTTGACAATCCGTTTGATGGCTAGCCACGCGCCTTTCAGCGGCCCATGAACCTGGATCGCTTCCACCGCGTAGTTGGAGCAGCTCGGCCAGAAGCGACAGCGTGGACCCAGCAGGGGGCTGATCACATACTGGTAGACCTTGAGCAGCACAATCATCACTCCGCTTGCCAGGCGAGCCAGAAAATGCCCTGCCACATGAACCCAGCGTGACAGACAAAGCATCATCGCTCCTTGGCGTACAGCTCGGCCGGGTCGATCAACGGCGTGCTGGTGATGCGTGCACGCTGTGAACCCGGCTCCAGCGCCACGTAAAAACAGCTGCGCCGGCCGCTATGACAGGCCGGGCCGGTCTGTTCTACCTGAAGCAGCAGGGTGTCGCCGTCACAATCCAGGGCGGCACTTTTCAAATGCTGCTGCTGTCCCGAGGATTCTCCCTTGCGCCACAATTTGCCTCGTGAACGCGAGTAGTAGCACACCCGCCCGGTATCCAGCGTTTCCCTGAGCGCTTCCCGATTCATCCAAGCCATCATCAGCACTTCGCCGCTATCATGCTGCTGGGCAATGGCCGGCAATAGGCCGTCGGCATTGAAGCGCACTGCATCGAGCAGATCGGTCAATGCCAGTTGGTGGCCCTGTTCAGCACCTTCCAATTGTTTGAACAGGTTTTGGGAGACATTGGCTTGGTTCATAAAGACTCGCTCGTGGTAGGGGTGCAGGCTTCACAAAGGCCCAGGAGCTCTATGGTTTGACGCTCCACACGAAAGCCTTGGCTTGCGGCGTGCTTACTTAGCTTTCGGGTAACGTCATCCAGGTGCAGCTCTTCGACATGGCCACAAAGCCGACAGATGAGGAACTGAAAACCATGAGCATGTTCGGGACAGGCGCAAGCCACGTAAGCATTCTGTGACTCAATCCGGTGCACAAGCCCTTGTCCGATCAGAAACTCGAGCGCGCGATATACCGTGGGCGGGCGCGCCGCAGCATGTTCGGTGCTCAGTTGATCAAGAAGGTCATAAGCCTTGAGCCCACCGCCATTTTCGGCGATAAGCTCGAGCACGCGACGGCGCATCGGGGTAAAGCGAACCCCGCGTGCCTGACATTGATGTTCCGCCTGTTCGAGCAGGTTTGGGGCATGCGGCATGGGTCACTCACATCAAGAAGATGGCCATAGTCTACGCGGTAGACGTAGGCATGTCAGCGGGGAGCCCAAGCTCGCTATGTCGCGCAAAATGCTGCTGAGCAAATGCCACGCGAGCCTCGGGGCTCTGGCCTTCAGGTTGAGCTTCTATCATGTCCAGGCGCGGCCTTAGTCCTTCCCCGTTGGTCATCTGAATGGCAAGCCCGGGCCTGGCGTTCAACTCGAGCAACATGGGACCATGCCGGCGGTCCAGCACCATATCCGTTCCCAGGTAACCGAGCCCGGTCATTTCATAGCAGCCGGCAGCCAGCAGAAGCAAGGTTTTCCAGTCAGGCACCACCAGGCTGGCCAGGTCATGCCCAGTATCGGGGTGGGCATAGCAGGGGCGGTCGAATTGTACGCCGCGAAGCGCGGTACCCGTCGCAATATCCAGACCCACACCCACCGCGCCTTGATGCAGGTTCGCCTTGCCATCCGAGGCGGCGGTGGACAGCCGCATCATGGCCATCACCGGGTAACCTTTGAAGATGATCACCCTTATATCGGGAACCCCTTCATAGGTGTAAGCCATCAGGCTTTCATCGAAATGAATCAAGCTTTCGATCATTGCCACATCCGGCGAGCCACCCAGCGAGTAAAGCCCCGACAGGATATTGGACACATGCCGTTCGATATCAGTCAGGTTCAGCACGGCACCGCTGGGCTTGATATAGGCACCGTCTTTGCTCTGTTCAATCACCAGTATGCCTTTGCCGCCGCTCCCCTTGGCCGGCTTGATGACAAAGCCTGCATGACCGGTGAGCATGTCGAGAATATGCTTTACCCCGAACTGAGTGGTCACCGTGCCGATAAGCGCAGGGCTGGTGATGCCGTGCTGCTGGGCCAACAGCTTGGTTTTCAGCTTGTCGTCCACCAAAGGGAACAGTCGGCGATTATTGTAACGGCCGATATAGCGAATATTACGCCGATTCATACCGATAATGCCCTTGCTTCGCAGCTTTCCAGGGGAGGTCCAGGAAAGCCACTTCATGAGGTTTTCTCCTCATCGGTGATCGGCTGAAAGCGGCGCAATTCCAGGAGCCGGTAGCCGGTGTAATTGCCCAGCAACAGTATCAATGCCATCAAGATCAGCTGCACCCCCAGGAAGTTGAACGTGATATGGCGTACCCAAGGGTTATTCATTGCGAGATAGGCCAGCACGGCGGTAACCAAGCTACCCCCCCCCTGAATCAAGACTTCCCTGGGGCCTTCTTCCTCCCACAATATCGACATACGCTCGATGGTCCAGGCAAGAATGATCATGGGAAAGAAAGTAATCGTGAGTCCGGCATTGAGTCCCAGCTTGTAAGCAACCACCGAAAATATCGAGATGATCGCAATCACGGTGATGATCACCGCTGACACTCTGGCGACCAACAACAAATTCAAATAGGAAAGGTAGTTGCGAATGACCAGACCGACCGCCACCACCAGCAGAAAACCGATCAACCCGGTCATCAGCGTGGTTTGAATGAACGCCAGGGCAATCAGTACCGGCATGAAGGTACCGGACGTCTTGAAGCCGACCAGAACACGTAAGAAGACCACCATCAGGGCGCCAATCGGAATCAACAGGATGGTCTGGAATAGTGCCTGTTCTTCCAAAGGCAAGCTGTGAATTGAAAAATTCAGCAGAGTATCTTCAGAAATATGGTTACGCACCGCAGCGGAAGCAGGTTGCGAGTGGGTCATCATGGAAAAATTGACCCGAGAATTGGTGCCGCCCGCGACTTCCAATACGGCCTGACCGCCGGCCTCCCATAACAAGAGATTATCGGGTTTGCCTTGTTCGCCGCTAAGGGGATTAAACAGCGCCCATTTCTCTTCACTTTCATCAAAGACTTGAATCCACTGAGTCAAACTTTGACGACGACGTCCATCCTCCAACAACAACCCGCTGACTTCCCGCGCATTGACACCGGCATGGTTCAGCAAGCGAACCACCAAGGGCACCAAATCATATTGGGTAAGCAGTAACCGGGCATTTTCGCCTTGTCGCTCACCGCCCATATCCAGCATCAGTTCACGGGCAAACGTATAATTATCGGCACTGCGAGACCAGGCGCGCTCGACAATGTGATTGGCCGCGGTGTCATAGGGGCGTTCCCAGACAATATCGACAAGAGGTGGCGGGGGGGTGAGATCGGGCGTTTGGGAGTCCGGCGAGACCAGCATTTGTACGGAATAATACAGCTGCTGACTGCCTGCGGCATCACGAATCGACCATTCCGCGCGACGGCCGAAATCATCCGCTTTAAAAGCAAGACCATAGCCGGAGGAGGCGGTATTTTCAGTCAAGACTCGAAAACCCGCCTGGTGCGAGGGCAGGGCCATGTCGACCATTACCGGACCGTCCTGAGCATTGAAATTGACCAGTGCCTCTATTTCCCAGACTTTACGCTGCTCGCCAGGCACCCAAGGAATTTCAAATTGAACATGGCGCTGAACGCTCATGGCGATACCCGCCAGCATGAGCACGCCGACAATCAGGTAAAAAGGTAACCGTGACATGAAAATCCTTCAGGTAAATGACGACGAGCAAGACGTCTCATTCGTCGTTATCGAGTTGATCATCAAGCTCATCTTCTTGTGCTTGATCGGCCGGCTTGCCGCCTGGGTATTCAGGGCGGGGATGACGATAGGTTTCGGCAACGTCAATAAGAATAATATCCATCATGAAACGCCGCCCTAGAAGCACGGGATAATCCAGGTGGGTCCGGTCCGTAAGGGTGAACTCAACGTTTTCGCGAATTGGCCCTAATGTCATCAATAAGCTAATGACAGGCCTGGATTCATCACCGGACGCTTGAATAACGCGTACCCGTCTTTCCACGGGGGCTTCAATCCATTCGTCACGCTGACTGTCTACGACCACATCTTCTTCGGTAAGTGCCAATTTGAAACGCACCCAGTTTTCACCATCCCGTTCGAAGCGGGAGATTTCTCTAGCGGAAAGCGACGAGGTATTGGCACCAGAATCCACACGGGCCTTTAAATAGGTGCCGATGACTGGCAAGCCGATCCATTCGTTGCGGCCCACGATCGTCTTGGTATCCAGGATGTCATTCGCTTGGCATTCTTCGCGAATGATCACGGGCTCTCCTTCGCGCTGTTCCAATCGCTGGACATCCTGGCGAAGATTGCGCAATAGACTGCCTACTTCTCGAACGTCGGCGTTCAGCGCTTGCTGTTGATTCAGCTGCGACTGATGCCAGGCAGGGGCTCGGGAACACTGTGATGCCAGATTAGTTTCCAGCTGATCGATTCGTGTCTCGAATTGAGAGGCCTCCAAGGGCTGTAATTGCTCGGAAGGATCGGGTGAAGTAGCTGCACAGCCTGCCAGGGAAAAAACAAGGCCCATAGCAAGCCACAAAGAACCTTGGCGCATGACACGGTATCCTGAAAAATGGGAGAGGAATAATACGGAGTCGGTTAGGGCATTGTCCATTCTGGTTCCGGACGGCATGTCATGCTTTCACTTTCAAACAGCTTTTTCAAACCACCTATTTAACATAATATATATTATGCGAACCGGCGGTCCGAAAGTAACATGAATGCTTGACCAGTAAGATCCGTGAGACCGAATCGATAAGAACCCCGATGATAATTCACCGAGGTTCTTTTTGCCGCTACGTCGTGTCTTTTACTGGCGATACTGCGACGTTCAACAGCAACGACTTACAATGGCTTATCGTCACTTGTTTCAGGCGGTGCATAAGAACCATCTTGACGATGAACCTCGTTGCCAGTGATCGGCGGCGTGAAAACGCATGCCAAATGCATGGTCTTGGAGGCACGCAGCAAGTGTTCGTCATGCTGATCCAGAATGTAGATATCGCCGGGCTTTATCGGCCAGATTTTGCCATCGGCCAACGTTTCAACTTCGCCTTCGCCTTCGATGCAATACACTGACTCATAATGATGCTTGTAGTGAATGTGCGTCTCGGTTCCCTCGAAAATGCGCGTGATGTGAAACGAGAAATTTCCACCGTCGTTGGCCAGCACCAGGCGCGTGCTATCCCAGTTGCCATTTTCCGCGGTGACCAAGCGATCTGTCTGGCGAGCTTCTTCAATATTGCGAACAATCATGGAGTGACTCCTTCAAATGGCAAATGACAGTCGACCCGCGCCGACTGTCGTGGGGTGCAAGCAATTTCTCGACTGCTTTTGTTGAGCACCTTCTCAAGTACTTTCTTACTGACTTATAACAGTCTTGACAGAAGCTTCAAGAATGTCCAGACCTTCAAGCAGGTCCTCATCGGTGATGGTCAGAGGACACAAGCATTTAACGACTTCCCCGGCCTGACCACTGGTTTCAATGATAAGCCCATGCTCAAAGGCTTTTGCAGTGATCTTGTCAGCGAGGTCACCATCGACAACATCAATGCCGCGCATCAATCCACGGCCACGCTCCGTGGCAGGCATGCCGTTTTCGCTGAGCAGTGCGGCGAGTTTCTGGAAGCGTTCTTCGACGATCCGCCCCTTGCGTTGCACATCGCGCGCGAAGGTATCGTTGCTCCAGTACTTACGCATGGCGGCAGTAGCCGTGACCATGGCCAAATTAAAGCCACGGAAGGTACCGTTGTATTGTCCCGGCTTCCATTTGTCGAGCTCAGGACGCATCAGCACATGGGCGAAGGGCAAGCCAAGGCCGGAAAGTGATTTTGAGTTGGTGACAATGTCCGGCTTGATACCAGCATGCTCGAAGCTGAAGAACTTGCCGGTACGTCCGCAACCCGTCTGGATATCGTCAACGATCAATAGAATATCATTGGCATGACAGATTTTTTCGAGCCGCTTGAGCCATTCAAGACCGGCCACGTTGATACCGCCCTCGCCTTGCACGGTTTCCACAATAACGCCTGCAGGAACGTCCAGGCCACCGGATTTGTCGCCTAGCAGCTTTTCGAAGTAATCCAAGGTGTCGGTGTTTTCGCCCAGGTAACCATCATACGGCAGAAAACTTGCGCCCTGGGTGGGAATGCCGCCCGTGGCTTCGCGGAACTTGCGATTACCGGTAGTGGCAAGCGCCCCCATGGTCACGCCATGAAAACCATTGGTGAAAGTGACGATGTTATGCCGCCCTTTGACTACGCGTGCCAGACGAATGGCCGCTTCCACCGCATTGGTGCCGGTGGGGCCCGGAAGGTGGACCTTGTAATCGAGTCCTCGCGGTTTGAGGATTAATTCTTCCAGCGTTTCCAGGTAGTCACGCTTGGCGGCCGTCCACATGTCCAGGCCATGGATAACACCATCGGTCGCCAGATAATCAATCATGGCCTGTTTGATATGGTCATTATTGTGACCGTAGTTAAGAGTTCCCGCGCCGGCCAAAAAGTCGATATATTCGCGGCCGTCTTCGTCAGTAAGGCGCGCATTTTTTGCCTTAGTGAAAACTACCGGAAACGAACGTGAATAAGTACGAACGTTGGATTCCATGCGTTCCATCGACTGGGTCTGCATTCAGCGAACTCCTTTAACAATTACTTTTTTGATGATTGGTTAAATCTAAATCTTGGAAATCAGATCAAGCTCAGTGACACATTAGATCCGATCCGTTTGAAACGGGCCGATGCGCACCAGGTTCTCGGGGTCGTGCTCGCCTCCGAGCTGTTCGGTGGAAAAATATTCACGACTATTGAGCGGTGCATGCCAGCGTGCCGCTAGGCGGCGGAACAAGCCCCAAGACGCAAGGTTGTCAGGCGTGATGGTGGTTTCCAGATGATGCACATCGGCAAGTTCGGGGCGTGACATGATGGCTTCCACCAAGCGCCGGGCCAGGCCGGTACCGCGGGCTTTCTCCCCTACCGCCACTTGCCACAGAAAGTAAGTATCAGGCGCATTGTCCTTGACATAACCGGACACGAAACCGACCACCTCCCCTTCTTCATTGGTCGCCACGGCACAGGTTTCGCGAAACTGTGTCGCCAGCAGGAGGTATGCATAAGCCGAGTTCACATCCAGTGGAGGACAGGACTTGATCAGTTCATAAACACCCCAGCCATCGTCGGCGTTAGGCTTGCGTATGAACAAGGGTGTTTCAGCGTGTCCGACGACTGCATCGGCGACTGAAGGCCGTGCCAGATCGGCGGAAGGCGTAAAAGGCTGGATAGGGGTACTCATATTTTTGCTTCGCTGTAGCGAATTTACCTGTGATTATACCAGTGGCTTATCATCAATTCAAAAGTTTGGTTATCTTAGTGTCATTTTGTCATAATTTTTCGTTATATAAATAATGTCTAATTATTTTGGATGGCGCACCGCTAGCCGCTACATGCGGCTAGCGGCACCAATTAATGGCGAGCTGGGGTACGTAATGTGACGAATTCTTCGGCTCCGGTTGGATGTATACCTAACGTCGAATCGAAATCCTTTTTGGTGAGTCCCGCACGCACAGCGATCGCTACCCCCTGTATTACTTCACCCGCGTCATCACCTACCATATGGGCGCCGACAACGACATCCGTGGCATCATCCACCACCAGCTTCATCAAGGTCCGTTCCTGGCTGGCGGAAAGCGTATGCTTCATGGCCTTGAAGTCGGTTCGATAAACGCGAATTGCTGCATATTTTTCTCTGGCTTCTTCTTCCGAGAGCCCTACCGTGCCGATATTGGGATGACAGAACACCGCTGTGGGAATAGCTGCGTAATTCAGGGGTGCCGGCTCGTCCGGGCTGAAATGATGAGCTACCAGCTGCATGGCTTCAGCCAAGGCCACCGGCGTCAATTCCGGCCCGGCAATCAGGTCACCCAAAGCCAGAATCGAAGGCACCTGGGTTTCGAAGCGCTCATTTACCGGAATCTTACCAGCCTTATCCAGCGAAATTCCCAATGCCTCAAGACCTAACCCCGTCACATTGGCCTTGCGGCCTGTCGCGGAAAGAATAGCGTCCACTTCCATTTTTCGCCCGTCGGTCAGGGTTACCGAGTAGACGTCGCCCACGAGCTCGATAGTTTCAATATTGGTATTGAAGTGCAAATTGACGCCCTTGCGGGTCATTTCCGTCCGTGTGAATTCGCGCACTTCATCATCGAAACCTCTCAAGAACAGGTCGCCGCGATATATCAAGTGGGTATCGCTGCCCAATCCATTGAAGATACTGGCAAATTCCACTGAAATGTAACCTCCGCCCAGCACCATGAAACGTTCAGGGAAGCGTTCCAGATCAAAAATCTGGTTGGAATCCAGCGCGTATTGGTTTCCTGGAAAATCAGGCACCCAAGGCCAGCCGCCAGTGGCCAACAATATCTTTTTCGCACTCACCTCCTGACGGTTTCCTTCGGCATTTTTCAACACGACGGTATGGGGATCTTTCAAACTGGCGCGAGCATCAAATAAAGTGACATCGGCATTTTCCAGCATGCGCCGATAGATCTCGTTGAGGCGTTTGATTTCCCCGCTTTTGTTATCTCGTAGTGTGGCCCATTCAAAACGCGGTGGCTCGGACAGATGCCAGCCAAAACCAGCGGCATCATCGAAGGCATCATGAAAATGCGCAGCATACGAATACAGCTTTTTAGGAACGCAACCCACATTGACGCAAGTCCCCCCTAAGTAGAGATCCTCCGCTATTGCCACGTTAGCCCCTGCAGCGGCAGCAGTGCGTGCTGCACGTACGCCTCCCGAACCTGCCCCAATCACAAAAAGGTCATACTCAAATTCCGCCACACCACTCTCCTATATCTTTATTCATTGCATCTATTGAGTTGATTTTATCTACCGCTGTTTCCCTTCCGTCAAGCATGCAATATTGACCCCATTCACGCAGAAGGTTAAAAAAGCCTGGCTATTTTTTATCTCCCTGACTCATGGAATCATTATGACCGACCCTATTGCCACGCTGCTGGAGAACAACCGCAGTTGGGCTGAGCGTATGTGTGAGGAAGACCCGGACTATTTTGCCCGGCTCTCACGGCAACAAAACCCTGATTATCTGTGGATCGGTTGTTCGGATAGCCGCGTTCCCGCCAATCAGATCATTGCCCTGCCTCCCGGTGAAGTATTCGTTCACCGCAATGTCGCCAATCTCTTGCACCACACCGACATGAACGCGCTTTCCGTGGTCCAGTATGCAGTGGATGTGCTCAAGGTCAGCCATATCATGATTGTCGGCCATTATGGCTGCGGGGGCATCAGAGCCGCCGTCACCGGCGGTGAATGCGGTGTTGTGGACTATTGGCTCCACTCCGTGCGCGAGCTTTACAACCGGCACCGCGAGTCTCTGGCTCACCTCTCTTTTCAAGATCAGATCGACCGGATGTGTGAGCTCAATGTCAAAGCTCAGGTCAATAGCCTGTGCCGTACCAAGATCCTTCAGCTTGCTTGGCAGCGCGGCCAGAGTATTTCAGTTCATGGCTGGGTGTATGGTTTGGACGATGGCCGCGTCAAGGATCTCAACTGTACCGTCAGCGGACTTGATCAAGTCGCCACTCTCTACCGCATTGACCGTTTGCATCCCGAAGGTTGAGTCACCCTATGCTTGTTGAGCGAGAGTTTGCCCAGTACCCAGCATTCACTTAAAACTAATTATCTAAAACTAACGTTGGTATATTCATGGCGCAAAAAGCCAGTGTCATCAGGGTACAGCTACAGATCGCGGATATGGATCGCCATTACTATCAGGACCATAACCTGACCTTGGCGCAGCACCCTTCTGAAACCGACGAGCGCTTGCTGGTACGCCTGCTCGCTTTTGCCTTGAACGCCTCGGAGAACTTGGCTTTTTCCAGCAATCTCAGCGATGAAGGCGAGCCCGAGCTTTCTGAAAAGAATCTGCATGGAGACATCGAGTTATGGGTGGCTTTTGGACAAGGTGATGAAAAATGGCTGCGTAAAGCCAGCCAAAAAGCTAAACAGGTGAAAGTGTATGCCTATGGTGAACGCAGCGTACCCATCTGGTGGCAGCAAAATGAAAAAGCCCTGAAGCGCTACAAGAACCTGCAAGTCTGGGAAATCCCTGAAGCTGCACTCAAGGAAATGACCCAAATGACGAGTCGTAGCATGCAGTTGCAATGCACCATCAATGAGCAGCAGATATGGCTGTCGGATGGCAGCACCAGTGTCCCGCTGGAGCTTACCCTCCTTACCCGATAAGACGCTCGCCAACCAAATATAGACATGAATTCTGTCTGAAAAAATCGGCAAGCAAAGGGAATTTTCAGACAGTATCTATCAGTCAGTGTCTAATCGTAACGATAAGCGCGGTGGCAGCTCTTGCAGCTCTTACCCACATCGGAAATTGCCCTTGCCGCGTTTGAATAGTCTTCTGCGTTGGCAGCTTCGATCAAATCATCAATGCGTGCTTCAAGATGATCAAACCCAGCGGCAAACTCTTCCCATTCCTCCCAGATTGAGGGATGGGCTTCCGAGCCGCGCCCATGAGTGCCTTCAATGAACGCTGGTAGCAAATTATCCGCACTGGCCCTTTTAGCCAGCTCCTCAAGTCGAGGGATCGCCACGCTTGCATCTTGATTGTTAACCAGGTCGAAGCGCAGTTGACGTATCAGGCTCTCGATATCCTTGAGCTCTTCTTGTCGCCACATGACCGCTTCACGATCATCAGTAAAACGTGTCTCATCGGCATGCTGGGGCATCTCTGGCACAGCAGCTGTCGAGTCGGCGGCTACCTGTCCCAAGCCCAGGATTGAGGCAAGCAACCAGGAAACAGCCATAACGTTGCGTTTCGACATACGGATAAACACCTGTTTTATCTAAGGAGACGGGGAAAGCCAAGTATTGAAGAAATGAGCATTGAAAAAAATGAATACTGAAAAAGTGCGTATTGAAAGAATACGCGGATGAAACAGAATCAAGAGAGCGGACAGCTGATACCGGTACCTTTCAAACCGCAATAACCGCCAGGGTTTTTATCGAGATATTGCTGATGATATCCCTCGGCGTAGTAGAAATGGTCCAGCATGCCTATTTCAGTGGTAATTTCACCCTTTCCAGCTTTTCCCAAGGCTTCTTGATAGGCTTGCCGGCTAACTTCGGCGACTTCCAGCTGTGCTGGTGTGGTGGCATAGATAACGGAGCGATACTGAGAGCCAATATCGTTGCCCTGACGATTGCCCTGGGTGGGATCATGATTTTCCCAAAATACTTGGAATAAGGTTTCGATATTCAGACGTTGAGGATCAAATACCACCAGCACTACTTCAGCATGGCCGGTACGCCCGCTACAGGTTTCTTCATAAGTGGGGTTGGGCGTTACCCCGCCGGCGTAGCCCACGGCAGTGACGTAAACGCCGGGCAACTGCCAGAACAGCCGTTCAGCCCCCCAAAAGCAGCCCATGCCCAGGACGATTTCTTCGTGCCCGGCAGGGAACGGTGGCGTCAAGGAATGTCCGTTGACGGTATGCACGGCATTGGTAGTCATAGAAATCTCTCTCTTTCAGGAACGTTTTTTTCAGACACACTTTTCAGGTGTATTTCTCAAGTGCATCTATCAAGTACATCGGGGGTGAAGTGTCGTCGTCAGTTAACGTTGCTCGATAATCTCAGGATCTCCCGAGCGAGAAAAGGTGTAGACCAGATCCACTGCCTGATTGGCGCCGGAGACCACCTGAACATATAAATTACGCCAGAGCGTATAACGCAGTGTCAGCTCGGCAATCGGCGAGAAGATTCCCACCCCGTAGCTGATACGCAAGTCGTCGGTCAATTGGCCGCTGACTGCGATCTGGCTTTCGTCACCGGCACCAGTAGTTTCCAAGGTCAGATCATCCACCCCGAAAGACTCGCCAATCGACCCGACGGCACTGCCCGTGCGACCTAGCGACATGCCGATCAGCCCTGTCACCAACGCCCCTTCTAAACTGCCACCATCACCTTCCGGGGGGCGCCCTCGCAACAGGTAGGAAAGTGCTCGCGTTTCATTCATGGCCGGTTCCGAGAAAATCGAAACGTTCGGCTCTTCCGCACTCCCGGAAACACGCAGCCCTGCGATAACATTATCCTGAGTGGTATCTGGATTGCGAATTGCCTCGAAATCCAGTATAGGAAGATCCGGTGGGCCACTGAACAACAACGTCCCACGGCGAATCAACAGGTCTTGACCAAACGCCTTAAAACGGCCATCGACAAGATTGACATCACCGAACAGTTGAAGTGCCCCGCTCTCCTGGCGAACTTCCAAGGTTCCCGACAAGCCGGACTCAAGCCCATAGGCAGAAATCATCATATCCGGCCCCAGGCTCAATGTGATCAATACATCCAGCATGATACCTGTCTGTGCCAGTTCTTCGGAAGCATCGGGGCCCTCATTGCGGGTTGAGGCTGCTGCCGCGCGCTGCGCTGCCAGCTCGGCTTCGCGTTCATCACGCTGAGTAATGATGATCTCATCCTGGCTCGGAGAAATCGCCGAGGCGGGAATATCACCCACCTCCAGGCGTGCCCAGGGAATATCCACATTGCCTCGCACTTGAAGCAGGTCCGAGGTCACCCGGATACGCAGGTCGGGGGCGGCTTCCAGACGACCTAACTCAGGCAGTACCACCAACAGCGGAGATTCCACAGCACTCAGATCCACGCCAATACGCCATTCATTGCCCCCCGGCCAATAGGCATCACCGGTAATTTCCAGGCGTCCGCGTTCGGCAGCCAAAAATCCGTTGATATCGCCTCGCTCACCTTCCAGACGTACTTCAATATTGCCATCCTCGACTTCCACTGGAATATCCATGCCACTCGCCTGGATACCCTGCAAGCGTAGACGGCCCTGTAAATCAGGCGCTGTTGTGGTACCACTGAGCTGAATTTCACCACCCAAATTCCCTTCGAGTACCTCCATACCGGCGACCAGACTGCGATAGGGCCGTAAGGTTATATCACGAGCCCTGATCACCCCGGTCAGCCGACCTTCACCGATAGGCTCATCAATGGTGAGATTCAGGCCTACTTCACCAGCATCCGCCAAGGTTAACGTGGCCTCCACAGTAGCCTGGGTTTGTGTGGCTTCCACCCGTGTATCAAGCCGCGTGCGGGGTAATGAGACCGGTTGGCCAAACTCATTCAGCGCGGTAATCGCCAACTCACTTATCAGGCGTACATCCGCTTGCCACTGGGTTCCACCCTGACCCCAGGTAGCCAGTGCATCAGCTGTGGTCTCGCCTTCCAGCTGCCAGCCTTCGGGCAACCCCATCTCCAGCATTTCCATGGGAACGTCGCGAAGCGTCAGGTTGGCCTGGCCTTGCTCGACGGAAGCCTCTAGCGGTTGGTCGAGGCAAAGCACGCCGCCTTGTTGCCGGCGTAGACAAAATGGCGACAACTGAGCCTGGCCGTTATTGAGGTCGTAATCCACCGCTACTTCACGATCCAGGCGGATGTCGCCAACCTCGGCATCGACTTCGAGCAAGTTCAAGTCACCTTGATAACGTCCGGCCTGTTGATTGAAACGCCCATCCAAGGCGAGTTGAGCCCTTGAAAAAGCGGCATTGGGGCCACCTTGAGTCTCAAGACGCAGGCGGTGATCCGAAACCCGTCCTTGCAGGCTCAAGGCAAGCATTTCCAGGCGCTGGCCGACAGCATTCAAGTTCTGGATATCCAGCTGTAGATCAATGTCCGGATCATCCACTCCTTGTATTCGGCCTTCCAAAGACAGTGTTTCCAGATTATTTTCGGCAAAGCGCAAGTCGCTGCCGCGCAGGGCCATGGTCACATTGGGCTGTGACAGGCTACCTTGAGCCTGTACGTTGCCGGTCAACAGCCCGGCAAGCTCGGGATGAAGACTTTCCAGCTGGCGCAGATCAATGTCTGCATTCACATCCATTTGTTGCTCACTGACCAGCCCGGAGGCCTGCAAGCGATTTTCGCCCTGCGCAAAGTCAAAGCGCTCGAGTTGCACCCGTAAGTCACTGTCCGCTTCAAGAGCGGCCTGCAGGGAAAGAGGGTAATCCTGTAAGTGTCCATCAATGGAAAGGGTAGGAATTGAAACCGTCCAGTCGTTATCCTGCTGCACGAAAGCCAGCTCCAGGTCTCCGTTCAACCGCCCTTCCAGTTCCTCCATGAAAAGGGAAGGGTCGAGTTGATCCAGACGCAGCCGGGCTTGCACTTGCAGAGTATCGAGCCAGTCTATGCGCCCATGACTGACCAGCGAGCCCTCGTCGAGCGTGAGTGACAAAGGCGTCCAGCGAAAATGTTCAAGGTCGCCTTCGCCGGTCAAGGCCACACGGGTACGAGGCACTTGCGGTCCTTTGGCAATCAGCGATAGTCCGACCCGATAATCGGTCAAACTGCCGTTCAGATTGGCTACCAGAGATTCCACTACGTAAGGTGGGCTTTCAGCAGTAGCTTCATCTTGTTGCAATGGCCATTGCAGGCGCTCGCTTGCAATATTCAGTTGGAATGGTATCTCGGGGGCGAGAACATCCACCTTTCCACGCAAAGTGGTGTTCAGCGCCCCCCTAGTGTCAAGGGCTACTTGCAGAGCCGACAAAGAGCCATCCAGGTGCAATTCAATCTGCTGGCCTACCAGGGCCGGATAGTCTTCAAGCAATCCTCCCTCATTGTTGAGTTTCACGTTGAGGGTAGCATTCAGCGGATAGTTTTCACTCAAGGTTGCCGACGTTTCCAGAGTGGCCTCGGCATCGGGAGTGATGACATTCAGGCGCTGCACTTCTATTTCCTGGCGTCGTGCCATTGCGCTGAGCGCTAGATGGTTCACGGTATACGCCACGGCCCCTTCCACCTGGAAGTCGTCGATACTGAGGTCTGGAATCTGGATTTCCAGAGGCAAGGTAATCTCGGGTAACGCCAGGCGGGCACGCTTTTCCAACGTATCTTCAATTTCTTGAAGTGGCGGTTCTTCAGCGACGCTCACCTTTTCGGGCTGATGCAGCGCAATAGCGGCATTGATGGCTTGGGCGTCAAGGGGAGTGTCGGTGTGCTCCGTCAGCAATATGCCCGGAGACGGCGGCAAATAAAGCCGGGGCTCAATCAGTTTGGTGGGCAGCAACTGAAGCTGGTTGTCTTCAGCAATGGCACCGGAAGAAAAATGCTTCCAGCGAAAGCGTTTGCCGTCGGCTAAATGCAACGCAACGTTTTCAAGCTCAAGGGCACGCAGCTCGATCGGGAAGGGAAATTCAATATCGGGAAGCTCGATATCACCGGTTTCTATTTGAGGCGCTTCCTCAGCGTCATCGGCCGGTAGCAGCCGAACATCCGCGCCCTCGATATACAGTCGATCAATACATAGCCGCCCGGAAAGCAGGCAGTCGTCCGCCCACTCCAGTTCGAACCGAGAGACATCCACCTGGGCACTGCCGGTTTCCAGAGAAAACCCTTCCAACACCAAGTGAGTGAATAAATCACCTTCGTGATGCTCCAGGGTATACAACCCTCTTTGCTCACCTTGAGAGAGTAAAAAACCCATCCCCCAAGGAGATAATGCAAGGCCTGATAGAAGCATGACTAGCCCGATCAACCACAGCGGAAAAACGACAACCAGGCGTAAAAGGCTCCATCCAAATAGCACCCAGCGACGCGACGGCGAGAGGAAATGACGAGTCGTGGTGCTTTGTGAGGCTTGCGTCAACAGAGAGTCTCCTGGATTCTGTATGGGATATTGGCGGGGAACGTCGGCCAGAGCGAGCGCAGGCAGCTTGTGAAATCATCTCTAGAATTCCGGTCCGATAGAAAAGTGCAGCCGCCAGTCATCTTCATTATCGAAGGGGTGGGCGACATCGAGCCGAATAGGCCCGACCGGAGAGACCCAGCGGACACCGAGACCCGCGCCGGTATTGAGTGAATCCGGTGTCCAGTCATCGAAGGCATCGCCAGTATCGACAAAGGCTGCGCCCCACCAATCGCCAGTAACACGACGCTGATATTCGACACTAGCGGTGAGTTTTTGTTGTCCACCACGCAGGCGCCCTTCTTCATTGACGGGCGATAAACTATCAAATGAATAACCACGCACACTACGATCACCTCCAGCGAAAAAGCGCAGTGAAGGCGGTAACTGATCAAAATCATCGGTGGCAATGGCACCAAGACTTGCACGCCCGACAAATCGGTTGTCGTTACCCAGCATCCGTATCCACTGAGTATCGGCGGTCAGACGGCCAAATTGAGCATCGGACCCCCAGGCTGTATCCGAATATTCCAGAGACAACTGCTGGCGATCGCCCCAAGTGGGAAAGCGTTGAGTACGCGTGCGAGTACGCGACCATTGGATGCCAGGATAAAAAATCCAAACCTGGTTTGCTTCTCCACCCTGGGTAAAGTCTTCGAAGGTGGCCCGAAAATACAGGGTCTGCACCCAACGGTTTTCGAACTCCCACCGCCTGGCGACTTCCACCGTGCTTTCCAAGGTGCGGGTGTCATTGTCATCCTCATTACGAATCCCGTACTGCAAACGGTAATTATCGCGAACTGGATCTTCCAAGGGAATATTGTAGGTGCCGGTAAAACGTTGTTCCGGTGCGGAAATGTAAAGGTCGTGGTCAAGGCTGTGACCTAACCGGTTGATCCAGGGTTGTCTCCAGCCAAGACCCAGGCGTGGCCCCACATCCGTGGCGTAGCCAATACCCACTTCAAACTGATGGCGATCCGCAGGTGTAACAGTGACATCCAACGGCAAACGATTGCCTTTGGGTTGATACAGGCTGATGGCGCTGGTGAGCGCTGCCATACTCAGCTGTGGCTGGCGCTGCATGGTGCCGGTCGCCTCAAGAAACCAGGGGTCGGGATCAGGCTCGAAAATGAGAAGTTCCTGCGCCGTTTGTAGCCTGGGCCGGACCATGACCGATTCAAACCAGCCGGTTTGTGCCAACTGTTGGTTATAGCGTGCCAACGCCTGAGCCTCATACGGCTCCCCGGTCGTAAACGGCTGCATTCGCTGCAGCTTTTCTGGTTCGATATGGCTGCCAATAATACGCACATTGCCGAATTGGTAGCGTGGGCCGCTATCAAAGTCCATGTATAGGCGGGCACTTTGCTCGAAGGGGCGCACTTCCATACGGCGGTCAGTGAACGCCCAATCGAAATAGCCACGCTCCAGGGCCAAGCCGGATAACTGTCCGCGCAGCCGATCCCAGGGCGAATGAAAAAGAGGATCACCTACCTCAAGCGGGAACCCATCGACAGCTTCGTTGAAGGGCGGATCGTCAGCGGCTTCACCCCGCAGGTTGATATCCAATACTTCGATTGTCACCCTGGGGCCTGAAGTAATATCGACTTGAACACGCTCTTCTTCCAGCTGTTCGATAGCGATTTCTGGTTCGTAATATCCATACACCCGCATGGCTTCACGCACACGGCGTTGAATCTCACCTTTCAACCGGGCCTCGGTGTACTGCTCTGCGTCTACGTCACTGAGATACAGGCGCACGTTTTTTTCAACGTCACCTTCGATGCCTTCAATTCGAGCATTCAGTGCCCATGCTGGAAGACTTATCAGAACGGCACTCGCCACCAGAAGGGAACCTTTCCCCCAACGTGATAGTCGCTGACGTTGTGTTGGCATACTGTCATCTTCCCGACGCAAGGATTGAAACCCATCCTGAACAAGCTAGCTCAGCGTAGCATTTCCAGTTGGGCACTAAAGGCCAGCTGTGCCTGACGTACCTGCCGCACTTCGGATTCCAGCGTATCGATACGTTGTACCAACTCTTCATCCAAGCCGGCATCCACCTCAGCTAACGCCTGATCGAGTGCATCCAGACGTTGCGTCATGCTTTCTTCGAGAGCCGTTTGTCTTGTCGTCAACGACTCCTGCAGGGCGGTCATTTCTTCTTCGATGAGCTGAGATCGGCTATCCAGCAACTGTTCCAGATGCGTCACCTCCTCCACCAAGCGCTGCCTGCCTTCAACCCCCGCTCGTTCGAGGGCATCGAGTGAGACATGGATGGCTGCCAGCTGGCTATCCCGAACTTGGGCATTCTCACGCAAACGCTCGAGTTGCTGGTCTAGCGTATCCAGTGATTCAGCCGATACCAGCTCATCACTGTCGGTCAGAAATGCATACAGTTCCTGGCGAGTGCCCGATATCGTCTCAGCCAGTTGCTCCTGTTCTTGAAACAGCGTAACCACCTGGGCTTGAAGAAAGCTCAAGGTATCCTCAGTATCTCCATCGCCCGAATCAAGTCGGGCATGCATGTTGGAGATCTCTCCACTCAAGCGGTTCATTTCCTGTAACAAACGCTCCCGCTCATACCACGCCACCGCTCCCGCGCCTGCTACCGCCACCAGCAGCAGACATATCATCAGCCATATTGGCCACAAGCTCGGGCCACGGCGAGGCCGTAGGTGCCGACCTGTCAGACTTTGATCCACATCCGGAACGATACGAGATGACGTAGCTGAGTCGGGCATTATGCTTCCTCAAGGTTAAGATGGGTCGGCGCGACGCCCAATACCGCGGTAATGTAAGCCACAGCCAGCCACAAAGCTCGGGTCGTAGATATTACGCCCATCCAGAAGGAGGTTTTCCTTGAGCAACCCGGCTAGCCTGGCCCAATCCGGGTTCCAGTAAAGCTTCCATTCGGTGACCAGCATTAATGCATCCGCGCCTTCACATGCCTGATAAGGATCCTCACTAAAGGTGAGCAGGTCATCCCGCTGACCTACTTCTTCAAGCAATGCAGGTATAGCCGCCGGATCATGCAGCCGTACTTTAACGCCCTGCGCCCAGAGGGCTTTCAGCAAGGTCAGCACCGGAGCATGCTCGATGCGTGCGGTACCCGGTTTAAAGGCTGCCCCCCAGATGGCTACGGTACGACCGTTCAGATCCCCTTGGAAATGCGCCCACAATTTGCGAAACAGGGTTTCCTTTTTCTTTTCATTGATATCCAGTACTTGCTTGAGCAGTTCGGAATAGCGCCCACTGGACGACTGAACGTCGGCGAGGCGCATCAGGTCACGCGAAAAATTGGGCCCACCGAAACCACAGCCGGGATAGAGGTATTCAAACCCGATACGGGTATCCGCCCCCATGCCTTGGCGAACGTATTCGACATCCACCCCCAGCGTATCAGCCAGGCCGGCCACTTCGTTCATGTAGCTGATACGTGTCGCCAACATACCGTTGATTGCCAACTTGGTAAGCTCCGCCGCGCGACGCGGCATCCGCTGGAACACTTCACTTCGCCGATTGAAAGCGCGCAGTAGTTCGCGCACCATGCTTTCTCCGATCGCCTCATCGCAACCTAACAGCCAGCGGTTGGGGCGGGTAAACATATCCCAGGCGCGCCCTTCTTCCAGCATGTCTGGCAACGCCACACTGTAGTGGGTGGGTGTCCCTACCAGAGATCCCAAACGCTCGGTTTCTCCCACTGGAAAGGTGGAGTTGTTCACCAACACCAGTCCCCCGGGATGATTGCGTGCCACTTCTTGTACCAAGCTATCTGCGGCGCTGCGCTGGGAGGGAGATAATGACAGCCAGAGCACCTCCGGCACCGCGATCGAGTCAACGTCGCTACAAATTTTCAGGGTGCCGTCGTGACAGCTCCGATTGATCTGGTCCAGAAGATGCGGTTCGCGCTGTAACCAGTCGACTTCCCGCAAGCTGAACCAAGGCATGTCTGCATGAGGTAGCCATTGTACTTGGTGGCCTACCCAGGAAAGCGCGGCGGCGGCAGTGGCGGCGGTAAGTTCGCTTCCATGAATCAAAACCCGCATCGATCATTCTCCCTGATAATAGCGTGCCAGCAATTCTCGGAACCCATTACCGAACTGTGGGTGAGCACGTCCGTAAGCCATGATGGCTTCTAGATAACCCAATGGATGACCACAATCGTAGGTTTTGCCTACCATGCGATAGGCCTGTACACCTTGGTGACTGCGCAGGGTTTCCAGTGCGTCAGTCAATTGTATTTCACCACCCGCCCCCGGCGGAGTATCCGCCAATATCGCAAAGATACTCCCGGGCAATGCATAGCGGCCGATTACTGCAAGATTGGAGGGAGCCTGGTCACGGCCGGGTTTTTCCACCATTCCTTTCAGAGGACCTGATTGACCCGGTGAAGGGATATTATCGACAGGTTCCACGATGCCATATTTTTCCACTTGGTCCCAAGGCACTTCCTCAACCATCAACTGGGCACTGCCGGTGGCATCAAAGGCTTCCAGCATACCGGCCAGGTCGGTTCGTGTACGGGGTTCATTGTTTACCAGCACATCCGGCAACAAGACGGTAAAGGGTTCGTCGTCGCCGATGATCGGGCGAGCACAGAGCACTGCATGCCCCAGACCTAGAGGTTCGCCTTGGCGAATGCTGATAATGTTGACGTCATCCGGCACAATTGAACGCAATGAGGCGAGCAACTCATGCTTGCCTTTTTGTTCAAGGCTTGCTTCCAGCTCCACATGTGTATCGAAGTGATTCTCGATAGCTGCTTTACTTGAGTGAGTCACTAATATGATGTCGCGGATACCTGCAGCTACCGCTTCTTCCACCACATACTGAATCACGGGCCTATCGACAATCGTGATCATTTCCTTGGGAATGGCTTTGGAAGCAGGCAAACAACGTGTACCCAAGCCCGCCACGGGAAGTACAGCCTTACGAATCATATGGATGTCCTTTTCATCAAATTGCGCGTTCCGCCTCAGGAGTGGTTAGAATGCCATGATACTGAAGGCGTTGAGGCGGATGCCACCTTGCTCTTTGCGCTGACTCACACCGACCACGGAGCCTTGCCATGCAAGCGATACCTCAGGATAGCACTGCTGCGCCCCATTCCGATAACGTGGATGCAGCGGAAATCGCCAAATTCGAAGCCTTGGCCAGCCGCTGGTGGGACCCCCACAGCGAATTCAAACCATTGCACGACATTAATCCCTTGCGCCTTGATTTTATTGACGCTCGTGCAGGACTCGCCGGCAAGAAAGTATTGGATGTCGGCTGTGGCGGAGGCATTCTCAGTGAGTCCATGGCTCATCGAGGGGCGGATGTCACCGGGATAGACCTTGGTGAAGCACCGCTTGCTGTAGCGCGCCTGCATGCCCAGGACAGCAGCTTGACGATCGACTATCAGTGCATCAGTGTCGAAGCGCTGGCCTCCCAGCAACCGGGTGAATTCGATGTCGTCACCTGCATGGAAATGCTGGAACACGTTCCCGATCCCAGTTCCGTGATTCGCGCCTGCAGTACCTTGGTGCGCCCGGGCGGCTTCGTGTTTTTCTCGACACTCAATCGCACCCCCAAGGCGTATGCGTTTGCCATTCTGGGCGCAGAATACATACTTCGGCTATTACCCCGGGGAACCCATGATTACGCCAAGTTCATTCGCCCTTCTGAAATGGCGGCCTGGAGTCGGGCAAGTGGTCTGGATGTACGTGAACAAAGCGGCATGACCTATAATCCGCTGACCCGCCGATACCGCCTGGAAGCCAATGATGTTTCAGTCAACTATTTGATGTATTGCCGCAAGGTGGGGAAACAGTCCGCATGAGTAGCGCGCGATTACCGCAAGCCGTGTTGTTTGATCTAGACGGCACCCTGGTAGACACCGCCCCTGATCTGGCCAACGCTACCAATATGCTGCGACGGCATCACGGCCTCGAGACCTTGCCGTTCGACGTGATCCGCGGTCAGGTATCCAATGGTGGCAGCGCCTTGGTCACCCTGGCGCTGGCATTAGAAATAGATGCGCCAGGGCATCAAGAAGCACGTGATTTTCTGTTGCAAGCTTATGATCAGGCGGTGGCCACCCATAGTCGGGTATTTTCGCCATTGGATCGTTGGCTGAAAGATTGGCAAGCAGCCGGGTTGCCTTGGGGAATCGTCACCAACAAACCCCGGCGCTTTACCGTCGCCTTGCTTGACGCTTTGGCCTTGCAGCCGGGCGCTCTTTTGTGCGCCGATGACCTGCCGGTGAAAAAGCCCGCCCCACAACCCCTCTGGGCGGCAGCCGAGCAGTTGGGCGTCTCGCCTGGCAACTGTTGGTACGTGGGGGATCACCTGCGCGATATCCAGGCGGCACGCGCCGCCGGGATGACCGCAGTGGCAGTAGGTTATGGCTATATCGCCGAAGGGGAAGACTACCGCCGCTGGCCAGCCGATTTATGGTTCGATGGCTGTGAAGCGCTGGTTGAAGCCCTTGAGCCGCTCATGCAGCCGACCCACAGCCCGGGCTGAAGATTGCTGGATCAACGCGCAGGCTGGGCGTCGATTTTCTCTCCATGGGTACCCTGGCTGTCCGGCCCCATCAACCAGAGATAGGTGGGCATGATCTCGTCAGGGGTGCGCAATTTGGCAACGTCTTCGCCAGGGAAGGCACTACGCCGCATCTGAGTCCGGGTTGCGCCGGGGTTGAGGCTGTTGATCCGGATGTTGTCCTGATTTTCAAGCTCGTCGGCCAGCACTTCCATGAACCCTTCTGTGGCGAACTTGGAGACCGCATAGGCACCCCAATAAGCCCGCCCTTTGCGCCCTACTCCTGACGAGGTGAAGATCAACGAGGCATCCTCCGAGGCTTGGAGCAGGGGCAACAATGCTTGGGTCATCCAGATAGGTCCGTTGATATTGACCTGCATGACCTGAGCCCAGAGCTCGGGATTGTACTGCTCGAAAGGCGTGATTCTGCCCAGTATGCCTGCGTTGTGAAGAATGCCATCCAGCCGGCCGAATTCCTTGTCCAAGGTTTCTGCCATCTCGTGAAAGTCTTTCAGCGTAGCGCCTTCCAGGTTCAGCGGAAAAATAGCCGGCTGGGGACCACCCTGGTTTTCTATTTCGTCATACACGCTTTCAAGCTTGGCGATGGTGCGCCCTAACAGAATCACGGTAGCCCCATGGCGAGCATAATGTAATGCGGCAGCACGTCCGATACCGTCACCTGCGCCGGTCACCAGCACCACCCGATTTTCCAGAATATTCGGTGCGGCCTGATAGTCGATCTTGCAAATCATAGCGATTCCTTGAAAGCGATGTCCTTGAAAGTACAGGCCTTGAAAACAGTGGCCTTGAGATAAATGGGCAGTCAAGCTGGCCGGTTAACTATTACCTTGACGCAAGAAGTCGTTGGCAAGCCCGGCAGCACTGCTTTGCGGATAATCATCACGAACTCTTTCCAGCAGTTCACGGCTCGCCTCCGGCTCTCCTTGGCGGGCTTTTACCAGCCCCAGTTTGTAAAGTGCATCCGGTACCTTACTGCTGGCACTGTAATCAGCAACCACACGGTTGAATGCTTGATCGGCAGCGTCCAGATCACCTTCGGCGGCATAAAGCTCGCCCAACCAATAATACCCGTTAGCGGTCAGAGCGGTATCCGGGTAGCTTTCGACAAAGGCACCGAATGCCTGGATAGCGTCATCAAAACGACGCGCCTGGACGTGAGCAAAAGCGGCTTGATAGTCAGCCTGTGCCTCGGCGCTGATGCCACTCACTGAAGGCGCACTTGCCACTTTTTTCGCAGCTTCGGGCTCTACCTCAGGGGTGGCTTCTTCGAGCTGGGTTGGACCACTGCTCATCAGCCGGTCTTCAATGTCCAGGTACTGTTGTTGTGACTGGCGACGCAACTGCTCCAATTGATGGCGCAGCTCTTCGATTTGTCCACGCAATTGCTGAATTTCTTGCTGGTGCTCTTCTACCTGGTTGAACAGCACCAGATTGCCTGAGGAAGCTTCATTGGTTTGGGTGTGTTGATAGAAGTTGCTGCTACCCTGTTGCGAGGAAAGGTCTTCCACCACGGGGCGCTGCGCTTGGGCGTGCAAAGGCAATACGGACAGCGGGAGCACCAAGGCTCCCGCGCCGCACAGCCTCACAAGACAATACTTGAGACTGTGATTCATGAAGGTCTTCCTCAGTAATTGAACACCACACGACGGTTCTGGGAGTACGCCTGTTCGGCTTGTCCTCTGGCTGCCGGACGCTCTTCACCGTAACTCACGACACTCATTTGTGAGGGTGATACGCCTTGAATATTCAAGAAGCGCTGAACGGCATTGGCACGACGCTCGCCCAGCGCCATGTTGTATTCACGTGTCCCGCGCTCATCGGTATGTCCATGCAGGACCACTTGAGCATTGGGATTGCTGCGCAAGTAACGGGCATGAGCCATGACGACCGATTCGTACTCACTCTTGATGCTGTCACGGTCATAATCGAAATGGATGGTACGTACTTCAGGAATCCGCGAATCCGCTTGTTGCCCAGCACCCGTGCCGCTGGTGCCGGAAGTGGAGCCATACTGGCCACCCGCGCCGGCACCTGTGGTTGAACCGGAACTAGTGCCCGTACCGGCGGCACCCTGAGTACCGTAAGAATCCCCGTCCTGAGTGCCCCCCGTGCTGGAACAGCCCGCGATAACCACCAAGGACAGCGCAATTGCCAATGAACGGGCAAACGGCTTGAGTTGCATAGTCAGACTCCTTGCCTGAAAAATAGGTGTGATGCCAACATCAATTCAAAAAAGGTGACCACGCCGGTTCACGTATATCACCTTGTGGGGAGGGAAGCCTGAATGAGGAGCGCCCATCAGCGGAAACCGCACTCAGCACTCCATTGCCACCCTGCTGGGTAGCGAAGATTACCATGGTCCCATTCGGTGCAACACTAGGAGATTCATCACGCTGTGTTTCACTGATGACCACCAGACGACCACTTTCCAGGTTCTGGCGCGCCACTTGAAATCCTTGGTTTGAACGATGAATCAAGAACAGTTCTTCACCATCAGGAGAAAAGCGGCCACGAGCGTTATAGTCGCCGGTAAACGTCAGTCGCTGTGTCTCGCCGCTACCCAGGGTATAGCGATAAATCTGGGGGGCACCACTGCGGTCGGAAGTAAATAGCAGGCTACGGCCGTCCGGTGCCCAGTCAGGTTCAGTGTCGATACTGTTGCTTTGAGTAAGACGCTCGAATGAACGATTGGCTATGTCCATGACATAGATGTCAGGCTGGCCGTCCTTGGAGAGCGACATGGCTAGTTTACGTCCATCCGGCGACCATGCCGGAGCGCTATTGAGCCCTTCGAACGAGGTGGCTCGAACACGACGACCGCTATCCACTTCCTGGATATAAATCGCCGGTCGCTCGGTTTCAAACGATACATAGGCGAGCTTACGCCCGTCCGGCGACCAAGCCGGCGAAAGAATCGGCTCATCGGAAGTCAACACCTGCTGGCTGTTACGTCCATCGGCATCGGCAACGTACAATCCGAATTGCATGGTATTGCCCACGCCTTCCGCAGTGACATAGGCAATGCGGGTGGAAAATGCGCCCCGAATATCGGTAATCGCTTCAAATATCTGATCGCTGGCGAGATGGGCGGCACCACGCAAATTACCACTCTCGGCGGTGATGGTTTCACCTAGCATCTGCCGCTGCCCACTGACATCCATGAGGTCGTATTCAATACGATAGCCGCCTCCGGTTTCAGTGACTCGCCCTACCACCAGGTAGCGCACATCCAGCGAACGCCAGGTCCCGAACTGTACATCTTCCGCCTGGTTAGGACTTTCAAAAATGGCATTACGCTCCAGCGGTGAGAAAAAACCGCTGCGTTCAAGGTTGTCTTGAATAATTTGCGCCACATCTTCTGAAGGCGCGCCTTCTGTCGCAAAGGGCACAACAGCAATCGGTAGAGCCTGGTCGCTGCCACGGGTAATCTCGATAGTCAGATTGGCATGCGCCATGGCGCTCATCAAGAGGGCACTTATCAGGATGGTGCTCTTCGAAAGTAACGAAGCCAACCATCGTCCTGACCATGCTCCCTTCCACAAGCCTGCTTTAGTCAACATTTGCATCAGCGAACATCCCCCGGGGTAAACCGTAAATTGAACTGTCGCAAGTCGCGTTGATATTCGCTAGGCACATCACGCAACTCGCCAAAAGGTGCTGCATGTTCGACCGCTTGTACTGCGGAACGATCGAACGTTGTATCGCCACTGGAACGCACGATGGAAATATTCAGGATCTCACCCGATGGGCCAAGCCTGATTTCCAGCATAGCATCCAGCGAATCGCTCGCTCCGGGTGGAATCAACCAAGCCTGTTCCACCGCTCTACGAACAATGGTAGTGAAACTATTGACCGCTTGCTGCGCCTGTTGAGCATTGGCGGCAGCTTCCGCCTCTCCTGCCAACTGGCGTTGCATGGCCTGTTCGGCGGCTTCAGCCGCTTCACGCCGACGCTGTTCTTCGACTTCGCGCTGTTGCTGAGCTTCTTCTTCCCGGCGTCGCTGTGCCTCGGCTTCACGCTGACGTTCGGTCTCCTCTTTGCGTCGCTGTTCTTCGGCTTCGCGCTGCTCTTGAGCTTCGGTTTCCTGTTGGCGCTGAGCTTCAGCTTCACGCTGCTGCTGGGCCTCGGCTTCTCGTTCCTGCTTGGTTTCAGCTTCGCGTTGCTCTTGAGCCTCGGCTTCGCGCTGGCGCAGGGCTTCCGCCTCGCGTTGACGCTGAGCTTCGATTTCCTCGGCACGCACGGCCGCTTCTTCTTCACGTTGTTGCGCTTGTTGCTGAGCCTGCTCGGCTCGGCGTTGAGCTTCTTGCTCGGCTGCCAGGAGAGCCGCCTCTCGCTCCGCTTCACGCTGGCTATCTTGTGCGGCTTGCTGCTCGGCCTCCTGGGCTGCCGCCTCTTCGGCTGCTTCGGCCTGAGCGCGTTGGCGCTGCTGGTCAGCTTGAGTCTCGGTCTCTTTTTCTAGCGCTTGCTGAGTGTTGAGCGCTGCCTGCTGTTCGGAGACTTGCTGTGCTTGGTCAGTGAAAGTTTCAGTACTCACCAGCGTCGCCTGAACCACCGAAGATGTTTCGGATTGAGGGTTCGAAGCAGGCAAACTGATCATACTTATCGCCAACACCAGCAAATGCACCCCCACCGCCAAAAGCGTGGGGAGGACATAGCCGACATCTTGATTATCATGTGGTTTGAAGCCTTTTTTCACGCTGTTTTCAACCTCTTCAGCCGCCATCCTGAGGTGGCTCGGAAATCAACCCCACATTGGCGACGCCCGAACGTTGCAGTGTGCTCATCAACACCACAATTTCCCCATAGGGCACGTTGCGGTCTCCGCGAAGCATGACCGGCGCTCCAGGACGACGCTGTAGTATTGCCATCACGCGCTGAGCCATCTCATCCAGCGTCACCTCGGAGGACTCGTCTCCCAAGGAGAGGTGGTAATTCCCCTCCCGATCAACGGAAATGAGAATCGGCTCGTTGTCTTCCAGCGCTTCGATAGGTTCCGAGGAAACTTGGGGCAGATCGACCTGGACACCTTGGGTCAACATGGGTGCGGTAATCATGAAAATTACCAGCAACACCAGCATGACATCGATGAACGGAACGACATTTATTTCCGCCATCGGCTTGCGCCGGTGGTTACGATTGAAGGGTCCTTGCATGGTATGACTCCCTTAGCCCGAGGTGGCATCACGACTCTGCACGTTACGATGCAGGATGGCGTGAAATTCTTCGGCAAAGGCCTCGTATCTTCCCAATAGCCGAGTGGCTTCACTGGATAGTCGGTTATAGAAAATAACCGCAGGAATAGCGGCAAACAGCCCCATGGCGGTGGCGATCAGCGCTTCGGCGATCCAAGGAGCGACAGTGGCCAACGTGGCCTGCTGGGAAAGTGAAAGCGACTGGAAGGCCCCCATGATTCCCCATACCGTACCGAATAGACCTATGTAAGGACTGGCGGATGCTACCGTTGCCAGGAAAACAAGATGCCGGCTCAGGCGATCCTCTTCGCGTGACCAGGCGACTCGCATGCTGCGCTCAACACCTTCAAGCACGGCCTGCGGGTTGCGTGTCTTGGGTAACAGGCGATTGAACTCTCGAAAACCGGCCTTGAAAATATGCTCGGCACCACTACGGAGATCTTCGTCGGGAATATCGCGGTAGAGTTCGTTGAGATCGACTCCCGACCAGAAGGTTTCTTCAAAATCGGCGCATTCACGCTTGGCTTTGCTTAACGCCAGACTGCGTTGAAAAATCACCACCCAGGAAAGAACCGACCCCACCAGCAGCAGCAGCATGACAACTTGCACAACGGTGCTTGCGCTCATGATCAGGTGGGGTATCGACATGCTGTTATCGTTCACGAGTATCCTCATCAATCAAAGCGCCGGCAGTTCCGCCGGCGTGGAAAATATGCTTAGGCACTGGTGCTCAGCTATGACAGTTGTTGGCAGCGCCACTGAACAACACAGCCTGCATGGCGGAAGGCCATGCCTTGGGACGCAATCGTTTGGCGCTCAAGCAGGCTATCTCGACTGTTGCGACGCACAAAAGTTCCTCACCACGTAACACTTCCTGCTGAAACGTCATCCGGCAGGGTCGTTGGTTTTCAATTCTTGCAGTGATCGTCAATGCATCATCCAGCCTTGCCGGACGACGATACTGGCAATTCAATTGGTGTACCACCAGCTGAGTGTCGTTCTCGAGAAGAACACCTTGATTGAGGCCGTGATAGCGAAGCCATTCGCTACGAGCGCGCTCCATGAATTTCAGGTAATTAACGTAGTAGACGATACCACCGGCGTCAGTATCTTCGATATACACCCGGACGGGAAAGTGAAAATGAGGGACTGACTGGCTCATGGCCGCACTTCCCCTTCAACGTCAGCCGCATCTTCATGGGGCGTCAGCTGGAAGTGTTGCCATGCCTGCCGAGTCACGACTCGCCCGCGCGCCGTTCGCATCATCATTCCTTGCTGAATCAGGTACGGCTCGATGACATCCTCGATGGTATCGCGCTCTTCACCGATAGCCGCCGACAGGGAATCAACACCCACCGGCCCACCATCGAACTTTTCGATCATTGCCAGCAGTAACCGCCGATCCATGTGATCCAAACCATGGTGATCCACATTGAGCATGTTCAGCGCTGCGTCGGCAATCGCCGTATCGATGTGGCCGCTCCCTTTGATCTGGGCATAATCACGTACCCGGCGGAGCAGACGATTGGCAATTCTGGGCGTACCACGAGAGCGCCGCGCTATTTCTATGCCTCCCTGATGGCTGGTTTCGACTTCGAGCAGGCGTGCCGAACGCTCCACAATCTCGGTGAGCTCTTCCAGGTTATAGAATTCCAGCCGTTGAACGATACCGAAGCGATCACGCAGCGGTGAAGTCAAAAGTCCAGCGCGAGTGGTGGCTCCCACCAAGGTAAACTGGGGCAAATCCAGTTTTATCGAGCGTGCCGCCGGACCTTCACCGATCATGATATCAAGCTGAAAGTCCTCCATGGCGGGGTACAATATTTCTTCCACTACAGGGGAAAGGCGGTGAATTTCATCAATGAATAACACATCACCGGGCTCCAGATTAGTCAGCATTGCCGCCAGATCCCCGGCTCGCTCCAGTACCGGCCCGGAAGTGGACTTGAGACCCACCCCCATTTCGGCGGCAATGATATTGGCCAGGGTGGTCTTGCCCAACCCGGGAGGGCCGAATACCAGGGTGTGGTCGAGACTTTCCTGACGCTTGCGCGCAGCCCCGATAAAAATTTCCAATTGCTCGCGCACCCGGGGCTGGCCGATGTAATCCACCAAGCGTTTGGGACGAATCGCATGATCGAAACGCCCTTCCCCCGGCTCTCTTTCCGCGGCGATCAGCCGGTCGTGTTCCAACATAATTCCATCTCGGTTTGCGGCGCAGGCATCGCCTAGCCGGCCATGCGGTTACTCAGCGCCGCCTTGATCAAGGCTTCGGTGGACTGATGGCGGTCAAGGTCTGCAAGCATTTTCGCCGCTTCGGTAGGCTTGTAACCCAGGCTTATCAACGCCGCTTCAGCATCGGCAAGGCCGTCTCGTGCCGCATGTACCCCAGTGGTGGCTTCCAGCGGCAAGCTGCTGTCGTTGGATACCTGCCAGTGCGGAAAGCGGTCACGCATCTCGATGACCAGTCGCTCGGCGGTTTTCTTGCCCACGCCCGGCAAGCGGGTCAATGCTTTGCTGTCGTCGTCACGTACGCAGCGCATGAAGGCGTCTTCATCCATTCCTGAAAGAATGGCCAGGGCCAACTTGGGGCCGACACCATTGACCTTAATCAAGGCACGAAACAGCGCCCGCTCTTGCTCGCGCAGGAAACCGTACAGCAAATGGGCGTCGTCTCTTACCGTCAAGTGGGTATACAAGGAAACGGGCTCTCCCACGACCGGCAGTGCCACCAGCGTAGTCATCGAGGCTTCCACCTCGTAACCCACACCGCCGACATCCACTACCAACCAGGGTGGGTGTTTTTCCAGCAAATGGCCGCGTAGACGTCCAATCATGACAAACTCGCTACAGGCAGAAAAAGAAGAATCCGAGGGCTTACTATAAAGCGCCCATGTACAAGTGACCAGTACTCGATCATCGTCTGCTCAAGGCGTGAATTGGCGCCAACTGCTGGTTTTTCGACGACTCCCGACGGCCTCGACACTCACATAACCACTTTGCGAATAGGCATAGGTCAGCGCTGCCGCTAACGCATCGGCGGCATCTTCCTGAGGCGTGGCACTCAAGCGCAATACGGCGGTGACCATATGCTGCACCTGCACCTTGGCGGCGCCTCCCTGGCCGGTGACCGCCTGCTTGATCTGGCGAGGTGCATATTCCGCCATCGGCAAGCCGTGGTTGGCAATGCATACAATGGCTGCTCCCCGCGCCTGCCCGAGTTTGAGCGCTGAATCGGCGTTTTTTGACATAAAGACGCGCTCTACCGCCACGACATCAGGACGATGGAGGGCAATCAACTCACTGATCCCCGCGTAAATCTGCGCCAGGCGTTGTTCAAGCACCTCATCACGGGTACGTACACAGCCGCTGGCCACGTAATGCGGCTTGACCTGAACCAGGTCAATGACGCCGTAGCCGGTAATTCTAGAACCCGGGTCAATTCCCAGAATCCGCATGTGGTTCCCCGGTTTTTTTCTTTCTCAATCAAAAACACCGACGCCCTTGGGCGTCGGTGTTACGTCATTCATCATTCATCCAACCCGTATTTAACAGGTTATCATTCGCTGACGGCTTCAGCCTTGGCTTTCTGGCGCAAACGAATGCTGAGCTCCTTGAGCTGGTCGGCACTGACCTCGCCCGGCGCATCGGTCATCAGGCAGGCTGCACTCTGGGTCTTGGGAAACGCGATGACTTCACGAATGGTACGAGCGCCGGCCATCAGCATCACCAAGCGATCCAGACCGAAGGCCAAGCCGCCATGCGGGGGTGCACCATACTGCAATGCATCAAGCAGGAAGCCGAATTTCTCTTGGGCTTCTTCTTCGCCGATTCCTAGAATCTCGAAAACCGTGTTTTGCATGGCCTGGTCGTGGATACGGATCGAACCACCGCCCAACTCCGTGCCATTGAGTACCATGTCGTAGGCGCGAGACAGAGCACTGGCAGGGTCGGTCTTCAAGACTTCCGGGCTACAGGAAGGCGCGGTAAAGGGGTGATGCAAGGGGCTCAGGCGACCCGTGTTATCGGCTTCGAACATCGGGAAATCAACCACCCAAAGCGGCGCCCATTCCTGCGTATAAAGCTCAAGGTCGGCACCCAGCTTGACCCGTAGCGCACCGATTGCTTCATTGACGATGCGTGCCTTGTCGGCACCGAAGAAGATGATGTCACCGTCTTGAGCATCGACGCGGTCGAGCAGTTCTTCGACCACATTTTCCATGAACTTGACGATGGGTGACTGCAAGCCCTCCAAGCCCTTGGCGCGTTCATTGACCTTGATCCAGGCCAGGCCCTTGGCGCCGTAGATACCTACGAACTTGGTATATTCGTCGATTTCCTTGCGCGAAAGCTTGGCACCGCCGGTGACTTTCAATGCCGCCACACGGCCGTCTTCCGCCTTGGCTGGGCCCGAGAAGACCTTGAAATCCACCTGTTGCATCAGGTCGTCGACATCGGTCAACTCGAGTGGAATGCGCAGGTCCGGCTTGTCGGAGCCGAAACGGTTCATCGCTTCCGCCCATGTCATGCGCGGAAATTCCGGCAGCTCGACACTGAGAACATCCTGGAACAGCTGACGAATCATGGCTTCGGTGATGCCCATGATATCGTCTTCTTCCACAAACGATGCTTCGATGTCGATCTGGGTGAATTCCGGCTGACGGTCGGCACGCAGATCTTCGTCACGAAAACACTTGGCAATCTGGTAGTAGCGATCAAACCCCGCCACCATCAGCAGTTGCTTGAATAGCTGAGGAGATTGCGGCAGAGCAAAGAAGCTGCCTGCATGGGTACGGCTCGGCACCAGGTAATCTCTCGCGCCTTCTGGCGTGGCACGGGTCAATACCGGTGTTTCAATGTCCAGAAACCCCTGGTTTTCCAGAAACGCCCGCACATTGTGAGAAATACGTGAACGCAGGCGCAGTTTTTCGATCATCTCCGGGCGGCGCAGATCAATATAGCGATACTTCAAGCGGACTTCTTCGCCCACCCTGCCATGTTCATCGAGCTGGAACGGCGGGGTGGCGGCGGTATTGAGTACTTCCACTTCCTTGGCCAGCACCTCGATCAACCCGGTGGGCATGGTGTCATTCTGGGTGCCTTCCGGACGCAGGCGTACGTGCCCGGTAATGCGCAGCACGTATTCATTACGTGCGCGGTCGGCATTAGCGAAAGCCTCGGCGGTGTCCGGGTCGACCACGAACTGGGCGATACCATCACGGTCGCGCATATCGAGGAAAATCACCCCACCGTGGTCACGGCGGCGATGTACCCACCCGCATACGGTGACCGTCTGGTCCACCAAAGTTTCGTTCAGCTGGCCGCAATAATGGCTGCGCATGTCAAATCCTGTTCTGTTGCGTGGCTATAGAAGAGTAACGGGCCTTACGACCCTGGCATTCACGGTCAGGCCGCGCTGCCCTTGTGCTTGGGTTTACCGCTGGTATCGCTTTTCTGTGTAGCGCTTGTCTTGGCATCACTTTTCACATCACTGCTTTGGGTGGCCGGCGCTTTTTTATCGCCCTCTCCACCGGCAGAAAGATTTTTCTTGCTGCCGGTCTTGAAATCGGTTTCATACCAGCCGCTGCCAGCCAGGCGAAATCCTGCCGCCGACACCAGGCGTACAAGCTCTTCACTTGCGCAGGCAGGACATTCTGTCAAGGGGGCCGCGCTGATCTTCTGCAGTTTTTCCAACCGCTGACCACAGGACTTGCACTCATATTCATAGATGGGCATGTTGATCACTCCTGAAAAAGCTCAACCCATACAGGACAATGGCGGGCATAAGCCCAACTCAAATGCCCTAGGTGGCGGGCCGGGACCAAAACTCCAAGCCTGCCGTCAAAGCCGGACATTATACCCTTTTGTGACCCCTGCCGAGCAAGGCCCGTCAGCTTGTCGGCACGAAATGGAGATATCTGATGCCTAATGCCGTTTTGCTGGACGCTCAAAGCCTAGGACCAGGAGTCGACCTGTCGGTTATAGAGCGCTGTGTCGATCATCTGGACGTGCATGAACAAAGCACCTCCGGGCAGGCGGAAGATCGGCTAAAAAATGCAGACATCGCGCTCGTCAACAAGGTAGTCCTCGATGCACAAACCTTGACGGCACTGCCGCGCCTCAAGCTGATTTGCGTACTGGCCACGGGCCTTAACAACATTGATCTAGATGCCGCCCGACAACAAGGCATTCAGGTCATGAACGTCGCCGCTTACGGCACCGCAAGCGTGTCACAGCATACCTTGATGCTGATATTGACGCTGGCCAATCGTTTGCCGCGCTACCAGCAGGATCTCGTCCAAGGCAAATGGCAAACAAGCCCTTTCTTCTGCCTTCAGGATCACCCCACCCTGCAGCTGGCGGGTAAACAGCTGGTCATTGTCGGCCAAGGTGAGCTGGGGTCCGAGGTGGCGCGCCTTGCCGAGGCCTTCGGCATGAAAATCGCTTTTGCGGCGCGGCCGGGCAATGAAACCGGCGACTCACGCCCGTCACTGGATGATTTGCTGCCCGAGGCGGACGTCATCAGCCTGCACTGTCCGCTGAACGAGGATACACGCCACCTGATCAATGCCGAGCGATTGGCCAAGGCCAAACCCGCACTACTGCTGATCAACTGTGCCCGAGGCGGGGTCATTGATGAATTGGCCGCACTCGATGCCTTGCGCGCGGGCAAGCTTGGTGGGCTCGGGGTCGATGTACTCCCAACTGAACCACCCAAAGAGGGCCATCCGCTGCTGGATGCCTTGCATGAACCACTCAATCTGATAGTAACGCCGCATAATGCCTGGATCGCCCCGGAAGCCCGTCAGAATATCGTCAATCTGACCGCTGACAATATTCACGCCTGGCAAACGCAAACCACTTAACCGGTCGAAAAATGATCCGGCACATGAGTGGTTTCAAGAACCTCGAATTCCACATGAGTCACATGGGCTTTTTCCGGCCCTTGCCATAGCCACTCACTCAGTTCACGCACGGCCCCGGGTTGGCCACACAGCAGCACTTCCACTCGACCGTCGGGCAGGTTCTTGGCGTAACCGGTAATGTCACGTTGCAGGGCTTGTTCCTGTGTGGCATTGCGAAACCAGACACCCTGTACCTTGCCCGTTACCCAAGCACGGGTACAGCATTGTTCTGTCCGTGACGAATCTGCTCTTGACGAATTGGTGCTCGACTGACTCATGAACGGTTTCCTTTTCTGGTCCTTGTGAAGGTCAAGTAGCAGTGAGCATTAAAGAAATTCTCGCCTCACCGCCACGGCAGTATTGCGTGGAATCAATTTACGCCCGCGTCGCAACAACAACGAGCGGGTGAATGCAGCTCCGAAAAGAAGAATAAGCGACGAGTAATAAACCCATAGCAAAATCATGACCACGGAACCTGCCGCGCCGTAAGTAGAAGCGGTGGCAGTATAGGCAAGATAAACTGCAATCAGGTTTCTGCCGATAGTGAAGAGTATTGCGGTCACTAACGCCCCTATAAAGACATCCTGCCAGCTCAGCACGACATCCGGCAACACCTTGAAAATCGAAGCGAAAAGCAACGTCACCATGGCCAGTGAAATAAGCGATTCCAATGCCGTCGTCAGCAGGCCCGCATAGGGCAACAGGTTGTCGGCGACACCTAACATGCCGCGTAACACCACCCCAACCACAAGCGATACCAGCAAGATAAAACCGATAGACAACACCACCGTCAATGACAACAATCGGTTCTTGAGAAAGATAAACAAACTGTTGGAGGTAGGTTTGGCCGTCACTCCCCAGATGGTATTCAATGAAAACTGCATCTGAGCAAATACTGTGGTCGCCCCTACCAGCAAGGCGAGAACCCCTAGCAAGGTGGGCAACAGTCCTGATTCTTCGATTCTGGATTGCGCCACCGCTTGTTCGATAGCCATGGCGGCATCCGTCCCTAATGTTCCCTGTAGCTGGGCGACAATTTGCCCTTGAGCGGCGTCTTCGCCCAAGACAACACCAATTACCGTGACGGCAATAATGATTGTGGGAGCCAACGAGAATAAGGTGTAGAAGGCCAGTGAACCGGCGTAGCTAAATGCATTGCGTTCGAGCCACAACGAAACGGCATCCTGAAACACCTTTCCCCAAAATTTGGCGGCTTCCTTGACCATTTTTACTTTTACTCCCTAAAGACATTCAGCTGTTGACAGCTATTTTCGATACACTACTTACCCGTTTCGGGTTCGTCCATTTACTCATTCATCCACTCAGTGTTTATAGGGAAGCCAGGATGCCTCCAGAATCACTCACATTACCCGCGGCTCCTGAATTCGATTGCCTGGTGTTCATTGGACGCTTTCAGCCTCCTCATCTGGGTCACTTGGCGGTGATACGCGAAGCATTGAAACAGGCTCGCCAGGTAATCGTACTGGTGGGTTCTGCCTGGCAGGCTCGCTCATTGCGCAATCCATGGCGGTTCGATGAACGCCAGGCAATGTTGCGCACCGGCTTTGACAAGGCTGAAAACGAACGCCTAGAAATCGTTCCCCTGCTGGACGCTCTCTACAACGACGATGTGTGGGTAAGGGATGTTCAACGCAAGGTACGCGATATCGCCTCCCCGACGCATGCCCGACTGCCTCGCATAGGCCTTATCGGGGCCAGCCGTGGACAATCCAGTTATTATTTGTCGCTGTTTCCACAATGGGAGTCAGTCAGTGTGCCGCTGGTCGATGGTATTTCGGCAAGCCAGATCCGCGAGCGACTGTTTCGCTCACAGGACGCATCAAACGACTACTTGAGTACTGGTGCTTCGCATGATTTACCGCCGGGTGTCGTCGACCGCGTGGCCCAGTTCTGTCAAGGCGAGGTATATCACCAGTTACTTGAAGAGCAGCAGTTACTTGACCAGTATAGGAAAGCTTGGGCACAAGCGCCCTACCCACCTATTTTCGTTACCGTGAACGCCGTTGTGGTGCAATCCGGTCATGTGTTGCTGGTCCGCCGCACTGCTGCACCCGGCAAAGGCTTGTTTGCCCTTCCCGGTGGATTTATCAACCCCCATGAGCGCCTGTTGGATGCATGCCTGAGAGAGTTACGGGAGCGTTTACGTTTGAAAGTCCCTGAGCCAGTGCTGAAAGGCTCCTTGCGTGGTCAGCGTCTTTTCGATGAACCCCACCGTAGCTGGCGGGGCCGGACCCTGGCAGAAGCCTTTTACTTCGCGCTTCGCCCTGAACAACAGCTTCCGCGGCTAAAACCCGTCAAAGGCGGCGACCATGCTCGCTGGGTAGCCTTGGCGGATCTTGAGCCGGAGAGTCTGTTCGAAGATCACTTTTTCATCATTCAGAACTTTCTTGGCCTGCCTGCCGACCTTGGCAGTGGGTAATTTACTGTCAAGCTTCTAGAAAATCGCGTGGTAATCGCATCATTTGACGCCACAATTTTTCCACACCGGGCTTATGCACCAAAGAACAGCGATAGAGGCGAATTTCCAAAGGAATGTCCCATTTTTCATCACCAGCACGGACGAGTCGTCCGCTGTTCAACTCGTCTCGAATACAGAAATCGGGGATCCAGGCTACGCCAACCCCTTGCAGTACCATGCCTTTCAGCCCTTCAGCCATGGCCGTTTCGTATACCGTACGTAACTTCATGCGTAATGGGTCATTTTTCAACAACATACGCACACTGCGCCCCAAGAACGCGCCTTGCGTATACGACAGGTACGGCAAGGATTCGTCTTGACTAAATGCAAAAAGGGGCTTTCCTTCGGAATCTGGCAAGGTGACCGGCAACATATTTACTTTACCAATTGAAAATGAAGGAAAAACTTCTGCATCCAGCTGCATGGTGGCAAAAGGGTCGTAATATGCCAGCATGAGATCGCAATTGCCCTCACGTAATACGTGGATGGCCTCACCCACATTCATGGCGACAAGGCGCGTTGGCAACTCCCCCAGCCCTTTTTGTAGACGTGAAATCCAGGGGGGGTAGAAACTCAATGCCAATGAATGTGCCGCCACGATATCCAGGGCTTCGTTGGCAATGGATAGTCCACGCAAATGGCTCAATGACTCATTGAGCTGCTCCACCAGATTGCGAGCCGTTACCAAAAACAACTGGCCTTCCGAGGTTAAATCTACCGGCGTGGTGGAACGATCCACCAGGGTTACGCCTACTGCTTGCTCCAGGGCTCGAATACGCCGACTGAAAGCTGGTTGAGTAACATGACGTTGACGGGCGGATGCCGAAAAGCTTCGGGTACTGGCTAATGTGACAAAATCTTCCAGCCACTTTGTTTCAAGATTCAACCTAGACTCCTGTCACCCAGATGACCCAGATGTTCAATGAATATTATCGATAACGTTGCGCTTGAACCCTCCGACGATTCATTCAAAGAATAGAATCGCGGATTCCCATCACTCTCACGCGCTTTGTTGCCAAAGCGTGGAGAGCGTGACCGGAGTTCGCGGTGTGCGAGTCGGCGTTTGCGAGCTCACACGGGCGGTAGCCTTGCGGCCACGCCCTTGGTAAACAACATGCCCGCGGGCGGCGATGTTATAGGCGG
>NZ_QPIJ01000178.1 GCF_003336665.1 Vreelandella rituensis | reverse complement strand
GAAGGACGGCAAAAGCCACGTCCCCAAAGCCCAGTGCCTCTTGCAGCTCTATGCCCAGCACGGCGAAAATCGTCCAACAAGCGAAAACCAGCGCGAATGCCAGTGGCGACAACACCACCACTACCAGCGAGCGATAGCCATTGGATACCTCGGCGATGAGGGCTTCCTTGACAGGTTTCATGGGGTTGAACTCGCGAGGATATTGCAGGATTCTGGTCGTAACCACGCGAACCGTCAAAAGGGCATTGGAGGTATACTTTAAGAGGGTCATGCCTACCTAGTAGGATATAATCGTAGAGCTATTGCAGTTGACAGATACGTGCCTGAATCTATTATTCAGACTATTGCCAAGTACTTGATGTCAGGTATGAGGCCAAGACCTTAGAAAGCGATTATTTTTAGGGTCTGTTGATGTTTGGTGGCAGGAAGATTTGGCAGGATAGGGGCAAGCTCACAGAATAGAGGTTCCGACACCAACAAACGGCGAGCCTGCCATGCCCCGACAAATGCTCACGGATGA
>NZ_QPIJ01000177.1 GCF_003336665.1 Vreelandella rituensis | reverse complement strand
TGATCCGTCCCGGTCACGCCAACTACCTGGCCTGCCATCGGTATTGTTCGGCCGCGAGAAAAGTGGCTAACGCCACGCTCTATCACATGCGTCAGGCGCTGTTCGCCGAGGCACCGATCAGCGCCAGCCAGGCCGACAAGCTGCTGAAGAAAGAGCACAAGGACGTCTATCAACTACTCCCTTCCGCCGGCGCTCAACGGATGACGCAGATTGCCGGCGACGCCTGGANCGGATGACGCAGATAGTCGGCGACGCCTGGAAGGGCTGGCTCGCGGCGAAAGACGACTTCAAGATCAATCCTCACAAGTACCAGGCGTGCCCGAGAATCCCCGGTTACTCGAAGGGCGCACGCACCTATGTCGTCAATCGCAATGGCTATAAAATAGTCGACGGCATGATCCACTTGAGCGGCGCCAGGACAGTTGGCTTCCAGCCGGTCAAGACCACGGTTTGTCAGCATCAAGCGTTCAACGAAAAGGCGGACAAGGCGGTTGTCACCGACATCCGAATCGTTCCACTGGGCACATCGTTCTGCATTGA
>NZ_QPIJ01000176.1 GCF_003336665.1 Vreelandella rituensis | reverse complement strand
TTGCGATGGACACCCTTGCCATATTGGCTAACAGCTACTCCCAACGTCACTGCTCGGGACTCTCACCCTATAGATGTGCGCCATGCCCGGCACACTGACATCCTCCCCCACCTTCAGCGCTGACGCGCTTGTGGAAGGGGATTCCCTGGTCGTTACCTCCCAGGTTCCTGCTTCGTTGTCCGTCGCCTCAATGCCTTGGCATTGCCGGTCTTACACAAACTCCGCAGGCGTAACTTCCCGAGTGCCCCTCGGTATTACTTCAACCCACAGCACCGGCTAACAGCGCGGTGCCGGCTTGTAGGATGTTGCGGGCGGCATTGACGTCGCGGTCGATGCCTTGGGTGCCGCAGTCCGGACAGTCCCAGGTGCGAACATCGAGCGGCAGAGATTCCATCACAAACCCGCAGCCATGGCAGCGCTTGCTGCTGGGGTACCCACGGTCGATCTGGACGAACTGACGCCCCGCCCAGGCGGCCTTGTAGTCGAGCTGGCGCACCAGCTCCCCCCAGCCCACATCACTGATGGCTTTCGCCAGAGACCGGTTCTTGACCATATTTTTCACCGCGAGGCTTTCAGCACAGATCACTTGGTTCTCGTTGACGATCTGCCGGGTGAGTT
>NZ_QPIJ01000175.1 GCF_003336665.1 Vreelandella rituensis | reverse complement strand
AGTTTAACGGCGAGGCCGACCATCTCCACCTGCTGGTCATCTGCCCGCCGCAGAAAGCCCTGTCTCACTTTATCGGCAAGCTCAAAGGCAAGAGTGCTTACGTGATACGCAAGGAGTTTGCGGAAGACATCGCCGACAAACTCTGGGGCAGCCAGTTCTGGTCACCGTCCTACTGCGTCGTCAGTTGTGGGGGCGCACCGCTGGATATCGTGACGCAGTACATCACCGACCAGCAACGCCCCACCTCCGAGAAAGGTGAACAACAATCGCGGCGGCTACGCCGCCGATAGCGGCCTTCCCTGGCCGGGCCGGCTTGACTCGAAGCTAAAGCAACCGAGATTGCGCCGGGGTTGGTTCAAAGCTTGCTTTCAAGCTCCGGCAGGATCTCGAACAGATCCCCTACCAGCCCGTAATCCGCCACCTGGAAGATCGGCGCTTCCTCGTCCTTGTTGATCGCCACGATCACCTTGGAGTCCTTCATGCCCGCCAGGTGCTGAATGGCACCGCTGATGCCCACGGCAATGTACAGGTCCGGCGCGACGATCTTGCCGGTCTGGCCGACCTGCATGTCGTTGGGCACGAAGCCTGCGTCCACCGCCGCCCGCGAGGCACCGACCGC
>NZ_QPIJ01000174.1 GCF_003336665.1 Vreelandella rituensis | reverse complement strand
TGCAGTCCGCCGAAGGCCGGCGGCTTGCCGAGCGCAAGAATGCCGTGCATAGCGATCCCGTCAGAATCATGCCGTCTACCCGGGGAGCGTCCCCGTCCTCAACCGTGGCCGATCGCTAACAAGGAGAATCGCCATGTTCATTGAATACCTGCAACATCTTATCTACGGCTACTATCCGTACCTGGTCGGCACGGTATTTCTGCTCGGCAGCCTGATGCGTTACGATCATGGCCAGTTCACCTGGAAGGCGGGCTCCAGCCAGATGCTGTCCTCGAAAAACATGCGCCTGGCCAGCAACCTCTTCCATGTCGGCATCATCGTGATCTTCTTCGGCCACCTGGTGGGCATGCTGACGCCTCATTGGGTCTATGCACCCTTCCTGCACGCCGGCACCAAGCAGCTGATTGCCATCGTGATCGGCGGCATCGCCGGGGCCATGTGCGTGGTGGGCGGTGGCATGTTGCTCTACCGGCGCCTGTTCAATGCCCGCGTGAAGGCGTCGTCGAGCATGATGGATACCTTGATCCTGGGGTTGATCGTGTTCCAGGCGGCCCTGGGCATGGTGACCATCATCTTCTCGCTGGGCCACCTGGACGGTGACATGATGCTGACCCTCTCCAGCTGGGCGCAATCCATCGT
>NZ_QPIJ01000173.1 GCF_003336665.1 Vreelandella rituensis | reverse complement strand
TGCTCGGTGTCGCGTACCAGGGCGCCGATATTGATGTCTTCGGGTGCTCGCCCCAGCAACAGGCCGCCTTGCTTGCCGCGTATTGCCTGCAGGTAGCCCTTGTGGTTGAGTTCTTGCACCACCTTCATCAAGTGATTGCGGGAAATATCATAGCGCTCGGCGATCTCGCGGATCGTCGAGCGTTCTTCGCCTTTCAGGGCCACGAACAGCAGTACACGCAGTGAATAATCGGTATAGCGGGTGATATGCATAATCTGGGTAACCTGTCATGCGCGAAGAAAAAGAGCTCAAGGGAGCTGAACCGTAGGCCGGGTCAACACAAAGGTGGCAACAACGGTAAACAGGATACCGGTAAAGGCCAGGACTGGCAGAGGTGAACCCACCATCACTAATGTACCCCAGCTGACTATCAGTAATACACAGGCGGTATTTTTAGCACGTCGGGGAACGGCTCGCTGGTCGCGCCAGGCAATCAGGATGGAGCTAAGCTGAGGATGCGTCCAGAGCCAGTTAGCCAGTCTGGGTGAGCCTTTAGGCGCCGCCCAGGCTGCCACTAACAAAAACGGCGTGGTAGGAAGCAGGGGTAAAACGATACCCATGGCGCCCAAGCCGATGCACAAGAGGGCAAGGCATTGATAGAGCCGAGAATACAGAGAGGGGGGTAGTAACATGA
>NZ_QPIJ01000172.1 GCF_003336665.1 Vreelandella rituensis | reverse complement strand
ATTGGCTTTAGCCTTAATCTTTGTGTGCCGCCGAATGTTTATGTCTGACGCCACCTGAAGGCGCAGCCATTTCTGCGATCCATCCCAATGTTTCTCTAGCGAGTCCGCTGCAAATACCCAGTTCCGGGTGCTCGTGGTCTTGAAGTATTTCTTCCTGACCCATCTTGCCCCTTTGTTTGGGTGCCTGCGTCTAGCCCATTGCCATAGTAGTTGCCATATATCGGCATCGAGGCTTTTAAAGGTTTTGGCAGCAACCACATGCTGGTGATAGTTTGCCCACCCCCGGATTATGGGGTTGAGCTGTCCTATCAAGTTTCTCTGGGTTGCCTGCTTGTTACCTTTTACGATCCCCCTGATTTTGGACTTCACGCTTAGGATGCTTTTGGGTGAAGGTTTAATGAGCAGCTTACCTCCATATTTCCTAATGTTTTGTCCCAGGAAATCGAATCCTTCTGAAATGTGCGTTATTCTGGTCTTCTCTTTAGACAGGGTAAGCCCTCTATCTTCGAAGAATGCCTCGATAGCAGGTTTGATCTCTTCTTCCAGAATCTCTTTCGAGGCCCCGGTGACGATGAAATCGTCTGCGTACCGCACAACGTTTACCTTTACTTTCCGGCCTCTTTGCGTGCTGGAAGGTATCACAGCGTCGACTGTTCTCTGTAATCCGTCCAGCGCCATGTTAGCCAGGATAGGGGAGA
>NZ_QPIJ01000171.1 GCF_003336665.1 Vreelandella rituensis | reverse complement strand
ATAAATGGAGATCAAGGGCCGACTTGAGTTCACCCATGTGGGCTTCCGCCTTGCCTCGCTGACGATAAATGGCCAGGACGCTCTCCGGCGGGTAATGGTAGCGGCTTAGATTTGTCACCAGGAAGAAGGCATGAGGCAGCAGGTCATCGTTTTTTCCCTGCACGACCAACACTACGCGCCGTGGGGACTCCCAACTACCGGCCTGGTATTCCAGGTCGTGGCACCATTCCCGCGGTGTCTCCGGTGGTCGTCCAGGCGGCCGTTTAAGATAAGGCGCCGCCAGCGTCTGCAGGGCTTTGTTGCTCTTTAACCGTCCCAGATAAGCGATATCGTGCGCGTCGAGGGCGCGTAGCGTTTCACCATCGGTAAAGCCTGCATCCAGGCGGACACGGAACTGGTCCACGTCTCGATTCGTGCCTTCCATTAAGCGCTGAACGAGGTGAGGTATCCAGGTATCTGCGTTTTCTGCCGGGCCAGCATTCCCTTCTCGCAGTAAGCCGCCCACCATGTCACCGGTCTCAGCGATGGAGGCGACAAGGGGTGAGTAAATCCGGGTACTCGCATAACACGTTATAGGCACTGCCACCCTGGTGGCCAAAGACCTCGATGGGCAGGCCGTCGATATCGAGGGTCATCGGCGTATTAGCCGTATAAGGGGTGACATCCGGCAAACTGTTCAAGCGCCAGATCGCCAACCGCA
>NZ_QPIJ01000170.1 GCF_003336665.1 Vreelandella rituensis | reverse complement strand
TGTGTTTGCGAGGTCGTGTCAACTTTCGCAATCTCAGCCGTTACAGTGATTACCATGAGAAGACCTTTTCGCGTTGGTATCGGCGTGCGTTTGATTTCACCGAGTTCAATCGCCTGAGCTTGCTGCCACTCAGTGAAGACACGGCCGTCACCCTGGTGGCCGCCACGGATTGCAGCTTCATTCCTAAAAGCGGCCGGCATACCGAAGGGCTGGGTCAGTTCTATAGTGGCGGCACAGGCAGGGCCGAACGGGGACTGGAAATATCCACGCTGGCCGTGGTGAACGTGACGGAAAATACGGCGTATCACCTGTCCACACGACAAACGATGGATCGTCCCGACTGTGAACAGTCGCGCGTGGACCGCTANAAATACGGCGTATCACCTGTCCACACGACAAACGATGGATCGTCCCGACTGTGAACAGTCGCGCGTGGACCGCTATCTTCACCATCTTCAGCAGGATCGTGCGTCACTCCCGCCACAGGTGCGTTATCTCGTGACGGACGGCTATTACAGTAAAACCCGCTACCTCCAGGGTGTCGTGGCAACGGGGTTACATCAGGTCGGCAAGCTGCGCCATGACGCCAATCTGCGTTGGCTGTATCAGGGAGAACAGAAACCCCGAGGGCGCAAGCGTCTTTATGGTGGAAAAGTGAGCGTTGATGACGTGAGCCGATGGACGCTGGCAGGCAACATGG
>NZ_QPIJ01000017.1 GCF_003336665.1 Vreelandella rituensis | reverse complement strand
TTACAAAGAAGAGATTGTGATAGTGTTCAGAGTGGATCCAGATCCAGGGTGTAATGTTGGACAAAAGGCGACTGACTCAGTAGGTGGAGGCTCAATTATGCAAGATCGTAAGTGGCGTACTGTCACCGCTGCTCTCGAACATCATGCTCAATGAGTTCGATCAGTGGCTGGAACAACGCTACCTGAGCAAGAAAGCCCGCAAGGATCGCTGGTACTGGAACTCCAGTATTCAGCTGCAACGTCCTGTTGCCCTGCGTGAAGACCGCCAGTGGAAACCGGCGGTGGCCTATTGCCGTTATGCGGATGATTTCGTCTTAACCGTAAAGGGCAACAAGGCACAAGCCGATGCCATCCGTGAAGAATGTCGCCGGTTTCTGGAAGATGACCTGTCACTGGCCCTGAATATGGAAAAGACCCATATCACACACGTCAATGATGGCTTCATCTTCCTTGGACACCGGATCATTCGGAAATGGGGGCCTAGTGGCACTATGCGCCCCATCACTTCCATCCCCCGCGATAAGGCCAGAAACTTCGCCGCCACCTTGGTGAAGGAACTGTCCGGAAATCACAGCGAGAATCGGATCGGTATGGTAGACCGCCTAAACCGCCGCCTGGTGGGCTGGGCTACGTTCTACCAATTCACCGACTATACCGCGATGACGTACAAGAAGATTGATGGCATCGTTTTCTGGCGACTCGCCCACTGGTTGGCACGAAAGTACCGAGCATCGATCAAGTCCTTGATGCGAAAGCACTTCCGCCGACCTCAAGGGAAAGAGGCTAAGACATGGCAATTCTTCGGCCCCAACCACGCTGGTAATTTCTGTGTGGTAAGCCTGCGTCGACTGGTATCAAGCCGGAAAATGCGGTTCCGGTGGCGGCTTCCCGAAGCGAATCCGTACCTGCCTAGGGAAGAAGCACGCAATACCGTCACTTCTCGCTATCACGATGTTGCCTTGGCTCTGAGCCACGCTTGAATGGAGAGCCGTATGCGCTGAGAGGTGCACGTACGGTTCGGAGAGGAGAAGCAGGGAAATAGTACGACTACGCCCTGCTTCTTACTCTACTCCCCATGGCACGTGGGTTCATGTACCTTGTGGCCATCATGGATTGGCATAGCCGCCGTGTGCTCGCCTGGCGAGTATCGAACACCCTGGATACCGACTTCTGCATCGATGCCCTGGAGGATGCCCTCGCGCACCACGGACCACCCGAGATCTTCAATACGGATCAAGGCTGCCAGTTCACCAGCAAGGCATTCACTGACGTGCTGGATGCCCACGAGATCCGGATCAGCATGGACGGCAAGGGCAGTTACCAGGACAACATCTTCGTTGAGCGGCTCTGGCGCAGCGTGAAATACGAGTGCGTCTATCTGAAAGCCTTCGAGGATGGCGCTCACCTGCGCGAGGAGCTGAGTTGTTACTTTATCTGGTATAACAGGGATCGGCCCCATCAGGGACTCAACGATGTAACACCCGATGAGGTGTACTTCAATCAACCACTGACCCAGGCGGCCTGACGCCTGATGACAACCCGGTCAAAGCTTAGATCGCCTGTCAGGTGGTCCAATGGAAAGGGTCCACTTCAGTACACCTCCAGGCCAAGGAAGACTTAACGTGCGAAGAGCCTCAATATCCACCTTCGCATAGATGCGCGTCGTATCATGGCTCTTGTGCCGCAACAGTTGGCCGATCTGAGACAAGGTCGCACCAGAGCGAAGAAGCTCAGTGGCAAGGCTGTGGCGGAACAGATGTGCTCCTTGATGTGCGCAGTCACTGATCCCGGCACGCTTGAGAGCCGCCTTGGCGATCATCGTAATGGCGCAACCGGAGGCGAAGCCGACGTGAGGCGTCACTGTGCGGAGAAACAGCCGGCGACACGGTGAAGCCGGGCGATCATCGCGCAGGTAGGCAACGATGGCCGCGCCAACATCTGGGGGCATCGGCATCCGTGCCTGCTGCCGACCCTTGGCGTGAACGAGCATCGTCCCGGATCGCCAGTCGATATCATCTAGGGTGAGAGTCGCGACCTCGCTGGCCCGCAACCCAAGCTTGGCCAGCATCATGAGAATGGTGAAGTCCCGCCGCCCTAACGCCGTCGTTTGATCGCAAGCATCAAAGACCTTCTGAATCTGCACAACAGATAGATAGGTCGGCAGGCTTGCAAGCTTCCATCTCCTGATGGAGGGTACACAGTCTGCAAGAGCGAGCGGGGTCGATCCGCTGAGGTATAGATATCGGAGAAAAGCGCGTAGCGACCAGCACATCGCCTTCCCTGATGCCGCACTTCCGTCCCGAGCATGACGTTCGACGTAGCGGATAACGTCTTCCTGGCGGATTTTGCCGAGATCATCAGTACCGGCAGGGCACACCTCACGTAGAAACCGACGAATAATTGGTAAGTGGCGGATAATGGACTTCGGGGCCAGCCCGCGCTCCTGTCGCACCCAGCGCGATACCGCCCCACACCCATGATAGACGCGGAGGATAGGCCAGCATTAACAGCATGGCCGGTACCGCCAACAAGAACCGGCTGGGTTTGTCGAGGCCGCTACTGCCCTGCCCATCCCACCAGGCTTCGAGAAATCCGACGACGGCATACACCGCAAGTACCGTGATTATCAGCCAGTCCTGGCGAACCAGCCTGAGAGCGGGACGATTGATCAGTAGTACCGCACTCCCCAGAAAGAGCATCAAGGCGCCTAGCGAATAGCGACTGGGAACCACCAGGGAGATGGCTCCCAGCAATAGAACGGCAAGGCTTGTGTATAAACTTGAATCAAACGATGAAGCCTGGGGAGAGAAAATTTTCAAGGTATTCATAGGAAATGGTTTCCTGGCACCCTGTAAACCTGAGATCTATAAACTTGGGCAACGTCTAGCTCAGTAGGCATTTTTATTGAAAAATCCTTTAAATATCGTCAGAAAAATGATGCGTAGATCCAGCCAGACCGACCAGTTATCAATATACCAAAGATCGTATTCAACACGACGCTCCATCTTTTCCAAGGTATCGGTTTCACCCCGCAGACCGTTGACCTGCGCCCAGCCAGTGATACCCGGCTTGACCTTGTGGCGACGCATGTAGGACTCCACCAGATCCTTGTAATATTCATTGTGGGCCAAGGCGTGTGGGCGAGGGCCGACAATCGACATGCGACCCTGGAGCACGTTGTAGAACTGGGGAAGTTCATCCAATGAAGTGCGCCGCAAGAAAGCGCCCAACTTCGTCACTCGGGGATCTCCTTGCCTAGCCTGAGTAACTGAGCCTCCTTTTTCCTCATGGACTTCCATGGAACGAAATTTATAGACCTTGAACTGCGTACCGTTCGCCCCGGTACGATATTGCTTAAAAAGCACGGGGCCGGGTGAACTGAACTTGATAGCTACGGCAATCCCAATACACACTGGGAGGATCAAAATGCTGATCAAGCCACCCACGAGGATATCCTCAAGGCGCTTAATCACACGTGCCATACCGTTCATTGGAGTAACACTCAGGTCGATAGCATAATGCCCAGCTACTTCACTCATGCGATGATTGAGTAAATGCATATCTCGAAAATCGGGAATGAAACGAACTTCGGCCGTATGGTTGCGCAATGCATGAAAGATAGAGCGCACCACTCCGCCCATTTCTAGGGGTAGGCAAATCCATACCTCACGTGCTTCCGAGCTGCTTACTCGTCGTTTAAGACGCTCCAGGCAGGCAGCATCAGGTATTTGCGGCAGTCTTTCGATTCCAGCGATGGAGTAACCTTCACCGGGTGAGGCACGCATTCCTCTGGCAACTTCAAGCAGATGAAAGCCCGGCCCGACCAGAAACACGGAACGCCGTGCCCTGCCCTTCAAACGCGCCTGACGCAAGACCAACTGAGCCAGCACCCTGGCACCGCCCGCAATGACGAATGAAAACATTAATGACATTCCCACCCAAAGGCGCGAATAGCGCTCTGCAGCATGGGCAAAATAAATAATGGAAGTGGCAAGAATAGCCACAGCGAGCCAGACCATGAAAAGCCTGACCAATAATGTCGAAATGCGGGTCACACGCCAACGGGCATAGGCGCCTACCAAGCTGTTCATTAACAATACAAAAAGCGAAATGATGACGATGGCAAGCACGTAACGTTCATGTAATTGAAAGCTACCGAAACGCCACCCGTGAGCCAACATACTGCCCGCAACAATAGCAAATAAATCAACAATCGGTACAATTAGTTGGGCTGGATAGCGCTCTGTCAACCCTTTGGTTTTCCTAGACATATTTAATTCCGTTTCAGCGCTCTGCAAGAATACTGCCTCTGCAGCTTCCAGTTATTGATACATCCCAGCCTCCAGCAAACCGTATCAAAAAAAATCAGATCGGCACTGAATGATAGCCGGCTCTACGTACAGCGTATGAATTGCGTTGCTAGTTACTTTTTTCAAGCCACTTTAACAGTAATTTCTCATACTCTTGCAAGACCTGTTCCCACGTAAAATATTCGTAAAACTGCTGTTTGCTAGCGGCTCTCATACTTTCAACTTTGTCGTTATTTTCCAGGAGCGTATCGAACAAGCCCGCACACCCCGCCTCATCTTTAAAATACATGGCACCTGCACCTGCCACCCAGCGGTTGAAGTGATTGTCGTGGGCCATGACCGCACATCCAGCGCCTAGCGCCTCGACGAGGGAGGGATTGGTTCCACCGACACGATGACCATGTAGGTATAAATAACTAAAGTGGCGCAATGCTTGAACAATAGGAGCATCATAAATTGCTCCCGGAAAGATCACTTCATCACTGGCAGCTTCCATCACTTGGCGATGAAAAGCATTCTTTTGCGGCGTAAAACTCCCAAGCACCACAAGTTTGTGATTGCGTTGACAGCTACTAAAAGCACGCACCATTTCCAGAAAGGAATTTTCCGGCTCAGGACGAGCAATGATGATCGAAAATTGACGTGGTTCAAGATCAAAGGGAGCCAAGAGCTCTTCGTCAGCGGATTTAACATCATCCCCACCATAAGGAATCATGGTAATTTTTGACTCACTAACACGCGAGGCTAGATGTCTTTTAATTTCAGGGTGGTCGGCGACAAGGTGGTTACCAACCCAACATCCTGCTCTTTCATTCAACCAGAACCAGGTCTTGGCAAGCGGGCCCCATTTATCTCGGCGCCATTCTATTCCATCCATATTGATGAGATTTATCTGGCTACCCAAACGCTGCATCAGGTTAAAAACCGCGGTATTATATCCAAGCGTGAGAAATAAACCTTTTTGTCGGAAGGCATTCCAAGTGACTTTCCAATCGAAAATAATGGTCCCGGCGGCTCCTTCCTGATTCACTGGAATGTGAATGCGCCTGACACCCCTCCACTCAGTTTCGCTAATACTTCCTTTACCCGATTCTTGGCAATATACAACTACTTCCCAGCCATGACTTACCAGATAAGGCGCCAATTTCTCCACGAAAGTCTCAAAACCACCATGGCTAGCAGGAATTCCTCTCGTACCAAGAATAAAAAGTCTCATTGAATTCCTCTCAACACAGCAGCTTCTGGTAAGCAGATAAGGTTTGTTGTGCCGCCTTGCGCCACGAATATTCGTTTTCAATCATTTCAGAAATACCGGGATCGTATGGAGCCTGTATCGCTTTCAGCACCGCCTCTTTCATAGAATGAGAGTCTGCGGGGTCGCAATAAAATGCATAGTCCTTAAAATATTCACGAACCGACCCTTTATCTGACACCACAATATTGCAGCCTGCATAGGCAGCCTCCAAACTAACCAAACCAGGAGTTTCGATCCAGCTTGTCAGAACGTTAACCTTTGCTTTCGTCATGTGCCGGAACACTTCAGACTGGTCGAGATGAGACAGAAACTCAACATTCCCTCTCTTCTCTGCGAGTTTTTTCAAGCGCTCATAATATTTTTGGCTATTAGGACCAGGATTTCCGATAAAGAGAACTTTAAAATCCGTATGCATTATTGACTCGAGAAATCCAATCTGGTTCTTTCTCGAGTCAATACGAGCAACAAAAGTCACCAAGTCTTGACGTACTTCTTCTTTAGTATCTTCTTTTATAAATTCAAAAACATCCGTATCAATCGCATTATTGACTACCGAATAAGGCTTATCAACATCCAATCTATTGAATAACGCTTGGGCTTCCATCTCGGAATTTGGCAAAAGCAAGTCAACGGATTCCACAATCTCTCGCTGTGAGGTTATATAACTATTAAAAACCCCCTTTAAATAGACACTTTCTCGCCGCATTAACAGCTTGGCAAGTGCCTTAGCCCTTTCAAAACCATTAATGCCGAACAATGTATAAAACAATGACTGCAAGGGAGGCGCGCCATTTTTGGCATAATCATCAAAAGGCCAATAAATAGTGGACAAAACAACCTTTCCCTGGTAATTCACTTTTTCCAATTTTTCTATATAACCAAAAAGATCATAAACCCACGTCAGATCCGTCAGATGCACAATATCATAATTGGAAAAATCTGCATTTTCTGGATCTGTAACTAAATCACTCTGCACACCAATCTCTTCCAAATATTGCTTGGTTTTCATTATCTGAATCTGCGCTCCACCTGGAGCGCTATGAAAATTATGCCTGACGCAAAAGAGAACTCTCATTACTTTCATGCTCCATGTGCTTAGCCTTTGACTGATTGATTTCGCGCTTCTTCAAAAAAAACAAGCATAAAAAAACAACCCAATAAAGCCAAAAAGATATCGAAAAAAACTCATGCGTCATCATCTGCACAAAAACCAAATAATATACCGAAAATAACGCCAACAACACATCCTTTTGACTTAATTTCACTAACCAATATACTAAAAGCAACATGCTAATCAATAAACCCAAAACTCCAAATTTTGTCACCAGGTAAACGGGCGCACTCTCAATATAGTAAAAATCTTGGCCATGCATGAAAAAATAAGAATCGATGTAAAAGGGGTTGCCCAGCAGCAAATCGAGTAAACTCTGTTCATTAATGAAAGAAAGCATGTGTTCAAGCATCATGACCCGCGAAGAAACAGTACCAAAAGAGAATGCAACATTACTATAGAAAAACAAGAACCCACCAAGAAGAACGCCTAGTGCAACTATCGCAAGTATTACACGTCGACCACCCCAGGCCACCAAGATTATTGGTATATAAAGCAGCCAGACCCTGTTCAAAGATATAACAATAGCTAGCAAAGCTAACAATATGATTACATTATACCAAGATCCCGATTTCGCCGTGGCCTTGAGCTTGAGAGCGACAATAGAAGCCAATGCTGCCACTGAAGCATATACTTGAGGTGTCGTAGCAAAGGACAGCGCAGCAAATATATCAGGTCGCCCTTTTCCGTAAAGAGGCATCACGTAATGCACCTCTCCTGTAAATTGCGAATAAAACCAGGCACCAATCCCAAAAAGAAAATAAATTGCAGAAGCAAACAAGAAACCATTCAAAAAATAACGCGGATTACCTACAGCACATGACGAGATTACCCAAGTAATAATAAGAAAAAATAACAATAAATAGGAGTCATGCCATACTGTCTCGTAATTAACTAGAGAGGACAAATAGGAAATAACTAATGCAACTAGTAACAAACTAAGGACTACGGCACCATCCCAGCTAAAAACGGGCCTGCTTCTCAACAGCCACGCCCCTGCTAGCGCCAGAAGTACAAAGGCGAGCTTATCTAGCTGAAGGTTTGTAAGCGTATTTGCCAAACTCAAAAATATCAGCGCGACGAGCAACATTCCTTTAATTCGCGAAATTTTTATCATCAAGATATTTTTCCCCCGCGCCGCCGCTTAATCATGAGCCATGCCACATATGACAGCATCACAAAAAACATTGATGCCTCACCGAGCATAATGGCAAACGAGGTACCCACCACCCCAAAACGGGGAATTAAGGTAATCAAGAGCGTCAAGGTGACGAGGACAGCCATCCATACAGCCAAGTTATAAACCTTACCATGACCTGCTGCCAGTAATCCTTGGATTCCCACGATATTGTTCAGCACTCCCCAGAAGAGCCAGCCGAGCAGAATAACAAATACCAATCGACTTTCATCAGGCAATTGAAAATAACGAAAATAAAAATCACCAAAGGCCCAAACCGCACCAAGCATGATAACAAAAGCTATCAAGAGGAGGCTGCCGAGCTTAAGCACAGATCGCACTCCAGCTGCCGCTGATTCAGCAAACTGGGCGCTATTGGCCGGGAAGGCCGCTTGAGAGATCGGCAGCAATGCAGAGGCCAGAACCTTTATTAGCCTATCAGCCCCGGCATATACCCCAGCCAGGAAATCGTCTTTCAATATACCTAACACCAATACCGGCATGTTAGCCATAGCGCTACCTCCCAGACTACTGGACATGACATGCAGCGTGCCACGAAATTCCTCGCGAATATTCACTGTTACTTGACCAAGAGATGTCAGCTTTTCACTACGCAACAGCACGCAAAGAATCGCTAGGGCCAAGACGATATTAGGCCAGCTCTGATGCCACAAGACTGTGGTAATTGAGTCGGCATTGTCGTACAGAAAGTAAATCAGCAGTAAACTGAGAGCTCTGGATACAAATACCAAAAGAGCCACATGGCGAAAACGATCCGTACCGTGGAAAAACCATATAGGAAGGCTTGCAGCAGCAGCTCCATACCCTACCGCAGCAAGTAATTTTTCAAATTCAATGGCCGATACGCTAGCTATCGCCGTGGCCAAAAGAAGCCCCAATACCAAAACCAACGCTTTGACGGCATAGGCATTCCAATAAACGGAACTGATATAAGCACGATTTTCTACTGCGCCGGCGATACGGCGTGTAGCTGTAAATTGATGCCCCATATCGAACAAGACCTGGCAGTACAGGGCAATAGAAAAATAGATCGAGTATTGCCCAAAAGCCTCAATACCAGACCGGTCTATAATCAAATAGCTGACAAGCAATGGCGACAGGTAGCCAAGCCCTTGAATAAAAATCAGGTAGGCGGCGTTTTTTATTACCTTTAACAAGCGAATCACCCTGCGACGTCAATCGGTGCCTTCTTGGCAGCCAAGGCTATACACGACCATGAGCTGGCTTATGAGTTCAACGAAGCATGCCAGGCCACAATAGCTTCTTGAATGCGCTGCCCCGCCTGTCCGTCTCCATACGGATTATAAGCATGGCTCATCCGCTCGTAGGCCTCAGCGTCCGCCAGCAGGCTCGACAAAGAAGAGGTGATTTTCCCCACATCGGTACCCACCATGGTAACAGTACCTGCTTTGACAGCCTCGGGCCTTTCTGTGGTATCGCGCATGACTAGCACGGGTTTCCCCAAGGAAGGCGCTTCTTCCTGAATGCCACCCGAATCGGTCAAAATCAAATAGGAGCGATTCATCAAGTACACAAAGGGAAGGTAATCTACAGGTTCAATTAGATACACATTGTCAATCTCGCCAAGCAGTGACAGGACGGGATCACGCACATTGGGATTGAGATGCACCGGATATACCACTTGAATGTCTTTATGTGCCCGAGCTACCTCCGCAACTGCCTGGCAGATACGTTCGAAACCGGCACCAAAGCTTTCTCGCCGATGCCCAGTCATTAATACCAACTTACGAGCAGGGTCGAGATAGTCGAAAATCTCATCGAATCCGTAACGCTGTGAGTCGGTGCTTTCAAGTCGAGCAGAAATTTCCAGCAAGGCATCTACTACAGTGTTGCCTGTAACATGTACACTTTCTTCTGCCACTCCTTCCCGCAATAGATTTTGGCGGGAATGCTCCGTAGGTGCGAAATGCAGCTCTGCAAGGACTCCTGTAAGCTTGCGATTGGCCTCTTCAGGCCACGGAGAGTAGAGATCACCAGTTCTCAAACCAGCTTCTACATGACCGACAGGGATGCGCTGATAATAGGCTGCCAGCGTTGCCGAGAATGTAGTGGAAGTATCGCCGTGAACCAGCACCAGGTCTGGGCGAACGTTAGACAGTACCGGCTTCATTCCTTCCAGAATTGCGGTAGTGACACCGGTCAGATCTTGCCCTTCTCTCATGATATCGAGATCGAAATCTGGAACAATCTCAAATAGCGACAACACCTGATCAAGCATTTCTCGGTGTTGACCTGTGACGCACACCCACGTCTGGAATCGCTCATCACTCAGCAACCTCTTGACTAAAGGCGCCATCTTGATGGCTTCCGGGCGAGTCCCAAACACGCACAATACCGATATTGACATCTTCTGCTCCATTGAATTGTCAGGTATTACCGAGACTGTTGTAGCCTGACGGTGACGAGGGATACAAAATGAGCCAGCATGGCGCCCAGCGGGGCCAGTAACAGGGTCAGAATCAGGCCCAGCGCTATCACTAGAAGCCGGCTGGCACCACCGGGCTTCACTCCTTGCATTGCCACTTGCGCCACTTCACCATCACGTAGCTGGCCAAGAAGCGTTTCGAGCTCAGCAATACGCTCCTGGTAGCTTGTGATCAAAACGTCTGCATTAGTCGCTCCCGACTCCCGCACACTATCAAGCTGCGCAACGGTCGCTTCAAGCTGGCTGGTAAGGGATTCACGCCGTTGTTGCATCCTTTCATGTTGGTGTTTATCTAGCCGTGTGAGAACTTTTTCGTGTAATTCAGTAATCCAATCTTCATATTGGGAACTAGCCTCCGTATGGAGCACGATCAACATAGAATTATTTGGAATACTTCCCTCGACTTCGAATGGCAATGAAGTCAGGCCATTCGTCTCCTGCAAGCGATGGCTTTCTGCCTCCAGATAGACATTCCTGATACGTGCCATCAATGATTCTGGTGCTTCAAGCCCTTTCGTTTCGCCGTTTGGAGTGACATATTCGGCAATGCTGTACAAACTGGTGAATATATATTTTTGAGGCATCAACAATGCCACGGAAATAGTCAAGGCCGAGCCAAGAATTAAAATCACACTCATGACCTTCCAATGGCGTAGTACTGCTACAACCATGTCCACAAGAGAAATGGCTTCGTCATATCTCCCGCGTTCGGACGAGGATGAATTCTCTATCATAATTAGAGGTCCTTTGTACTTGACACCTATCGCGCAGCATATGCCGGATTACCCACAATGCAAGCGCGCGATAGTACCTTAATTTAAATCGAATGTATTCTTCGTCTTAATGATAGAGCTACAAGAGAATTTCATAACGCTATGCGGCGACAAACTACTTGCGTGGGGAAATTTTTATTTCAATCTAATCTCTTAACGAGCTACCGGGAACGCTGGCCGCCTCGGTGATCGATGCCAGCAATGTCATGACGTTCGTCAAATCTTCGCTTTCCAGGCCCCCCACCGCGGATTGCAATGCCAACAGGTCCAGGGCGTAGTTGCCCATGGTATCCACGTATTGAATGCGCTGGTCATAAAGACTGGCGCGGGCGTCAAGCACATCGACCAGGTCACGCAGGCCGAGCTGTTCGCCGCGCTCGGCGGCTTGCAAGAACAATTCACTGGATTCGATCGATTGGCCCAGGGCATCCAGCTGGCGCACATTGCCATTGAGCGAACGCAGACGCAGGCGGACTTCCTGAGCGGCGAGATTGTGCTGGTGTTCGACCGCCTGTTGCCCGGCTTGTTCACGCAACACGCCTTGGCGCACGCTGGCGGTGGTGTAGCCGCCGCGATAAAGCGGCATGCTGAGCTCCACACTGGCGCGGTAGTCTTCACTTTCGCGCAGCAGGTCGTCGCTCTGGCGGTCGGAATAACTGAGGTTCAGGTTGAGCTCGGGAAAGTAACCCGCGCGGCGGGTACCGGTGTCGGCGCTAGTAACACGCCGTTCTTCTTGCGCCAGTAACACACGCAGGTTCTCCCCGGTGCGTTGCAACCAGTCGTCCTGTTCTCCCCACTCGCGCTGCAGCTCTACCCGCGAAAGTTCGCCCACGGCCAGGCCGCGAAATTCAGGCAAAGTGCCGGTCAGACGTTCAAGTTCGCTCAGGGCGTTATCCAGTTCATTTTCCGCGAGCACCGCATCGGAAATCGCACGGTCCAGGCGTGACTGGGCTTCGAGCAAATTGATACGGTTGCCGATACCCAGGTCATAGGCACGTTGCGCCTGGCGCACTTGCAGCTCGAGGGATTCCTGCTGGGTCTCGAGCAAACCCAGGCGTTGGGCGGCGAGATAGGCTTCGACGTAGGCTTCACTGACCTGCAACGCCAGGTCGCGTTCGACCACCGCCAGCTGCAGCTCCGCAGCGCTGATCTGCGCATCGGCGACGTCCAGCTTGCGCCAGCGTTCCAGGCTGAACAAGGGCTGTTGCAGTTGCACCTGCCACACGGTTTCGTCTATTTCACCGGGGCGTTGAGCGGCCTGATCGAGTCCGAAATCATCCGGTGAGGTCTGAACGTTGGTGGAATCCTGCCACAGGTATGAACCGGAGGCGGATACTTGCGGTAGCAGCTGGGAGCGCGCCATCGGGCGTTCTTCCCGAGTGGCTTCCAGTTCGAAACGCTGGCGGGCGAGTTCGGCATCGTTTTCCAGCGCCAGGGTAAACAGCGCGGGTAACGAAGGCAGTTGCCGAGCGCCGGTAGCACGGTTTTCATCAATGGCGGCAAGTTCGGCCAGGGCTTCATCACCTGCGGGAACGTCGTCCTGCGCCATGCCGGGCGTGGCGGCAAGCATCAGAGCCAGCGCCAAGGCGCCTAGCCGTGCCCATCGCCCGGCAAGCCGGCCTCCTACCTTGGGCGAGGGGGCAATTCTGGTTATCAACATCAATCCTCCTGAATGGCACGGGCCAGCATGTCGGTGATCGGCTTGGCGATGTAGCTTGCAAAGGTACGCTCACCGGTGCGAATCATGACTTCTGCGGGCATGCCGGAAAGGAGTCGCATCTGCTCGGTCATGTCTTTCTGGCCATCGTCGGTCACCCGCACTCGCGCCTTGTAATACTCCTGCCCGGTGGCTTCGTCCTCGAAGCTGTCGGCGCTGATATTGATGATTTCACCGGCAATCTGGTTGGTCAGGCGCTGGTTGAAGGCGGAAAAGCGAATTTCAGCGTGCTGGCCGATGTAAATGTTGTCGATATCCCGGGTGGGCACACGGGTCTCGACCACGAAGCCGTCCTGGCTGGGCACGATATCCATGATCGGGTCACCGGCACGCAGCACGGCTCCGATGGTGTGCACCTGCAGCCCAACGACCGTCCCGGAAACCGGTGCCCTGACCACGGTGCGCTTGACCTGGTCGGTCAGCGAGGTGATGCGTTCTTCGGCTTCGGCGATCTGGGCCTGGGCCTGGCGCAGCTGCTCACCGATCTCGGCCTGGAACTCCTGCTGGCGGATTTCCTTTTGCATCAGGTTTTCGCTGATCTGCGAGCGCAGCTGGGCGATATTGGCACGGTACTCGGCATTGTCGCCTTCATACTGCAGAATCTGACGCTCGAGCTCGCGCATGCGCTGGTTATCGCCCAGGCCTTCGCGATAGAGCGAACGGAAGTCTTCCGCCTCGCTACGCAGGGAGGCAATGCGTTGATTGTTGACACCGATGCGTGATTCCAGCCCTTCGATCTGTTCGCGCATCTGGTTGCTCTGCTCGTCCAGCGAGTTCAGGGTGCTGGCAAGCGATTGACGGCGAGCGACGAACAGGCTCTGTTGCACGGCAAGCACCTGTTGCACACGCGGATCATCGACATCCTGAAGTTCAGCGGGGATTTCCAGGGTCTCGGCGCCCTGCTGCTCTGCCAGCAGGCGCAGCTCCATGGCACGGTTGATCAGGTATTGCGAGCGGGCAATCTCCAACTGGGCGCGCACCTGGGTATCGCTGAGCACCACCAGAGCGTCTCCGGCTTCGACATGGTCGCCGTCCTGCACCATCAGTTCATCGACCAAGCCACCTTCCAGGTGCTGCACGGTGCGCTTGAACGATTCCATCGATACGCTACCTGGGGCGACCACGGCAATCGCCAGAGACGCCGTCGCCGCCCAAGTACCGAAGCCACCGAACGCCACCAGCAAGATGGCGTAGCCTAGCTTGCGGTAGCCTTTGTCGCTGGTGGGCAGACCTTCCACGGTTTCGCCTTCAAGCGTCGCCGGCCCCTTGGGGGTCACGTCGATCTCCTGGCGCGCCGGCATCTTGTCTGAGGTGGGCTTGTCGTTCACGTTGTCACTCATCTGCTCTATCACTCCTCGCCGCTACGGCCACCGGGTATGGCCGAAAGGCGTGTATTGTTCTGCTGACCCACCTGAGCGCGAGGCTTCTTGGCGAACTGAGCCAGGACGTCATCGCGCGGGCCGAACATGCTCACCTGGCCCTCTTTCATTACCAGCAGCTTGTCCATCTTCTTGAGCACACTGGTGCGATGGCTGATGACGAACAGCGTGGTGCCTTCGGCTTTCAAGCCGGCAATCGCCTGGGCCAGGGCACGCTCTCCAGCGTCGTCCAGGTTGGCGTTGGGTTCGTCCAGCACCACCAGTACCGGATTGCCGTAAAGCGCACGTGCCAAGCCGACACGCTGGCGCTGGCCACCGGAAAGCGCGCCGCTGGTCGAGGAAATCACCGTGTCGTAGCCGTTCGGCAGGTCCAGGATCATTTCATGCACCCCAGCTTTCTTGGCCGCTTCGACCACCTTTTGCGGGTCAAGGTTGCCGAATCGGGCGATATTTTCACTGACGCTGCCATCGAACAGTTCGATATCCTGGGGCAGGTAACCAATGTAGGGGCCGATTTCATCGCGGTTGTAATGGGTGATTTCACCGCCATCGAGACGTACATCGCCCACCTGGGCCGGCCAGATACCCAACAAGACGCGCGCCAGGGTGGATTTACCCGCCGCACTGGGGCCGATGATGCCGACGTGCTCACCCTTGGGCACACTGAAATTGATGCCGCGAATGGTGGCCATCCGCGAGCCGGGAGGTGCGGCGGCGACACCTTCCAGCGCCACGTCGCCCTTCGGTGCGGGCAGTGACATATGCTGCTGTTCTTCAGGAATCTGGGTCAGCAATTCATTCAAGCGTTCGTAGGCGCCACGTGCCCCCACGAACCCTTTCCAGCCACCGATCATCTGATCGATAGGCGCCAGAGCGCGCCCCATGAGGATGGAGCCGGCGATCATCATGCCGGGGGTCATCTCACCTCTCAGTACCAAAAAGGCACCCAGCCCCAGAATCAACGACTGGAACATCATGCGCAGTACTTTGGAGGTATTGGTCAGGGCACCCGCCCGGTCACTGGCTTGAGATTGCTTGGCCAGAAATTCGTGGTGGCGCTTGGACCAACGTCCCATGATGCCGGGAAGCATGCCCATGGCGTGGAGCACTTCACTGTTGCGCAGGTTGGAGTTGGCCAGGTTCTGCGCCTGGATGTGCTCGCTATTGGCTTCGGCGAGCAACGTCTTGGTGGATTTTTCATTGGCAATCGCCAAGCCCACCAGAATGACCCCCGCCACGGTGGCAAAAATGCCCAGCCAGGGGTGAAAGAGGAACAACACACCCAGATAGACCGGCACCCAAGGCGCATCGAAAAAGGCGAACAGGCCGTTGCCGGTCAGAAACTGGCGCAGGCTGGTCAGGTCATTCAACGGTTGGGCGCTTGCCGTTCCCTGGGTATGCAGGCTGCGCCGGAACATGGCGCCGTAAAGCCGGGAATTGATGCTGGTATCCAGGCGGTTGCCGATGCGTACCAGCATGCGCGAGCGCACCAGCTCCAACCCGCCCATGACCATGAACAGAAAGATCACCAGAAGGGTGAGCATGATCAATGTATCGACGCTTTGGGAGGAGAGAACGCGATCGTAGACCTGCAGCATGTACATGGGCGGGACGAGCATCAGCAGGTTGACGAACATGCTGAAAAAGCCCACCGAGACGAACGAACCCTTGCAAGCTTTCAGTGCCCGCTGCAGATCCGTTGCTTCCTGTTGCTTTGCCATGGGGTGGTTCACCGTTGAATTGAGAGAACGTCAAGTGAGGAATTTAATCGCGGCAGCATAACAGAAACGCCCCTACAGCGGGTAGGGGCGTTTCCGGGCTGGCACCAGGCAAAAACAGGTGTCAGCTCAACCTTGAACTAAGCATATCGAACCAAGCGCATCTCGCTCAACGGTAGACGGGGAAGTGCGAGCACAAGGCGCCACTGAAACCGCGCGTGGTGGCCGCCAGCCTTGGCGGCGGACAACGTGCATCAAGGGGCCGCCCTGCCCGCCCGGGAATACCGCTGACTGAAACTTCCCCACAGTACCGCCAGCCAAAACGCGAACATCATCACCCCACTGTTATGGGTCAGGAATGCCTGCGATAGCCCGAATTCGATGTAGGCCACTGACAACAACACGCCCGCCACTGCCAGAGAACGCAATTCCAGGTCAGGACTATCAAAGTGGCGGGCAAAGAACTTCATGGGAATCAGGTAGAGCGCCAGTAGAACAATCAACCCGATCACGCCGCGCCTGGCCCAGGCATCAATGATCTCATTGTGCGCATGACCATAACGCGTTACAAAAGGATGAATTACACCTTCATCTTTTTGAATGACTTGATCAGGCAAGATGGCCTTGACAAGAACGTCCCAATCAGTATATTGGCATGAGATAAGCTAAAATAATGACTGTCTGAATGTCATGTCAGACTTTATGTCGCTAACAACGACCATAAAAGAAGAGCACCCTACTCTTCTGTAGCGCAAGGTGACCACCTCGCCTTGCGTTATCTTAAAACTGGCTCCCATTCGTTGGTTTTTCGAGTGTCAGGAGTCCCCCAAGATAAATGTGCCTGTACGATTGAGCACGGCGTTGCCAACTGATTTCTGCCTCTGGCGCACCTGCTCTGTCAATAAGTGCATCTTCTGCGGTGAAATCCATTTCAAAGATGATGCCTGACTCACTCTCTTAGCGAGTCATTCTGAAGCGCGCGGAATCTCCATGCGGCTGGCGTATGCCTGTTCGCAGCCGCTGGGGGTTCAAAGAGCTTTCCCTGCACGCACTCATTCGAAAAAATGAATTGATGCAATACGAGCCCCACGAGCCATACCGGGGGGCTTACGTATGCCGAAGATTCACGCTGGCCCACCTTTTAGGTGCGGACTGATTGCCGATTAAATCTACCCGATCGGCCGGGTTAATTGCATTGCTGTGCCCCTTATGGACATAGCGACCAATCATCCGCAGGAGCTAGTAGCTATGAACATTGACATTCAACCATTGCCCGGCCACCCCTATACGATTAACGCGCGGTTAGTCACGCGCTCGCCACAGGAATTACTAGGCATTTCACCTAAAAAGAACAAGGGGAGCAGTAACGTACATTTGATGCATCCGCCGGTCCTTTTGGTGCAGGACGGCGGCGGAGAGGTTTTGCTGAACCGAGAAACAGTTTTGGCACAGTTAAACTTAAACAAGAAAAAAAGTAAAAAAGGAACCAAGATACCGGAGAGCTTAGTGGCTTGCTTAATTGAAGAGGCAAATGTTAGCGGTGAGATGCGCATGTTGATGGGGTGTCTCTTTGGCCCTCTGCAGCGTTTGTATCATGAGAAAAAAGACGCTTCGGGAAACCTTAACTGGAGAGAAGCCATTGATACTATAAAAGAAAATCCACCGCTTAAATTCTGCATAGAAAAAACACTTTTTAATGGCGAAGAACTGTCTACCCGGCACTACGTGCTATTGCTACGTGGCGCCAATCTTAGCGCAAGCTCGATTGCACGTAAATCAGGCGCTAAAAAAACTAAACGAGACAACAAAAAATCAAAAAAAAGCAACACAAATAACAGCAAAAAAACGTTTAATGAAAAAAACGAAGTTCAATTATTAAAATGTGAAAAACCAATCTCGCCACCGAACGATTCGAGCGAAGTCCTGAAAAGAAAAGAAAATAAAGCTGGCTTAAACAGACCATTAAAAAATATCAAAAAAACTGCTGAGCGGGCTGAAAACCAGCTATCACTTATCGTGGAGTTCGATGAATGATGATCGAAGATCGCCCATATCCGCACGAGATTCGCGAGGTCTGGTGGGCCGCCATTGGCCGATCGGACCTAACTTCTGATGAAAAAAATCATATCATGGACATCGTAATCTATGCTCAACCGCCGTTATCCATTGCGACGCTGACCAAAGCTTCCGCTGTCTATGAAGCGGATATTGACGCATGTGATAACGAAAAATTGATTGATAAACTTAAGAAGTCTTCCGCCATTTCGCATGCATCACCAAAACATATCGGCACTAACTTTCCCATCTTTTACGCACTCACTCATCCCAAACAGCTTAATCAACAATCAAATGCTCTTGCAACACAGTCACGCTTGTTTATGAGTGACTTTTTCAAGGAAGTTGAGCTAACACACCTTATATCACGCGGAAATTTTTATCACCACGTACTGGCCGCGCGTGACATTATAAAATTAGTCATTAACGCCAATTATCCTGAAAAACCACAAGACACTCCATTTGCAAACTATGTGCTAATGGCTGTTAAAAGCGATGCATTATATGCACAGAGAACCCTGCAAGTAAAAGACAAGATGGATGTCTTTACAATGCTGGTTGACGGCGAACTAAGCCCAGGAGAAAAAACACGCGATTATCACGGCGGTGGTCGATCAAGCGAGCCAAAACGTTTAACAAAACATGACCCCTGGCATGATAAACACCTTTCCCGTCTCGCCAAATCGCCGCCACCCCCTCGCCGCCTGATGCGTGAAGCACCTGACATGAGTAACACAACGCTTGATGCCGACCCCGAAGCGCACGCAATGGGGGTCCGTTCTGCCCCGGACAAAAAACGCAAGGACTTGGAAGAAGCCACGGAACACATCACGCTGCAACGTACCACCCCATCAAGCCTGACCCCTCGCGACGACCGCATGCTCACGCGCCGCTTTACGCTCGCCGCGCCAACGACGACGCTCATTGCCAACACTGACATTTCACGGCTGACGCCCGAGCACGTTCATGCAGTGTTGCGCCTCCCGCTGGAGGCGCTAACGCATACCTTTGCGGCCCTTTTGCTCAGCACTGGCATCCCAGCCAGAAGATTGATGCAGCTTGTGGTCAGTGAGCATCTCCAGGCGGTGATAAGCGATCGGCGAGATGAACGCCCACATTGGTGCCCTGACCCTGGGGTGCTGTGTTATCGATTACTCGACGGCCCTTCCGTGCGCCACTCGAATCCAGCGAGCAGCTGGGTTCAGCTGCGCCTGCCCGCCGCTTTCGCAACAGTTCTCAACGAGCACGCGACGTCTCAACCTGCTCAGCGCCCCTTCAGTGGCGCACGTGGCCGTCTTAATCAACTGCTACGGCGCCACTTTAGAAAACACCCTGGCATCCTCCCTACCGCAAACCGACTGAGCGCTACGAGCTGGCTATATCGCCGCCCCCATGCCGTCGATGACGTCGCAGCGACGACACTATCAGGGCAGTTCGGGTTGGCTCTTTCGGCACCGGCTGCCTATCGCCAGCTGCCTCGCGGCGAAATCCAGCAGTTGCTGAATGATACGCTGGAAGACGTCGGTGTTACCGAGCGCGCTGCCGCTGCCCGTTGCGATGCTGGCAGCGCCTGCCTGCCGAATCAAGGCAGTCAGATGGGTTCGGCCGTCGCGCAGCCACCAGACGCTTTTGTCGCCATTTTCGAGGAAATCCGCGATGCCATGCGTACTCCAAAATCGGAAATTTCGCGCTGGTATCATGGCATGCCCTTTCCTCTCCATGCCCTGGTCACACTCTATCAACTCGTTGCCGCCCAGGAGCTGCTGGCATGGCAATTATCGACCGGCGCACGCCCTATTGGCGACAGCAGTGAGAATCGCATGGGCGATAAAATGCAGTGGGTTCACGACAAAAACTCGGCACGCGGAATAGAATCTCGCGTTATTCCGTTACTTAAAGAGACACGCGATAGCCTGCGTTCATTACACCGATGGACCATCTTGCTGACGCACCTCGCGTCGCAAGAGGGCATTGTCATCCACGACCAGCGCACGGCGGTACGCGATACACCCGCATGGCTACACCCTTCCAAGCAAGCTCAGCAGCTCGTGCTACGTGACATGACGTGGTCTGACGTATCGTCACTCGCTCTTCCAGGTTTGCCTGACTGGCCCATCAACGTCGCCCGGCATTCGCTTGCCAGCCGGTTGCGACAGCGCGTTTCGGATGCCGAGGTGGATGCGCTGCTTGGGCATGCACGCCATGGGCGCATGCTGTCATCACCACGTGCCGAGGCTTCGATTGGCGAACAGCCTCGACTGCGACGAGCACTGCAAGCGTGGTTGCGTGAGTGCGGTTATCGACCCCTGAACTGGAGGTGCATGCCATGGCACTACTGAACGCAGCAAGATTGATCGGACAATGGAAAGAGGAAAAGAATTCTCTTGTCCAGCCGTCGCAGATCGACGATACCGCGCATATTTTGCACGCCGCACTCGGAGACATACCGGTCAAGGCCCTTGTGCTGGTGAGCCATGACACCCGCGAGCTGATTGCGGACTTGTTCGAATGGCGTCAAGCGACCGGGCGTGCCATCACGCGTCAGCAGGCTCACAAGCGTGTCAACCGCGTGCTGGCAGCGCTGAACGAAGTGCCGAGCATGCAGGCTATCTTGATACCCGAGCCGGTCCCCGTCCATCGGCCAACGGCTCACCCCCCTACCCCTCGCACCTTTTTATTGTATGAACAAATGGTGACGCTGGAACGTCACCTGCTTTCGTGGTGCCGCAGAGATAGAGGAGAAGATGCGTGGCTTTTGGTACTGGCACTCCGCCTTATGACGAGGCTGGGCATGAGCGAGACCGTGGTGCTGGGTAGCTTGGCCGCGCTGACGCATCAGCACGTTGACGGACGGCACTGGGACATTCCCGCCTCACCCGACGCCAAGTGGCCTCATGATGGCCATTACCGCCTCACCCTTCCCGACGATCTCTGGGTGCCCATGCGAGCGATTATCAGCCGGGCGAAGGCGTGGGATAGAACGGCGTGGCTATTGGCCCCCAGTGCGGAGGCCGAGGCACGCGACCATACGCAACGCCGACAGCAGTTACGCACGCAGTTAAAGGTGACCTCTCAGCGTTGCCTCAAGGCGTTGCAACACTGCCCGGATAGTGAGCAATGGCACTCACTGCGCAGCTGGTCATCTCTGGTCTCGGCCAGCCGGTATGTCACCGTCATGCGAGGCGTCCCGCCGTTATGGGCCACCTTGCTCCGGCAATATCCGCTCCCCACCTGCACGCCGGTTCCGCTGCTGGCCGACAGCGATACCGCCCACCGGTATGCACCCGGGGAGAGCCAAGGCAGGCTGCCGACTCGGGAGGCTGTCCGCAACAAGACCCCGGCTCCTCTACCAGATATCGGACAGCAGACGCGACCGGCGGGGGTTTCCGTCATCACCACGACAGATTTTCCGCCAGACTGGCAACGACGGGTCAAGAACCTGCTGCAGCAGTTCCTGGCAGAAGCTGCCCGGCTGTCCCCTAAGAAAGTGACGGCCAAAAAATATGAAGAGCCCATGCGGAAGCTGTTGGTGCGCTATGAGAAGCGACTCGACAGGCTAATCGGTCATAGCGGGCATTATCTTGGCTGGGTGTTGCAGTTTCTTTATCATCAGCTGCGCACCGAAGGTAATAAGCTAAGCACGGCACGCACACAGCTCTCCCGGCTGACACCTCTGACAATGCTAATGCACGAGGCAGTGCTTGACCTGCATGACTGGGACGATGAGGTGGTAATGGAGTTACAGATCGACGCCCAGTCAGGCTCGCAGTGGTCAGCGACCACACTGGAAAGGTTCAAGGCCAGTTTTCGACAATTCATGCGATTCTGCCAACGCCATGGCATGCTGGAGGAGGTCACACTTCCACAACCAAATGCAGGGTCTCTTGCCCCCAGCGTGCTGCGCACGCGGATACTGTCACCGGATCATATGCAGATGGTGTGGGAAACACTTACCCGCCAGGTGCCTAGCGGAGATCCACGCCAGATGATGGGCCTGGTGATTGCCTTGGGGTTCTATGCAGGCCTTCGTGCCTCGGAAGTGGAATCTTTAACGCTCAATTCGGTGATATTCGGTGCTGCCGATGAGCAAGGTCACCGTACCTGCTGGGTCGAGATTCTGGGCGGCAAGACCGCAGCGGCTAGACGGCGTATCGCGCTCCATGTCATGGCCCCAGCCGCGGTAGTTGTATGTTTACATGAGTGGGTGGAGGAGCGACTCACTGAGTGCTCCAAATGGTCACTGGCTGAGGTTGCCCTGTTCGGTCCACGGCACTCGCCGCAGACCTTCACTCGGGCATCGCTGATCACGCCCGTCATCGAGTGGATGCGTTATCTGCTGGGAGACGACATCGATTTTCATGGCCTGCGCCACGCCGCCGTGTCATGGACGTTGCTGAGGCTGCATGCCGCGCAGCATCCAAGCTTTCGAGATACATTACAGCATCGTCATCACTGGATGTTTCAGCCACAGACGCTGCAGATGACCTTGTCACATTTCTGTGGCGCCGAAGCGCATGACACGCTAGCGAGAGGCACCCTGCTCTTGCAAGTAGCAAAATGGATAGGCCATCGCGAGCCTGGCACGCTGCTGGAGAACTATGCCCACACGCTGGGGCTTATTCACAGCGACATCTTGGCGCCGAAGGCTAAATAGCCGTGCGGCCTTTATCTCACTGGCCACTATTGTGATGCTGGCCACACCTTGATCGGTATGGGTACCCTGCGGTTTTTTGGGTGGAAGGAAGCTTGGAGTAGATCAAGCATCCTCCTGTGTCAGCACGGAAAACAGACTAGGGTTGTATACTTGGGTTTTGACATTCTTGACATCCTCCCCCACCTTCAGCGCTAGCGTGCTTGTGGAAGGGAATTCCTTGATCGTTACCTCCCAGGTTCCTGTTTCGTTGTCCGTCGCCTCAATGCTTTGGCATTGCCGGTCTTACACAAACTCCACAGGCGTAACTTCCCGAGTGCCCCACGGTACTCTTCAACTTTCGGCACCGGCTACCAGCGCGGTCAGGGCTATCGCAGTTGGCAGATGGGTGCTCGAATCTATTGTTCAGACTATTGCCAAGCACTTGATGTCTGGTATGAAGCCAAGACCTTAGAAAGCAATTATTTCTAACTGCGATAGCCCTGCCAGCGCGGTGCCGGCTTGTAGGATGTTGCGGGCGGCATTTACGTCGCGGTCGATGCCTTGGGTGCCACAATCCGGGCAGTCCCAGGTGCGAACATTGAGCGACAGGGATTCCAGTACAAACCCGCAGCCATGGCAGCGCTTGCTGCTGGGGGTACCAACGGTCGATCTGGACGAACTGGCGCCCCGCCCATGCGGCCTTGTAGTCGAGCTGGCGCACCAGATCCCCCCCAGCCCACATCGCTGATGGCTTTCGCCAAATACCGGTTCTTGACCATGTTTTTCACCGCGAGGCTTTCAGCACAGATCACTTGGTTCTCGTTGACGATCTGCCGGGTGAGTTTATGAAGGTGGTCAAGCCGGACATCGGCAATTTTCGCATGGCGCTTGGCCACTTTCTGCTTGGCTTTCGCCCGATTGTTCGAGCCTTTTTGCTTACGCGCCGTATGGCGGGGGTTATTGACCCGCTTTCCGTCACTGGTCACGAACAGGTCTTTCAGCCCGAGATCAATACCCACCATCTTGGGCGTGATGGGCAGTGATTCGGCGTCCACTTTGCACAGGCAGCTAATGAATGGAGGCTTGCGTAAATCCGACCACGCGCCGGTTGCTGCCTAAGAAGTTGGAAGCCTCGCCCAACGGGCGTATAGGGACTCCTCCCCGGTTGCAAGCCCCGATGTTTGAAAAACGTAAGCCGATGCGTGCGTATAGTCGGTCTCTTGTTGGGGTAGCTAACCCCTGACCCTAATGAACGTCGCGCACCTTCTCTCCTCAACGGGGAGGCGGCTTCTTTCAGCCCACGCCCGCAACAGGTTTTGAGAAGGTCGGTCTGACCTGTTTTTCATCTTTCAGTGCTCGGCAACACGGTGACGGCCCAATTACCTCGCTAACGTGGCGGGGACGGCGGTTTATATCGCCATCACGTCATGGACCGTATGAAAATCGTTACGGTAAGGCGTTTTCCGGCAAAGCATCGCCCACGCAATGCGTACGTTTTTGTTGGCCAAGGCAACGGCCGCCCTGTTTTTGCCAACACGACTGACTAATGCACGTAACCACTGGCTTCTGGCATCTTGTTTATCGCCTACGACACGAATGGCGGCATGTGCACCTCGTATGAGGGCGCATTTGAGTGATACCTGCCCCGTACGCCCGATGCCTCGCATATTGGCAGAGCCGCCGCTGCTATATTGTTTCGGCGTCAGGCCGATATAAGCCGATGCCTGGCGCCCGTTCTGGAAAGCTCGACCGTCACCCAACGCACTGTAAAGTTGCGTCGCTGATACCACCCCGACACCTTCAATCGCCATCAGTTGACGGCAAGGCGCAAACGCGCGACTTACTTGCTCTACTCGCTGGTCAAGGCTCTGAAGCCGTTCGTTGAGTCGATCCAATTCTTCCATCTGGTCAGCAAGCAAGTCGCGCATCACCATGGTCAGTTCGTTTTCCGCATCTTCCAGCGCTCGCCAGACACACTGCGTCAGTGATTTTTGCCCGCAACCGCTGATCATGCCGTACTCCTGCAATAAGCCATGTACCTGGTTGATCAGTTGAGTACGCTGCTTGATATAGCGATCACGAATGCGATGCAGGCTCTGGATATCTTGCTGCTCTATTCCTTTAGCAGGCACAAAACGCATGTTGGGTCGTAGGCCTGCTTCGACAATGGCCAGCGCATCGTTAGCATCCGTTTTGTGGCCTTTGCGAAAAGGCGTGACGAACTGAGGTGAAATCAGACCGACGTCGTGTCCTATCGCCTTTATCTGTCGTGCCCAATAGTGCGACCCGCCGCAAGCCTCCATAAACACACGACAACGTGGTTGCTGACGGATGAAATCGAGCAGCTCATGTCGTTTTAGCGCCTTATTGACATGCACATGTTGGTTACGTGTGTCGATGATGCACACTTGAAAAACTCGCTTTGCCAAATCAATTCCAATCGCCGTATGCTGATTCATGACTCTTCCCCTTTTTCATTGATAGGCGTGTATTCACCATCAATGTAGCTCGTTGAAGCTTCAGGAGGGGAGGAGTCCCTTTCATTGGGGAGCAGCAGTCACTTACTGATCTGGACTTACCCAATCTTCTACTCGTAAACCAGGAACCCGTTTGAACTCACGCAGGTTGTTTGTAACCAAAATCAGCCCTTGTGAACGGGCATGCCCCGCTATCATCTGGTCATACGCGCCAATAGGCTTACCTGCTTTAGCTTGCTCTGCCCGAAGCTGTCCAGTGTGCGTCGCAGCAGCATCGTCGTAATTCATCACTTCTAACCGAGCAGCAAACCCCTCTATGTCGGCTAGGTTCCGCTCGGGAAAACCAGATTTTTCGGCACCATAGATCAACTCCATTAATGTCACAGAGCTAATGCACATCTGCCCATGGTGCTGCTTGAACGCATCCCGAACCTCTTGCGGGCGATTCTTGATTGTGAAGATACAAATGTTGGTGTCGAGCATGTACTTCAGCATCAAAGCGCCTCTCGCTCTTGAGCGGTGGGCTGTTCCCTCATTGGCATGAAGTCTGCCGTAACGCCTTCGCCATCAAACCAGCTATCCCATGCCTCGCCTGCGGGTGTAATAATACGTACGCGACCAATAGCTACAATATCAACGCGCTTAACGCCATCTGGCAAGGCAAGCGCCTTGGGGAGCCGCACTGCCTGGCTACGATTGCTCTTAAATACAGCACCTTGCTCCATTTTTGATCTCCACTGTATATCTTGAAGGTATATCCCATAGTAATTTAAACGAGGGATATGTCAACGGTATATTCCTTGAACCCTCCGCCGATTCATTCACAGAATAGAATCGCGGATTCTAATCCCTCTCACCCACCCTGTTGCCAGAGCATTGGAGAGGGTTACCAGGATTCTCGGTGCGTGGGTCGACGTCTGCGACCTCACACGGGCGGTCTGCTTGCGCTGACCGCCCTGGAAGTAGACATGGCCGCGAGCGGCCATGTTATAGGCGGCATTAAGATCGGCGTGATACCGTTTGCTGCTTGAAAACATGCATTGACTGTAATTGGCAACGTCTCGTTTCACTGGCCCCGAGCCATCAAACGCTTGCCGCGACGTGCCACGCGCATACACGTGCACACGTTTTAAGCCGACTTCTTCTGCCTTGCTGTCGATACGATTAACCAGTTGGCGGTGAAACCAGCGGTGAAAGCGCGCTTTCATCGGCGTGCGCTTTTTGCCTGCTTTCGGGCGCCAGCCTTTGAGGTCTTCGACGGCCATGGCTTGGCAGTCATGATTGAGCGCCAGGTTCACCAGCTGCCGACTGATCTGATGGGCTTGGTTATCAGCCAGGTGAGTTAAACGCTGGTGATCCCGACGGCAAAAGCCCACCGGCAAACGGCATCCGTGGCGGGCGTGTCTGCGCGCAGCGCGACGGATGCGTTGCATGAGCCGATACTCACGGTCTTTATCCGTGCGCGAGATAAACCCGCGTGCATGGACAGTGCCTTGAGCATCGACCACGGCCCAGGTGGCCGCCGTGTTGATACCGACATCGACCGCCAGCACCCGATTAGGCGTGCCTTTGGTGGGCGTCGGTGGGTTGAACTGTTCGGGTAACGAGAGCTGCCAGTGGCGACCGTTATAGGTCAGCAGGGGTGATTTCGCTTGGCCCTTGCCGCGAAAGCGGTATTGGCCCTTGAGCTGAAATCCCATCCAGATCCAGTCGTTCTGCCAACGCACCTTAATGAAGGCATGCGTGGCCCCAGCGTTCACTTCAGTCGGGCGATGCTTTACGCGCAGAGTGGTAATGAAATGAAGGCAAGGACTTTGCAGGCGCTCCGTGCTTTACAAGCCCAAAATGCCCTGATACCTTTCCAGCTGTCGAGTCAAATTACTCGACAGGGTTTTGGCGACCCAAACAACTCTAGGCGTGTAAGCGCTACTACCATGGTTAGTGCTTTTTTTGTGCTTGCCATGTTTATGGTGGTCGTGCGTGGGAGACCTTCGGGTCTGCCGGTTTCCTAGAGTTCCGGTTCGCCAACCTGCGTACGGCCACCCCCATCCTGTTTGGCGACAGCGGGGATGGCTCCATTAACTCTAGGAGCTCACCCATGGTAAAGCCTACCGTGTCCCTCTTCCGTTACCGTCGTGCGCGCGCCGCCGCTCACCGCCGGGTAATGGTCTTTTTTACCGCTCTCACCTCCCCTTGCATCGAGCGACGTCACTCTCGTCGCGACTTGGCCGCTATCCGCACGGTCAATGCACTGACAGCTGCCACCGCGCCAGAATGCCGCCTTCGCCATACCAAGGAGGTGCGCGCATGAGCCAGCCGACATCTTCCTTGCTACCACCGCGTAAACCACGCCGTAACAATCCGCTGGGCCGCATGATCGCAGAAGCCCTGGATAACCAGCTGCTGCACTTTGCCCAAACAGATACCCCGTTCACCATTCCAAAGGTGCGCGACATCTTGCTGACGCTGCCGGAGCTGGCAGATTGCGACAAAACGAAGTTGCGCTACTATGTTCGCGACCGCGTGCACACCCTTGAACGTCTGGGGCTCGCCAAACGCGTGGGCGTCGAGGGCGAAAATCGCACGATTTATTGCCTGACCCTCGTTGAAGCCACGGAAGAAACTGCTGAGCAGGCGGCGACGCCTGAGACGACACCCTCCACGTCACCGGCGGATACTGATGACCTGCTGTCCTTTTTGGAAAAAGACCGTCATCACCTAAGCACCCGGATGCATGTCGCCATCAGCGAAGCGGAGTATTACAAGAAAGTGCTCGACCGCTACCCGCATGAGAAGGCGCGTATTGCCCCTTTGCTCAAGACGTCTATTGAGCAAAGTGACCGCCTCAAAGGCGAATGGGATGCCAACCTCACCTTACGGCGGCAGCTGACCGGCAAGGAGACCCGCGCATGAGCCCGTCTTCTTCTCATGGGGTGGATAACCCCAACGCCACCGTGCCGCCACTACGCCAATGGCAATCGGACTGTTTAGCGCGCGCCCTGGCCAACCTTACCCCACAGTCGCCACACTTTCTCTGCCAGGCAACGCCCGGTGCAGGGAAGATGTTGCTGGCCGCCGTGCTCGCCCAGGCGTTGATCACGCGTGATGCTATCGACTATGTCGTATACCTCGGCCCGACACGGGCCGTGGTCAAAGACGCCCGCGACACCCTAGGTGAGGTGCTCAATAGTCCCCTGGATGGGCAGCTGGGCGCCATTGGCGTGGCGCTGACCTACCATGCCCTGGCCAACCGTCTAGCTGCGTTAAAACATCTTTGCCGGAATTTTCGTGTGTTGCTCATCTGGGATGAGAGCCATCATGCGTCTGCCCCTGGTGGGCAGATCAACGACGCCAATCAGTGGGGGCTGGCACTGATGGCATTGGAACGGCATGTGCGCTACACCCTTGCGTTGTCAGGAACGCCCTGGCGCACCGATGGCAGCTGCCTGCCGCTGCTGCGCTACGTTGAGGCCACCCTCCCATCGTCTGACGAGGATGACATCACGCAAACTCGCCCGTCCCAACAGCGCTTGACGCCCGACTACGTTTATACCTTGAAAGATGCCCTTCAGGATGGGATTTGCCGCCACCCGCATGTCGAACTTGTCGATAATCGGTCCATCGGCCTGACACGGTTTCATCCACGCACCGGTCGCAAGGAAGCACGCCAATATTCCAGCATTCCGCACCTTCTCCGACACCCCGCCGTGCACTATGCCGACGTCATCCGCGATGAGGCACCTCTTCAGCATGTGTTATCGCTCGGTATCGCGCGCTTGAGCGCGCTTCGCCAACAGGACCCGAATGCGGGTGGACTGGTCGTGGCGGCCGACATTTTGCATGCCGAAGAAATTGCCCAGCGGTTAGAAGACGCGCAGCAATCGGTTTGCCTTGTCACCAGCAACGACCCCACCGCCCACGCCCAACTAGAGGCGTTTCGTGACGCCGAAACATCTTGGATTGTAGCCGTCGGCATGGTGTCCGAAGGTGTCAACCTGCCGCGACTCCGGGTTTGCTGCTACCTCAGTCATGTCCGCACGGAACAGTTCTTTCGGCAGGTGCTCGGGCGCATTATCCGCCGTCGAGGCGCAGAGGATGGGACGTGCTACTTCTACGCGCTCAATGAAACCTTCTTACGTCGGTTTGCTCGACGCTTAAATGACGACCTGCCCGATGATCTGGCCAACGTGACACCCGTCGGCAACACCGCCCGTGCGGCCGACGATACGAGCCAGGTGAAAGCGGCAAGTGATCAAGGGGTGAGCGCGGCGGATCAGACGGAGACGCCAATTTCCTCGTCCGCCACCAATAATGCCGTGGCGGAAAATGCGGGCGTAGCGCTTACCTTCCAGGAGGCTCACCACGGCGCTGTGGCTAACACCGAGGCAGACGTGGCATTTTCGCAGGCGTTTTTTGAGCGCCTGGTAGCCCTACGTCTGACGTATTGAGCGGGAGAAGATTTATGGAGCCACACGGTCAGCCTAACCCACTCATCCCAAGCACGAATCAAAATACCCGGGGGGAGCTTTACATCGATAACGCAGGTCTGTCGCGTGAAGCGAGGCGCCTGCTTTCCGAAAGCGTGTCGCCCAATACTGTCCGAGCCATGCGCGCCGATCTGAAAGTGTATCAACAGGCCGGGGGGGCACTGCCTGCAACGGAAACCGATATCGCTAACTACCTGTCGGCACAGAACGCCTTGGGCAAGAAGCCGGCCACCCTGGAGCGCTATGCCAACTCACTGCACATGTGGCACCGCTACATGAACCTGCCCTCGCCGGTGAAAACCATGGTCGTGCGCAGTGTACTGCGCGGTATAAAGAAGAGCCGTGACATGCGCCAGGCCTCGGCGCCGGCGCTACGTCTCAAAGAGCTGCATGTGATGCTGGATGCCGTGGATCGCGAGACTCTGCATGGCCTGCGGGACAGCGCCATGTTTCTGCTCAGTTTCTATGGGGCGTTCCGACGCAGCGAGGTGGTGGTACTCACCTGCCAGGATATTGAATGGCGTCCCGAGGGAATCATCATTACCTTGCATCACAGCAAGGCCAACCGCTCGGGCCGGATCGAGACCAAGAGCCTGATGCGAGCGCCGACAGGCAACCCTTACTGCCCAGTATCCATGTTGGAGCGCTGGCTGGCGGCCTCGGGTATTACCAAAGGAGCGATCTTTCGCGGCATTAGTTCCAGAGGGCAATTGGGAGCCGGGCGGATGGTAGCTCAGACGCTGTACATAAGGATGGGAAAGATACTTGAGCAGGCGGGGCTGGTGTCGCAGGGGTACACACCGCATAGCTTTCGGGCAGGATTCATCACCGAGGCACACCTGCGCGGCAAGAGCGATGTACAAATCAAGCGGGTAAGCGGTCACCGTGACCAGAACACTTTCGAGCGCTACATTCGTATCGCCGACGAGTTCGAGAATAATGCGGGGGATTTCTTTTCGTTAGAGGGGTAAGCGGAGGACGACCTCGTTTCTGTCTGAAAAGCGTGAAGCCTCCCATTGAGTGAATGCCGGGTAATGCTATGCTCGGCGCCAATGCGCCGAGATCGCGGGATTAGCCTGCGGAGCAACTAGACTTATTGTCAGCCACCCTATATCACGGTGGGAGGTAGAAATCATGTTAACCACTGTCCACAACCCCTTTGTCCAGCACATGCTCGAAGTGACTTTTGACTTGGCCAACAACGCCGGTCGACTCATCCAGCGTATCGCGGACACGCGGGAAAGCGCCCAGCCCAGGGACGACAGCTTCCAGCGCCTGGTGCGTAACGCCCAGATATCCTTCGATCAGTTGGTGGATGATGCCGACCAGTATATCTTGGCTGTCAAAGAGAGCGGCAATGCCCCGCTGGATTATCGCTCCCTGGAGGGGCTGGCCGAACGATTGCGCACCATGGAGCGCGAGGTCAAGCGCTTGATGAAAAAGTCGGGAAGTCAGGTGATTGAGGCAGCCCAAGAACCTTCACCTGGAGCGCCGCATCGCGCAGGACGAAGAGTGTCAGGGCGCATTAGCCACCCAGAACTCGACAGCGCACTAATGCATTGCTCCATTACCGACAGAACTGAGCGAGGGTTTCACACACGTTTTGCTGAACCTGTCCACATCAGCCCGAAGAAGCGATCAAGCCCTGCTACGCACCGCAAAGCTTCCCCACAGTACCGCCAGCCAAAACGCAAACATCATCACCCCACTGTTATGGGTCAGGAATGCCTGCGACAGCCCGAAATCGATGTAGGCCACTGACAACAACACGCCCGCCACCGCCAGAGAACGCAATTCCAGGTCAGGACTATCAAGGTGGCGGGCAAAGAACTTCATGGGAATCAGGTAGAGCGCCAGTAGAACCACCAACCCGATCAGGCCGCGCTTGGCCCAGGCATCGATGAACTCATTGTGCGCATGGCCATAACGCGTTACAAAAGGATGAATTACACCTTCATCTGCCAGCGCCTGCATACCCTCTTGGTAACCATTATCCCCCCAGCCGATGAGAGGCTTTTCCAGAATCAATTGCGAGGCGCCCTTCCACATCTCGAAGCGCGCGCCAACGGAGCTGGTAAGGCTCTCGCCGGAGACATAGCGCGAGACGTCATCGAACGCCTGATTAACTCGCGACTGAACGCCGGTTTGCGGCAGGGCATATACCAGCGAAGCCCCGGCGACGATGGCGACCAGCACAGTCCCCTTTACCAGGCCCGGCAGGTGGCGACCGTAGCCGCGGTAGAGCACTAGCAGCACGAACGGCAAGCCGACCCAGCCACCGCGGCTGCCGGAGAACAGCGATCCCAGCATGCCCATCAGCGCCCCGACCAACAGCAGGGCCAGCCAAGGCACCCGGCGCGGCTGCACCCAGGCCCAGCCCAACCCTGCGAGGCAAAGGATGCCCAGCAGCATGCTCAGGTTGCCAAACTGGATGACATAGGTGTAGCCGGTTGCACGCCACTCACCCTCTACTAGTTTCTGCCAGCCGGCCCAACCACCAGCGCCGATAGCCCCGAGCGTCAGGCCGGCCCACAGCCAAGAAAGCCGCGGCGGATAGGCCATCACCAACAACATGGCCGGTATGGCAAGCAGGAAACGGCTGGGCTTATCGAGTCCAGGCGTGCCTTGGCCATCCCACCAGGCTTCCAGCATGCTCACAGTGGCGTAGGCCAGCATCGCGGCGATTACCAGCCAGTCCCGATGGGTCAAACCCAGTGCCGGCCGTTTGATGAGCAATGCGATGCTGCCTAGCAAGAGCATCACAGCTCCCACCGAATAGCCGGAAGGCACAATCAGGGCAATGGCGCCCAGCAGGAAAACCGCAAGGCTGGTATACAGGCGCAGCGGTGATAGCGCCTCGGCCGACTGGGAAAAGGTCATGGCGGTCATGGTGCATCCAACGAGAAAACCAGTGGGCCAGAAACAAGAATGGCCAGCTCAAAAGCTGGCCATTCTAGCATCGAAATAGTCAACCTTGACCACTCGCGCATGTTATTTACCTCACAATAAGCATTGGGGTTAACAAACCCTTTGAAGATCGTCAGGGCGATGATGCTGCATGCTTGCCATCGCCAGATCATTAGCAAGCTACAATAATTCCTGCACTTTTGCAGGAATTCGCTTTTCACCGAAGGCCCTGCAGTTTTGCAGAGTGATCTAGCAATTTTGCAGCATGGTATCGATTGGCACCAAGCCCAGTGGCGCCTGACTTCTGCAATTTTGCAGGAAATGCCCTTTCGTCGAATGCCCTGCACTATTGCAGGATCCTATTTTCCCCGTCAAACAAAAAAATCGCCAACCCACTGATTTTTCAGAAGATTGGCGATAAGTATGGGGATATCAAAGAGTTCTAGGCCTTAAATTTAATTTTAGGCACGCTACCGCCCCGAGATTTTATGGCACATTCCCGAGGCCTGAAGGTACTTTGCACACTCCACACCGCTGAGCGCTTCATTCAGAGATGCATTTATGTAAACTAATGACAACAATTTCTATCAATAGTTTTTTAAACAGGCTAGCAAGCTGGCTCTATACATAACTGAATTGCTCAGCCAATCAATGAGTCTAGCTCTGCAATTTAAGGAGGGACATACTACACAGGTGCAGAAGCAGAGGCTAGGTTTGTGCGGACAGGTGGCTCGCAAATAATTGTCGATGTACACCAATCATACCATTGTCATAATGTTGTTTGCCAAGCTTCTCATTAAGCTGCATGACTAACGCCAGCTACTCAGCCCTATCACGCTAATCATTGTTGCTAGCGCTTACGGCGATGACACATCGCAGATCTTGTGCCAGAAACATCCACAAACGAAGGGCTTTCAGACCGGCGATAGGGTCAGGGCGATTGTCCCGGCCGGCAAGAAGACCGGCAGCCACACGGGGCGCGTGGCGATTCGCAAGACCGGCAGTTTCAATATTCAGACCGAACAGGGCGCGGTCCAGGGGATTTCCTGGCGCCACTGCACCCTGCTGCAACGCGGTGATGGCTACGGCTACCACCCACTACCCTCCATTCAACACTAAAGGAGGCGCGGACAGGGAACCCCGCGCAAAACGATGATTCAACAAACGAATGTCTAGCAGGTTAGGGAAGTAGCAGATGCTGGTGGGCATTCCTGCTAGCTGGCTCATCAGGGTTCGCCCGACAAGCGGGCCTCCCACCATGGAACTGGCCTGCGGGATTGGCCTGGCGGGAGGGCGATTTATCTCGCGAAGGGGTAACCAGCCAAGGGCTCGCCCTGCAAGCCGGCATCCCCAGCAGGTTGAAGAACATGCTGAAAAGCCCACCGAGACGAACGGAACAACCCTTTCAGCGCCCGCTGCAAATCCATTGCTACCTATCACTCAGCGGTATACCGGCCTCGCTCAACGGTAGACCGGAAAGTGCGAGCACAGGGCTTCGACCTTGCCTTTAACATCGATTTCAATGGCGGCGGTGTCGACACCCTTGGCCAGGGCATCCAGGATATCGCTGATCCAGCCGGCCAGCTCGCGGCATTCGGCTTCGCCGAAACCGCGCGTGGTGACCGCCGGGGTGCCGATACGCAAGCCGGAGGTGACGAACGGGCTTTGCGGGTCATTGGGCACGGCGTTCTTGTTGACGGTGATATGCGCCCGACCCAGTGCGGCGTCGGCGTCTTTACCGGTCACGCCCTGCTTGATCAGGGAAAGCAGAAAGAGGTGATCTTCGGTACCGCCGGAGACGATATCGAAACCGCGCTCCATGAACACGCCGGCCATGGCTTGGGCGTTCTTGACCACCTGCTGCTGGTAAGTCTTGAACGCCGGGTCCATGGCTTCCTTGAAGCAGATCGCCTTGGCGGCGATGACGTGCATCAAGGGGCCGCCCTGCCCGCCCGGGAATACCGCTGACTGAAGCTTCTTCTCGATGTCGGCATTGCCTTCCGCTGACAGAATCAGGCCACCACGTGGGCCGCGCAGGGTCTTGTGGGTGGTGGTGGTGACCACATGCGCGTGCGGCAAGGGGCTGGGGTAGACACCCCCAGCGACCAGGCCCGCCACATGCGCCATGTCGACCAGCAAATACGCACCCACTTCATCGGCAATTTCGCGGAACTTGGCCCAGTCGACGATCTGAGAATAGGCGGAGAAACCGGCGATGATCATCTTGGGTTTGTGTTCACGGGCCAGACGAGCGACTTCCGCGTAATCGATCAGGCCCTGTTCGTTCAAGCCGTACTGGACGGCATTGTAATGCTTACCGGAGAAATTGGGCTTTGCCCCATGGGTCAGGTGGCCGCCGGCATCCAGGCTCATGCCCAGGATGGTATCGCCGGGCTTGACCAGCGCCTGGAAGACGGCACCGTTGGCCTGAGAGCCGGAGTGCGGCTGAACGTTGGCGTAGGTGGCGCCGAACAACTGCTTGGCGTAGTCGATGGCCAGGTTTTCGGCGATATCGACGAACTCGCAGCCACCGTAGTAACGCTTGCCGGGATAGCCTTCGGCATACTTGTTGGTCAGCTGGCTGCCCTGAGCTTCCAGTACGCGGGGGCTGGCGTAGTTTTCGGAAGCGATCAGTTCGATGTGGGCTTCCTGACGCACCACTTCTTTCTGCATGGCATCGAACAGGGCATCATCGAATCCGGCAATTGTCATGTCACGGCTGAACATCGGCGGGAACCTCGTTAAACGAAAGGACAAGCTAGGGGGAAAAGTCTGGCAGCAATGATAACTCAGCCTGACGCGGGTTTCATCGAATCCGCGTCAGGTGGGTCATGAATGGCATTCATACAGAAAAATCGAACAAACGGCGTCAGCGCGTTTCCACTTGCAGCGACAATTGGCTAGGCAGGCCCAGGGGGTCGTCGGTATAGGTTTTCAGATTGCTTTGCGGTGGCAGGGTGGCGTTGATTTCAAGTTCGCTGGCGCTGCCTTCCAGCAGAGCGACAAAGCCTGAGAGCACCGCCTGGACTTCCGGCCCCATCATCATGCCGAACCCCTGGGCCTGGGTGCGCGCCTGTTCCAGCATCTGGGCTTCGGTGATTCCTTCAAGGGCTGCGCCCACCGTGACCAAGCGGCTGAACAGCCCCATGTCGCTTAGGGTAAGCGAAAGGTCTCCGCCCAATAGCGTGGCGGCATCCAACAGGCGGGAATCGTGAAAGGCATCCATGGGCTGAGTGTTTTCGGGCAGTACCACCGGCAGATTCACGCCAAAGGCTAGTTGCATGGCGTCATGCAAGGTGATGCGGCTGTCGCCGCCCAACGTACTGTGGTCGTTGTGCTGCTCCCAGCGACCGTTGAAGGCGGCATCCAGCTTGAGCGTGCCGCTGCCATCGGTGAGCAGGTTACTCGCCATGCGCAGCTGGGTGCGTTCTTCGACCGGGGCGTTGGCGATCATGCGTTCAAGGTCAACCTCGAAGGCTTCCAGCCACATGCCGCCTTCGCCATCGGTAAGGTCACCATCGATACGCAGCTCATCGAGCCGACCCACCAGGCGGTCACTGTCGATCGCGAAGTTTTCCATCACCAGCAGGTTCAACTGGCTTACCTCGGGATTTTCAAGCCCGCTCCATTGTTCCATACGCAATGAATCGAGCGTCAGGGAACCACTACCGAATTCCTCAAGGTCTTCCCCGGTGGCCGCCAGGCCGTTTATTTCAAGCAACCCGATGGCATCGGCACTTAGCGATTCGCCATAGAGTCGTTCAATATCCAGGCGCCCTCGGCCGCGTTTCACTCCGGCATCCCGCAGAAACTCTTCCGCCAGCTCGGAGTCGAGATCCACCACGATCTGGTCGATCTCCAAGCCGCCCAGCTGAAAGTCCTGGCCTCCCATCGCCTCACGAAGCGGAAATACCGCTCGGGAAGGTTCATTGAGGACGACTTCCTCGACCTGCAACAGCGCAAGTTCGGTCAGGCTGTCTTCCACGCGGATGTCTTGCAGGGTAACGCGCTCAGGCTGGTCGTAGTCGCCATCGACGACATAACTGCCAATCATCAAACGCTCGCCCTCGGCACTGTTGAAGACGATGTCTTCAGCGGTATAGCGGCTACGCAACATGGCACTTGAAACATCGCCGATGCTCAGCTCGCCTCCCTCGGCGAACAAGGCACGCAGCTCGGCCTCGAGACGCTCGGTGCTGGCCAATGCCGGGGTAGTCGCCAGTAAAGCGGCAATCAACAAACCGCTACCGGCCAGACTGCGTGTGAATAGGCACTGTGACATGCAAAACCTCCGTATCAAGAGAAAACATCCTGGAAAACCTAGCGTCAAGAATATTCCTGATGCCTGCAATAAACCACCTTGGTGTCTGGCGGGGTGAGCTTCACGCCTCCCCCAGCAAACCGAGGCTGGCGGCCGGTGCCTGGCGCCGCAGACTGTAGGACAGTGCGTGGCCGATCACTCCGATCAACAACGCCGCGCCTAACGGCAGCACCAGCCACAACTCGATATGCAGGCGTGGCGGCAAGTCCAACAGGAAGATATACAGCACAGCCGTGGCGAGTTCGGCGAGCACGGCGGCCAGCAGACCGCTGGCCAGGCCCAGCAAGGCGAATTCAGCACCTTGAATGCGGGAAATCATCCGATTGCCGGCGCCGAACACCCGCAGCAAACCGCTTTCGTGGGCACGCACCGGACGGCTGGCAGTCAGGGCGGCATACAGCACACTGACCCCGGCCAGCAACACCAGCCCCAGCACCAGTTCTACGGCTCGCGTCACCTGAGTGAGCACATCGCGCACCTGGCCAAGAATGGCATCCACGTTGAGCAGCGAGACACCGGGAAATTCGCTTACCAGCGCCGGCAAGATGCCTTGCTCTTCTTCGGGCAGATGAAACGCCGTGATGTAGCTATGGCCGTAACGCTCGAGCACGCCCGGCGGAAAGATGACGAAGAAATTGGGCCGGAAGCTATCCCAGTTCAGGTCCCGCAGGCTGGTGATTTGCGTGCGAACCTCGTCACTGCCGATACTGAACGTCAGTTGGTCGCCCAAGCTTAATCCCAGGCGCTGCGCCAAGCCGTCCTCCATGGAAATGGGCACCGGTGGCGGCTGGGACTCCGCGTCTACAGCGGCCGTCCAGCCGCCGCCCCCTTGTGAATAGGCAGCGTCGGTGGCGCCAGCTTCCCAGCCGTCAAACCAGTCTCCCGCCACCACACGATTTCCTTCGGGCACCTCGGCCTGCCAGGTGAGGTTGAGTTCGCGGCGCAGCGAGTTGTCGCCCCGGGCCTCTTCCGGCACCGCCTCTCGCGGTGGCTGGTCGTTGATCGCGGTGATACGCCCGCGCACCATGGGGTAGAGGGAGCTCTGGGTTTCGACGCTATCCACAATCGCGGCATCGAAAGCCTCCCGCTCGCCGGGCTGAATATTGATGGCGAAGTAATTGGGGGTGTCTTCGGGCAGCTGTGCCTCCCAGGTAGTCAGAAGATCCCCGCGCACCAGCACGATCATCGCCATGGCGAAAAAGGTAATCGAGAACGCCAGCAGTTGCCCCAGCCCGGCTTGGCGGCGCCGTGCCAGCTGGCGTCCACCCAGGCGCAGCGCCTGGGTCCATTCACCGTCCCCGGAAAGCGCTTGAATGCCGCGCAGCAGCAAGTTCAGCAAGACGGTACCCACCCCCCACAAGACGATCAGCACCACGATGCCGCCCAGCAACAGCCCAAGCGCCAGGGTTATGCTGCCCGAATAAAGCCACAGCAAACCGCCGAACACCCCGCACGCCACGCTGACCACCAGCCAAGCCGAGGGTGGCAAGGGGTCGAGTTCGCGGCGCAGCACCTTGAGGGCGCTGACGCGCTTGAGGCGCAACAGCGTGGGGCCGGCAAACCCCACCAGTACCGCCAGGGCAGTCAACAACCCCAGCCATAGCGGCATGATGCCGGGCGCCGGCAGGGTCATGGGCAGAAAAGTACTGAGAAGGCGCAGTAGCAGCGCCTGGCCGAGCACCCCGAACAGTGCCCCGAGCAGCGAGGCGGCCAGCGCCAGTCCGGCGAGTTGCAGGGCAAAAATATGCACCAGTTGGCGTTGAGTGGCCCCAAAGCAGCGCAGCAGCGCCGCGGTATCCAGGTGGCGCTCCACATAACGCCGCGTGGCCATGGCAACCGCCACACCGGCCAGCAGCACCGCGGCGAGCCCGGCGATACCCAGATAACTTTCGGCCCGTTCCAGAGCGTTGCCCAGCTGCGGGCGATCCTGACGCACATCGCGCACTTCAACGCCATCACGGCGCAGTTGCGCCAGGCGGTCTTCCAGGCTATTGACGGCTTCCGGCGGTCCGGCGGCGAGAATCTCGAACTCCACCCGCGAGCCGGGCTGTACCAGGCCGGTGGCTTCCAGGTCGGCGATGTTCATCATCACCCGCGGATTGAAACTGCTGAAGCCGCCGGACTGGTCGGCTTCCCGCTCGATGATACCGCTGACCCGCAGCTCCGCCCCACCGATCTGCACCCGGTCGCCCCGCTCCAGATCGATCAGCTCACGCAGGCGCGGGTCGATCCAGACCTCACCAGCTGCGGGGCCGGAGGCCACCTCCTCGACACCTTCGCCGAGATCCACATGCGAGACGCCGTAATGCGGATAGACATCATCCACCACCTTGAGGCTCACCGACTGAAAGCGGCCCTCCCGACTGATCATCGAGACCAGGTCCACCTGGTCGCTCAGCACGAGTCCCGCATCGATCAGTTCCTGGCGCAAGTCGGGGGAAAACGGCTCGCTCTGCTCCAGCACCAGGTCGCCACCCAGCATCTGCCCGGCTTGACGCTCCAGCCCGCGATCCAGACGATCGAGAAAAAAGGCGATCATGGTCGAGGCGGCAACGGCCAGCATCAGGGCGATGAACAGGGCCCGCACATCCGGGGCGCGCAGGTCGCGTTTCAGCCCACGGGCGGCCAGGCGAAGAGTGGGAGCTTTCACGCTGTCACCTCGCTGGGATCGAATTCCACCAGGCGCCCTTCTTCCAGACGCAAGCAGCGGTCGCAACGCCCGGCCAGGGCGTGGTCGTGAGTCACCAGGATCAAGGTAGTGCGTTCTTGCTGGTTGAGCGAGAACAGCAGCTCGATCACCGTGGCGCCGGTTTGCGGGTCGAGGTTGCCGGTGGGTTCATCGGCGAACACCAGTTCTGGATTGGTCACGAAGGCCCGGGCTATCGCGACACGCTGTTGCTCACCACCGGAAAGCTGCTTGGGAAGATGCGTGATGCGCTCGCCCAGCCCCACCCGATTCAACCAGTCCTTGGCGGTTCCTTCCTCACCCGCGCGAGGCGAAAGTTCCAGCGGCAACAGGACGTTTTCCAGGGCGCTCAGGCTGGGCAGCAGCTGAAAATTCTGGAACACGAAGCCCACCCGCCCGGCACGCAGCATGGCGCGGCCGTCTTCGTCGAGTTCGCTGAGCGCCTGGCCGAACAGCGAAAGCTCGCCGGCGGTGGGGGTATCCAAGCCGGCAAGCAATCCCAGCAAGGTGGATTTACCCACCCCACTGCGCCCCAGGATCGCGACACTTTCGCCGGGAAACACGGTCAAATCCAGTTCACTCAAGATGGTCAGCTGTCGCTCGCCACTGGCGACCCTCTTGGTCAAGCTTTCGGCATGTAGAATGGGTGTGTCTAGAATGGGTGTATCTAAAATGGATGTATCGTTGACAGAGGTTTCGGACGTTCGAGCAAAGGAGTTGGACATGAAGAGAGGCATCCCTGTGGCAAAGCGTGAGCTGAGAGGCATGGTAACCGCTTGGCTTGTCTTGCTGATACTTGCGGCGTGCTTTAATACAAGCACGGTTTGGGCACAAGCGCGCCCCACGCTGCTGGTAATGGGCGACAGCTTGAGTGCCGCCTATGGTATCGAACAGACGCAGGGCTGGGTGACATTGTTGGCCGAACGCCTGGACGAACAGGCGAAGGTGGTAAATGCCAGCATCAGCGGCGAGACCACCATTGGGGGCGCCCAGCGTTTACCGGCACTGGTGGGACAATACGACCCGGATATTGTTCTGCTCGAGCTGGGCGGCAATGACGGCTTACGCGGTCTGCCACCAGGGCGAATGCGTGCCAATCTGGCCGAGATGATCGAGACCAGCCAGCAAGCCGGTGCCAAGGTGATACTGCTGGGCATCGACATTCCGCCCAATTACGGCCAGGCCTACCGCGACGCCTTCACTACGGTGTTTCACGACCTGGCGGTTAGCTATGAGCTTACCCTGGTGCCATTCCTGCTGGAGAACATCGCCTTGAAGAGACAACTGATGCAGAGCGACGGCATTCATCCGACGGCCGCCGCCCAGCCTGCCATTCTGGATAACGTCTGGCCCGCCCTGGAGCCGTATCTGAAGCAGCAAGGCATAGAAACAGCGCTGAATCAGGAGTAGCGCTGAATCAGGAATAAGGCAAGAAGGCCGAGTCATGCCGGCTCGGGCACCTTCTGGCGCTGTTGAAGGCCCAGCCCGGCGAGGATCAATCCCAGCCCCAGCAAGGTGGAATGCAGGATCGGCTCACCCACCACCCAGTAAAGCAGAAACAGCGACACCGGCGGCGAAAGAAAGATCAGATTGGAGACCTTGGCGGTGCGTGAAATCTTGTGCACCGCCAGCTGCCAAAGCACGAAAGCCACCCCCATTTCGAACAACCCGACGTAGACACCCGCGCCCACCGCCGACCAGCCGTGCCACTCGAATCCCGGTCCCATCCACAACAATAGCGTCAGCACCGGCATCCCCACGCTGAAATTCTGCCACTGGGCCACCAGCGGCGAACGGGCATCCCGGGTATTGAGCAACCAGTAAAGCGCCCATAAAAGCGTCGAGACCAGCGCGAACACCACCCCCCAGACATCGGCAAAATCGACATTGAACACCGCGCCACGCGTGGCGATCACCCATACCCCGGCATAGGCGACCAGGCCGGCAAGCACGTCGATACGAGTCAAACGGTGCCCCAGAAGGGGCACCGCCAGAAACGCCATGGTCAGCGCCCAGGTATAATTGAGCGCCATCGCTTCCTGACCCGGCAGGCGGTCATAAGCGGCAAACAGCACCAGGTAATACGCCACCGGATTCATCAACCCTGCCCAGGCGGCGGTACGCCAGCCCCGGCGCAAGGCTTCATTTATCAGCCCTTGACGCACGACCAAGGCGCCCATCAACACCCAGGACACCAGGGAGGCCAGCCACATCAATTCCAGCGGGCTCATCCAAGCCAGGGCCACCTTGAAGGCCGTGGCCACCGTGGACCACAGGGCCACCGCACCCAGACCATAAAGCATGGCTTGTCTATCCTGGGTCATCTGTCCAGGTGCCCCAGATCACGCCCGGGTTCGAGCTGGTCGCGAATCGCCTGTTTCAGCCTCTTGATGTCGGGAAAGCCGCCGTCGCGCTTGCGTTCCCAGATCAGAACATCGTCACACCAGATCTCGAAGGTACCGCCGTGAGACGGCATCAACGCCACCTCGGTAATCGCCTCGCCGAAGGTGGACAACAACTCCTGGGCATACCATCCACTGCGCAACAGCCATTGGCACTGGGTACAGTAACGAATCCGGATACGTGACATTGGGTTTCCTTCTATCCGATGGCTTGGGTACTGGTTAAGGGCGATTTATCGCGCCACAATACCTGCAATGATAACAGCCAAGGAGGCTCTATGGCCGAGCGGGACGTTTCCCAGTCGCGGGTGTACGAATGGCTGACCGGCGATGAAGACAGCCGAATGTGTGACGACATTGCCGACAGCGCCTGCAATGAACAACCACGCAATTTCTTCCTGCACCTGGTCGCCTCGCTGGGCAACAAACTGGCCGATGAACTCTCCAACGCTCGCCTGGTATTGCCCTGGCTGATGGGGGTGATCGGTGCCCCGGTCTGGATGGTCGGGCTTCTGGTACCGATCCGCGAATCAGGCGCCCTGCTGCCGCAATTGTTTGTCGCCGGCTTCATTCGCTTGAAACCCCGGCGCAAGTGGGTATGGGTCACCGGCGGCCTTTTGCAGGCTGTGGCGGCGCTGGGACTGGCCCTGCTGGCACTGTTTGGCCGCGGCAGCCTGGGCGGTGCCCTGGTGCTGGGTGTACTCGCATTGCTGGCCCTGGCACGCGGGCTTTCATCGATTGCCACCAAAGATGTGATGGGCAAGACCATCGCCAAGAAACGCCGCGGCACCTTGATGGGCTGGAGCGGCAGTGTCGCAGGAGCGGCCACCCTGGTGGCGGGTGGCATCCTGATGCTGCTCAACGACCGCCCCGGGGAAGTGGCACTCGCCGTGCTGCTGGCGGTGGCCGCGCTGGGCTGGGTACTCAATGCGCTGTGCGCCGCCCGGATTCGCGAAACGCCCGGCGCGGTGGAAGGCGGCGAAAATGCCTGGGACAGCATCAAGCTTGGGTTATCGCTACTCAGGGAGGATCGCACCTTCCTGCACTTCAATCTGTCTCGAGCCCTGCTGCTTTCCAGTGCCTTGGCCCTGCCCTACATCGCCCTGCTCGGCCAGCGCCAAAGTGGCACCGACCTGGGTGGGCTGGGATTGATGGTGGTGGTCTCCGGGCTTGCCGGCATGCTGGCGAGCCCGGTATGGGGCAAGCGAGCCGACCGTTCCAGCCGGGGAGTGATGCGCGACGCCGCCCTGGGCACCAGCCTGTGCTGCCTGCTGGGCGCAGTCGCCGTCTGGCTGCCCGCCGCCTGGAGCGAGACTATCTGGCCCTATGCCCTGGTCTATGCGCTGCTGGTGATCATCCATCATGGCGTACGCCTGGGGCGCAAGACGTATATTGTCGATATGGCGGGCCAGGACAACCGGGCCTTGTATGTGGCGCTTTCCAATACCTTGACCGGTGTGCTGATGTTACTCGTGGGGGGTATACTCGGGGCATTGGCTCAATGGCTGGGCACCCCCATGCTTTTGCTGGTACTGAGTTTTGTCGCCGTGGCCGCCATGCTGAGCGCTATGCGCCTGCCGGAAGTGGAGTGATGTTTTTTTGTTGAACGATGCCAATTGCAATACATGGCTCGGCTAGCCATGATGACATCAGGATAACAGCCGCTTGATGGAGCATTTGTCATCCTATTCACGACTGTATTCGCAAATATATTTGCAAAAATATTCCAGAAAATATCCAGAAATGCCGCCTGGTCGCGAGACCACCGGAAGGATTGAAGCAGCAACAGGAACCCCTTGATGAAACGATCCCCCTTGATCAACCCGGCGCTACTCGAACGCATTATTGACGCCTCGGAAGACGGTATTGTGGTTGCCGAACAGGAAGGCGATGAGAACATCCTCATTTATGTCAACAAGGGCTTCGAGCGCTTGACCGGCTACAGTGCTGACGAAATTCTCTACCGCGACTGTCGTTTTCTGCAAAACGAAGACCGTGACCAGGAAGGCTTGACGGCGATTCGTGCGGCTCTCAAGGCCGGCAGACCGTGCCGGGAGGTATTGCGTAATTATCGCAAGGACGGCACCTTGTTCTGGAATGAGCTTTCCATTACCCCGATGTACGACGAAACCGACAACCTGACTTATTATATCGGTGTACAGAAAGACGTGACCGAACGCGTGGAAGCCCAGCATGCGCTGGCTCATCTGAAGGCAAAGCATAATATCGAAAACTGACCGCCAGGGATTACGCCAAGGAATAACTCGAAAAATAAAATCGTCTCTTAAAGGCTTGCATTTACTTTCCGGAACCGATATATAGCAAAAAGGCGCTGATAGCAGCGTTTGGTGCTTCATGTCGAGAAGGCTGAAGCAGTGCTGTGTCACCGGCCAAGCCGGTTTTGGGTTGGAGGGCCTTTTATGAGCCGTAACCCCTTGAATCGTGATTTCACCGAGGAAGCGTACGACGCTTCCGAAGAACTTGATACCTCAGAAGCTGTCAATGACGAACACTACGGTCGTAGCCGTTCATCGAGCAAGACCGATACCCTGCGCGCTCGCCGACGGGTGGAAGCTTTGCTGGAAGAACGCCGCCTGAAACGTGCCATAGAAGATAGCTGGGACGAAGAAGAGTAGTGAAGACAAGCAATAGAGCAGCAATGGCCAAAACGGTAATGATAATAGAAAGCATCATTCGTTAGCCCTGATGACCCCCTGAACAACCTTTTCTCGGCACTGTCTGATTCATGCAATAGGCGGCATCGGCTGGCCTTTCCCTTGGCCGGCCTCTATCATCTTCCTTCAGCAACAATTCCTTTTCTTATTTCGATCTTTCAACATAACGGATTTCCATGGCGCAATGCGTCGATCTATCCCATAACTTTTTCGTTAACTTTGATGGGTGGGTGGGTTGGAAGACCCTACACCAAAGGACCTAATGATCGCTTACACAAAAATTTCGTGCTCAATATCTATAGAAAATCGGCATTTTAGTTAACTTTTTCATTCTTGAGATGAATACAGGCCCCAAAACTTAACTTTTTAGTCACTCCATAAATTGCCGGTGCGGCGATTCGTCGATACATTCAAGGGCATTTCCACGCGCATGGGATGGGAGTCACTCCCGCTTGTTTGAGGCAGCTTTGTCCATGCTCATTGCACTAGGTGGAACTGGTATATGAGGATAGATGTGGTTATATCAGCGACAAGAGGTACTGCCGGTAGTATTGAGAAAAGCTAAGCGTTAGCAACGGAGGCTCGATGGACAGCTGTTCACTCTCGTCAGCATCTTCGATTGGAGAATGGCTGTCATTGGTGGCGGTAATGCTATCGCTACAGCCGTTAGCGTGATCAAGACGGGCTTTCTCCAGACGTTCATTGAGTTTTTTGGTCTGCAGCGTTGCTTGATCCTCAGGCAGGTCGTCGGCGATTCTCTGAGAGTATTTCCGAAGCAGTGGTTCGGCGATCACATAGAGCCACGCCTCGTTATCTGCAGCGCCTATTTTTCGTAGAATGCGACCTAACACCTGCCGATAATGCAGTTCTGTGCGAATGCGGCTGAGGTAGGTGCAAACACATAGACGCTGTATGTCAGTCCCTTCTGAAATCATGCTGACCGCGACGATCCAGCGGGTACTGTTATGCCGGTACTGATCAATCAGCTGGTGAGCTCTGGGTGTTTGGCTAGTTACCACCATATAGCCTTCGTTCTTTGCCTTCAGCAGCTCCGCAATTTGGTGGGCATGTTCGATGTCAGTAGCCACAACTAGCCCGCCGGCATTGGGTACAGTCTTCCTTACCTCGCTAAGTCGATCGATACCGACATCGAGCACCGCGTTAAGGATGTCATCGTGCCGCAAGAGGTCTTCGTAGCTGATTGGGGATTCGCCAAGCAGCTGTTTAAACGATGAGAACGCACGTACTGATGCCGTATTTTCATTTTCTTCCACCAGCTGGATCTGGGGGTTGTCGATCAGAGTAATCCGCGGAGAACGGCACACGCCATCCTGAATGGCGGTTTGAAGGTCATAGCGATAATCACAGATCAGCTGGCCTTCGGGGTCGGTATAGCGGGCTAATGCAATTGGCAGCTTGTCGGAGCGCCAAGGGGTTCCTGATAGCGCTAACGTGTATGTCGCCGCATTTTGAATACGCTGAATTATTTGCTGGCCCCAGGTGTTGCTGAGAAGCGGATCATGGCCTGCACAGTGATGCATCTCATCAAAAATGGTCAATGTGCGATACGCCGTGAATAACGTCCAAAAATCAGGGGATTGATACTCCATGGATTGATAGGTGTAGGCAGCTCCCACCGAGGCAAGCGTATCGCCAAACCGCTGATTCAATACGGCAGTAAAGGTGCGCTCTATGCCGGCCACTACTTCTCTCGTTGGCGCAAAGCAGATAACGAAATCAATGTGCCCTTCTTCAAGAAGCCACTGTGCTATTTCGGCAGCCAGCCGGGTTTTACCGCTAGCAGGTGTCGCTTGGACGAAGAAGTCACTGTGATTGGAAAAATGTACTTTGGCTTGCGTCAAGCAGTCTGACTGCCATTTACGTAGTGGTTGGATTATGGAGCTCCCAGGCGGTGCAGGGCTTTTTCTAGAGCGCTCACATTGCCAAGCAGGCGTGAGCTACGCTCGTGAGCGTCGCGGTAATCAAGGGTAATACCAGGTTTGAGTTCGGGATAATCACTCATAAGTTGTTGAAAAGTTTCTGCTTCACCCAGCGCCGAAAAAAAATCACTTTTTGTCTCCTTCAGTTTTTTCTCCAAAGTGGAGTAGCTGGTACTTTCAATATGACCATCGTCCTTCTTTTCCTGGTCAGTGTTCTCACTGACTGTTGACGCTTTTTGCTTCTCCTCTAAGTGAGGAGCGAGGCGCTGATGCCATGCTTCAAAGCATTCCCCCTCAAGGCATAGCTCAGCCTCCTTCAGGGAAGGCATGACATGAAAAAGCTGATCACGTTTTCTCTGTTCACGGTCCTTTTCGATTAAGCCCGCAGTTATCAGAACCCTGATTCGTTCGTAAATGAAGCGTCGCAAAGCCGTACTGTGCTGGGCTTCTATGCCGTATTGCTCCATGTACTGATCCCGAAGGCTACGAACGGTGAACTGAGCATTTTCAGGGTTCAGGAGGAATTCAAAAATTCGCTTATCAATGGAAGGAGAGGTGCTCGACATGGCCATCACCGTAGGGGGACAAAAAGAAATGCGGATTATAGTCCGTGGCTAGATAGGCCGCAACGAAGGATAGTCCCGCCCAAAGGAAATGAGGCGGGTATGGAAGAGTTAGCAACGGCACTGGGAAGAAACATCAGGCAAAAACGAAAGGAGAAAGGCTTCTCCCAAGACGCCTTTGCCTTGGCTACCGGCATCGACCGTAGCTATATAGGGAGAATCGAGCGGGGGGAGGTCAATATCACCGTAGAGAAGTTATACGAGATCGCCGTGGTGCTCGGTTGCGACCCTGCCTCTCTTCTGCCTGCCCAAACCACTTTGCGACCGAACGGGGGCTAACGGCCGAGGCTGTGTGAAAACTCCCTCGAGCCAGCCAGGCGATGGATTCCATGCGCGAAATCTGGAGAAGTTTTACAAGGCAGAAGCCCGACAATGAGCGAGAGGACGCTTTTTTGATCACTTTTTGGCCGAAACCGAGACTCTCCGAGTGTTTTCACACGGCCTTGATCGTAAGCAGGCAACCCCTTACGTATATACGCCATACTCGATCCGGATCAGATAGTCATATACCCGTTGCGGATCTTCTTGCAGCATCTCCACTGGAGAAAGGCCTTCATAAATATCGAGCGGACTGGTCATCCAACGCTTTGCCACCTCCTTGCCGCCGAATACTTCTATAGCGGCTGCCCATACATTATTATCATTGAGCAAGTCTAAAACCTCGTGACCAGTATCAGGTTTTGATGCTTGAGGATCGCATTCATCCAGCAGCAAATCGAATCTGCTTGGTCGTACCGTTGAAGCGTCCTGAACCACCAATGTGTCGATATGCTTCGTGAGAGTTTCTCGAAGCCAGGCTTCAACTTCAACACAGACGGCGTCGTTTTCTTCGGGTGGAACGATAGTGACATCATTACCTGCGCGGCGAAGGAAAAAGTGCTCTGGAATGGTGAGAGAGTAGCCACCACGCAGATAGGCGACAATCTCACCACTCATCGCTGCCATGTAGGCCCTCTCGCTTTGCAGGCACTCCAACGCCTCACGAAAAGTCTCCAGGGGTTGAGGAAAGCGGTCACGAAGATCGAAGACTCGGTAGGCAAAAATCAGCTCTAGCGGATTTTCTATCAGCTCTTGTGATGACGGTGCCATAAATACCTCCTCCCCCGACGCTTGTGTGAATATGAACAGTGTAGCCCTGATGCAGACGGATCTACCTAAGCGGTGAGAACTTAGCACTCTCCCCTCATATTCCAACTTCCAGGCTTCAGGTCGCCCCAAGCTCGGCGCTCGTTATGGTGAAGCAACTCCTTAAAAAGGGGAAAATGCGCTATGGGCCTATACTCTACTCCCAGCGCCTTCACCACCGCATCCACCGGCTCTGCGTAGAAGCTGGTCTGGAATTTGGTGAACAGCTCCCCGGGGATCGTCGGGATATCCATGGCACTGCTCATCGGGAGAGTGACGCGCTTGCCGCCCGCATCAAACGTTACCTGCAGGCACTCGGCGAGACTTTCCACGGGTTTGAGGCTGCCACCCAGGCTCATATCGCCTAGCACGGCCATCTGGCTCTGGGTGGGCTTTCCCACCAGCCCGGAGGAGAACGCCACCAGGCTGGCCAGCGCGTGATCCGCATGCAGGTGAAAATTGCGCTCCATGTCCTTGCTGGAGCCGCTGATGCGGCTGACGTTAGCCTTGAAGTAATCAAACGCCATTTTGACCTGTTCCTTGGCGACCATGGAATTCCATAGACCGGACATGGCCATTTTGCCGCTGCCCGCCATGACCTGTAATTCGATGCGGTAGTCTCCTGGTATCCCCTTGTCACTCAGCCCGATGGTATGCACAACGCCGAGCTTGCCCTGTCCCTCTGGAATCAGTCCGCCGCCTGGCTCTTTCACCGAAACAAAATGCTCCTTCAGTGTTTCCTTGGCGATATAACTGAAGTGAACGTCGTAGAACTTCATGCCGCCGATTTTCTTGTGTTGCTCCTTCACCCGGCGCCGCACCTGCAACGTATATTCTAAACACTGGCGAACATCTTCTTTGTCCAGCCCTTGGGAAGAACCACCGTGCGGAAATATTAATTAGCTTGAGCAGGCCGGAGACTGTCTTGCGTACGGCGATCACATCGCGCTGGTTGAGGTTGTTACCTAGCGAGAAGTGGCTATCGATCGCCTCGCCTCAATTCTGATAACATTACCCCTGTTAACTCTCCCAGATACCTTAACTCCAAGGTCGCTGGTAACTGCACGAGGTTTCTCATGTCACAGTTACTACACGACACCCGCCCTGTGTTCCATCATCGCCTACCGCTTACGCCGCCCTAATTATTCAGCTTTTCCTTATTCATGCTGCTCGCTTGCAGCACCTCAAATCAATCACCTGATTTATAAGGGAAATGTATGAATATCCACGAAACTATCGTCCAGCTTTCAACCAGCGATGGCGGTATCAGCGTCCATCAATATTTACCCATTGATCCAAAAAAACCTTTGCTCGTCGTCTATCAGGATATACACGGCTCCGGTGTTACCTCGGCCATCCTAGAAAAAGGCCGTTTTTTGAGCATGACCAACCGGGCAATAGTGCGCGGCGTAAAGACTTGGCGATACATGCAAGATTAATCAACTACACAAAGCCGGCCCACTACATACATTTCTTCAGCCAGGTTTCGTAACATGTCTTCTCAGTACGCTGACAACAGTGCCACAACGCTGCAACGTGAAGTTGAACGCCGCCGTACCTTTGCGATTATCTCTCACCCCGATGCGGGCAAAACAACGCTAACCGAGAAGCTTTTGATGTATGGCGGTGCCATACGCTCGGCGGGCACAGTCAAAGCAAAGAAAAGCAACCAATTTGCCACATCAGACTGGATGGAAGTCGAAAAACAGCGCGGCATTTCCGTTGCCAGCTCCGTGATGCAATTTGAACACCAGGGCTGTGTGATTAATCTTCTAGACACGCCCGGCCACCAAGATTTTTCCGAAGATACCTACCGTGTACTTACCGCCGTCGACGCCGCCTTGATGGTGATTGATGCTGCCAAAGGTGTTGAAGCACAAACTATCAAACTATTAGAGGTATGCCGACTACGTAAAACGCCTGTTATTACGTTTATCAACAAGATGGATCGAGAAGTCCGCGAACCACTTGAGTTAATCGATGAAATTGAAGATATCCTGAAACTGGGCTGTGCACCGATCACCTGGCCGGTAGGGATGGGCAAAGATTTTGCAGGCGTTTACGACTTGCACAAAGCGCAAATGCTCAAATTCATGCCAGGGGTCAACAACCTCGGTGATGAATCCATTGAGGTACTGGATGGCGCAGACCATCCCTTTCTTCGCGACCATTACCCCATTGCTCATGCCAGTTTTAAAGAAGAGCTGGAAGTCGTCGAAGCGGCAGCGGAGCCGTTTGATCATGAGGCGTTTTTGAACGGCAATATCTCACCCGTGTTTTTCGGCTCGGCGATCAATAATTTCGGCGTGCGCGATATACTCCAAGCCCTCGTCGAGTGGGCACCGGCACCGCGCCCACGCGAAGCCAAGCAGCGTACCGTATACCCAGACGCACCCGATTTCACCGGCATCGTGTTCAAAATTCAGGCCAACATGAACCCGCAGCACCGTGACCGCATTGCCTTTCTGCGCATCTGTTCGGGAGAGTACCGCCAAGGGCTCAAGGTTAAGCACGTACGCAGCGCCAAGCCCATTCGTCTGGATCACGCTATCACCTTCATGGCTCAGGAACGAGCGCATCTTTCCAGCGCTTACGCTGGAGATATCATTGGCATTCCCAATCACGGCAAACTGCGCATTGGCGATGTGATTACCCAAGGCGATATGATTGAGCTTGAAGGAATTCCTCACTTCTCACCGGAAATCTTCAAAGTCGCACGGCTTAATGACCCCCTGCGCGCCAAGCAGCTGAATAAAGCGCTTAAAGAACTAGGCGAAGAGGGTACGATCCAGGTGTTTGACCCACTAGAAAAAACCGGCATCGTACTCGGTGCTGTCGGCCAGCTACAGTTTGAAACCGTCGCCCACCGTCTACTGACGGAATATAAAATCGATGCCGCCTTTGATAGGGTCCCGGTACAGAAAGCCCTTTGGGTAAAGGGAGATGACGCCCACATGAAAAAATTTACCCAAGCCAACGCCAACCGCTTGGCGCGCGATGCCGCAGGTGCCCTAGCCTTTATGTCTCCTAACCGGGCCGTACTGGAACTCACTATGGAAAAATGGCCGGATATCACCTTTCAAAGCACACGAGAAATCGGTGCTGTTTAAAGCGGATAGCCCCACTTTTCTTTTCAATTGATTGATTTGATTTTCTGACAGGTGCAATGACAACGACCAACGATCAACCCCAACGCGATGCGGAACAGTATCATCTTGAAAATGTTTTGCAGCGCATCAGCATCAATATTGCCGAGCTTGATGAACGCCTCACTGCCTACGCGGATGATATTCAGACGCAAAAAGAGTATCTGTGGAACAGCCGCGACGAGATGGATCACATCGAAAAAATCTCTGCTCGCGAATCTATTCAGCAGGCGGTGATGACGGGGGATAACGCGCTGACAAGGCGCCATCGATTGGAAAAACTCAAAGACTCGCCCTACTTTGGCCGCTTTGATTTTACCCGCCACGGCCGGCAGGAACCGATTTATATCGGCGTGCACCACTTTCGCGACGATATGGCAGGGGAAAACCGTGTATATGACTGGCGTGCGCCGATAGCCTCGCTGTTTTACGACTACGAAACCGGCCCCGCCGTGTACGAAAGCCCCGAGGGTAACGTCGCTGGCGAAATCTCTCTCAAGCGCCAGTTTCGCATCAAGGGCGGTGCCATTGAACTGATGATCGATAGCGCTGTTCACGTGGTCGATGACGTCCTGCAGGACGAACTCAGCCGTGCCTCAGATGAGGGCATGAAGAACATCGTCGCAACCATCCAGCGGGATCAAAATGCGATTATTCGTAACGATGAAGCGAATGCGTTAATCATCCAGGGCGTAGCAGGCTCGGGCAAGACCTCGATTGCGCTGCATCGTATCGCCTATTTGCTCTACCGCTTCAAGGACACGTTAACCTCAAAAGATATTCTGATTATCTCTCCCAACCGCGTGTTCGCCAACTACATCTCTAACGTACTGCCCGAGCTTGGCGAAGAGACGGTGAATGAAATCGGCATGGAAGACTTGGCCAACGAGCTACTGGAAGGCACATATCGCTTCGAGACCTTTTTCGAGCAGACCACTGCACTACTGGAGAAAAATGATGACGTGATGAAAGCGCGTCTGCGCTTTAAAGTCTCACCCGCATTTTTAACGCAACTCGACCGCTATGCCGCCCACGTCGAAGCCAACCGCTTTGTCGCCGAGGATCTATGGATCGCTCGTCGCCTGGTGCCCGCCTGGCTGCTTGAGGAAGTGTTTCGCAAGCATCGTCACCTGCCCACCAACGAGCGCTTGAAGCAGGTCAGCTGGGAGATCGAGCGCAAGATCGGCAATCAATACAACTACGACCTGGAGCGAGAGGAGCGCAAAGAGCTCAAAGCCGCAGTCAAAAAGATGCTCCAACAGACCACGCTACGCGAGACGTACAAAGGCTTTTATGACTGGATTGAGCAGCCGGAAATGTTCAAAACCGCCTCGCGCGGGCGGCTGGAATACGCCGACGTCTTCCCGCTGATTTATCTCAAAATACGTCTGGAGGGCGTGCAATCGTCCTGGCGTAACGTCAAGCACCTGCTGATCGATGAAATGCAGGATTACACGCCGGTGCAGTACGCCGTAATTGGGCGGCTATTCTCCTGCAAGAAAACCATCCTTGGCGATGCCTACCAGTCGGTAAACCCGTATAGCGCCTCAAAGGCGGAGGAAATCCGCCAGGTGCTGCGCCAAGCGCTATGCGTCACGCTGAACAAAAGCTACCGTTCCAGCATCGAGATTGCCCATTTCGCCCAGAGAATTGCTTATAATCCCGATTTTGAAGCGATTGAACGCCATGGCGAGCCGCCAAGTGTTGAGCGCTACCGTAGCCGCAAAGACGAGCTAGCCGCCATTACCGACATGGCCCGTGTTTTTTCGCAATCCGACCACAACACCCTCGGCATTGTGTGCAAAACTCAAAAGCAGGCGCGCAAGGTGTTTGACGCCTTGGATGGCGAGTTCAAACGCTTGCAGCTATTAAGCGAACATAGCGCGGCCTTTGGCCAAGGGATTGTCGTCTGTACCGCGCACATGGCCAAAGGGCTGGAGTTTGACCGAGTGGTTGTCCCGGACGCGAGCGAAAAGAACTACACCACCGATATGGAGCGCAATCTGCTTTACGTGGCCTGTACACGCGCCATGCACCGTTTAACGCTCACTTATATCGGTCAGCCATCGACATTCATCACCGGTGAAAATGCACACAGTGCAGTTGATGCAGATCAAGTGAACGCGCTTCATCAGTAGCTGAAAATTGCATGAATGGGGCTGTCCTTCGCTGCAAAAGCCTGTGGACAGCTCAAAAAAATGCTCAACGATAATGTTTGGCGCAATTGACCAGCTCCTTGCGCACGGCCTCATCGTTGCAGTGGTCGGCGATATCACCCACGGTAATAATGCCCACCAAATCCTTCTGATCCGGGCTTTTTAGCACCAATAGACGCTGAACCTCCTGCTCCTGCATATTTTTCAGCACATCCAGTACATCCGTGTCTGAAAAAGTATAGAGCGCAGTTTGCGTTGCGATATCGGTTGCCTTGTCTTCGGGTTTCTTGCCTTCGGCAATGCCGCGAATGGTGATATCGCGATCAGTGAGTACTCCCTCCACTTTATCACCACGAACAAGAGGCTCGAAGCCGGAATCTGTATCGCGCATCAATTCTGCCACCTCACGAATGGAGGCATCTGTATTCAGGTATTTAGGGCGTGTCGTCATGACTTCTTTGGCTTGCATCGTTAGTCTCCCTTTTCGTTTTATCAATCACTTGAAGTGCATTAGCCAAGCGCTTCCGTTACTTCAGCGCTGCTGCAATACTCGTACTTCCAAGTTTGCATGCTCTAGAAAAGCTAGTTGTCCATGGCGGAAATTTCAATTTGATTGGCTTCATGCTGGTTATTTCACCACCATCCAGCCAGGCATCCCTAATGGGTGAACGATTGCCCAGTGGATTATCATTCCAATCAAAAGCATTGTTATTTACTTCCTTTTTAGCAATGCAACGCCCGGGTGCAATGCAATATGAATTTTGGTAAAATGCTCGTTTCCATGAGATGGCATGTAATTACACCGGGCTGGCCCTGGTGCTCTATGAAAAATGTCGATCATCGCGATAAAAGGCTATAGCACTATGACAACTTCTCTCTCAGGGCTGATGACCCCGCCCTAGCGCTCCCTCCTTCTCCGGGCTGACTCGCCATCAACGAGGCGACACGCCTGATCATCACGCTACGTCAATGGCGCCTCCTCTGCCCCGACACGTACGTGACTCTCACTTTTCATTGTCTTGCTCTGCATCTATCCAGGTGCCGGGTGGCTGTGTGCGTCATTGCTATCGTGTCACGAGGCTGAATTGCTTCACCCCCTGACTGGACCGCAGCATGTACGAAAAAATGAAACTAAGTTGGTTCTCCAACCTCAAGGGCGACACCCTGGCGGGCATCGTCGTCGCTCTGGCGCTAATTCCCGAAGCTATCGCCTTCTCCATCATCGCCGGCGTCGACCCCAAGGTCGGCCTCTACGCCTCCTTTGCCATCTGTGTGATCATTTCTTTCACCGGTGGTCGTTCCGGGATGATTTCGGGTGCCACCGGCGCGATGGCGCTTCTGATGGTTCTGCTGGTCAAGGATCATGGCCTGGAATACCTGCTGGCGGCCACGTTGCTCACCGGGGTGTTGCAGATCATCGCGGGGTACCTGCGGCTCGCCGAGCTGATGCGCTTCGTGTCACGCTCGGTAGTCACCGGCTTCGTCAACGCCCTGGCGATCCTGATCTTCATGGCCCAGCTCCCTGAATTGACGGGGGTGACGTGGCATGTATACGCCATGACGCTGGCCGGCCTGGCGATCATCTATGGCTTACCTTATGTGCCGGTGATCGGCAAAGTCATTCCCTCGCCGCTGGTTTGCATCGTGGTACTGACCGCCGTCTATATGCTCACCGGCATGGAGATCCGCAGCGTCGGTGACATGGGCGAGCTGCCGGATAGCCTGCCGATCTTCCTGTGGCCGGACGTACCGCTCAATCTCGAAACCTTGATGATCATCCTGCCGACGGCTCTGATGCTGACTGTGGTGGGCTTGCTGGAATCGATGATGACCGCCACCATCATTGACGATCTGACCGACACCAAGAGCAATAAGAACCGCGAGTGCAAGGGCCAAGGTATCGCCAACATCGGCGCTGGCCTGATCGGCGGCATGGCGGGCTGCGCGATGATCGGCCAGTCGGTGATCAATATCAAGTCAGGCGGTCGCCGTCGCATGTCTTCGCTTATTGCCGGTGTTGTGCTGCTGCTGATGGTGGTGTTCCTGGCGGACTGGGTCTCCCAGATTCCCATGGCGGCCCTGGTGGCGGTGATGATCATGGTTTCCATCGGTACCTTCAGCTGGAGCTCGATCAAGGATCTCAAGAATCACCCGATGAGCACCAATATGGTGATGGTGGCGACGGTGGTCGTCGTGGTGTTCACACATAACCTGGCGATTGGCGTTTTCGTCGGTGTGCTGCTTGCCGCCATGAATTTCGCCAACAAGGTCGGCAACATCCTCTACATCGGCAGCGAGGAAGCCGACGAGGGAAGCCGACGCATCTACCGTGTGGTGGGACAGGTGTTCTTCACCTCTTCCGAGCGCTTCGGCGAGGCATTCGACTTCAAGGAAACCGTGGAGAAGGTCACCATCGACTTGTCGCGCGCCCACTTCTGGGATATCACCGCCGTCCAGACCCTGGACCGGGTAGTGATCAAGTTCCGCCGCGAGGGCACGGAGGTGGAGATGATCGGTCTCAACGAGGCCAGTGCCACCATCGTCGACCGCTATGCCGTGCATGACGACCCCGAAGCCGTCGAGAAATTGATGGGCGGCCATTAAGGAGCAGTACGCTATGACAGAACAGGTAATGGCCGCCATCGACGGCTCACAGTTTTCCGAAGAGGTGTGCGACTACGCTGCCTGGGCCAGCCTGGTACTCCAGGCCCCGTTGACCTTCCTGCACGTAAACGACAACCACCTACCGCCAGAGGAGCGCAATCTCTCTGGCAATATCGGTCTGGGCTCGCGTGAGCAACTGCTTGCAGAGCTGGCGGACCTCGATGAGCAGCGCGCCAAGGTAGCCCAGGAGCAGGGACGCCTGTTGCTCAAGGAGGCCAAGGAGCGCGCCATCGAGAACGGGGTGAGTGATTCAACCTGCCGTCAGCGCAATGGCACTTTAGTGGAGACGCTGGAGGAACTACAGAGCGAGATCCGGCTGTTGGTGATGGGCAAGCGCGGCGAGACGGCTCATCAGGACATCAATCACCTGGGATCCAACCTGGAACGGACAGTACGCACCCTGCACCGGCCGATCCTGATGGTGACCGGCTCCTTCAAGCGACCGGAGAAGGTAATGCTCGCCTTCGACGGCAGCAAGACCACCCGCAAAGGAGTGGAAATGCTGGCACGTAGTCCGCTGTTCGACGCCATTCCAGTACATGTGGTGATCGTAGGCGCCGAGACCGGCGACCACCGCTCACAGCTAGACTGGGCGTTGAAGACGCTACGCGAAGCTGGGCATGAGGCCGAGGGCACCATTCGCGCCGGTGAGGTGGAGGCAACGCTACGTGCCTATCAAGAAGAACAGGATATAGATTTGCTAGTGATGGGGGCTTACGGCCACTCACGGATTCGCCACCTGTTGGTGGGCAGCACCACCACCGAGATGCTGCGCAAGGCGACGATTCCGGTCCTGCTGCTGCGATAGATTTCCCCGAAACCGGCCCACCGACCTTGGTGTGCGCCGGTTTTTTTTATTTCCTAAAGCCAAGTGCATTACCCAGAGGAGTCAACAAGATGACGCTCACCCCACCCTGACATGCGATATTTTCCATTTACTTTGATATGAGGTCTCCCTATGACAGCGCCTCTCCTTCATGGAGGGCATGACAAGGAATTAACCATTGAACAGTACTACCTTCAGCCATTCTGCCTTCTTCGATGAATTCTCCTCTTCCCAGCGCTTCGTCGCCGAGCTGCTGGAAAAGGCGGACATCCAAATCAACGGCGACCGCCCCTGGGACATCCGCTTCAATGCCCACGGTGTTATTGACGAGGCGCTGGCCCGTGGCAATCTGGGCCTCGGCGAGGCTTACATGAACGGTGCCTGGGACGCCGAGCATCTCGATGAATTCTTCTATCACCTGATGCGTGCCCGGCTTCCCGACGTAATTAATCCGCGCAAGCTGGTCTTTCATCATCTGCGTAGCCGTCTGCTTAACCTGCAGACCGCCAAGCGTGCCTTCGAGGTCGGTGAGGCTCACTACGATCTCGGCAACGACTTCTATGCCGCCATGCTCGACTCACGTATGACCTACACCTGCGGCTACTGGAAAGATGCCGATAACCTGGTCGAAGCCCAGGAGGCCAAGCTCGATCTGATCTGTCGCAAGCTGGAGCTGAAACCCGGCATGCGGGTGCTCGACATCGGTTGCGGCTGGGGAAGTTTCATGGCCTATGCCGCCGAACACTACGGTGTGGAATGCGTGGGCCTGACCATTTCCCGCGAGCAAGCCGACTACGGGAAGAGCTTGATGAAGCAAGGCTTGCCGGTGGAGTTTCGCTTGCAGGACTACCGCGAAGAAACCGAGCAATTCGATCGCATCATCAGCATCGGCATGTTCGAGCATGTCGGTCGAAAAAACTATCGAACCTACATGGAGGTCGCCGAGCGCTGCCTGAAGGATGACGGACTTTTTCTGTTGCACACCATTGGCAAGAACGTGCGTGGCACCTCGCCGGACCCATGGATTGACAAATATATCTTCCCCAACGGCGACCTGCCCGCTCTGGGTCATGTCACCGACGCTGCCGAGGAACTGTTCGTGGTCGAAGACCTGCACAACTTCGGTGCCGATTACGACAAGACCCTGATGGCTTGGCACGAGAATTTCGAGGCCGCCTGGCCACAGTTTGCTGCAGTCTACGGCGAGCGCTTCTACCGCATGTGGCGCTATTACCTGCTCAGCTGTGCCGGGGCCTTCCGCGCCCGCGACATCCAGCTCTGGCAGTTCGTGCTCAGCAAGAAAGGTGTCATCGGCGGCTACCATCGGGTCAGTTGATATCCTCTTTCCTTCACTCTTTACCAACAGATGAGATAAATGAGCGAATATTCCCTGTTTACGTCCGAGTCCGTCTCCGAGGGGCATCCGGACAAGATCGCCGACCAGATTTCCGATGCGGTGCTGGACGCCATCATTGCCCGCGATAAACAGGCGCGCGTGGCATGCGAAACCTTGGTAAAGACCGGTGTAGCCATTATTGCCGGTGAAATTACCACCACCGCCTGGGTGGACCTGGAGGCGTTGGTGCGAGAGGTGATCACCGATATCGGTTATACCTCCTCGGATGTCGGTTATGACGGCGCCACCTGCGGGGTGATCAACTTGATCGGCAAGCAGAGCGTGGACATCGCCCAGGGCGTGGATCGTACCAAGCCGGAAGATCAAGGCGCGGGCGACCAGGGCTTGATGTTCGGCTATGCCAGCAACGAAACCGAGACGTTCATGCCGGCCCCGATCCACTATTCCCATCGCTTGGTCGAGCGCCAGGCGGAACTGCGCAAGCACGGCATGTTGCCGTGGCTGCGTCCGGACGCCAAGAGCCAAGTCACCTTCCGCTACAATGCTGAAGGCCGACCCTGCGGCGTCGATGCGGTGGTGCTTTCCACCCAGCATGATCCGGACATCGAGCAGGAAGACTTGCGCAAGATGGTCAAGAGCGAAATCATCGAGCATGTGTTACCGGCGGAATGGCTCGACGAAAAGACCCAATATCACATCAACCCCACCGGCAAGTTCGTGATAGGGGGTCCGGTGGGCGACTGTGGCTTGACCGGTCGCAAGATCATCGTCGACACCTACGGCGGCATGGCGCGCCACGGCGGCGGGGCTTTTTCGGGCAAGGATCCGTCCAAGGTCGACCGTAGCGCGGCGTATGCCGGGCGTTATGTGGCAAAGAACATCGTCGCCGCAGGCCTAGCCGACAAATGCGAAATTCAAGTGGCCTATGCCATTGGCGTGGCGGAACCGACCTCGGTGGCTATCGATACCTTTGGTACCGGCAAGATCGAGGAAGCCAAGATCGTCGAACTGGTGCGCGAGTATTTCGATCTGCGCCCCTTCGCGATCACCCGGATGCTGGATCTGCTGCATCCGATGTACCGCTTGACCTCGGCTTACGGCCATTTCGGTCGCGAGCCGTTCGAATCCAGCTACGCCTGGATCGATGATCAAGGCAAGCAGCAAGTCGAAATCTTTACCGCTTTTCCTTGGGAAAAGACCAACAAGGCCGACGCTCTTCGCCAGGCAGCCGGCATCTAAACCCGCCTACGAAACCTAAAACTTGAAACTATCGAAACCGGCACTGGCGGCTACGCCGTGCCTCCTTTAGCCATAGAACCCCAAGGTAATCTCAATGACCGAGCAAAAAATGAATGTCGAAAGCTTCACCCTGGATCACACCAAGGTGAAGGCCCCCTACGTACGCCTGGCCGACATCAAGACAGGTGAGAACGGTGACCGCATCCATAAGTACGACCTGCGTATCTGCCAGCCCAACCAGGATCACATGGATATGCCCTCGCTGCACTCCCTGGAGCACCTGATGGCCGAGCTGTCGCGCAACCACTCCGACAAGGTTGTCGATATCAGCCCCATGGGCTGCCAGACCGGTTTCTACGTGGCAGTGATCAATCACGATGATTATGAGGGTGTACTTACACTTCTGGAGAACACTCTGAAGGACGTGCTCGCGGCCACCGAGGTACCGGCCTGCAACGAAATGCAATGTGGCTGGGCGGCCAGTCATAGCCTGGAGGGTGCCAAGGAACTCGCTCGCGGCTTGTTGGCCAAGCGTGGCGAGTGGACCCAGGTATTCGCCTGATGCCATCAGGGGGGCGCGATAGCCGCTGTTTTTCCATGGGTCGACTCGCCAGGATGGTGAGAGGAATGTCTCGGATAAACCATAGGGAGCGGCCCCCATGCGTCGGAGGATAACCTGGCTGCGTCCCCTTTATTACACCAACTTGTTGCTGTTACTAGGACTGATCCTGTATCAGGGCTATCTGCATTTGACGGATCCGGATCAGGAATCCGTGCATGCCACTCAAGTGCAGGAGATTCGCCAGCGACTGGAGAGACGCAGCGATTTCCGCTTCGCTGTCGTTGGCAACATCAACAACTCGATCCGCCTGTTTGGCGAGGAGATCGTGCCGCGCCTCAATATCGCGGACTACGATTTCGTGGTCTCAGCCGGCAATGCAGTCAGTGGCGGCCAGGAAGAAAGTTATCGTACTATTCACCGGTTGCTATCCGGGCTGGAGATGCCATATCTACTGACCTTTGGCGACAATGAAGAGAGCGATTTCGGCAGCTTCCGCTTCTACGAGCGGTTTGGTCCGCATTTCTTCTCCTTCGTCGTCGACAATGCCCACTTTTTGTTTCTTGATGGCACCGGCAAGTCCTCCTTTTCCTGGCAGCTGGACTGGCTGGAGCGCGAGCTCGCTGCCTCGACCACTGCTCATCGCATCGTCTTCATCGGTCTTCCCCTTCATCGGGAACTGGAAGAGACGCCGGTCTTCGAATCCGACCACTACCTCGATGAACCGGCCTTCCGCCAAGGACTGATCACATTGTTCGAGCAACATGGGGTCGACGTGGTGTTCTCGGCCAACCTGACCCTTTTCTCGCGGATCAAGACCCATGGGGTCGAGTATGTGACCACTGGCGGGGCGGGCGGATTGATCTTCGATACCGAGTCGAGCTTTCACCATTATGTCGACGTAGACGTGTCACCTCAGGGTATTGCCATCGAGCCGGTCCGGCTGGATGTCAACGTCCCAGCTTGGCAGCGCACTGTAGATAGCATCTGGAACAGCGTTTACTCGTTCTTCTATGTGAGCTACCTGCGTTTTTTGTTGATTGTTAGCGGATTGATCCTACTCACCATTCATCTACACCGTCTGGTGGTGGAGGAACGGGACTACTACCCCGACTTCGACGTGGACCCCACCCCATTTCAGGGGCGCCCACTGCGGATCGGCATGTACTCCAACAACTATTTTCCCTTCGTCTCGGGGGTAACGATCTCGGTGGAGCGATTGCGCCGAGGCTTGCAGGCGCTGGGAGATCGGGTGCTGTTGTTCGCGCCACGCTACCGTGAGCCCGCCGACGTCAACGGAGATATCGAGCGTGCGCCGACGCTGCTGGCTTTTGGCGAGAAGGGTGAATTTCGCCTGTCGAACCTTTTCTGTTGGCATCTGCGACGCCGCTTGCGCGACTTCAAGCCAGATATCATTCATGTCCATCATCCTTTCTGGCTCGGGTCACTGGGCTTATTCATGGGACGGCGGCTGAAAGTGCCAGTGGTCTACACTTACCATACGCGCCTAGAGCACTACGCCCACTTCGTGCCGCTGCCAGGCCTGCTGTTCCGCAACCTGATCTCTCACTATCTAATCCGGCGCTTCTCCAACAAGTGTCAGGGAGTTGTAGTACCAACCGACTCGGCTGAGGAGTATCTGCGGGTCATCGGGGTAACAACAAATACCCTTGTGCAGCCAACGGGAATCGATGTCGAACATTTCAGCGAAGTTAATGAACTTCACCTGAAGGAGCTCCGTGAGATCCATGGCATCGCCGACGACGAGGTGGTACTGATCAGCGTGTCGCGGATCAGTCGGGAGAAGAACATCGAATTCATGCTGGAGGCCTTGGCTGGGCTACATGGGCAAGGTGAGAGCCGCTTCCGGCTGCTGCTGGTGGGTGATGGACCTGCACGCTCACATGTCCAATCACGGGTCGAGGCACTGGGCTTAGGCAAACAGGTAGTGCTGGTGGGGGCCGTGCCCCCTGACGAGATGCCACTCTACTACCATCTTGGTGACATCTTCGTGTTCGCGTCCAAGTCGGAGACCCAAGGCATGGTGATCCTCGAGGCGATGGCGGCGGGACTACCAGTGGTGACGGTACGCTCCAGCGGCATTGATGACGTGGTGATAGAGGGTGAAAATGGCTTCAAGACCCCCGAAAACCGCGAGGTTTGGGCTGAACGGCTACAATCGCTGATGGCTGACCCGGCTCTGCGTTCGCGACTCGGCAAACAGGCAAGGATCTTTGCTGGAACCCATGATGTCAGCACCTTCGCCAGACGCGTCCATGACTTCTATGCCTTTTTACTGGCACAGTATCACTCCGGTCGACCCTGGCGGCGCTGATCTCGTCGCCCGCGTTGGGTAACATAGCGGCGCAGCGCCACCAATAGGATGATGCCAGCCGCCAGGCCCGCCAGCGACCATCCGAGCTCCTCGCGGCTGGTGGCGGTGACCAGAGCCCCGAGCTGGCTGCCCAGCAGTGTTACTACGGCGAGACCGGGCACGATACCCAACGTCGAGCCAATCATGTAGTCACTAAAGCGTAAATGAAAGGCGCCGGCCATCATGTTGGTGAGCGTGAAGGGGGCCAGCGGCAGCAGATTAATCACCGTCATGGTACGGATGCCGCGCTTCGCCAGATAGCGCGACATGCCGTGCAGGTGACGCCCGCCGTAGTCCATTAACACGTCGCGTCCCAGCCAACGTCCCACCCAATAGGAAGCCACCGAGGAAGTGAGGGTCCCCAGGGTGGCGTAGACGAAGCCCCAAGTAGGGCCAAACGCCAGGCCGGTGAGGGCCACCATCAGGCTCAGCGGAAACATCACCAGCAGAGCTCCAGCGTACCCTGCCATCACTATCAGAAAGGTCCAGGGACTATCGCGCCAAGCAGGAGCAGTTGCGATCCATGTTTTGAGTTGCTCGATGGACAGCAGATCTTGCATGGCGAGCCATTGCCAGAGCAAGCCCAGCGTGATCAGTGCGGCCAACAGGCCGAGGGCGATGCCGAGGGAGCGGGACATAGTAGTATTCTTCGCGGCGAGAGGGGCACAGCTTACATTAAGAAAATCCTTGTCCCAAGGAGTGTTACAGAGGATCTCGTTTGAGACTTTCAATCCGGTGCGGTTGCTGCTGTGTCACTGGCATAACCAGGCCTGTCTACACTTCTTTCCATATGCCATATAGACTCTAGTCTCGTCGTATGCTGAAAGGCACACCGCAACCTCCATCAAGAGGTTTCAGACCATAGGTTTGGTGGTCGGGTGCGATTCAAATAAGGAGGTTGGTAATGTGAATCATCCAGATATCGATATAGAGAAAATCACCCGCCAGTTGGAAGACACCAAGGCATTGCTGATCGATCAGAGCTTCGAGAGCAAGGAGAGCCGCGCCACGGTGATGCTGGACCAGCAGTCAGTGGGCCGCCTATCGCGCATGGATGCCCTTCAGGGCCAAGCCATGGCCAAGGCTGGGGAGGATCGCCGTCAAATGATGATTTGGCGTATCGACGCAGCTTTGGCACGCCTGGAGCGGAAAACGTTTGGTGAGTGTAGCGAGTGTGGTGAATGGATTGCCGCCAAGCGGCTGGAGTGGGATCCCACCGTGCTGAAATGCATCAATTGTGCCGAGTGAGGAGACATGCTGAAACTGACACAGAACGACTTAACGATAGAGGTCAGAACACAACAGGACCTTGAGGCAGAGACTTTGGATGCCATGGTGGTGCCGGCCACCGAAGATCAGCGACGCGACCTTGGCAAGGCGGCAGAGGGTCAAGCTTGGATGACTTGGTCACCTGGTGAGACGACCCCCAAGACGATCAAGTTCATGCCACCCGCCAAGGTGTCGGAGAGCGGATGGGAGGAACTGCTCATGTGTTACCGTTTTGCCATGCGAGTTGCGGAAATCCACGAGATCGCGTCGCTAGCCTTACCGCTTCCGGAGCAAGTTGGGCTGCCTCCCGTGGAAGATGCCCTAGCAGCAAGGCTTTCCTTGACGATCTGGAACGAATCCAAGGAGCACCGACACCTAAAGCACCTTCATCTAATCGCCAACGACAACCAAGAAGCAGTGCTGTATGCCAACTGGCTTGTTGAAGTGCAAAGCGGCCATGTTCCTTCGCCTGAATAGGCATTCAAGGTTTTGTTATCGTAAGCGCTTATTTGCCTGACCATCCAGTTACCTTTCCCGAGGTCGCTGGTAACTGCAAGAGGAGTAATACATTGACTCAATTACTCACCGATACCTTCCCCAGCCCGCCCTAGCGCACCTGCCTCCCTTTGCAACCTATTCGCCGGCATTTTATGCGATGTCGTTCTCAAGCATTTTCTCAACCTCGATTTTTTGAACCTCGCTGGAAAGATCAAGGGGGCCGGAGGAACAAATGGAATCTATCAACCAGATAATCCGAATATCTATACAATGATATCCAGGCTCTTTGGCAAGATCCTTCTGATTAAGTCGCAACCAGCAAAACAACATCCCACTGGGGCTGGCCACAGTCACCTGGGAGGCGGCGATGACGAAGACCACCAGCACAAGCAGTGGAACGGGCAGCATGCCCAAGCCAAGCACTCACCGTCTGGCATTAAGGCTACGCTTGGCCAGACGCTCGGTCACCCAGGCCAGGGCCAGGGGGGTGAGATTAATCCCATAAAGGCGACGAGCAGGAGGGTGTTGATCGCGGCCTGAAGCCATTCTGCTCCCAGGAAGAGACAGAGATGGATGGGCAGAGCCAGCAACTGCACGAGTAGAAGTACTGGCGCGGCGGCGATGGATTGACCAGCATCGCCCTTGCCCAGGTGGGTGAAGTTGATGAACCTGTCGGTGCAAGGGACCAGCAGAACCAACAGCACGCCGGCCTGATCGGCCAGGAAGGTCATCAGGACGCCGGGAATCACCACGAAGTCCGAGTAGCAGGGCCGCCAGAAAGCGCCAATCCCTGAGCCCCTGGCCGAGCCGCGTCAATGGAACCTGGGTGAAGGTGGTATAGAGCAGGCCGCCGAGCAGCGTCCGGAAAGGCTTCAAGGCGTGAGGTCACGTTCGGCAGGCCCAGCCCAATGGCCAGGCCCGCCAGAATACCGATCAGATAGATCAGGTATGCAGAATAAATGTATTAGCTATTCTGCTGCAATGCAGCAGGCATCTCAGGCGCCATGCTTGCTCCGTGCCTCTGCACTACTCTAGGCAGAGTAACCCGCTGCGACATTTTGGCGTACCATTGCTTCACTAAAAGAGACATTAACGAGCATGAGGAGAGCGATAGATGAGCCAGACAGTAGCAGTGATTAAAGGCGACGGCATCGGCCCTGAGATCATGGACGCCACCCTGCAAGTGCTAGACGCCCTTGAGTGCGGGCTGAACTACAAGTTTGTCGACGCGGGCCTGGTGGCACTTGAAAAGCACGGCACGCTGATTCCTCAAGCCTCGTTGGATGCCATTGAAAAGTACGGCATTGCCCTGAAAGGTCCGCTCACTACGCCGATTGGTAAGGGCTTTTCGTCGATCAACGTGCAGCTACGCCGACATTTTGACCTCTATGCCAACGTTCGCCCCGCCGTTAGCTTTCCGGGCACCCGCTCTCACTACGACGACATTGATCTGATCACCGTGCGGGAAAACACCGAAGGGGCTTACCTCTCGGACGGGCAAGAGATGATCGACGACGGCAATACCGGCATCTCGGTGATCAAAGTGACCCGTAAAGGCTCCGAGCGCATCGTGCGTTACGCCTTTGAGCTAGCAAAGCAGAATGGCCGTAAGAAAGTCACCGCCATTCACAAAGCTAACATCATCAAAACCAGCTCAGGCCTGTTTTTAGACGTTGCCCGAGAAGTCGCCAGCGAATACCCCGAAATCGAATTCCAAGAGATGATCGTGGATAATGCCTGCATGCAGCTGGTAATGAACCCTCATCAGTTCGATGTCGTCGTTACCACCAACCTGTTCGGCGATATTCTCTCTGACCTATGCGCGGGCCTAGTGGGCGGTTTGGGCCTAGCCCCAGGGGCGAACATCGGCGAAAAAGCCGCGATTTTTGAAGCGGTGCACGGCTCGGCACCGGATATTGCAGGCAAGAAAATTGCCAATCCCTGCGCGCTGCTGCTGGCCGCCGCCCAGATGCTCGACCACTTCGGCATGACTGTAAAGGGTGACGCAATTCGCCAAGGGATTCGCGCCGTGCTGGAGAATCGCCGTGATATGGTGACTCCAGACATGGGCGGCACCGGCACCACCGATACCTTCGCCCAGGCGCTGGTGGAACACCTAAAAGGCTGATAGCAGTTTATCGCTCTTGAACACGTATAGGCCTACCTTGACACATCAAGATAGGCCTCCAACTCTCGGGTGTCGGGCGTCAGGCCTTCCAGCAGCAGGGCTTCCCAGTCGTCATTTCCAACTGGATCAAAAGGTTGCTTATAATTGCGTACTGAGCCTTTCAGCTTGTTCAGCGGTGTCCGGAATCCTGTTCACTGTGTAGGTAGTTAATGAGATTGGTGAGCATGGTCTTCCGTCGAAAGGCCTTCGGTGAAGCTTTCACGAAACGTTCAAACACGCGGGGGTCGCCAACTATGTGGACCTCGGACACTGCCCTTGTGATCGCTGTATAGATCCAGCTGCGATCCACTAATCTAGTGTCTTGCAAAAGGACGATGACCCGCCCGAACTGGCTCCCTTGAGCTTTGTGGAGCGTCATGGCATATCCAAGGCTCAAAGCATCAATCAAGCCACCTTGCAAATCGACCGTTTCGCCTGTATCCAACCTCACAGAGCCAATCACATCATCGACTTGATCAATGCTGATTAGCTCGCCAAGAGACCCATTCTGTACTCCAGCGCTGGTGTGATTCTGAGTAAACAAGACCTGGTCGTTCAGCCTTAGCCGCAGATAAAAATCTTCACCATCAAGATTGAAGTTGAGCAGCGGAGAGTCACCGTTTATCTGTTCCTGAATCTCACCATTGATCTCACCAACGCGAGTTACCGTTGCGGCAATTACGCGAGAGTCGCAAGGCTGTTGGGCATAGAGTTCTACAGCCTTCTCCTTGGCCAGACGAGGATCTAGAACTTCATGAAAATAGATATTGCCTGCACTGAGTGACTCCGGAACCACACCAGCATTGATGGTCGCCGAATACTCAGGTATTCCAGTGGTTCTCTTTTGGCGTTTCACAATGTCCAGCGTCGTGTTTGTTACGTGCGTCGAGAGGACAATATCGTGCAGTATCTTTCCGATGCCAATGGGTGGCAACTGGCTGGGATCTCCAGTCAAAACCAACTTACAGCTGGGATTGATATGGTTGATGATGCGAAACATCGTGGGCAGATCCATCATAGAAGCTTCATCGATGACCAGCAAAGCTTTGTTATCTGTCACTGGATCTTCTCGCAGGAATCGTGCAATGGTCATCGTGAGGTAGCCGACTGACTCATGCAGACGCATTGCAGCGCGACCCGATAGAGCAATAGCGTGAATGCTGTACCCAAGGCGGTCAGCGGCTTTCAGGAAGGTCGAAAGCACTGTGGTCTTGCCAGTTCCGGCACCTCCAGTGATCGCACTAATCCCCTCGGTTAGACTCGTATAAATGGCAAGCTCTTGCTGGCTGGTCAGCTCATAGGGCAGCTCGCCAATGACGTCATTTACAATACCTTCCTCAACCCCGGTGAGTGGCTTTCTGAGATCAATCAAATGCTTTATGCGCCTAGCTACAGCCAACTCCTGTATAGCAGTGGCAGTGGCATGAAAGCGTCCATCCTCATGATACAGAGCAATATCCGGTGAGCTTTTCAGCCACTCAATACCCTCCTCACAATTGGAGGACGATTTCAGATAATCAGATGCTCGCGTTAATAGCTGACTAGTCTTGACCCACGTACTACCATCACGCATTCGATCCTTGAGAGCCTGGACCATCCCAGCCTGAATGCGCTCCTGGGGGTATCTTTTCTGCTCCCAGGCGTGTCCAAAACGATGGTTCAGGATGCTGTCTACGTCTTTAAAACTCAGCCCAAAGTGAAGCAGTTTGTATGGGTCAGACTTGCCCCCTCTGTCAGCCTAGTTGTCCGGTTGGCGTTATCGCCTAAATCAAATCCAGAGGGAGCGGCATGGAGTCCATGTGCCACGTTATTCCGAAGAACGTAAAGCAGCCGTCCTGAAAAAG
>NZ_QPIJ01000169.1 GCF_003336665.1 Vreelandella rituensis | reverse complement strand
GGGTTTAATGGCGTGCAGGCAGAGGCTCTCAGCAACGAAGTCGAGGTTTTCCTGCAGGTTCTCCGCGCTCCAGACGCTGCGGACGAAATCGCGGAAGCGGTTGGTGGCGTCGTCGGCGAACCATTCTTGATCGGTGAGCGGGATGATGGCGTTGTCATCGGCGGGAAAAGTTTGGTAAGCACCACCCGTAAACAGATCATAAAAGTGTTCGTTGTTGGCATGAGCGTAAACCAACCCTTCTCGGTCCAGAGAATACCGGCCTAACATACAGCCAATAGAATAACTGATAAGTTCGCAAACAGTATCCGAAAGGTAGCGACATCCTATATTTTTTCCATTGTTTCCATATCTGTAATATTTGTTATTAGAAAGCGTTACATTTGATATCGGGACCTCAGCATCAATTAAATCAATCACCCCCATCCCATTGGCGAAAGTATAATTATTCTCCTCCTCAAGAATCTTGAGCATTTCTGATTTTTCGTGCCATCTTTTTTCTATGAACTTTACACCTATTTGTACTGTGTCGCTTCCAGAGGCTATCAAAGGGTTATTTTTAAAGTCCCACGATGTCTCAAAGCTGTCCCAGTCCTCTCTTGTCACTTCTATGAGTTTTTTTGTATTTTTTACGATTGATTCCGGTGATTTTCAACCCAGTTGTCCAAATAGCTGCGCTTAAGCAGCCTGTTTATTACGCTCGATTTCTTGCACTTTCCCGGGGTTGAGCGACACCGGACCGGTTACCTCCCAGTTTCGGGT
>NZ_QPIJ01000168.1 GCF_003336665.1 Vreelandella rituensis | reverse complement strand
GCTGATATGGCTGCCTGCCTTGCGCTGCCTGTGGGCGCTGATCCTCAACAACAGCCCCACCCTCTGATCGCCAACGTTTCAGCGTGCGCTCGCTTACGTCGATAATCACGGCCGCTTGATAACGGGGCGCGCCACCCGCCACCGCTTCGTCAAATAGCGCGATGAGCCTTGTACGTTCGTCGAGAGGCGTCAGTCGTCCTCGTCGCTGTCCAGATCCTCGCCGTACAAGGCTTCGAGCTTTTTTGAGAGCACCAGTAACGATGTCGTTTCTGCCAACACCTTGTCCTTGCGCCGCACTTCCGCCTGGAGCTGCTTGATGGTCTTCCGGTCTTCTTTACGCTGCTTTTGCACCGCTTTTTCCTGCTCTTCCTGCCTGCCAGCACCTTGGAGGCAAGCCGCTTTCCATTGCTGGATTTGCTCGGGATAAAGGCCTTTTTCGCGGCAGTAAGCGCCAAGCTCTGTTTCCGACATCGTGGCCGTTTCGATGACCACAGCGAGCTTGGCGTCAGGTGACCATTCGTTGTCGCCTTGGGTGTAACCCGGCACAGGTACTCCTTTTTCTCGACATTTTCTTAACCAACTATACAGCGTCGCGTCAGAGATGCCTTCTTCCGTCGCGACCGATGCCACGCTGCGATTGTGGGGCGGCAACAACTTTTTCAGGACGGCTGCTTTACGTTCTTCGGAATAACGTGGCACATGGACTCCATGCCGCTCCCTCTGGATTTGATTTAGGCGATAACGCCAACCGGACAACTAGGCTGACAGAGGGGG
>NZ_QPIJ01000167.1 GCF_003336665.1 Vreelandella rituensis | reverse complement strand
TCGCTTTATGCTGATGCATGACGCTTCTCCTTTTTCCATTGATGCACGTAGTGACTATCCATGTAGCTCGATGAAGCTTTAGGAGGGGAGGAGTCCCTTTCATTGGGGATACAAGCGCGGCACCCGCCAGGGTGCCTTGTTGGCACTGGCACTTGAAAACTTACAGGACACGGACTACGCTGTAACTCATGCAAACCGAACGCGCCTACAAGTACCGATTTTACCCGACGCCCGAGCAGGAAATCCTGCTGGCGCGGACGTTTGGGTGCGTGCGGTTTGTCTGGAACGCAGTGCTGCGCTATCGCACCGATGCGTTCTATCAACGCCAGGAAAAGATCGGTTACAACGACGCCAGCGCTTTCCTGACCCAGCTGAAAAAGCAGCCTGACACCGCGTTCCTGGCCGAGGTCAGGTCGGTGCCCTTGCAGCAATGCCTGCGCCATCAACAAGCGGCCTTCAAGCACTTCTTTGCCAAGCGCGCACGATACCCGCGATTCAAGTCAAAGAAGCAGCGGCAGTCCGCCACCTTTGCCAGTTCGGCGTTTGCGTATCGCAACGGCCAGATCACGCTGGCCAAGTGCCAGGACCCCCTCAGCATCCGCTGGAGCCGCGCGCTTCCGTCAGCCCCCAGCACCGTTACCGTATCCCAAGACCGTGCCGGTCGCTATTTCATTAGCTGCCTGTGCAAAGTGGACGCCGAATCACTGTCCATTACCCCCAAGATGGTGGGTATCGATCTCGGGCTGAAAGACCTGTTCGTGACCAGTGACGGCAAGC
>NZ_QPIJ01000166.1 GCF_003336665.1 Vreelandella rituensis | reverse complement strand
CACCCGAAACTGGGAGGTAACCGGTCCGGTGTCGCTCAACCCCGGGAAAGTGCAAGAAATCGAGCGTAATAAACAGGCTGCTTAAGCGCAGCTATTTGGACAACTGGGTTGAAAATCACCGTGTCGTTGAAATGAATTATAGCCTGCATTGGCTTTTCATTCTTTATTTGAATACCTACTTCTTCATCTAATGTATCGAGTATGTCATGAAAGTCTTTCCTATATTTTTCTATAAGTGTTGTTGGTTTTTTATCTTCTAAAATTTCCATGTGTAATCCCTAATATTGATTTTAAAATCATGATCAGCCTGCATACTGCCTAACTTTATCATCATTTATTAACAGGCTTATCACCTATCACAGACTTCACTTCCGCCAACAAATCCCCAAACTTGCCGTAATTCACCTTCACCCCATCATCCAGATCCAGTGTGATGCGCTGGTCGGCGTAGTGGCGTAGCTTCTCATCGAAGGTGTTGAGTTCGGCCTGCTGCTTGTAGAGCTTGCTCAATTCTTTTTCGATGCCCTTGGCTTCAGCGGCGGAGGTGCTGGCGTCCTTGTCCTGCTCCAGCTTTTCGACGTAGCTGACGAGCTTGGTGGTGAGCGGGATCACGTAGTCGGTACGCATCTCGGCGAGGGTGCTTTCATTGTAGCGGTGCAGGTAGACCAGGCACTCGAAGGCTTTCTGCTTGCCGGAGCTAAACAGCCAGTAGATCGGACGCTTCTTGTAGGTACGCAGGTGGTCCTTGTAAAACTGCGTGCTCAGGTAGCGGCGGATGGTTTCCAGCGCGGCTTCGCCTTTCTTGGGTT
>NZ_QPIJ01000165.1 GCF_003336665.1 Vreelandella rituensis | reverse complement strand
AGACATCACGCCGATATTTCGGGACAAAGACAAGGTGGTAGTGAAGTCGGTAAACGCATGACCTGCCAGTTCTCCAGGGGTACTCGTCACTCATAGTCTTGACTCATTAGGGGTATGGCGCTAGCCTAGAATCATTGTCCTGTTTATGCAACCAGGTCCCTTATGGCACAGCGCGGTTTTTCATTAAGTATCACGAATCGCCTGTCTTCGCGACAGGCGACCGCCTTTGCTCAATGGATAGGCGCCGCGAATGTGCTGCGGAATTATAAGGTGCGCGAGTATCGTGACTTGCTGGCGCAAGGCCGAGGGACCGAGATCAACCAGGCGTACGCCCCGATCAAGCAAGACCCTGACGTTGCCTTCCTGAAAGACATACCCGTTCAAATCCTGCGTAACGCCGCCAGCTCGGCCTATGCCGATGCGGAAGCCGCCCGAAAAGGGATTGCCAAGTTTCCCAAGGTCAAAGGCCGAAACAAGAAACGTAGCGGTATTATCACCAAGGAATTGTTTGATCGTCAGCCTGTCGCAAGCGACAAGACTCAGGTGACGATCTATGACTCGGCAACCAGGAAGCGCACCAAGCTGTTTTCTATCACCGTGCCGTATTCGCCCGCATCACTGAGCAAGCAGTTTGTCATCAGCCGTCAGGGGCGTAGTTTCTCGTTCTCCGGCTCACTGGATGATGGTCAGACCCACCCTGACAACGAGGCGCTACTCAACGACGTTGCGTACCTCGATGACGACAAGCTGCTGGGTTATATCACCGGCCTGGACGGCGGTGTTGCCCGCCCCCTTCAGGCCTGCAATGGCACGAT
>NZ_QPIJ01000164.1 GCF_003336665.1 Vreelandella rituensis | reverse complement strand
TCTCGGATAGGGTGGGCATGTAAATGGGGTAAGCATGAAATTACTCAATGCCCCATGGTATCGCAGATGATCTGCTCCATGGGTTTGATCGGTGTTTGCCGCCCGTCTGTTTTCCGCCTGACTATTCAGTGACAACACCCGTATTCGTGACGCCACGGAGATGAAATATTGCGTCATCCGGCTTGGTAAGATGAGGATTTCAATGGAAGCTGACTGCCTCGCCTTGGCGATCGAAGGCCAGGAAGTTTTCGATGCTGCCCATCTTTATCGACTCGACCATGCGCTGCAAGGGCTGCTCCGCTTCTTCGCTGCTGGGAGGCAAGGCGCCATCGCCCGCCAGAGCGGCCACGAAGACGATGTCCCATTCCTGGCCGGTACCTTGTGATTCCTCGACCAGAGCCGCCATGTCGCTAAGCTCCTCGAGGGTCTTGTCCACGCAGAGTACCGGGGCCAGCACACCGCCTTCGCCTTGCTCGAAACGCTCACGCTGTGTCTGGTCGGGATTGTCGGGCAATTCGGCACGCGCCAGAACGAACAGCAGCCGTTGTGGCTCGGTTTGACGGTGGGCTTCCGCCAGCAGGTCAGCATAATTGGAAATAGCCATTCGGGTCTCCTTGAAGGAAAATCACAAGAGTCAGTGAATCATGGTCAGGTAGCTTGTGAAAGCAGCATTCACCTATTATATTCATTTATAATACATTTTATAGAAAACTAGGGAGGCCGTCATGTTACTACCCCCCTCTCTGTATTCTCGGCTCTATCAATGCCTTGCCCTCTTGTGCATCGGCTTGGGCGCCATGGGTATCGTTTTACCCCTGCTTCCTACCACGCCGTTTTTGTTAGT
>NZ_QPIJ01000163.1 GCF_003336665.1 Vreelandella rituensis | reverse complement strand
TCCTTGGCCTGGTTGCAGTCGTGACAGGCGACGGTCAGGTTGCTCACCCGGCTAGAGCCGTCCCGAGATTTCGCTACCACATGCTCGATTTCCAGGGGTGTATCACCGGTGCCGCAGTAGGTGCATTCCCGGCCCCATTTTTCCAGGAGGTATTCGCGCACCTCATAGCCCAGGAGCGTGCCTTGCTGGTACTCGACCCCGGAAATCTCCGGGTTTTCCATCTTCTGCAGATCGAATCGCACCAGCTCCATGCTCAGGTGAGTCACGGGTGCCCAGCGGCACAGTTTGTCCACCCTGGCCATGGTGGTATCGACCCGGTGTTGCAGGCTGGGCGGCAGCCAGCCCTTCTTGCGCGTGCGGTTATCAAAACGCGGCTGACGATAACGCAGGTTCTTGCTGCGACGCCGACGCCGAAAACCGGCACGTTGCTCCAAGGCTTGGCGAATCTGGAAGCCCCGATGCACCAACTGAAACAGGCAAAGCACATGGCGGGTTGCCGGGGCTTGCTCGTCCGTCGCGTTTTCTTCCAGACGCATCAGCGCCAGGCCGGTTTCCTTGCTGCCCGGATCAATGCCCAGCAACGTCGGCTGCAAGGCGCAGTCACTCAGGCAGCGATCCCGCAACCGGATCACAAAAGGGGTCAGGTTCACCACCACCGCCCGACCACGCTCCAGCAATAGCCGTGCGCGTTTTTCGCTACACGGCATCAACGGCTGCTTGTTCTTTCCCAATACGGACACCGCCATGCGATCTCCTTCTTAAATAGAACCCTTACGGGCCTGGTGACGCAGGTCTTCCAACCTGTCTCCCCTCGGGAATGTCTGCAACCGGCTCCTACCTTGCGGTAGCGACCAGAA
>NZ_QPIJ01000162.1 GCF_003336665.1 Vreelandella rituensis | reverse complement strand
TAGGGTCTGTTGATGTTTGGTGGCAGGAAGATTTGGCAGGATAGGGGCAAGCTCACAGAATAGAGGTTCCGACACCAACAAACGGCGAGCCTGCCATGCCCCGACAAATGCTCACGGATGAATACTGGTCGAAGCTGAGACCTATCCTGCTTCAACAAGGTATCTATGACAAGACCGACCTGCGAACCACTGTGGAAGGCATTCTTTACCGAATGCGCACCGGTTGCCAGTGGCGAGATCTGCCCGAGGCATTTGGCCTCTGGAATACGGTTTACAAGCGCTTTAACGCCTGGTCAGCAGCCGGAAAACTGATGGCAGCTTTCCGTGCGCTTGTGGATGACCCCGATGTTGAATGGCTATTCATCGATGGTTCGTACGTCAAGGCGCACCAGGACAGCACAGGGGCTGCCACAGAAGGTGCAGAAGCCATTGGCAAAAGTCGTGCGGGCAACACCAGCAAAATTCATCTTGCCGTTGATGCTTATGGACTCCCCAACGCCTTCAGGATAACGGGGGGTGAAGTACACGACAGCACAGAGGCCCAGGCGTTGATAGACGACCTGCCGACAGGGGATGCGCTGATAGCTGACAAGGGCTATGACAGTGAGCGTATCCGTGAGCAGGTCGAAGCAAAGGGCATGCGCCCCGTGATTCCACGAAAGCGCAATTCAAAGAAAGGAAATAACAGTTTAGACAGAGGGTTATATCGCTATCGGCATCTCGTCGAGAACGCTTTTGCCCGATTGAAGCCGTATCGCGCGATAGCGATGCGGTATGACAAACTCAAACGAAACTACGAAAGCATGGTGGCCTTGGCCTGCGGTTTTTTATGGCTACCCATGTGAAAGGTCAACAGGCCCTA
>NZ_QPIJ01000161.1 GCF_003336665.1 Vreelandella rituensis | reverse complement strand
GCGCCTGGCCACTTTCCGCTTGGCTTTCGCCCGATTGTTCGAGCCTTTTTGCTTACGGCTCAGTTGCCGTTGCGCCCGCGCCAATTTGCGTGCGTGACGCACCGTATGGCGGGGGTTATTGGCGCGCTTGCCGTCACTGGTCACGAATAGGTCTTTCAGCCCGAGATCGATACCCACCATCTTGGGCGTGATGGGCAGTGATTCAGCGTCCACTTTGCACAGGCAGCTAATAAAATAGCGCCCCGCCTGATCTTTGGATACCGTGACGGTGCTGGGCGCTGACGGAAGCTCGCGGCTCCAGCGGATGTCGAGGGATTCCTGGCACTTGGCCAGCGTGATCTGGCCGTTGCGATACACAAACGCCGAACTGGCAAAGGTGGCGGACTGCCGCTGCTTCTTTGACTTGAATCGCGGGTATCGAGCGCGCTTGGCAAAGAAGTGCTTGAAGGCCGATTGCTGATGGCGCAAGCATTGCTGCAAGGGCACCGAACTGACCTCAGCCAGGAACACGGTGTCAGGCTGTTTTTTCAGTTGGGTCAGGAAGGCGCTGGCGTCGTTGTAACCGATCTTTTCCTGGCGCTGATAGAACGCATCGGTGCGATGTCGCAGCACCGCGTTCCAGACAAACCGCACGCACCCAAACGTCCGCGCCAGAAGGATTTCCTGCTCGGGCATCGGGTAGAATCGGTACTTGTAGGCGCGTTCGGTTTTCATGACTTACAGCTTAGTATCATTTGCGTAAGAGATCAAGGCGTCCTCTCGGACGCCGCGCTTGTATCCCCAATGAAAGGGACTCCTCCCCTCCTAAAGCTTCATCGAGCTACATGGATAGTCACTACGTGCATCAATGGAAAAAGGAGAAGCGTCATGCATCAGCATAAAGCGA
>NZ_QPIJ01000160.1 GCF_003336665.1 Vreelandella rituensis | reverse complement strand
GAGTTATTGTCAAATCTGGTGTACGACGGTCAGGCGGCGTTCCTGTCTGACTGATCGATTACTTGCTCTCCGTCCTGGAACTTGACGTTGTTGATGACCAGTTCCAGTTTCTGGAAATGCTTGATGCGTCTCCAGCGCTTCTGGGCACTCTGAAGCAGTTTGAAGACCATCGCCAAGGTCGTGGCACGGGAGCCGCAGTTCCGGCTGCGTTTGGTCCGCAGGCGGACCGTGGCGAAGGTCGACTCGATCGGGTTGGTGGTGCGTATGTGCACCCAGTGCTCTGCCGGGTAGTCGTAGAACGCCAGCAGTTCGTCCCGATCCTTGGTCAGGCACGCCATCGCCTTGGGGTACTTGGCCTCGAAGCGTTTCAGGGTGCGATCGAAGGCCTTGTGCGCATCAAGGCGGGTCTCGGCCATCCAGATGTCGTGAAGGTCGGCCTTGACCTTGGGTTGCACGGACTTCGGCAGCTTATTCAGCACGTTAGCCATCTTGTGGACCCAGCAGCGCTGATGCTCGGTCACCGGGTAAATCTTGCTCAGCGCCGCCCAGAACCCCATGGCACCGTCACCGACCGCCAGCTTGGGAGCCGTCGTCAGACCGCGCTCTCGCAGCCCCGTCAGCAGCGTCTCCCAACTGGCTGTCGACTCGCGAAAGCCGTCCTCGACAGCGACCAGTTCCTTGCGGCCCTGCTCGGTGACGCCGATGATCACCAGCAGGCACAGGCGGTCATCCATCCGCACGTTGCTGTACACGCCGTCTGCCCACCAGTAGACGTAACGCCGCTCTGACAGGTCTCGCTGTCGCCACTCGGTATGCTCGGCCTCCCACTTCATCTTGAGCCGTGACACCGTGTTGGCCGACAATCCCTTGGCCTGGTCACCCAGCAGCGAGGCCAGGGCCTCCTG
>NZ_QPIJ01000016.1 GCF_003336665.1 Vreelandella rituensis | reverse complement strand
GCTTTCGTGGTGTAAGTTTCTATATGAAACGGTTTGCTAACACTTGACCAACCGCCTTGGTACGGGACCCGTATGCCAGGTGGTGTGGGCGGACGGGGACTAGCTCCCCTCCGACCCGATATCCGGTAAGGCGTAGACCGCGATCTGATCGCCGACTTGATCTTTCAAAATAGTATTGCCGCCCGCCACAAAGGCGACGTATTGTCGACCGTTATACTCATAGACGGCGGGGTTTGATACCGAAGGTGCTTCGACTTGATCCGACCAAAGCTGCTCACCGGTTTCAAGGGAGTAAGCGCGCACTTTGGCATCCATCGATGCACCGATGAATATAATGCCACCAGCCGTCACCGCCGGGCCACCGATGGTAGGTGAACCCCAGCTTTCAGGCATGAAGAAGCCATGTTGCTGCGATGCCCCGACCGGGCGACGCCATTTAATATCACCGGTAGTCATGTCGAGGGCGACGAGCTCACCAAAGGGCGGTTCCCAACAGGGCATGCCGAGCCAGTTCTGCGCGATCTCAAGGCGGATTCCGTAGGGGGCGCCTTCCTGAGGCGCAAAGCCGCTTTCGTTGCCCGAACCGCTATCCGCCTTTTCATAAGCCTCGCGATCATACAACTTCAAGGTTTGTACAATGTGCGATGTATTGACGATTGCGGTTTGGCTTTCGGGGCCAAATGCCACACCGCCCCACTGTGGACCACCGGCAGTAATGGGGTAGCCCATCGTGCCTTCGCCACGGGTCGTGGGTGGGGTATATAGGCCTTCGTACCAGAGCTCCTCCCAGAGCCTCGAACACTGGCCGAAGCTCAAGGCGTCGGCTAACGCCCAGACCTTGGGTTTTTCGGACTGATCAAGCAGCGGTACCGGTTTAGTGGGGAAGGGTTGGGTCGGGGCGTAAACTTCGCCCTCGACGGTGCCATCTCCGCCGGGAACCGGGCGCTCCTCAATCGGCCAGACGTCTTCACCGGTTTCGCGATTCACGACGAATAGAAAGCCCGTCTTGGTTGCTTGGAGCAGCGCGGGTATCTCCTCGCCGCCCACAGTGATATCCATCAGGGTTGGGGCGGCAACGGTATCGTAGTCCCAGATATCGTGATGAACCCACTGACGTGACCAGACAACGTCGCCGGTCTCGATATCCAGGGCAGTCGTCGAGGTTGCCAAAGGCACTTCTTCGGTGCGATTGCCACCCCAGAAATTCGGTGAGGGAGAGGAAACCGGCAGATAAACCAAGCCCCGCTCTTCATCGGCGGACATATGCGTCCAAACGTTAGCGGTACCGCTTTGCTCGCGCATCTGTTCAGACAGCGCCTGGAAAGTCCATTCGAGCTCGCCGGTACGCGCATTGATTGCGAATACGGTGCCGGGCGGGGCCTGTGCATAAGCCCAATCCATCCCCGCCCAGCCAAGAATCAAGCGGTCTCCGACCACCGTTGGTGGTTGCAGCAGCGACAGCGGCCAGTGGTCGTGGGTGTCGTTCCACTGATTGACGTTGAGCACGCCGTTATTGGCAAAGCCTTCGCACCGCTCCCCGCTATCGGCATCGACCGCGAACAGTTGCGCATCCATGGTGCCCATGTAAATGATTTTCTGACAGAGCTCGCCAGCCATCGGATCCTCCGCCTGCCAGTAGGCGACACCACGATTCTTTAATGCGGGCTGCGTCAAAGGTTCCAGCGACGACTGGGTGTCGAAACTCCACTTCTCTTCGCCGCTGGCAGGGTCGAGGGCGAGTATTCGATAAAAAGGCGTCCCCAAATAGAGGGTGTCGTTGGCAAAAACCGGGGTTGCGGACCAGACGGTGGCGGGTAACTCGCCCGAACCATCAGAAATATCACCGGTATGGACTTCCCAGACCTTTTCCAGCTCGCCGACGTTGTCGGCATTGATCTGATCGAGCGGGCTATATTTTTGAGCGTTGAGCTGGCCGTGAAAACTATCCCAGGTCGGCTCCGTGGGCACCAGCGGGATCGGTGTGGCGGTGGTCTCGTCTTCCAGCGCCGTACGCTCTTGCCCAGCAAGCTGATCCTGTGCCAATAGTGACGAGGGCGACAGGATAAACGCCAGGGTAGCGACTGTGCTAAGCCTGGGTATGGCAGATTTAAGAAGACAGGGTGAAATGGGCATCAATGTCGGCATGAACAAATCCTCAAGAATCCGTGGGCCGGGTTTGGCGTGAAGTGTGGGTCATATCGAGGATTAGGCCGGTCAGGCCAACCACCATCGCAACACTTATCCACCATTGATGCAGAAGCAGTCCGACAAAAAACGTACCGATTAGGCCTACAAGAATCACCACACGCAGTGAGATGGCCGCGACGCGACTTTTTGGTACAGCCAGAAGGAACGCCATGATCGCGAGCGCGACACAGGCAAAAATAGCGACAAGTGCGCCGAGCGATCCAGTAACACCAGTTAGTGGTATAAGGTAGGCATAAAGGGCGATGGCGATGCCCGCAAGTGAGGCTGCCAAAAGCACGATGGCACTCAGTTTGGATGAGTGTGAATGCGACATGATTTCCTTGTCTCCTGGAAGTCGGGAGGTGCGACACTGCTCTTAAAATTACGTCAAAATAGTTAACTCTATAACATTAGCAGAGAATGAAAACTTATCGACCCAAGTGCCGCGATTCAATTAAATGTGGTAGCACGCAGTACTGTTTTTCAGGGAATAGTTTTTCAGTGAATGGCAGGCATTGAAAAAGCGCTCATATCAACTAAACTAAGTTTATAAAGCTAAGTTTATAAAGCTAAGTTTATAAAGCTAAGTTTATAAAGCTAAATTTTGGTTTGATGGGGTTTTGTTATGGAATCTATCAATATCCATGAAGCAAAAACTCGCTTGTCGCAGCTAGTAGCGCGGGCTGCCAAGGGAGAGGGGTTTATCATTGCCAAAGCAGGTAAGCCAATGGCCCGCGTGACGGCGATTGACAGCCCGCAGCTAGGTCAGCAAAAGCGCCTGGGTTTCCTGGCAGGACAGTTTCAAGTACCCGATGATTTTGATCGTATGGGGCAGGAGGAAATAGCTGAGATGTTTGGATGCTGATGTGAATCTGCTTCTGGACACGCATGTTTTGCTTTGGGCGGCGGCAGAGTCGGAGAAGCTTTCTGCTGATGCACTATCGCTGATCAACGACGATAACAACAGACTCTATTTTAGCGCCGCCAGCATCTGGGAAGTGGTGATTAAGAACAGCCTGCAACGCCCTGATTTTCACGTTGACCCGCACTTGTTGCGTCGCGGGCTGTTGGATAACGGTTATTTAGAACTTCCTATCAGCTCATTGCATACACTCAACGTTGCTCATTTGCCCAGCATTCACAAAGATCCCTTTGATAGAATTTTAGTTTCTCAGGCAGAAGCTGAGGGATTTTTGCTGCTTACTGCGGATGAGCGGGTGGCTCAGTACGCTGGCCCAATTAGAAAAATATAAGCATTGCTTTCTACTCATGCAAAGTAGTTTAAATGTTACCAGCCTTTTGTGCTAAATAGGCCCATGTGCCACATGGGCCTTCTAGGATAGTTACAAGGGAGTGGTAGTTACAAGGGCGTTTTACTGGCTTTGCCCGGCACTTCGCGCACCAGGCGCGGCATCAGAAATCCGGGAAGTTTGGCCCTCAGGCTCGTGACCAGCTCGCGAGCCTCGTTATCCGGTACATCGAAATGGGCGGCGCCCGCCACCGGGTCGAGCACATGCAGATAATAGGGCAGCACACCGGCATCGAACAGGCGTTCGGAAAGGCTCGCCAGGGTATCGCTGTCATCGTTGACGCCGCGCAGCAGAACGCTCTGGTTGAGTAGCGTCACGCCTGCCTCCTTGAGTCGCTTGCAAGCCACGACCACTGCCGTATCGATTTCCTGGGCATGGTTGATATGCAGCACCATGACTTTCTGCAAACGGGTGCCGTTCAGCCAGCCGAGCAGGGCGTCGTCGATGCGCTCGGGAATCACCACCGGCAAGCGGGTGTGAATGCGCAGCCGTTTTATATGCGGGATGTTTTCAAGCTGCTCGACTAACCATCCGAGTTGACGGTCGTTGGCCGCCAGGGGGTCGCCGCCGGAAAGAATCGCTTCATTGATCGAGGTGTCATCGCGCAAGTAGTCCAGGGCTTGTTGCCACTCGGCACGGGAGGGCGAATTTTCCGCATAGGGAAAATGACGACGAAAACAGTAGCGGCAGTTGACTGCGCAAGCAGGACTGGCAATCAGTAGCACTCGCCCCGGGTATTTGTGAATCAGCCCGCTGGCCGGACGATGCTCGGCTTCGGCAAGAGGGTCGTTGATATAGCCGGGGGTGACAAGGCTTTCCTCGTTTAGTGGCAGTACCTGGCGCAGCAAGGGATCCAAAGGGTCACCTGGGCGCATGCGGGCAGCAAATGCTTCGGGGACACGAATCTCGAACAGGGCATGGCCTTGCACGGCGCCGGGCAGCCAGTTTGGTTCAAGCCCAAGGCGTCGGCACAGTTCGAGAGGGTCGCGAATGGCTCCCGCCAGCTGGCGCTGCCAACTGGCGGGAGGCGGTGCATCACTAGCGACTACCTGAGTCTTGGTCTGCACATTGGCGGGGCTTCGGGTTATCATGCGGCGCACCAGTCATTACGGGCGAAGCTTGAACTTCGCTGAATATTTATCGAGGGCAATATGGCGAACTATTCTACCAATGAATTCAAGGGCGGTTTGAAAGTCATGCTCGACGGCGATCCTTGTTCCATCGTCGAGAACGAGCTGGTCAAGCCGGGCAAGGGGCAGGCGTTCAACCGCGTCAAGCTGCGCAACCTGATGACCGGCCGTGTGGGTGAGCGTACCTTCAAATCCGGTGATTCGCTGGAAGGCGCCGATGTCATGGATCTGGAGATGGAATATCTCTACACCGACGGTGACATGTGGCACTTCATGAAAACCGACGGCTCCTTCGAGCAGTACGCTGTGGAAAAGAAAGCCTTGGGCGATACCGCCAAATGGCTCAAGGAACAGGTGCCCTATACCATCACGCTGTGGAACGACAAGGCGATTTCTGTCACCCCGCCCAACTTCATCGAGCTGGAAGTGGTCGAAACCGACCCCGGTTTGAAAGGCGATACCGCCCAGGGCGGTTCCAAGCCGGCCACGCTTTCCTCGGGCGCGGTAGTGCGAGTGCCGCTGTTCATCAACCAAGGTGAAGTGTTGAAAATAGACACCCGTAGCGGCGATTACGTTTCCCGCGCCTGATGCTTGATTGGCAACCCACTGCCACGCTTGAAACGCTGCGCGCCCGCGCTCGCCTGTTGGCCGAGGTGCGGGCGTTTTTCGCTGAGCGGGATGTGTGGGAAGTGGAAACGCCGGTGCTGGGACATGGTGGCAGTACCGATGTGCAGCTGGCCTCGCTCAAGGTTGACGCTACCACCCCCGAAGGCCTTGAGCGCCTGTGGTTGCAGACCTCACCGGAATTTCACATGAAGCGGCTGTTGGCCGCCGGTAGCGGGGCGATTTTTCAGTTGGCGAAAAGCTTCCGCGATGGCGAAGTCGGGCGGCGCCACAATATCGAATTCACCATGCTGGAGTGGTACCGGCCAGGGTTTTCGCTGAACCAGCTGATCGAGGAAACCGCCGCCTTGATCATTCGGCTGTTGCCGCAATCGCCGGGCCCCGTGAGCCGCTATCGCTATCGCGACCTGTTTCGCGAATATCTGGCCGTCGACCCTTTCAGTACCGGTGCTGCGGTACTCGGGAAGTTGGCTTCTAAGCATGCCGGAACGGACATGAGCGAGGAAAGCCGCGATACCTGCCTGGATCTATTGATGAGCCTGGTCATCGAACCGCGGCTGGGCCAGGGCGAGCTCAGCGTCGTGGTGGATTATCCCGCCAGTCAGGCGGCACTGGCACGTCGCCACCAGGACCCTGAAGACGGCGTCTGGGTGGCGTCACGCTTCGAGCTGTATCTGAAAGGACTGGAGCTGGCCAACGGTTACGATGAGCTTACCGATGCCGAGGAACAACGCGCCCGCTTTGGCGAAGACAATCGCGAGCGCCGAACGCTCGGCTTGCCCGAGGTAGATGTCGATAGTCGTTTGTTGGCGGCGCTGGAGCACGGCCTGCCCGAAGGTGCCGGAGTGGCGCTGGGTATCGACCGTGTGATTCAGCTGGCGTTAGGCAAAACACACCTGAAAGACGTGCTCGCATTCTCAACGCCTAGCTGCTAGATATCAGCTAACGACTCTCCCATGCTGACCATCGTAGCAAGGGGTCGCTCTTCAAAACTAACCGGTTTGGCGAAGCACATTACCACGGTAGAGCCGAGCTTGAAGCGGCCCATCTCAGCGCCTTTTTCCAGCGTGATGGGTTGGCCAAACTGCATGCGCTGAGGGTGGCCTGCAAGCGGCGTTACCTGCCCTGACCACACGGTTTCAATGGCGGCGACGATCATTGCGCCGACCAATACCATCGCCATTGGGCCGTGCTCGGTATCAAAGATACACACTAGGCGCTCATTGCGGGCGAATAGGCCCGGCACGTAGCTGGCGGTGGCTTGGTTTACCGAGAAGAGCCGCCCCGGTACGTAGATCATCTCGCGCAGCGTGCCGGTCACTGGCATGTGCACCCGGTGATAGTCCCTTGGCGAGAGGTAGACGGTGGCAAAGCTGCCGCCTAAAAATTCCTCTGCCAGTGCCGTATCGCCGCCCAGCAGGGTTTGGGCGGAGTAGGTGTGGCCTTTGGCCTGTACCAGCTGTCCGGCCTGTAGGCGCCCATATTGGGAGAGCGTGCCATCGGCAGGGCTTAGAATGCCTTCGCCCAAGGGGCGCGCATCGGCTTTTAGCGCACGGGTGAAGAAGTCGTTAAATGACGCGTACGCGGTGGGGTTTGGCTCCAGCGCTTGGCTCATATCCACATTAAAGCGTTTGATAAACGCCTTGATCAGGGTGTCTTTTACCCATGGGTTATCGCACTGGGCGAACTTGCCGGTCAGGCGCGAGAGCGCGTGGTGGGGCAGTGGGTATTGGAGTAGAGAAAAGGCTTTTTGGGAAAGAGTCACAATAATATTTTCACTTCTCAATTGGCGTGTCATCGCGGTTGCCCCACTCGGCCCAGGAGCCGGCATAGCCGCGAATCTTGTCAAATCCCAGGGCGCGACCTACCAGCCAGGTGAAGCTGCTGCGGTGGTGACTCTGGCAGTGAGTGGCAATTTCCATATCGGGCGTCAGGCCCATGATTTCCAGTTCCGTGACCAGTTCCGCGTAGTCGCGAATGCGCAATGCGTGGTTGCGATCCATGGCGGCGACCCAGTCCATGTTCACCGCACCGGGAATGTGCCCCAGATGTTTGTTGTTGCCCCGTTCGCCGTCGTATTCGGCCGGTGAACGGGCATCCCATACCGCAAAATCCCTGTCATTGATTCGCGCCTTGATCTCGTCGCGGTCAATCGCCACCTGCGGATTGAGAATCTCGGCCTCATAGTCGCTCGGTGTGGGCGTGTTGGGCCGGGATTCCAGCGGCAGGCCGGCATCGCGCCAGGCATGAATGCCGCCGTTGAGATAGGAATAACGGCTGTGGCCGATCAATTCCAGCGTCCAGAGAAGCCGTGCCGCCCAGCCGCCGCCTTCGTCGTCATAGGCCACCACATGGGTGTCGCGAGTCAGCCCGAGACTGCTGAACAGACGTGACAAGGCGTCTTCGCTCGGCACCTCGTTGGGTACCGGGCCTTCACCGCGCATCAGCTGGCGAAAGTCCAGAAACACCGCACCGGGTACGTGGCCCTGGGCATAGCTGTCGGCATTCGAGGGCACATCGATGATCAACAGCGACGGCTCGTACAGGTGTTCCTGGAGCTGTTCGGGTTCAATGATCAGCGGCAAGACGTTGGTTTCGGAACTCATCTGGCGGTCTCCTGGAAAGCGGTTCAGAGTGGGCTGGGGCCTGCCTCTAGGCTATCGAGTATTCGGCGATAGCTGGCAAAGCGTTCAGGGTGAATCTTGCCCGCCTCAACGGCTTCGAGCAGTGCGCAGCCCGGCTCATGCCGATGGCGACAGTCGCGGAAACGACAGTAGCCCAGAAAAGGATGAAATTCGATGAAACCTTCGGTGACTGCCTGCTCGTCCAGGTGAATCAGGCCGAACTCACGAATTCCGGGCGAGTCGATCAAGTCGCCTTCTTCGACACCACCGCCGGTCAGCGGGTAGAGCCGGGCGGTGGTGGTGGTGTGCGTGCCTTTGCGTGAATCTTCGGAAAGTGCGCCGATGCGCAGTTGCTCATCGGGCAGCAGAAGATCGATCAACGAGGACTTGCCTACCCCGCTCTGGCCGACGAATACCGAGGTGCGTCCTGCAAGCAGCTGGCGCAATTCGTCCAGGCCGTTTTCCGTGGCGGTGGTGGTGCGCACCACTGGATAACCAATCTTGCGGTAGCGTTCAAGCAAGCGTCCCAGTTCACCACCATCCTCGGGCAGTAGATCGGTCTTGTTGAGTACCAGTACCGGAGGGATGCCGGTCGCTTCGGCGGCTACCAGGTACCGGTCGATCAAGTTGGCATGCGGCGCCGGTTCCACGGCAAAGACGATCAGCAGTTGATCGACATTGGCGGCCACCGGCTTGAGCTGGCCACGAGCGTCTGGGCGCTTCAAGGCGGTATCGCGCGGTAACTGCGCCACTACGACGCCGGAGCCGTCATTGGCGGCCCGCCAGATCACCTTGTCCCCGGTGACCAGACCGTCAAGGTTGGCGCGAAGCTGGCAGCGCACCGGGGTACCGTCGGTATCGTGAACTTCCAGAGTGCGGCCGAAATGGGCGACGACACGACCGATCTGCTCGGCGCCATATTCACCGGCGGTGAGCTTGTCGGTCTCTTTGGCGTCGAGCTTTTCCGCCCGCTTGGCGCGTTCGGCCTGGATCTTTTCGACACGCCAGCGTTGCTGACGGCTAAGTTTGCGTTTGCTCATGATTACCCGAAGGGTCGTTACAGTAGCGGCATTGTAACCACCAGGGTGGCGTCTGGACAGATGCTTGGCCAATGCATTTCACTGTTATAATGATGAGAATATTCAGGTTGACGAAAATCAGACCTGAAACGTCCTGTCAGACCATTTTTCACAAGCCATTTTTTCAAGAATCGGGAACATTGACTAATGACGGATAATCCCCAGCCGCGCAAGGATGTACTCATATGGATCGACCTGGAGATGACCGGTCTGGATCCCAACCGCGAGCGTATCATTGAAATAGCCACGCTGATCACCGACAACGATTTGAATGTCATCGCTGAAGGACCGGTGCTGGCGGTCAAGCAGCCGGATAGCCTGCTTGAAGGCATGGATGACTGGAATCAGAAAACCCACGGCGAGTCAGGGCTGGTGGAGCGAGTCAAGGAAAGCACGGTGGACACCGCCGAAGCCGAGCGCCGTACCCTGGCGTTTCTGAAAACCTATGCGGTGGCGGGAATCTCTCCCATGTGTGGAAACAGTGTCCACCAGGACCGGCGTTTCATGGAGCGGGAAATGTCCGAACTCCTGGAATTCTTCCATTACCGTAATCTGGATGTCTCGACGCTCAAGGAACTTGCCAAGCGCTGGAACCCCGGGGCCACCGCCGGGTTCAATAAGCGCAATGTGCATCTGGCTATGGAAGACATCAAGGAGTCAATCGAGGAATTGGCGCACTATCGCGATACCTTCTTGCGTGTGGATAGCGTGCGTGACGAAGAGGAATAAGCCTAGCGATGGGCGATCAGCGCCGGGCGTTTTGCGCCTTGTTCCGCCAGCGCCCAGGCAACGTGTTCACGCACCAGGGCACTCGGATAGCTGCGGCGGGCGACTAGTGCCGCTTCAATGGCCGTGCTCCAGGGGGCATTGCCCAGGCCGATAGCCACATTGCGCAGCCAGCGCTCGTAACCGATGCGACGAATGGCGCTGCCGGCGGTCTTGGCGAGAAACTCTTCTTCGCTCCAGGCGAACAGGCTCAGAAGTTCGGCGCGATCCAGGTCATGGCGGGGGGCGAAGTCGGCCTCCTGGCTGGCGCGGGTGAAGCGGGTGAAGGGACACACCAGCTGGCAATCGTCGCAGCCATAAATCCGGTTACCCATGGCGCGCCGGTAACGCTCGGGAATCGCACCGTGCAGCTCGATGGTGAGGTAAGAAATGCAGCGGCGCGAGTCGACAACTTTATCGTCGACGATGGCACCGGTAGGGCAAGCGGTACGGCAAGCGTTGCAGCTGCCGCAGTGGTCTTTTTCGAAGGGGGTGTCCACGGGCAGCGGCAGGTCGGTATACAATTCGCCAAGAAAAAACAGCGAGCCTGCCTGGGGGTTGAGCAACATGGCGTTCTTGCCGAACCAGCCAAGGCCGGCTTTCTGACCCAGGGCGCGCTCCATTACCGGTGCGGAGTCGACAAAGGCGCGGTAGCCGATGCGCCCGATCTCGGCTTCGATCTGCTGAGCCAGCCGCGCCAGGCGCTTGCGCATCAGTTTATGATAGTCACGCCCCAGGGCGTAACGTGAGACATAGGCACGCTGGGGCTGGCCCAATACCCGGGTGGTTTCCACCTCGGGGGGCAGATAATCCATACGCGCACTGATCACACGCCTTGTGCCGGGCTCGAGTTCATCGGGGCGGGTGCGCTTGGTGCCGTGCTTGGCCATGAAACTCATGTCGCCGTGATGGCCGGCGTCCAGCCAGTGTTGCAGGTGGGCTTCATGCGCATGCAAGTCGATATCGGTAATACCCACCTGCTGGAAACCCAGCTCGCGGCCCCAGGTCTTGATCATTGCCGCCAAGCGGTCGAGTTCGGCAGCGGATATACAGCCAGTGGAAGGCATGCTACATCACCTAGATGAAATCAGCCGCGCTATGCTAATGCATTGGGCGCCAAGAAAACACGGATGAGGAGATATCGTGACTAGCTTAAGCACTTCAATGCTTCGCCCACTCTATCGAGCGGCCCAGGTCGGTGAACTCGACCGACGCACGATTGCCGGCGGTATAGAGGGATTCGCACTGATGCAGCGTGCCGCCTCCAGTGCCTGGCACAGCTTTCGTGGGCGTTGGCCTCAGGTGCGTGCCATCAGTGTATTATGCGGGGGAGGCAACAACGGTGGCGACGGCCATGTGCTGGCGGCATTGGCGGCACAGGCGGGCTTGAAAGTGCAAAGAATCGTACTCAAGGAAATCAGCGAGTTACAAGGTGACGCAGCCCGTGCGGCGCAACTGGCTACTTCGGCGGGCGTGGGCTGTGTGGCCTGGCATCCTGAGATTGAACTGACCGGCGAAGTGGTGGTGGACGCCTTGTTGGGCACCGGGCTCGACGGTGAGGTCCAGGGTGATTTTCGGCGTGCCATCGAGGCGATCAATCAAAGTGGCTTGCCGGTACTGGCCATCGATATTCCCTCAGGGTTGGCCGCGGATACCGGCGCGGTACTCGGCGTGGCGGTACAGGCCAGCCGCACAGTGACGTTCATTGGCGACAAGCTGGGGCTACATACCGGAGCGGCGCCGGGCTATACCGGTGAGGTAGATTTTCGTCCGCTGGGTGTCAAGGCCTTGGCGTTTTTCGATATTCCGCCGGCCGCCTGGTTGTTGGATGAAGCCATTCTTGCCGAAAGTTTCTGTCCTCGGCAGCGTACCGCGCACAAGGGCGACATGGGCCATGTGCTGGTGATGGGTGGCGGACCGGGCTTGGGAGGTGCCGGAATACTCGCTTCCCAGACCGCCGCGCGTTTGGGCGCGGGCAAGATAAGCCTGGCAACGGCGCCGGAACATGTAGTGGCGAGCCTGGTACGTTGTCCGGAAGTCATGGCGCATGGAGTGCGCGGCGTGGCGGATCTGGGCGAATTGCCCGCTCAGGCGGATGTTCGAGTGGTCGGCCCCGGCCTGGGCAAAGGTGCCTGGGGGCAGGCCATGTTACAGAGCGCTTTGCAGAAAGATAGCGACTCACCGCGCAGTGTGCCCTTGGTCATCGATGCCGATGGGCTCAATCTGTTGGCGACTCACTGGCCGGAACTGCGCCGCGATGACTGGATATTGACCCCGCACCCGGGGGAGGCAGCTCGGCTGTTGGGTATTTCCGCAGGCGAGGTGCAGGCTGACCGGCCGGCGGCGGTGTTGACTTTGCAGCGTAAGCGCGGCGGCGTGGTGATTCTCAAGGGGGCGGGAAGTCTGGTGGCCGGGCCTAGCGGCCTGGTGGTTTGCCCCTACGGGAACCCGGGTATGGCCAGTGGCGGCATGGGCGATGCGCTGAGCGGCATACTCGGCGCTCTACTCGCCCAACAATTGGGTCTTGAACGAAGTGCCTGGCTAGGTACTCTGATTCATGCACTGGCCGCTGATCGTGCCGCTGCCCAGAAGGGCGAGCGTGGTTTGCTGGCCGGTGATCTGGCATCCTATGCGCGAGAATTGGTCAACCCGGGTTGAAGGCGGTCACCATGCAGGTGCAATTGAATGACGAAGACGCTCAAGTGGCGTTTGGCGAAGCGTTGGGAAAGGCGTTACAAGGCCGGGGGCTCGTTTACCTGGAAGGCGACCTGGGCGCGGGCAAAACGACGCTGGCGCGCGGCATCCTGCGTGCCTATGGCCATTTGGGGGCGGTGAAAAGCCCTACCTATACCTTGGTGGAGCCCTACGAAATCGATGGGCGCCAGCTGTATCATCTGGATCTGTATCGCCTGGGCGACCCTGAAGAGCTCGAGTTTATCGGCGGGCGCGACCTTCTTGATTCAGATAGCTTATGCATTATCGAGTGGCCGAGCCGAGGCGAAGGATGGTTGCCGCCAGCGGATGTACAGGTATCGTTGAGAGTGCTGGACGGCGGTCGTCATATCACCCTGCAAGGCGTAAGCGCTTGGGGAAAAGACGTCCTGATGCACCTTGAACAACCGATCTCCCAATCCCAGCAAAAGAGCGATAAAGACCAATGACGGTGAAGTTCAACGCTTTTGCTCGCCGTGGTGCGATGGGATGTCTTGTCTCCTTGACCTGGGCAATGCTGGCCATGATCCCGCAAGCCAGAGCGGCGGATGTGGAGAGCATGCGCCTGTGGGCTGCGCCGGATCATGCGCGCCTGGTGTTCGATCTTTCCAAGGCGGCCACGGCGAATGTGTTCACCCTGGACAATCCGGCGCGTCTGGTGATTGATCTGGACGATAGCCGCATGGCAGCTGATGCGAGTACCTTGCCGTTGGAAGGTAGTGCGATTTCCGCCGTTCGCACTGGCGTGCGTAATGGTGATGGGCTACGCGTGGTGCTGGAACTGAGCCGTGATATCGAACCTCGTCATTTTACCCTGGCGCCCAATGAGCAGTACGGGCACCGCCTGGTAGTGGACCTGGAATACCCCGGTGAAAGTGCGGTGGAAAACCCCATCGACCCCATCGAAGCGATGATTCGTGACCAGGAAACTCAGGCACAGCGCGCCCTTGCCAGCGCTCGGGTAAGTGGTGATGAAGCTGCTTCCGAAGCGATACAACGCCCAGCCTCGCCAGAAGTTCAACCGGCGCGCTCGCACCCCAAACGCGATATCATCATCGCCATCGATGCCGGGCATGGCGGCGAAGATCCCGGCGCTATCGGGCCGAGTGGCACCCGTGAAAAAGATGTGGTGCTGGAGATAAGTCGCGAGCTGGCCAATACCGTCAATGCTGCCGATGGCTTTCGCGGGGTACTGATTCGCGATGGCGATTATTATCTCGGGTTGCGCCAGCGCACAGAGCTTGCCCGCGAACAGAAAGCTGACTTCTTCATTTCCATCCATGCCGATGCTTTCACCAGCCCGAGGCCTCAGGGCAGTTCGGTATATGCGCTTTCCCAGCGAGGAGCGACGTCCGAAGCCGCCCAGTGGCTGGCGGATAGCGAAAACCGTTCCGACTTGATCGGCGGGGTGGATGGCAACCTTTCCTTGCGGGATAAAGATCAGGTGTTGCGCGGTGTATTGCTGGATTTGACCATGACGGCCACGCTCAACGACTCCCTGTCGATTGGCGGCCAGGTGCTGGATCAACTCGGTCGAGTCAACCGCTTGCACAAGTCACGAGTCGAACAGGCTGGTTTCATGGTGTTGAAATCCCCGGATATTCCATCGCTGTTGATCGAAGTCGGGTTTATTTCCAACCCTGATGAAGAGCGGCGCTTGCGCGATAAATCGCATCAGAAAAACCTGGCGCTTTCCATGTTCAGCGGCTTGCGTGAGCATTTTCAGCGCAACCCGCCGCCGGCGAGTTTGCTGGCCTGGCAGCGCGACCGTAACCGTAGCCCGAGTGGCGATGAGTACCGCATCCAGACCGGCGATACATTGTCGGCGATTGCGGTGCGTCACGGTGTCCCTGTCAACCGCCTGAAACAAGCCAATGAGCTCAATGGCGACGTGATACGCGTCGGCCAGGTACTGCAAATTCCGAGTTCCTGAATGTCGTTATCGAGAACCCCTTTCGAGGTGCCTGTGTCCATCGTTTCCACGTCGCGTATCCATGTGCTCGACCCTCGCCTGGCCAACCAGATCGCCGCGGGCGAAGTAGTCGAGCGCCCGGCATCGGTCACCAAGGAGTTGATCGAAAACGCCATCGATGCCGGTAGCCGCCGTATCGAAGTGGATATCGATACGGGCGGGGCGCGTTTGATTCGGGTTCGCGACGATGGCCGCGGGATTGCCGAAGACGACCTGCCCCTGGCCCTGGCTCGCCATGCCACCAGCAAGATAAGTAGCCTGGAAGACCTGGAAGGGGTGCACTCCCTGGGCTTTCGCGGTGAGGCACTGGCCTCGATCAGTTCGGTGTCGCGTCTCGAGCTGGTTTCCAATGCCCATGATGATCCCACTCAAGGGTGGCGTGTGGTTGCCGAAGGGCGAGCCATGGAGTCCCGGGTGTCGCCGGCGCCGCACCCGCGCGGAACCACCGTGAGCGTACGGGATCTGTTTTTCAATACGCCGGCCCGGCGCAAGTTCATGCGCACGGAGAAGACCGAATTCGGGCATGTCGAAGAGGCCTTTCGGCGCCAGGCTCTGTCGCGTTATGACATCGCATGGGTATTGCGACACAACCAGAAGGTGGTGCATCAATTACCTCCGGGCGACACGGCGGCGGCACGTGAACGTCGCATAGCGGCACTGCTGGGCAAGAATTTCATCGAGCACGCGCGCTATATCGAGCGTGAAGTTGGCGCATTGCGCTTGAGCGGCTGGGTGGGCTTGCCGACCCATTCCCGAGCACAGGCCGACCAGCAATATTTTTTCGTCAATGGCCGGGTGGTTCGGGACCGCCTGGTGGCGCATGCCGTGCGTCAGGCATATCGCGATGTGATGTTTCACGGGCGCCAACCGGTCTTCGTGCTCTATCTGGACCTTGATCCGGATGTGGTGGATGTCAACGTGCATCCTACCAAGCATGAAGTGCGTTTTCGCGATGGGCGCATGGTGCATGACTTTCTATTTTCGAGCCTGCATCACTCCCTTGCTCAGTCGCAGTCGCAGTCGCAGGAACAGCCCGGTTCGACCAGCACTGAAGAGCAAACCGGCGCCCCCGTGCTTGAAGCCGGGGGCGAGGCGGCGACTGCTAGTGCCGGTGGTGCGCCGGACTGGCGGCAGCAGGGCATGGCATTGCCTCAGGATGTTCAGCGAGAGGGACGTCATCCGGGCGCCGAGCGTGTCCGGCGCTTTATGCAAGGCTACAGCGCCTTGCACCCTGAGCACGAAGAGACGTTACTCACACCTCAGTCGGCTGCGCCGGTTGCAGCGGATCATCATCAGGTACGTGAAGCGCCGTCATCCCCGGGGATGGCAGAGACCGAGGCCGGCGGTTCGCCACCGCTGGGGTTTGCCCTGGGGCAGTTGCATGGCATTTATATCCTGGCCCAGAACGCCCAAGGCCTGGTGCTGGTGGATATGCATGCGGCACACGAGCGGATCGTTTACGAACGGATGAAAAATCAGGTTCAGATGCAGAACCTGGATGCCCAGCCGCTGCTGGTGCCGGTATCGATGGCGGCCAGTCGTACTCAGGTGGCGACGGCGGAAAACGAGCGTGAAGCAATCTCTCGTCTGGGTGTGGAGCTCGATGTGGCCGGGCCGGAAACCTTGTTGATACGTCAAATGCCGGCGCTGCTGGCGGGAGCCGACCCGGAGCCTCTGGTACGTGACATGCTCGTTGACCTTGAACGTTACGGGCGCTCCAATCAGGTGCAAACGCATATCAATGAACTCTTGTCGACCATGGCGTGCCATGGCAGCGTACGGGCTAATCGGCGCCTGACCCTGGATGAAATGAATGGGCTATTGCGTGATATGGAGCGTACCGAGCGTAGCGATCAATGCAATCACGGTCGCCCCACCTGGACACAAATGAACCTCAAGGCACTGGATCGCCTGTTTCTGCGTGGCCAATGAAGCTTTGGATGGACAGTCGTGTGTCTTTTACAAATGTCATCGGCCCGTGTTTTTATTTCCGAGCGCTTTATTTTCGGAAGTACATTTTTGAAAGTTTCATTTTTAAAAAAGAGGAGCCGGCATGGCCGATACCCGACCCTGGGCCGTTTTTTTGATGGGCCCAACCGCCGCTGGTAAAACCGATGCGGCCATTGCGCTTCACGAGCGCCTGGGGGCGGAGCTGATCAGCGTTGATTCGGCCATGGTTTATCGTGGCATGGATATCGGCAGCGCCAAGCCTTCCGCCGAGGAGTTGGCGCGAGCGCCGCATCGGTTGATTGATATTCGTGACCCCGCGGAGCCGTATTCCGCCGCCGATTTTCGCGAGGATGCATTGCACGAAATGCGTCAAATCAGCGCAGTGGGAAAGCTGCCGCTACTTGTCGGCGGCACCATGCTTTACTTCAAGCAGCTGGTCGAGGGCGTGGCGAACCTTCCGTCCGCCGACCCTGCCACACGGGCGCGTCTGGAAGCTCAGGTCGCCTCGCAGGGGTTGGCGGGTCTGCATGCCGAGCTGTCGCGGGTCGATCCGCTATCGGCGCGGCGTATTCATCCCAACGATCCTCAGCGGTTGATGCGCGCTCTGGAGGTCTATCATCTCAGCGGCACGCCGATGAGTGAGTTATGGGCGCAGCAACAGCCGGAAACCTTTCCTTGGCGTGTGTTGTCCATAGGACTCGCGCCCAGTGACCGCAGCGTGCTGCACCGGCGTATCGAGGCGCGTTTCACTAGCATGTTGGCCCAAGGCTTGATCGATGAAGTGGCTGGTTTGAGACAGCGTGCGGATCTGCACCTGGAGTTGCCAGCGATGAAAAGTGTCGGCTATCGTCAAGTGTGGGAGTATCTGGACGGTGGCTTGGATAAGACCGCCTTGGTCGAGCGTGGTGTCATTGCCACCCGGCAACTGGCCAAGCGCCAATTGACCTGGCTGCGTAGTTGGCCACAATTGCACTGGATTGATGCACAGCGCCCCGATGCACTGGATGATGTGCTGAAAATCGTGCGTGAATGCGGGGCTTAGCGTAAGATGGTGGATTCGAGCGGCCGACTACCAGGCCTTTCGGGTAACCAGATTCCGGCGTAGCACCAGCTGGGCACGCCACCCCCATAAACAACCCCAACGACAGTTTAGGGAGAGCAAAATGTCCAAAGGGCAGTCCCTCCAAGACCCGTACTTGAACATTCTGCGCAAGGAGCGCATTCCGGTGTCTATTTTCTTGGTCAACGGTATCAAGCTGCAGGGGCAGATCGAATCATTCGATCAGTTCGTCATCCTGTTGCGCAATACCGTCAGCCAGATGGTCTATAAACATGCAATTTCCACCGTGGTGCCCTCGCGCAATGTACGCTTGCCGGTACAAGATCCAGCCGCTCCAGCGGATGAAGAGGTGTAACACTGCCACCATGGATGTATCACAGCCCGTGAGGTATTGATTGTTTTTTGAACGCCCCGACGCCGGTGAAACGGCGGTACTTGTTCATGTGGACTTCCATGATGAGCAAGCACGTGAAGATCCTGGCGAATTTCTCGAGCTGGTCCGTTCAGCAGGAGCTGAACCCGCCACCTTGCTGACCGCCAGCCGTCAGCGTCCCGACTCACGCACTTTCGTGGGTTCGGGAAAACTGGAGGAATTGCGTGAAACGCTAGCCGCTCATCAAGCGGAGCTGGTGATTTTCAACCACAGCTTGAAGCCTTCTCAAGAACGTAACCTTGAGCGCGAGCTGAAGTGTCGTGTGTTGGATCGCACCGGCCTGATTCTGGATATTTTCGCCCAGCGGGCGAGAACCCATGAGGGCAAGCTGCAGGTCGAACTTGCTCAACTGGAATATCTTTCCACACGCCTGATCCGTGGCTGGACCCACCTGGAACGCCAAAAGGGCGGTATTGGCCTGCGCGGGCCGGGTGAAACTCAGTTGGAAACCGACCGACGCTTGCTGCGCGAACGCATCAAGGCGATTCACAAGCGGCTCAGCAAGGTACGCAGCCAACGTGACCAGAATCGTCGCGCCCGTTCGCGTGCCGAAGTGCCCAGTGTGTCACTGGTGGGCTACACCAACGCCGGAAAATCCACGCTATTCAATGCGTTGACACAATCCGACGTGTACGCTGCCGATCAGTTGTTCGCCACCCTCGATCCCACTCTGAGGCGTCTTGATATCGAAGATGTGGGTACCGTGGTTCTGGCGGATACGGTGGGTTTTATCCGCCATTTGCCGCACAAACTGGTGGAAGCCTTTCAGGCGACCTTGCAAGAGGCGACCGAAGCGACCTTGTTGGTCCACGTGATCGATGCGGCAGACCCTGATCGTGACCTCAACGTCGAACAGGTAAATCTGGTATTGAATGAAATCGGTGCACGGGATGTGCCGATGCTCAAGGTCATGAACAAGATTGATGCTCTCGGTAGCGCGCCGCGTATCGAGCGCGATGGCGAAGGCATGCCGGAAGTCGTCTGGCTCTCGGCGCGTGAAGGGCAGGGGCTCGAGCTATTGCACCAGGCGTTATCGGAACGTTTGGCCAATGACGTGCTTGAATTTCCTGTAGTGCTCGGCCCGGAGCAGGGCAAGCTGCGAGCTGGCTTGCATGAACTGGGCGCGGTCCGGGAAGAGTATTTTGACGAACAAGGCCAGTCGGTACTTGAGGTACGTTTGCCGCGGCGCGATTTCAACCAGCTGATGGCTCAGTTGGGGGAGCGTGCCGATACCTATTTACCCAAAGCGTTGCGCGAGCCGACTGAGTGGTAGTGTGGCAACACATGAGATTCAAACAGCGATAACGCTTGAACCGATCCCGACAGGCGTGATCTGCCGGCAAAGGTAGCAGCGAAAATTTTAGTGGAGACGACGTATGGCCTGGAACGAGCCTGGTGGTGGCAACCAGCACGACCCTTGGAGTGGTGGTGGCCGACGCGGTAGCGGTGGCAATAACAATGGCGGTGGCGGAAACGACGGCAACCGTGGTGGGGGCAACAATCAGGGTCCCCCGGATCTGGATGAAGCACTGAAAAAGTTCCAGAACAAGCTCAATAGCATGCTGGGTGGCAGTGGCAAGAAAGGTGGTGGCGGCAAGAAAGATAGCGGTGGTAATAAGCCGCGCAACATCTTTGCCTTGCCCGGCCTGCTGCTGATCATTGCATTGGCAATCTGGGCCGCCATGGGGTTTTACCTGGTGGATCAGTCCGAGCGCGGTGTCGTGCTGCGTTTCGGCGAGTTCCAGGAAGTGGTTACGCCGGGTCTGCAGTGGAATCCGCCGTTGATCGATGATGTGCGTATGGTCAATGTGACGCGGGTACGTTCCTTGACTCAGACTCAATCGATGCTGACCCAGGACGAAAATATCGTCTCCGTCGAGATTTCGGCACAGTATCAGGTGGCCGACCCGCGTGACTTCGTGCTCAATGTGCGTAATCCGCAGCTTTCCATCGAGAACGCTCTGGATTCGGCCTTGCGTCATGTGGTCGGGGGTACCGACATGATCGAGATCCTGACCTCCGGGCGTGAAATCCTGGGTAGTTCAGTGCGCAGCCGTTTACAGTCTTACCTGGACAGTTATGGGACGGGCATGTTGCTGCAAACGATCAACGTGGAATCGACCTCGCCTCCCACTGCGGTCCAGGATGCTTTCGATGACGTCATCCGCGCCCGTGAAGATCGTCAGCGTACCATCAACGAAGCCATGGCGTATGCCAATGCGGTGATTCCGGCCGCCCAAGGTCAAGCCCAGCGTCTGATCGAGCAGGGCCAAGGTTATCGTGAATCAGTAGTGGCTGAAGCTCAGGGTCAGTCGAATCGCTTCAATGCGCTCTTGACCCAGTATCAGGATTCGCCGGATATCATGCGCGAACGTCTCTATCTCGAGACCATGTCCACCATTTATGGCGACACGCCGAAAGTGTTGCTGGATGTGAGCGAAAATGCGCCATTGATGTATCTTCCGTTGGATCAGATGCGGGGTGCCGGCGCCGGTGTCACTCGTAGCAGCAATTCTGCAAGCGAGAATGAAGAGATTGACCCACGCGTGCTAGAGCGCATGCGCAGTGGTCAATCCTCTACTAACTCCAATAATAGCAGCACCCGCAGGGAGGGCCGGTAAATGATCAATAATCGTTCCCTGCTCGTCGTAGGCGGCTTGGCCGCCGTTGCCTGGATTGCCAGCAACACCTTGTATGTGGTCGATGAAACCGAACGTGCCGTCAAGCTGCGTTTCGGTGAGATCATCGAAGAAAATATTCAGCCGGGCTTGCACGCCAAGGTTCCGATCACCCAGACGATTCGCAAGTTCGATACGAGGGTGTTAACCCTGGATACCGATCCGAGCCGCTATCTGACGCTTGAACAGAAAGCCGTGATCGTGGATTCCTACGTGCAGTGGCAGGTGGTTGATCCCACCCGCTACTATGAGGCAACCGCAGGCGACGAGATGATGGCCATTCGCCTGATTCAGCCGCGGGTCGATGAAAGTCTGCGTAACGAGTTCGGTCGTTTGAATCTGCAGCAGATCATCTCAGAAAAGCGTGATGACCTGATGCGTGGCCCAACGCAAGAACTCGACCGCCTGCTGCGCGATGAGCTGGGTGTGACGGTAGTGGATATTCGCGTCAAACGTATCGACTTGCCCGAGGATGTATCTTCGGCGGTGTATTCACGCATGCGTTCAGAGCGTGAGCGTCAGGCGCGCGAATGGCGTGCTCAGGGCCAAGAAGAGTCCGAGCGTATCCGCGCCAATGCCGACCGCCGTCGCCAGGTATTGCTGGCCCAGGCGCAGGCACGTTCCGAAACACTGCGTGGTGAAGGTGATGCCGAGGCAGCGGGTATCTTCTCTGAGGCCTATGGCCAGGATCAGGAGTTCTTCAGCTTCTGGCGCAGCCTCGACGCCTATCGTCAGAGCTTCGAGGGTGAGGGCAACATGCTGGTGGTGGACCCCTCCAGTGCCTTCTTCCAGTATTTCAGAGGCCCGGTCGCTTCCGCAGCGGATGACGCTGAGGAGTGAGTCCAAGGCGGGCGTTATCGCCCGCCAGCCGGGGTTCATCCTCAGCATAAACATGGTAGACTTTACTGACCGGGCGTTGCCCGGTTTTTTTGTGGCCTTTTTTCTTGGCCTTTATCGTCGTCTTGCAGGATTGTTCACATGACCATCGCTGACCGCTGGCTGTTGCCCGACGGCATGGATGAGGTGCTGCCGCCTCAGGCAAGCCGCATGGAAGAGCTGCGCAGAGCGCTTCTCGACCTTTACCACTGCTGGGGTTATGACCACGTCATGCCACCCCCGGTGGAGTTTCTCGACTCCCTGCTCACTGGCACGGGCACTGACCTTGATCTGCAAACCTTCAAGCTGACCGATCAATTGACCGGGCGGATGATGGGGGCGAGCGCCGACGTGACCCCGCAGGTGGCGCGCATGGATGCGCATTCGCTAAAACGCCAAGGCCCGGTGCGTCTGTGTTATTGCACCACGGTGCTGCGTGCCAAGGCCGACCAGCATCAGGGTGGGCGTAGCCCGATGCAGGTAGGTGTGGAACTGTTCGGCCATGCCGGCCTGGAAGCAGACCTGGAAATCGTCTATCTGGCCCTGGCTAGCCTGGAGGCGGCCGGTGCCGGCGAAATACATCTGGCACTCGGCCATATCGGCATCTACCGCAGTCTGGTCGAGGCGGCGGCACTCAATGTCGAACAGGAAGCCGCACTGTTTGCCGCTCTTGCACTCAAATCTCCCGCCGAGCTGGCCGCCCAGGTGGCTGCCAGTGTTGCCGATCCGGCCTTGGCGGAGATGTTTCTTGCCTTGGGTGGCTTGCATGGCGGAGCGGAGGTGTTGAGCCGGGCGCGCGATGTATTTGCCGGGGCTCCGGCGTCGGTGCAGGCCGCATTGGATCAGCTCGATGCCTTGCGTCAGGCAGTACTGGCACGTTTCGATGTGGCGCTGTATTTTGACCTTGCAGAGCTGCGAGGTTATCAGTATCACACAGGGATGATGTTTGCCGCTTATGTGCCGGGGTACGGTCAGGCACTGGCCAAAGGGGGACGTTATGACGATACCGGGCGTGCCTTCGGACGTGCCCGACCGGCGACCGGTTTTTCCATGGACCTCAAGCTACTGGCAACCTTGGCGCCGGGTACGCCCGAAACAGGCGCTATCTGGGCGCCTGCCGAGAGTGACGAAGCCCTCAGGGCAATGATTGTCGCCTTGCGTGAGCAAGGAGAAAGGGTCATCCAAGCGCTGCCTGGGCAGCGTACCGGGCCGGCGGAGCATCACTGCAACCGCCGTCTTGAGTTTATCGACGGTCGTTGGCAGACAGCGACCCTGACACAAGAGACGAGAGCATAATGGGTAAGAACGTAGTGGTACTAGGTACCCAGTGGGGCGATGAAGGCAAGGGTAAGATCGTCGATCTGCTGACTGAATCTGCCTCCGCCGTCGTGCGCTTTCAAGGTGGACACAATGCCGGACACACCCTGGTTATCGACGGTGAAAAAACCGTCTTGCACCTGATTCCTTCCGGTATTCTGCGCCCCGACAAGACCTGCGTTATCGGCAACGGTGTCGTGCTGTCGCCGGAGGCGTTGATCAAGGAAATTCGTGAGCTGGAAGCCAAAGGCGTGCCGGTACGTAAACGCCTGCGCCTGTCGCCGGCCTGCCCGCTGATTCTGCCGTATCATGTGCGCCTGGATCAGGCGCGTGAAAAAGCCCGTGGTGTGGCCAAGATCGGCACCACCGGTCGCGGTATCGGCCCGGCTTATGAAGACAAGGTGGCGCGTCGCGGCCTGCGCTTGGGTGACATGCTGCACCGTGAGCGCTTCGCCTCCAAGCTTGGTGAAGTGCTCGACTACCATAACTTCGTCTTGACTCAGTACCATGGCGAACCGGCAGTGGACTTTCAGGAAGTGCTGGACACCGCCATGCAGATGGCGGAAGAGCTGCTGCCCATGGTGTGCGATACCGTCGGCCTAGTACACGGCCTGCGCAGAAATGGCGAAAACATTCTGTTTGAAGGCGCTCAAGGGTCGTTGCTGGATATCGACCACGGTACCTATCCGTTCGTTACCAGCTCCAATACCACGGCCGGGGGCACGGCGACTGGCTCCGGTGTGGGTCCGTTGTACCTGGATTATGTCTTGGGTATCACCAAGGCCTACACCACGCGAGTAGGTTCCGGACCCTTCCCCACCGAGCTGTTCGACGCCCATGGGCGGCATCTGGCCGAGAGGGGCCACGAGTTCGGCGCCACTACCGGGCGTCCGCGTCGCTGTGGCTGGTTCGATGCCGTGGCACTGCGCCATGCGGTGCAGATCAACTCGGTATCGGGTATTTGCCTGACCAAGCTGGATGTACTCGATGGTCTGGAAAATATTCGAGTGTGCGTCGGCTACCGCAGCAAGGATGGCGCAGTACTCGATACCCCGGTGGATTCCGAAGGCTACGAAGCCCTCGAGCCGTTGTATCAGGACTTGCCGGGTTGGGATGAATCGACGCTGGGTATCAAGAAAGTCGAGGACTTGCCCGCCAATGCGCGTGCCTATATCAGCTTCCTGGAGGAGAAGGTCGGTACTTCCATCGATATCATTTCCACCGGGCCGGACCGCAACGAAACCATCGTGCTGCGCAATCCTTTCGATAGTTGATGCGATAGCTGATAAGTCTGTCAGTTAAGCAGTAAAAGGCGCCCTCGGGCGCCTTTTTGCTGCTCGGGGCCCAGACGTCAGAAATCGATGCCGCGGCGTGCCTGAAGGCCGTCGTTGAAGGCATGACGCACCTCCTGCATTTCGGTGACTGTGTCGGCCAAGGCGACGATATCGCGGTGAGCATTACGCCCGGTGATGATCACTGTCTGTTCCGTCGGGCGGTTTTTCAGAGCCCGGAGAACCGTTTCGATATCCAGATAACCGAACTTGAGCATGTAGGTTATTTCATCGAGCACCACGAGGTAGGTATTGGGGTCGGCCAGCATGCGCTCGGCATCGTGCCAGACTGCATGGCAGGCGTGAGTGTCGGCCTCTCGGTTCTGGGTATCCCAGGTAAAACCGGTGGCCATGATCGACACTTCCAGATTGGTGTCCGCCTGCAGGCGCTCACGTTCACCGCACTCCCAAAGCCCCTTGATGAATTGCACCACGCCCACCTGATAACCATAACCCAGCGCTCGGGTTACCGTGCCCCAGGCGGCTGTCGTCTTGCCTTTGCCATTACCGGTATAGACCAGGAGGAGGCCGCGTTGCTCGGTGGCGCTGGCGACTTTTTCGTCCACATGGGCTTTGAGTTTTTGCATGGAAGCTTTGTGGCGTGTTTCTCGGTCAGTCATGGATTTTCCTCGGGTGTTGGCGGTGCCAATAGGATGTAGGCGGCGATCAGAAGCCTAGGGTAATCGATGCGCAAGGTAATAGGAAAGGGCGTGGTGTATAAGATGTGTATAGAAAGCTTGGATTTTATAGGCGCCGATGGCTCATAAAAGAAGGGAAACACGACAGAATTGGCCGGTAGGGGTGCGGCTGCTCTAGAATGGTGAGTCATGTTTTGCCAGGAAAGCCAAAATGCCCTCATTTGATATTGTATCCGAGTTCGATAGTCATGAAGCGGCAAACGCCGTGGACCAAGCCAACCGCGAAGTGCAGACGCGCTTTGACTTCAAGGGAGTGGATGCCAGCTTCAGCCTTGAAGGCGAGAAGGTAGCCCTTGAAGCCGAGGTCGATTTTCAGCTCAAGCAAATGCTGGATGTGTTGCGCAATCGATTGATTGCTCGGGGTATCGATGCGCGTTGCATGGATGTTCAGGACCCTGTGCTTTCCGGTGTGAAAGCTCGCCAGGAAGTCATTCTCAAGCAAGGGCTGGATCAGGCGGAAGCCAAGGATGTCGTCAAGCGAATCAAGGCCTCCAAACTCAAGGTTCAGGCTCAGATTCAAGGAGAAAAAGTGCGCGTGACAGGCAAGAAACGCGATGATCTGCAAAGTGTGATGACCCTTCTACGCAGCGAGGAAGGGCCGGAGTTACCGCTTCAATTCGATAATTTCCGCGACTAACCGGTAATCGTTGCCAGTTTTGCTTTAAGGTCCTTGTTTATTTTGCCGCTTTCAACAGGAGTCGACTTCATGTCCGAGCCGCAGCCGGTCTATCTGAGTGATTACCAACCCCCCGCCTACCGGGTGACCCATACCCAGCTGACTTTCGAGCTTGACCCCGCAGCCACCCGGGTCAAGGCGCGACTGCTTCTGGAGCGTCATCCTGAGCGCGAAACCGGCCTGCCGCTCGAACTCGACGGGGAACATCTGAGCCTCAAATCGATTGCCCTGGATGGAAGGCCGCTTGAAGCAGCCGACTATGAACTCACCGAGCAGGGATTGCGCATTCCCCAGGTGCCAGAACGTTTCGTGCTCGATACCGAAGTGGAAATTTCACCGCGAGACAATACCGCTCTGCAGGGTCTCTATCAGTCGAGCGGTATCTACTGCACCCAATGCGAGGCCGAAGGCTTCCGTCGAATCACCTTTTATCCCGACCGGCCGGATGTGATGGCCACCTTTTCCACCACGTTAATCGGTGATGCGACAGCTGAACCGGTATTACTTTCCAATGGTAATCCGGTCGAAAAGGGTACCTTGGACGATGGGCGTCATTTCGTGACCTGGGAGGATCCTCACCCCAAGCCCAGCTACCTGTTTGCGCTGGTGGCGGGAGACTTGAAGAAAGTGGCGGACCGCTTCACCACCATGCACGGTCGCGAGGTGAGCCTGGAAATCTGGGTGGAAGAGGAGAATCTCGACAAGACCGACCATGCCATGGCCTCGCTCAAACGTGCCATGAAGTGGGATGAGGAAACCTATGGCCGAGAGTATGATCTTGATCTATTCATGATCGTGGCGGTGAACGACTTCAACATGGGCGCGATGGAAAACAAAGGGTTGAATATCTTCAACTCCGCTGCCGTCTTGACCCACCCCAAGACCGCCACCGACGTCGCTTATCAAAGAGTCGAGGGTATCGTCGCGCATGAATATTTTCACAACTGGTCGGGTAATCGCGTCACTTGTCGCGACTGGTTCCAGTTATCCTTGAAGGAAGGGTTCACTGTCTTCCGCGATCAATGCTATTCGGCGGATACCAACTCGGCACCGGTCAAGCGTATTCAAGACGTGTCATTCTTCCGCACCGCTCAATTCGCCGAAGATGCCGGGCCTACGGCTCACCCCATCCGCCCGGACCATTATATCGAAATCACCAACTTCTATACCTTGACCATCTATGAGAAGGGCTCGGAAGTGGTGCGGATGTTGCGCAACCTGTTGGGCTGGGAAGCCTTCCGTCGCGGAAGCGATCTGTACTTTGACCGTTTCGATGGTCAGGCCGTGACGATCGAAGACTTCGTCGACTGCATGGCCGAAGCTTCCGGCGAAGATCTCACCCGGTTCATGCGGTGGTATTCCCAGGCAGGCACGCCGGAAATCGATGCTCATGGCGAATACGATTACGTCACCAGTGAGTACCGCCTGACCCTGCGTCAGCGCACACCTGCCACCCCCGGCCAGCAGGATAAGCAACCGCTGCATATCCCTGTGCGCCTGGGGCTTGTGGGTACCAAATCCGGCCGGGATCTCAACATGACCTTGGGCGGCGAAACCCTGGGCCGGGACGCGGTGATTCATCTGCGCGAGGATGAGCAGGAATTCCTGTTCACGGATGTTGCCGAATCGCCGATTCCCTCCTTGCTGCGCCATTTCTCGGCACCGGTCAAGCTGCACTTCCCCTATTCGCGTGAAGACCTGGCGTTCCTGTTGCAGCATGATTCCGACGGTTTCAATCGCTGGGATGCCGGTCAGCGTCTGGCGCTGCTGGCACTGGATGACCTTATCGCCGCCCATCGCAACGGGGTGGAAAAGGTCATGGACAGCCGAGTGACCGATGCCTTCCGGACCCTCTTGACCAGTCGGATCGATGACAAGGCGGTACTCGCGGAAATGCTGACGCTGCCTTCGGAAGCCTATATTGCCGAACAGCAACCGTTGGTGGATGTGGATGCGATCCATGCCGCGCGTGAATTCGTCCGTCAATCGCTGGCCCTGGCCTTGCGTGATGAGTTCCTGGCCGTCTTTGAGGCCAATCAATCAGATGCTCCCTATGCTCCCGAGCCTGAGCAGATTGCCCAGCGCAGCCTGAAAAATGTGGCGTTGTCCTACTTGATGGCGATCGAAGATGAACAGGGCCTGGCGTTTGCCCAAGCCCAGTTCGATGCCGACCACAATATGACGGACGTGCGTCATGCGTTGACTCTCCTGGTGCATAGCTCCCGTGATGATCTGGCCTCTCCGGCGCTTAAGGCCTTCGGTGAAACCTGGGCGCATGATCCTTTGGTCATGGACCAATGGTTCAGCCTCCAAGTGACCCGGCCCCAGGAAGATGCCGTGGAACGTGTCAAATTTCTGATGCAGCATCCCGCTTTCTCGCTCAAGAACCCCAACAAGGTGCGGGCGTTGATCGGTGCCTTCGCTAGCCAGAACCGTGTCAACTTCCACCGTCTGGACGGTGAAGGCTACAAGTTGTTAGCGGATGTGGTGATCGAGCTCAATCGCCTCAATCCGGAAATCGCCGCCCGCCTTATTACCCCCTTGACGCGGTGGCAGCGGTTCGATGAACAGCGCCAGGCATTGATGAAAGCCGAGCTTGAGCGGATCAAGGCTGAGCCTCTCTCGCCCAATGTGTATGAAGTGGTGGCCAAGGCATTGGCTTGAATAACGCAAGGAGCGCCAGGTGAACGCATCGCAGACACGTTACTTGCTGGTTGCCAATGGCAAGGCTGCCGGTAATCCTGAATTGCGTGAGGGAGTGAATGCCGCCAGGCAAGGCGGGATGTCGATCGATGTGCAAGTGACTTGGGAAGCCAGGGATGCGGTGCGCTTTGCCCGAGACGCTCAGGGCTTCACTCATGTGATAGCCGCAGGAGGAGATGGCACGGTCAATGAAGTAGTCAATGGGTTGATGCTGCTGCCCAAGGCTAAGCGCCCGATATTGGGTATCGTGCCTTTGGGCAGTGCCAATGATTTTGCCAACTCGATTGGGTTGCCTTTAGCGCCTGATGAAGCACTGCGTGCCGTTGCCTCTCTTTCCGTGCAATGGGTGGATGTGGTGCAGGTCAGTTTTGACCCCGCTACCGATAGTGCCAAAAGCTATTATCTTAATATGGCCACCGGTGGATTCGGTGCGGAAATTTCCTCGAGCACCCCGAAAGCGCTCAAACGTGTGCTGAGGGGGCATGCCTATTCGGTTATGGGGGCGCTCAAGGCATGGCGGCATTACCGGTATCGTGCCAACCTGCGCTGGGAAGGTGTACAACAACAGCACAGCTCCCTGCTGATGTTGGCATTGGGCAATGCCCGCCAGGCGGGTGGTGGTCAGGTGCTGGCTCCTCAGGCCAAGCTCGACGACGGCTTGCTGGATGTCTTGCTGGTGAAAGAGTTTCCTTCGGTTAAAGAACTGCCTCAGCTTGTCAGGGAGTTACGCAGCTTCCCGGCCGAGGGTCAGTTGGTCAACTATTTCACTACTCCCTGGTTTGAATTGAGTACCTATGGCGATGAGCCACCTTGGCCGTTGGCTCTGGATGGTGAGACACATGAAGCGTTTTATTTTCGTGTGGAAGTCGTGCCAAGAGCGATCCAGGTGGCCATGCCCTCAACATGTCCCATGCTGTCCTCTTTCAAGCCTGCCTAGGTTTCCTGGAGCGAGGAAATGACATGATTTTTTATTGATACAATCGATTCAAGCAAATCAGGAGACGTTGGATGGCGATGCGTATTTGGATACCCACGGTAGCGGCATTGGCACTGTTGTTGAGTGCATGTGGGGATAATGAAACAACCGAGCCGGCTCAGGAGCAAGACTCGGCCCCTTCGGCGGTGGAGCAAGCACCGGATAGCGAAGAAGCCCCAGCGGAACCTGAACCGAGCACCATGGATGAGCAGGCGGGCGCTGTGCAGCCCGATGAGAGCGCACCAGAGCAAGCATCGCCTGCTACCGCGGAGGACATCGATGCCGGCGATGAAACCTTGGAAGCGGACGCCGCGCCCGATGTATTGGGTGAAGAGAATGCGCTGCCCGGAGAAGCCACCCGTTCGGACGTGGATGATATGATCGCCGAAACCGAACGTCGCTTCGAAGAAGCCCAGCGGCAACTCGAGGAACAGTTCGAACAAGCCGAAAGCGAAGAACCCGTACTCGAGTCGATGGAATCTTCCGGTGACTTGACTCAGGAGTGGGAGACGGAGAGCCAGCTACCCGAAGATATCGGTATCACACAGGAGCCGGGCACTACGCAAGAACTGGAAAGTTTCGATGTCGATGAGATGATCGAAGATACCGAGCGTCGCTTTGAGGAAGCCCAGCGGCAACTCGAAGAGCAGTACGAGGAAATCGAACAAGGGCGCGAAATGGAGTCGCTCGAACCCATGGAACCCATGCAACAGGACGATACTGGCGAAACAGCCCAGTAGAATGCCCGGCATGGTGCCTGAGTAGAAAAAAAGGCCCGCACTGGCGGGCCTTTTATCATCTCATCACGCCTTTTTAGGCGCGTCGGATGGTATCAAGCAGGTTTGATATTGGAAGCCTGAAGGCCTTTCTTGCCTTGCGTGACGTCAAAACTGACTTTCTGACCATCTTGCAAGGTCTTGAAGCCTTCCGCTTGAATTTCGGAGAAGTGGGCGAACAGATCGTCACCGCCGTCATCAGGAGAGATGAAGCCGAAACCTTTAGTATCGTTGAACCACTTGACAGTACCAGTTGCCATTGTCGATTTCCTTAACGTGCTTAATGATTACGTGGGTGGCAATAGCGCCTGCCCACAATCTCACTGTAGATGGAAAACGTCAGGGCGTCCAGAGACACCACGGCAAGTTTGCATTAGTCCTCCTCTGCCACGTGAACGAGAAGTGAAAAATGACACAGCTGAGTTTGTTCGATGCGCAGTTTATTCCGTTCGTGATAGCGATCACGCTGCTGACACTGAGCCCGGGGGTCGATACCCTGCTGGTGATCAGAAACACCGCCCGGGGCGGGATTCGCGACGGCATTTTGACCAGCGTGGCCATTTGCTGTGGTTTGTTCGTGCATGCGGCGATCTCGGCCCTGGGAATCTCCTTGATTCTGCTGCAGTCGGCCTGGGCGTTCAGTTTACTCAAACTTCTCGGTGCCATTTACTTGATTTGGCTGGGCGTGGTCAGTCTTTTGGCGGCGCGCAGAGGGCAACCCCTGCCGGTAGCCGGCGTGATGCAAGACGCTGCTCCGGTCTCATTGTGGCGCCCGCTTAGGGAAGGGTTCGTCTCCAATGTGCTTAATCCCAAGACCGTGGTGTTCTACATGGCATTTCTTCCTCAGTTCATAGCGCCGAGCGATCCAGCACTGCTCAAGTCGTTGTGGCTGGCAGGGGTGCATTTCATCATCGCCAATATCTGGCAAATCAGTGTGGTGGTCATGGTGGGAAGCGCCGGGCGGTGGCTGGGAAGCGCTCGCTTTGCCCAAACACTCAATACAGTCACTGGCGGTGTGTTGATAGCACTGGGGATGCGCTTAGCATTCGAGCAGCGCCCGGTGTGAAACGGGCGCTGTGTATCGGTGCAGAAATGGCTAAAGAGTGAGAGGGGAGCGTAAGGGTTAGCGTTGCACCAGCAGTGAGCGGTCGTATCGCCCTTGCTGTTCGGCGGCGCTGAGCAATGACACACCCTGAGTATCACCTGCATTGGCCAGGCTCTCGAAGATGACGCGATAGCTCAGGATAGCCTGGACGTAGTCGCGTGTTTCCCGAAACGGAATACTTTCCACAAAAAGATCGAAGGCTTGTGGGCCATCGGTTAACCAGCGATCGACCCGGCTGGGTCCGGCATTGTAAGCGGCGGCGGCCGCCAGACGGTTGTTCTGGTAGCGTGCGAGCTTATCGCGCAGATAAGTGCTGCCCAGACGTATATTGATCTCCGGGTCGAGGATTCCGTATGGTCCCGGGTCGGATATTCCCACCTCGCGGCTCACCTGGCTTGCGGTGCCCGGCATCAGTTGCATCAACCCGCGAGCCCCGGCGGGAGAAAGCGCATCGGGATTGTAGGCGCTTTCGCGGCGGGTAATCGCCATCAACAGATAAGGGTCGACCCCGGTGGCATTACCCCAATGCAGAAACTTATTGCGATAAGCTTCGGGAAAGCGCCAGTCCAGCGCGTCCCATAAACCGGCAGCGATGGTGGTCTGTACCAGACGCGCATGCCAGCCCCGTTGAGCGGCATAGTCGGCGAGGGCGCGGGCCTGTTCAGGTGACGCATTGCGTACCGTGTATAACCATTCGCTGTTGGCTAGCCCCGGCTCATTGATGCGCAACAATGCTTCGGTACGCTTGATAGCAGGCAGCTTGGCAATCGCCTGTCGAGCGGACTCATCAACGTGGTTACGTTCCAGGTTGAGCTGAGGGGGCTGGCCGAGCCGCTCGGACGCGGCAAACCCGTAAAAGTTTCGCTCTCTCGCCGCCTGCTGATAGCGTGTCTGGGCTGCCTCGGGGTTGCCTAGCTGCTCATGGGCACGCGCCAGCCAATACTGCCAACGGCTATCTTGCTGTTCGTCTGGCACCATGACGGCAACCCAGCGTATTACTGCGGGCCAATCCTGGTCGGCCAATGCACGACGCACACGCAATTCCAGTACACGCTGGCTATCAAGGGTAGGCAAGACGTTATCGACCCAGGACTGCGCCAGGGGCACCTCACGAACCAGGGCGTAAAAGGCCAGTTCCTCTTCGATATTGCGCTGGACGCTAGCGCTTAGGGTCAAGTGTGGCGCAATGCGCTGCCAGGTGGATAAGGCGGCGGTGGTGTCGGCGCGAGTGAAGCCCTGCATGGCTGTCTGGTAAAACATCGCGGTGCCTGAGCATTGGGGACCGATACAACGTGGTGTCCGATCCAGTGCCGTGTAATCCTTCTTGACCGTCTCGACGCTTTCCAGGGCGGTCTGCCACTGGCTATCGAGCAAGCGCCCGAGGTAGGTCATCAAACCGGTTTCTCCCGTCTGCCAGGCGAGCATCTTACGTTCCCAGATATCGGGAGCGGCAATGTCACCGCTGGCTCTCAATCGATCAAAGAGCGCATTACAGGCATCCGGCTGGGATTTGCCGACGCGCCATAGCTTGCGCCCTCCTTCAATCGCTTGCTGAGGCTGTGTGCCGACCAGGGCCGTGTAGTAATGGCATTGGCGTGCGGCACCGGACGGAGGGCCATCCGCTATCGCCAGCAGGCTGCCGAAGCGTCCGGCATCCCCATACTGGCTGATGGCCTGGCCGCGCATCCATTCGCTCAGGGGGGAGTCCTGGTGACGCTGGATGAAATCCAGGATCTGGCCGGGTTCCGCTTGGGGTAACCGGCCGCGAAGGCGATGATATTCGACATAGCCGCTCAGCTCATGGTCGGCCAGGGCGGCGCTATTCACGTCTTGCCATTGCTGATTGCGTGCAGCTTCCAGAGCGTCGCGCATGGTTGAATCAGAGGCTGCCTGTGTGGTTGTCGAAGCGCCTAGCAGCAAGCCGGCGCAGAGCGCCCAGGCAATTTTTTTCAACGGTAGGACGGGCATGAGCGGTTCCTCTGGAGCGGAAAGACAACACCCCTCCACTGAACTTCGGAGGGCGAAAAAGTTCTGATATTCACACCTGACACGGAGAATTCAATACGATGACCCCATTATCCACGTGGTGGCTCTGGCGTCGCCTTAAATCCCGCAGTTGGGCACTTAAGCGCATTGCACGCGCCCTCAAGTTGTTTTTCCCCATGACTCGCGACGTGGTTCGCGGTGATTTCAGGCCGGTACCCTGGAAGGCTTTCGGCTACATGGCGGCCGGTTTAGCTTACCTTGCGATGCCGTTCGACCTGATTCCTGATTTTCTAGTGCTGATAGGCCTGGTGGATGATGTGTTCATTGTTGGTTGGTTACTCAATCAGGTGGATAAACATTTGGAAGAGTATCGTGTCTGGAAAACTGCCTCGGAGACACTCGATTCGACAGAATCATAGTGACGCAAGTATTCCTGATGGCTTGAATCGTTGCTTGAAAAGTCGTCACCCACCCCCATATCACGCTCAGGTTTTTACGCCGCAACATCATGACGATTGTTATCCGGTCATGATGTGCCGCTCCTCCCCAATGATAGACGAGGACTGATGCATGACGACTGCAACACATGAAGAAACGCTGGGTTTCCAGACCGAAGTCAAACAGCTTCTAAATTTGATGATTCACTCCCTGTATTCAAATCGGGAGATTTTCCTGCGTGAGCTGATTTCCAACGGTGCCGATGCCTGCGATAAATTACGCTATGCCGCTCTCGACAATGATGCGCTGTATGAAAATGATAGCAAACTGCGCATCGAGATCGAACACGATCGTGACGCCAATACCGTGACCGTACGTGATAACGGCATCGGCATGAACCGTGATGACGTGATCAGCAACCTCGGCACCATCGCACGCAGCGGTACCGCTGAATTTCTTCAGCAGCTCTCCGGCGAACAGCAGAAAGATGCCAATCTGATCGGTCAGTTCGGGGTCGGCTTCTATTCTTCCTTCATCGTCGCTGATGAAGTCACCGTTCGCACCCGCAAAGCGGGCAGCGACCACGCTGAAGGCATCGAATGGCGCTCCAAGGGTGAAGGTGAATTCACCGTTGCGCAAATCGAGCGCGAGGCCCACGGTACGGAAATCATCTTGCACCTGAAAGAGGATGCCCGGGAATTTGCCGACGATTATCGGTTACAGGGTCTAGTGCGCAAATATTCCGACCATATCGAAGTGCCGGTGCGCATGCCCAAGCTCGAGACGGCAAAGGACGATGAAGGCAACCCCATCGAAGGCAGCGAAGTCGTCACCTGGGAAACCGTCAATGAAGCGACCGCCTTGTGGGTGCGCCCCAAAAGCGACATCAGCGACGATGAATACAAGGCCTTCTACAAGCACGTCGCCCATGACTTCACCGACCCGCTGACCTGGAGCCATAACAAGGTGGAAGGCAAGCTTGAGTACACAAGCTTGCTGTACGTTCCCAGCCGGGCACCGTTCGATCTGTACGAGCGTGACGGCGCGCGTGGCGTGAAGCTGTATGTGCAGCGCGTGTTCATCATGGACGACGCCGAACAGTTCCTGCCGCTGTATCTGCGCTTCATCAAGGGTGTGCTGGATACCCGCGATCTGTCGTTGAACGTATCTCGAGAATTGCTCCAGCAAGACCCCAAGGTCGACAAGATCAAGGGCGCCCTGACCAAGCGTGGGCTGGATATGCTCAAGAAGCTTGCCAAGGACAAGGAGCAGTATCAGACCTTCTGGAATACCTTCGGCAGCGTGCTCAAGGAAGGCCCGGGCGAAGATGCCGCCAACCGCGAAAAGATCGCCGAGCTGCTGCGCTTTGCCACGACGCATACCGACACCGCGATCCAGAATCAATCGCTTGCTGATTACGTCGAGCGGATGAAGGAAGGCCAGCAGAAGATCTATTACATCGTGGCGGATAGCTTCAATGCGGCCAAGAGCAGCCCGCACCTGGAGATTTTCCGCAAGAAGGGCATTGAAGTATTGTTGCTCTCGGATCGTGTCGATGAATGGCTGATGAACCATCTTACCGACTTTGACGGCAAATCCTTTGCCGACGTGGCCAAAGGTGAGCTGGACCTCGGCGATGTAGAAGATGAGGAAGAAAAGAAGGCTCAGGAGGAAACCGCCAAATCCAAGGAAGAGCTGGTCAAGCAGGTCAAGGAGGCCTTGGGTGCTAGCGTGCAAGAGGTCAAGGTGACGAATCGTCTGACCGATTCTCCCGCCTGTGTGGTGTTGCCCGAGCATGAAATGGGCTTTCAGATGCGGCGTATCATGGAAGCGGCCGGCCAGACCCTGCCTGAAGTCAAGCCGATTCTGGAACTCAATCCCTCGCATCCTCTGGTGGCACGTCTGGAAAGTACCGAAGGAGAGCGGTTCACCGAGCTTGCGCACATCCTGCTCGACCAGGCGATCATCGCCGAAGGTGGCCATCTCGATGACCCCGCAACCTATGTCAAGCGCTTGAATAGCTTACTGACTGCCTGATGTATCACTAGCGCCTATTACGGCCCGCTTGGATCACCAAGCGGGCCGTTTGTTTTGATAAGGTAGATAATAAAGTAGACACTTCGTTAAGTGAGATAGCTTCAGGAAACCGTCATGTCTGAGCAACAGATCAAGGTCGCCGTGTTGGGCGGCGGAAGTTTCGGCACCGCGCTGGCGAGCATTGCTGCCGACAATGGCGCTCGGGTGCGCCAATGGATGCGGGATGCGGCGCTGGTTGAGCAGATCAACCGCGAGCATCGAAATGGGCGCTATCTACCCCATTACGCCATGAATCCCGCGGTCGAGGCATCGACCGAGATGGCTCAGGTACTCGAAGGTGCCGAGCTGGTACTTATTGCGATTCCCTCAAAAGCGTTTCGTAGCGTGGTCCAGGCTGCCAAGCCCTGGCTCAAACCGGAACATATTCTGGTAAGCACTACCAAGGGCATCGAGCAGGATAGCTTTTTGCTGATGAGCCAAGTTCTTGAGCAGGAAACCCACTTTACCCATATCGGGGTGATCGCTGGCCCCAACCTGGCCTCGGAAATTGCCGACAAGCAACTCACGGCTACCGTCATTGCCAGCTACGATGCCCTGACCCGCACCCGTGTCCAGCAGGCGCTTGGGTGTGGTTATTTTCGTGTCTACGCCAGCAACGACCGTCATGGAGTCGAGTTGGCGGGGGCGCTTAAGAACATCTACGCGATTGCAGCCGGCATGGCGGCCGCACTGGGCATGGGTGAAAATACCCGCAGCATGTTGATGACACGGGCCTTGGCAGAGATGAGTCGGTTTGCCGTGGTTCAGGGTGCCAATCCCATGACGTTTCTCGGTTTGGCGGGTGTAGGCGACTTGATCGTCACCTGTTCTTCCAATCTCTCGCGCAATTATCGTGTGGGCTACGCCCTGGGAAAGGGCGATTCGCTCGAGGAGGCAGTCGAGTCTCTGGGTCAGGTCGCTGAAGGGGTCAATACCGTGCAACTGGTATGCGCCAAGGCACGCGAAGCGGGCGTTTACATGCCTCTTGCCGAAGGCCTCTATAAAGTATTGTTTGAAGGCGTTCCCGCTCGTGACATGGCGGGTTACTTGATGCTCGGGGAGCAAAGCAGCGATGTGGAATTCATCCTGCCTCGAGAGGCTGTGCAGCAAGCCCATCGGGAATCAGGTGAGTGGCGCAATGAATAACCGCCGTATCATGATGGATGAAGACGATACCAATACGTTGTTGATCATGCGCCATGCGGAGGCTGCCGGGGGCGTGCCGGATGCAGAGCGTCGCTTGACGCCGCGCGGTGCGCAACAGGCCGAGCAGATGGCCGCCTGGCTTGCCGGGCGCGTTGAGCAGGGCGAATTGGCAGGATTGCGGCTTCTGGCAAGTCCTTATCGCCGTGCCCAGCAAACCGCTCAGGCGGTGGGCAGGGCCTTGAACGTGACGGTGGAAACGCTGGGGTTGATCACGCCCGAGGATGACCCGCGCGAGGTCAATGAATGGTTGCTGGCCCAGCCGGAACGTCGGACGTGGCTACTGGTGAGTCATATGCCATTGGTGGGTGAGCTGAGCGGCTTGATGCTGGAAGGGCGGCTGGGTTGCGGGCCGGGATTCTCACCCGCCGCCATCGCCGAACTCAAGGCCGATGTCTGGGCGTCGGGCTGTGCCACGCTGGCCGGTTTTTTCCAACCCGAGCTGCGCTGAACGCCAAAGCCCGCCGCAAGTCATGCTCGCCGCGGGCTTTGGGTCGTTTGCCGAAAAACTGTTTGTCGAAAAAAAACGGTTTGCCTGAAAGGCTTTCACTTGCTTACAGCAAGGCGTCGAGCTTCTCCTTGAGCAACCCATTGACCTGCTGAGGATTGGCCGTGCCGCGAGAGGCCTTCATTACCTGGCCGACGAAATAACCGATCATCTTGCCGCGCTTTTCCGGTTCGGCATCGCAGTACTGGGCGACCTGGGCGGGGCTGTCGGCGATCACCTGGTCGATCATCGCTTCGATGGCGCCGCTGTCGGTGACCTGCTTCAATCCTTGGGCCTCGATCACGTCATCCGCCGAATTTCCCTGGCCGTTCCATAGTGCCTGGAAGACTTGCTTGGCGGCCTTGCCGCTGATGGTGTCATCCATCACCCGGCCAACCAGTTGCCCGAGTTGGCGAGCGGAGACCGGGCTTTGGGTAATCAACAGATTCTCACGATTGAGTGCGCCGGAAAGTTCTCCTTGCACCCAGTTGGCCGCCTGCTTGGCATCGCCGCACTCGTTTTTCACTTCCTCGAAATATTCGGCCATATCGCGGCTGGCCGAAAGCACCCCGGCATCATAGGCGGAAAGCCCCAGCTCACGCTCGAAGCGTGCACGCTTGTCGGCGGGAAGTTCCGGCAATTGACCACGCAGATGCTCCACGTAGGCTTGATCAAGCACCACCGGCAAGAGATCAGGGCAAGGGAAGTAGCGGTAGTCGTTGGCTTCTTCCTTGGTGCGCATGCTACGGGTTTCGTCACGTTCAGGGTCGTACAGGCGAGTTTCCTGGACGACCCTGCCGCCATCTTCGATCAGCTCGATCTGACGCTCGACCTCAAAGGCGATGGCGCGCTCGACGAAGCGAAAGGAGTTGACGTTCTTGACTTCGGCACGGGTGCCCAGGCTGGCTTGACCCTGAGGACGTACCGAGACGTTGACGTCGCAACGCATCGAGCCTTCGGCCATGTTGCCGTCGGAGATGCCCAGATAGGTCACGATCGAGTAAATTGCCTTGAGGAAAGCCGCGGCCTCCTTGGCGTTGCGCATGTCGGGCTCGGAGACGATCTCGAGCAGCGGGGTACCGGCGCGGTTCAGATCGATCCCGGTCATGCCGTGAAAGTCTTCATGCAGTGACTTCCCGGCATCTTCTTCCAGGTGAGCATGGTGAATACGGATGGACTTGGTGCTGCCATCCTCAAGACTGACTTCCACTTCACCGGGACCGACGATGGGGTGATACATCTGGCTGGTCTGGTAGCCCTTGGGCAGGTCCGGGTAGAAGTAGTTCTTGCGGTCGAACACCGATACTTCGGGAATCTGTGCATGAACCGCCAGGCCGAATTGCACGGCCATGGAAACGGCTGCTTCATTGAGTACCGGCAGTACCCCGGGGAGCCCTAGGTCTACCGCACAGGCCTGAGTGTTGGGCTCTGCGCCGAACGCCGTGGAGGCGCCGGAAAATATCTTGGAACGAGTGGCAAGTTGAACGTGGACCTCAAGCCCGATCACGGTTTCCCATTGCATCATGCGTTCTCCTTGGCAAAGGCGGGGCGTTGGCGGTGCCAGTCGGTCGCCTGTTGGAACTTGTGCGCCACGTTAAGCAATTGCGCTTCGGCGAAGTGGGTGCCTAGAATCTGCAAGCCCACCGGACGGTTGCCGACGAACCCTGCCGGTACACTGATCCCTGGAATGCCCGCCAGGTTAACGGAAATGGTGTAGATATCCTGGAGGTACATCGATACCGGGTCTTTCTTGGCGCCGAGGTCGAAGGCCGGGCTGGGCGATGCAGGCCCCATCAGGACGTCGACGTCTTCGAAAGCGTCCAGAAAATCCTGACGAATCAAGCGGCGCACCTGCTGGGCTTTCTTGTAATAGGCATCGAAGAAGCCCTCGGAAAGCGTATGGGTGCCGATCAGGATGCGACGTTTCACCTCGTCGCCGAAGCCTTCCTCGCGGGAGCGCTTGTAAAGATCGGTCAAGTCCAGCGGGTTTTCGCAGCGATGGCCGAAGCGCACGCCGTCATAGCGCGAAAGGTTCGAGGAAGCTTCCGCCGGGGCGATGACGTAGTAGGCCGGAATCGCGTAATGCGTATGCGGCAGGCTGACCTCACGCACCGTGGCACCCAGGGATTCATATACCCTGACTGCTTCGCGTACGGCAGCGGCTACTTCGGGATCCAGGCCGTCGCCGAAATATTCCTTGGGCAGGCCGATCTTGAGCCCGGAAAGCGGCGCGTCGAGGGTGTCCAGGTAATCGGGTACCCCACGGGCCAGACTGGTGGAATCACGCAGGTCGTGTCCGGCGATATGGTTCAGCAGGTGAGCGCAGTCTTCCGCGGTGCGGGCCATGGGGCCTGCCTGGTCGAGGCTCGACGCATAGGCAATGATGCCGTAGCGCGATACCCGGCCGTAAGTAGGCTTCAGCCCGGTGATGCCGCAGAACGCCGCCGGCTGGCGAATCGAGCCGCCGGTATCGGTACCCATGGCGGCGGGCACCAAACCCGCCGCGACCGCTGCGGCACTGCCGCCGGAGCTGCCGCCGGGTACGGCGGAAAGATCCCAAGGGTTTTTCACTGGTCCATAGAAGCTCGACTCGTTCGAGGAGCCCATGGCGAACTCATCCATGTTGGTCTTGCCCAGTGACACCGTGCCGGCGGCATTGAGCTTTTCCACCACGGTGGCGTTATAGGGGGCAATGAAGGTATCCAGCATCTTCGAGCCGCAGCTGGTCTTGACGCCTTTGGTACAGAAGATGTCCTTGAGAGCTAGCGGGATACCCGTCAACAGGCCGGCGTTGCCCTTGGCACGGGCCTGGTCGGCGGCATCCGCCGCTTTCAGGGCCTGGTCGGCGGTCACGGTGATAAAACTGTTCAGCTTGCTGTCGAGACGCTCGATGCGTTGCAGATAATGCGAGGTCAGCTCGCGGCTGGTGAGCTCGCCGTCGGCCAGGGCCGCCGCGAGTTGGGTGACTGTCTTGTCATGCATGGCCCAGAGGCTCCATCAAGGTTGCCGAAGAAAAATAGAGGCGGCAAAGGCGTGTGCTCGGCGTTATTCCACCACACGAGGGACGAGGTACAGGCCGTTTTCCACGGCGGGGGCGGAGTGCTGGAACGTATCGCGCTGGCTCGACTCGGTGACTTCGTCGGCGCGTAAGCGTTGAGTGGCATCCAGGGGGTGAGCCAAGGGGGCAACGCCTTCGGTGTCCAGGCTCTGTAGCTGATCGACCATTTCCAGAATACGGTTCAGGTCGTCGACGAAGCCGCGAGCCTGGTCGTCACTAACCCCGAGCCGGGCCAGGTGCGCAGCCCGGCGCACATGAGAATCTTCAAGCGCCATGATCGAAATGTCCTCGCGAACGTGGGAGAAAACACATCTCCAGACGAGATGTCGAAAAAAACGTGGTCAAGCATCCTGTTCGTCAATTACATCGACTTTCACAGGAAAATAACCGCAAAAGGTATCACATATTGACCGCGACGGGCAGCGTGGTACGCGACTCATGCTTGCTGCGGGGGGGTTGCGGTGATACCGTTTGCGTCCGCACAGGGTTCCCGGTCTGCACTAGGTAATAACGTCCATGTTCAAACGCTTGAGGGGGCTGTTCTCCAGCGATCTATCGATCGATCTGGGTACGGCCAACACACTGATTTATGTACGCGGTCGGGGCATCGTGCTCGACGAACCATCCGTGGTGGCGATTCGCCAGTCCGGCAACATGCGTAGCGTGGCTGCTGTGGGTACGGATGCCAAGCGCATGCTGGGACGTACACCCGGCAATATTACCGCGATTCGTCCCATGAAAGATGGGGTCATTGCTGATTTCACCGTCACCGAGCAGATGCTTCAACACTTCATCCGCAAGGTACATCAAAGCACCTTCCTGACGCCGAGTCCGCGTGTGCTGGTATGCGTACCCTGCATGTCGACCCAGGTAGAGCGCCGCGCGATTCGTGAATCTGCTGAAGGCGCTGGCGCCCGTGAAGTGTTCCTGATCGAAGAGCCCATGGCGGCTGCGATCGGAGCGGGCCTGCCGGTGGATGAAGCTCAGGGCTCGATGGTCGTGGATATCGGTGGCGGTACCACCGAAATTGCGATCATCTCGCTCAATGGCGTGGTGTATTCCGAGTCGATTCGTGTCGGTGGCGATCGCTTCGACGAAGCCATCACCGCCTATGTCCGGCGCCATTTCGGCAGCTTGATCGGTGAGGCCACAGCCGAGCGGATCAAGGAAGAGATTGGATGTGCCTACCCAGGTGGCGAGCTGCGCGAGATCGACGTGCGCGGGCGCAACCTGGCTGAAGGCATTCCGCGCAGCTTTACGCTCAACTCCCACGAAATCCTGGAAGCTTTGCAGGAAACCTTGGGAGCGATCATCGCTGCGGTGAAAAGCGCTCTGGAACAATCTCCCCCCGAACTTGCCTCCGACATCGCCGAACGTGGTCTGGTATTGACCGGCGGTGGCGCGCTTCTGCGTGATCTTGACAAGCTGATCGCCGAAGAAACCGGCTTGCCGGTGATTGTGGCGGAAGATCCTTTGACTTGCGTGGCACGCGGTGGCGGCAAAGCCCTGGAAATGATCGATCAACATGCTTTCGAGCTGTTATCCAGCGACTGAGCGTTTAACCGTCTCGATCTAGATAGCGGTCAACCGCGGGGGAACTGCCTATCAAACCGCTGTTCTCGCATGGACCACTGCCTGGTTATCGGTTGTTCTTCTGTGCTCTGGCAGCTGGTGCGTTGATGTTTGCCGACCAGCGTTTTACGCGGATGGAGGATGTGCGTGCCCAGCTTTCCATGGTGGTTGCGCCTATCCAGTGGGTGGTCAGCGTGCCCAGTGACTTGCTCAATTGGGGGGCGCTTGCGCTCTCCGACCAGCGTGCCTTGGTAGAGGAAAATCGCTATTTACGTGAGCATATCCTGACACTTTCCCACCGCGCTCAGCGCATGGCCAACGTGACCGCCGAAAATGTGCGGTTGCGTGAGCTGTTGGGGGCCGCGCAGCGTAAGGATGTGCCGTATATGACGGCAGAATTGCTATCTCTGGATAATGACCCCTTCAGCCAGCAGATGGTCATTGACCGTGGGCACCGCAACGGCGCCTACGTGAGTCAACCGGTGATCGATGCCTCCGGTCTGGTGGGGCAGATTACCGCCGTATCCGCTTATTCCAGCCGAGTGTTGATGCTGGCGGATGCCAGTCATGCCTTGCCGGTACAGATCAACCGCAATGGTCTGCGCTTCATCGTCCAGGGCGCGGGGCGCTACGGTAGCTTGAATGTGCTGCACGTGCCCGATACCGCTGATATTCGTGAAGGCGATCTACTCACCACCTCGGGTCTGGCCGGACGTTTTCCGGCGGGATACCCGGTCGCGAAAGTCACCGAGGTCTATCACGATCCCGGCCAGCCATTCGCCCGCGTCACCGCCCAGCCGATGGCGCAGTTGCAGCGTTCGCGTCATTTCCTGTTACTGTTTCCGCCGAAGCAAGCCACTATAGAAGAAGCCGCCTGGGATGAATCTCTGGTTCTCTCGGGAAAGGCACTGCGTGCCGCTCTAAGAGTTGCTTCCCGACGTTCTGACGGTAATGCCGGGGAGGCGAGATAATGGCGCGTACTCCGGTGATTTCCTGGCTGGTGATCTGGTTGAGCCTATCGTTGGCGCTTTGCTTGCAGGTCATGCCATTGGCGGAGGGCTGGCAGGTATTTCATCCCGACTGGCTGGGGTTGACGTTAATCTATTGGTGCATGCGTACACCGGACAGAGTCGGGGTGTATCACGGCTTTGTATTGGGGCTGCTGCTGGACCTGATAGAAGGCACTGCCTTGGGGCAAAATGCCCTGGCTCTAGCGTTGCTGGCCTTTCTGTGTGCCTTGGTATACCCGCGTTTTCGCGCTTACTCGCTGCTCCAGCAAGCGGTGCTGGTGCTCGTGCTGCTGGGTATCGTGCAGTTGGCCGAGCAATGGCTGCGTACCTTGATCGGCGAGTTTTCCATTCACTTGGCCTTCTTGATCCCCTCCTTGATCAGTGCTGCGTTGTGGCCGTGGTTGGCAACCATGTTCAAGGCGCTGGAACAGCGTTTGGCAAGAAACCACTAGGAACCAGGAGCTGACATGCCGCATCCTCAACTCCCGGTGTTATGCTTGGCATCGGCATCACCGCGGCGCAAAGCGCTATTGGCCTCCATCGGAGTGATGGCGGACGTCATCGCCTGCGATGTCGATGAGACCCCGCTGCCAGGTGAAGGCGGCGTTGACTATGTGACCCGCTTGGCAAAGGCCAAGGCAGTGGCGGCCATCCCAAGCACTGACCTGCCGGTTCTGGGTTCGGATACTGCCGTGATACTTGAAGACCGTGTGTTGGGTAAACCGCAGAATGCCGACCATGCGGCTGCCATGCTGCGTTCACTTTCCGGGCGTAGCCATGAAGTAGTGACGGCCGTGGTGGTCCATGGCCCACTCGGAATGCTAACCGCCTGTGTCACGACTCAAGTGATGATGCGCTGTTTGAGTGAGGCTGAAATTGCAGCCTATTGGCGTACTGGCGAGCCACAAGATAAAGCCGGTGGTTATGCGATTCAGGGCAAGGCGGCGATTTTTGTCGAGCGTATCGCCGGCAGTCACTCCGCAGTGGTTGGTTTGCCGCTTTACGAAACCGCCGAGCTTTTAAGCCGCCAGGGTGTGCCGCTATGGGACGGCGTATGGGAGCATGATGCAGGTTTGCCATATTGACGCAGCCCTGTAAATTAACCGAACCCAGAAGTGAAATCGAACCTACAAGGAATTTTGCATGAGCGGCGAAGTCCTCATCAACCTGACGCCAATGGAAACCCGGGTCGCGGTCGTCGAAAATGGCGTATTGCAAGAAGCGTTGATCGAGCGTTCACGACGTCGCGGCATTGTCGGAAATATCTACAAGGGCAAGGTGGTGCGCGTGCTGCCGGGTATGCAAGCAGCGTTTATCGATATCGGTCTGGATCGTGCCGCTTTCATCCATGCCCATGAAGTCATGCCTTCGGGCACGCCTCCCGATGAACAGTTGACCATTGGTCAGCTGCTCCACGAAGGCCAGGCATTGGTGGTGCAGGTCACCAAGGACCCGATTGGCTCCAAGGGCGCTCGACTGACCACGCATCTCTCGATTCCTTCGCGTTACCTTGTTTACATGCCGGATTCGGCCAACCACGGCGTGTCGCAACGCATTGAGGATGAAACCGAGCGCGAACGACTTCGGGAATTGCTGATCGGCAGTGTCGCCGAGCAAACGCTGGAGGTCCACGGTGGCTTCATTGTGCGCACCGCTGCCGAAGGGGTAAGCCTGACGGAGCTGGCCAGCGACATGTATTTCCTGCTGCGGCTTTGGCGCAAGATAAGTGAGCGCAAGATTACCGCCACTCCCGCCGCAGTCATTTATGACGACCTTCCACTGTTCATGCGTACCCTGCGCGACGTCATGCGTGATGAAATCGAGAAGGTGCGTATCGATTCCCGGGAAAATTTTGCCAAGCTGGTGGAGTTCGCCGAGGAATTCATGCCCACCGCCGTGGAGCGCATCGAGTATTACCCCGGGGAACGACCGATTTTCGATCTCTACAGTGTGGAAGACGAAATACAGAAAGCCCTGGGACGTAAGGTACAGCTCAAGTCGGGCGGCTATCTGGTGATAGATCCTACCGAGGCCATGACCACCATAGACGTCAATACCGGCGGCTATGTCGGGCATCGCAATCTGGAAGAGACGATCTTCAAGACCAACCTGGAAGCGGCCAACTCCATTGCTCGCCAGTTGCGCTTGCGTAACCTGGGAGGGATCATCATCATCGATTTCATCGATATGGAGGATACCGAGCACCAGCGCCAAGTGCTGCGGGTGCTTGAGAAAGCATTGGAGCGCGACCACGCCAAGACCAAATGCACTGGGGTCACCGAGCTGGGCCTGGTGCAGCTGACGCGCAAGCGTACCCGCGAAAGCCTGGAGCAGACCTTGTGCGAGGCGTGCCCCACCTGTGCCGGTCGTGGCACCTTGAAAACGCCGGAAACCGTCTGTTATGAAATCTTCCGGGAAATCCTGCGTGAAGAACGCGCCTATAATGCGGATACCTACATGGTGCTGGCATCCCAGGCGGTGGTCGATCGGCTTCTGGACGAAGAGTCAGCGGCAGTGGCCGATCTTGAAGTCTTCATTGGCAAGACCATTCGATTTCAAGTGGAGCTGCATTATTCCCAGGAGCAGTACGACATCGTGCTGATGTAATCCATGATGAGGCGTTCGCTGGTGCGTTGGGGGTTGGGGCTGCTGGCCGTTGTATTGGGAGGGCTTGCGGTACTGCTAGTGGTTTTACGCCTGCTCATGAGCCAAGCGGATGCCTTGATACCCCACATCGAGGCCTTGCTGGAAGCCCGCATCGGCGCTTCTGTAGAGATTGAGCATCTTTCCTTGCAACTGGCCCGCAATGATCCGCTCATGCGGTTTTCCGGGGTGCATGTCACTACCTCGGAAGGTGAAACATTGCTGGCGCTGGAGCAGGCAAGACTGCAGCTGGATACGTTCGCCACACTGGGTGCCATGGCCCCGGTCTTCAGCGATGCCCGCATAAACGGTCTGGCAGTGCATCTTTATCAGCAAGACGCAGGTGCCCGCTGGTACTGGCCCGGCACTACCGAGCTGCCGCTCGAGTACGAGCTTGACCTGGAAGTACTCGACGCCTGGGCTGCACTGATCCTGCGCCAGCGTCTATGGGTGCAGGAAACCAGTATCGTGCTGCACGGCCGCCAACGAACGGTCACCTTGCTGGCCCCTGAGTTGCTGATGAGTGGGGATTCTCGCCGTACTCGCCTGGAAGGTAGCTTGGAAGTCGCTCGGCAGGATGCGCCGGGACAAGTCGTCGAAAATTGGCCTGCGGTACAGATGCAAGTGGAAGTACAGCCGGGCCAACACGGTTTCCGCGATTTCTCCGCAGCCCTGCAACTGGATATGCAACTGGATAACTTGCGCACCCTGGCGCAGTTGTTATTACCCGCACGAAGCCCGCAATTGCAGCACGCCAGCGGCGAGGCGCGCCTCTGGGGCCGCTGGCAAGCAGGTGCGCTTGCCGATGCCCGCATCGATCTCGACATTTCTCACCTGGCCTTGCGTCATCAGACCCAAGAGACCGTGCTGCGTGATATTCATGCTCAAGGCCAATGGCTGCGGCGAGGCGACGGCGGTGAAGCTTGGCTGGAAGGCGACGCCGACACGGTTGACAGGACGCAGCCGACAGCGTCGGGCGATGTCGGCCCAGCATTGCCGCATCATTGGTACCTGATCCATGACCCGGATGGCTGGGAAGTCCGTACCAGTGAGTTTGAACTGGCTTCTTTGGCGGCCTGGCGTGAGCACGTTCCGCTGCCTGAAGCCTTGTCACGGGTAGTGGCGACTCTGGCGCCGCGAGGCCAGGTGAGCGGGCTGAGTCTGGGGCATCGCCATGACCAGTGGGAAGCCACGGCGGCTATCAGCGGCCTTGAAGCATCCCCTTGGGGGCATGTGCCTGGCGGTGGCCCCCTCGACGCCTGGGTCGAAGCCCGGGATCTGCGCGGTAGAGTCTTATTCAATAGTGCCGGGGCCAGTACCCTGTATTTCCCCAGCATCTTTTCGGCGCCCATGGCATTGAATCATGCGCAGGGAGAAGTGCAGTGGGTCTACGATGGCCCCGATAGCCTGATCAGTGGCAGGAACCTGCTGGTTGATTGGGAAGGTGCCCATGTCGAGGGCGGATTCGGCCTGGTCACTGGAAAGCCGCGCGGTCACTTCGGCCTGGATATTGCCTTTCGCGACGTTGATGCGGTAAAGCGCCCCCTGGCTCAATGGCTACCCATGGGAGTTCTGGGAGAAGACTTGAGTGAATGGTTGCTCGGCGACATGGGCGGCGTGGTAAGAGAAGGAACGTTTTCTTTGAGCCAGCCTTTATTCGAAGGCGTTGAAATAGACGACAGGGAGCTGGAACTGGCGCTGGATATTGTCGATGGCTACTTACCCATCGCTCCCGACTGGCCGATGCTGGAAGGTATCGAGGGGCGTCTGCAATTGAGCAATCAGCGTCTGCAGGCCGCCATCGACAATGCCCACAGCCATGGCGTCAAGGCTACCTCCGGCGCGGTGCTTCTGGAAGATAACCAACTGAGGGTCGACGGCAAGGCTGAAGCTTCGGTTGAGCAAACCAGGGCTTTTCTACAAGCCACCCCTCTGGAAGGCATGCAGGCATTGGATGATTGGCGGGGAGAAGGGCGTATCAATGCCGACATCGCCTTGAATACCTCTCTTGAAGCACCCGAGGCCCTGCAGCTCGAGATCAATACCCATCCCCAATTGTCACGGCTGACTTATCAGCCCTTGTCATTGAATATCGATCAGGTCGACGGGATGCTCAGCTGGACTCAGCAAGGGCCGGACGGTGGGCTTGCCGGGCAAGTGGCGGGGCGTCTCTGGGAAGGCGATGTCTCGGCGACTGTCGACACCCATGAAGATCATCTGAGCTTGGTAGGTGAGTCCGAAGCGGGAGCTCTGCTACGCTGGGCAGGGGTGCCCTCTGAGAAAACCCAGGCCTTGGCGCAGGGGCGGACCGCTTGGCAGGGGCGACTTGAGCTGGAACCCAGCCTGCAGTTACAGCTGAATAGCACCCTGCAAGGCCTGGAATTGACGTTTCCCGCTCCGTTGCAAAAGCCCGCTGAAGCCGCCTGGCCATGGTCGATGAGGATTGATATCGAGAATGGAGCCATACAAAGTGAGTTGGCCAATGTCGTGGATTTTCGTGGCCAGTTTCTTGACGAGGGATTGGCTGGGGCACTTTGGTTGGGTGATGCAACACCACTGTCCTCCGATTGGCCCATTCGACCCGGCTGGACGGTGAAAGCCGATGTGCCCCGCCTGGAGCCGCTTGACTGGCTTAGCCTGGCCGAACTCTTTACAGAGGATGTGTCGGTAGAAAACGAACGCGAAAATACTCAACGCAGCGACTGGCAAGTAGCAGTACAGACGCCTTGTCTGACGTACCAGGATCAATGTCTCGGGTCGATGGAAGCTGATGGCCGGATGAGCCCGGCGGGGATGGAACTCAACCTGAGTGGCAGCTTGGTGGCGGGTAGTGTGCACTATCGCCCTCAGGCAGAGATCCCCCTGGATATCAGCGTAGGCCGCCTGATGTTGGATGACTTGATGGTCTTGTCCGATCAGTTCACCGGCCGGACGGGCTCGGGCGAACCCGTTTCGGCTACATCCACTGGCGACGAGCAAGCACAGCCCCGCGCCTGGATGAACGAAATCGAAACCGAAACCCCTGCATCCGCTGAACTTAGCGGGATTCCCCCCTGGCTTGAGGCGCTCCCCGATGGGCGATTAAGGGTGGCGGAAGTCTTGTATGAGCAAAAGCGCTTCGGGCCATTGACCGCCTACTGGAAAACGCGTGGCAATCAGTTCACTCTGGCTCCGGTAGGCCTAACGTTGGGTCAGATATCGGCACGTGGCGAGTTACGCTGGGAAGGCGATGCCACCCGGAGTCGTACCCACATGGACCTCACCCTGCAAGGCGGGGATATCGGTACCGCCTTGGCGCGGCTGGCGCAACCCAATGTCATGCACAGCCAGCGGACCGACCTGGCAACCCGGCTGAGCTGGCCGGGCGCCCCATGGGAATTGGAACTCAGCCGATCTGAAGGCGAATTGTCCATCGAGCTGCATGACGGGCGGTTTCTCAATATCGAATCGACGCCTGTTGAACTTATCGGCTTGTTGAATTTCGATAATCTGGTGCGTCGTTTACGCCTGGACTTCTCCGATGTCATCGGTCAGGGAACCGTTTTCAACCGTGTGCACGGCAGCGTCGATATTGCCGATGGCGAATTGACCACTCGGGAGATGCTGGAAATCGATACGCCGGCCACCACCTACAGCGTAACGGGTACCGTCGATCTTGTACGCCGGGAACTCGACCAACGCCTGGGCGTCAGACTGCCCATCAGTCAAAGCATGCCGCTTGCAGCGCTTATCGCTGGCGGGCCGCTGGCGGGAGGCGCTTTCTTTATCGCTCACCAGTTATTTGGTGACGCTATCAACCGGGCGACAACTATCTATTACCGCGTGCGTGGCCCTTGGGCAGCGCCGCAAATCACTTTGGAAGGTACTCAATGACCCCAGACAAAGCCATGTTGGACACAGCCGTCACCACCTTGTTAACCCCGGGGGGCTTGGATCTCGACGCACTGGAGACGGGTCTCTCGCATGCATTGGGGGCAGGGGTGGATTATGCCGATCTATACTTTCAGCGCACCTGGCAGGAAGGCTGGGTACTCGAAGACGGTGAGGTAAAAGAAGCCAGTTACAGCATCGATGGCGGGGTGGGCGTGCGTGCTCTGGCCGGTGAAAAAACCGGTTTTGCCTACTCGAATCAAATTACCGCCGATGCCTTGGCGGACACCGGGCGTACCGCGGCGGGTATCGTGCGTAGCGGGCAGCGGCTACCTGGCCAGGCTGTGGTCACCTCAACAGCCACGTCACGCTATACCGGCCTTGATCCTCTCGCCGGCCTGACCGCCGAAGACAAAGTGGCCATGCTCAAGCTGGCGGATCGCGTTGCGCGCAGCGCCGACCCCAGCATCAGCCAGGTCAGCGCTTCGCTTTCGGGAACCTATGAAGTCGTTCTGGTGCGTGCCAGCGACGGCACCCTGGGCGCGGACATTCGTCCCTTGGTGCGTTTCAACGTCAGTGTGATCGCGGTCAAGGATGGCCGCCGTGAGCGGGGCAGTGCCGGAGGCGGCGGCCGTTTTTCGATGGCCCGTTTGCGCGACGACAACGTGGCTGAAACCTATGCCCGGGAAGCGGTGCGTCAGGCGCTGGTCAACCTTGAGGCCGTGGCCGCCCCGGCGGGACAGATGCCGGTAGTGCTGGGTCCCGGCTGGCCGGGTATTCTGCTGCATGAAGCCGTCGGCCATGGCCTGGAAGGGGATTTCAATCGCAAGGGTAGTTCTGCATTTTCCGGGCGCATGGGCCAACGCGTGGCTGCCAAGGGCGTGACCGTGGTGGATGATGCCACACTCGACGGTCGCCGTGGATCGCTGAGCATGGATGACGAAGGCACGCCCGGCCAGTACACCCCCTTGATCGAAGACGGCATTCTCACCGGGTATATGCAGGACAAGGTGAACGCGCGGCTCATGGGCATGGCGCCGACGGGAAATGCCCGGCGTGAGTCCTTTGCCGATCTGCCGATGCCGCGCATGACCAACACCTACATGCTGGCCGGTCAGGACGAGCCACAGGACATTATCCGGAGTGTCAAACGCGGCATTTATGCGGTCAGCTTCGGTGGCGGCCAAGTGGATATCACTTCTGGCAAGTTCGTGTTTTCCGCAAGCGAAGCCTACCTGATCGAAGATGGCAGGATTACCGCTCCGGTCAAGGGAGCGACCTTGATCGGTAATGGCCCGGAAGCCATGGGCCGAGTCTCGATGATCGGCCACGACATGGCGCTGGATACCGGCATTGGCGTATGCGGGAAGGAAGGGCAGGGCGTACCGGTGGGTGTCGGTCAGCCCACCTTGAAACTCGATGAGCTGACCGTAGGCGGCACCCAGTCTTAACGCTTTGTGGTTACATTGCAGCGCTTTCGCGAAGGAATTTGAACAGCTTGCGGGCGCTGGTCGGTGGTTTGGCCTGGTCACGTTCGCGCCGTGAATTGCGTATCAACTGACGAAGCGTTTGACGATCCGTGTCGGGATAATCCGCTATAAAGGCATCGATTGCCGAGTCGTCTTCTTCGATCAGGCGGTCGCGCCATTTTTCCAGGCGATGAAAGGAATGATCACGCTGCTGTTGTTCCTGATCGACACTGTCGAACACCGCCTGGATCGCGACCAGGTCTTCCTTGCGGATCAGTTTGCCGACGTATTGCATGTGCCGCCGGCGCCCTTCATGGGAGCGAATGCGTGACGTTTCCTCGATGGCACGCAGCATGTCATCGGAAAGCGGAAACCGTGCCAGCTCAGCGGGTTTCATGGCAATCAGGGTTTCCCCCAATTCCTGCAGGGCGTGCATTTCGCGCTTGAGCTGCGATTTGCTGGGGCGTTCTTGTTCATCGTTTTCGATGAAGTCAGGGCGTTTTTTGGACATGATGTGGCTCGTTAACGAATTCAGGTTGCGGCAGTATATCAGGCCGCAAGCGACAGCATTCACCTGCCGGGGATTCTCGGCTGAGGAAGGAGAAAAATATGACACAAGCGTTTGATGCGCCGGCCCAGCAACAGTTGCTGGAATCGCGTGCCGAAGAGGCGTTGGCACTGGCTAAACAGCTGGGTGCGGATGCCTGCGAAGTTGGGGCAAGTGTCGATCAAGGCGTGGGTGTCAGTGTGCGTCTGGGCGAAGTCGAAACCGTCGAGCTGTCCCGAGATCAAGGTATCGCAGTCACGGTATATGTCGGTATGCACAAAGGTAGTGCTTCATCTACCGATGCCGGGCAGGCGTCGATTCGTGCGGCGGTGGAAAAAGCCATGGCGATTGCGCGTTACACTGGCGAAGACCCGGCGGCAGGTTTGGCAGATGCTGCATTGATGGCCACGGACTTCCCCGATTTAAACGCCCACCACCCTTGGGAGCTGAGTACCGAACAAGCCATTGAAATAGCACTTGCCTGTGAAAGCGCCGGTCGTGGTGTCGAAGGCATCACCCATTCGGAGGGTGCGTCACTTTCCACAGGGGAGGGTGTGCGCGTCTATGCCAATAGCCATGGATTCCTGGGGAGTCAGAAAGGCAGCCGTCACTCACTCTCCTGCATGTTGATTGCCCAGGACGGCAGTGGTATGCAGCGTGACTATGATTACACCTCGGCCCGCGACTCACGACAGTTACAGGATCCCGAAGCGGTTGGGCGGCAGGCAGCTGAGCGAACGCTGCGCCGTCTGGGTGGAAGGCGTCCCACCACTGGCCGCTTTCCGGTACTGTTCGATCCAAGCCTGGCGGGTGGTCTGGTAGGGAACCTGATGGGAGCCCTGGCCGGTGGTGCCCTGTATCGCCAAGCGTCGTTCTTGTGTGACCGCCTGGGAGATCCCTTGTTTCCCGACTGGTTCTCATTAAGCGAACGACCTATGGAGGTCGGCGCCATGGCCAGCTCGCCGTTCGATAGCGAAGGTGTACAGACGCGCAATAACCGTTTTATCGATCAGGGGCGCCTGGAAAGTTATATGCTCTCGAGCTATAGCGCTCGGCGCTTGGGGATGCAGACCACGGGCAATGCCGGAGGAGCTCGGAATCTACGCATATCGGCACCCTTGAGCGCACCGCAAGACTTGCTTCGACAGATGGGGCGCGGGGTATGGGTGACGGAGCTGATGGGCCAAGGGGTCAATGGCGTCACCGGGGACTACTCTCGCGGCGCTACCGGCTTCTGGGTGGAAGATGGCAAGGTCCAGTATCCTATTGAAGAGTTCACCATCGCCGGTAATCTCGAACAGATGTTCAGTGGCTTGGTAGGTATCGGTAACGACACCGATACGCGAGGCAGTATTCACACCGGTAGCTGGTTGATCGATGAAATGACCGTGGCCGGCGATCAGGACAGTGACTAGGCATCTTCATCGAAGCGTGCGTCAAAGAGTTCCTGGATCGCTTCGAGTGCCTGTTCGGCATCGTCGCCTTCCGCGTTTATTGTAAGCTCGGTGCCACAAGGAGCGGCCAGCATCAAGAGAGCCATGATGTTGGCCGCATCCGCTTCCTGACTGGCTTTTTGAACGCGTACACGTGCGTTGAAGTCTTGGCAGCACTGTACCAGTTTGGTGGCAGCACGAGCATGCAGACCGCGTCGGTTGATAAGCGTCAGCTTGCGTTGAGGCACCGTATTTCCTTTATCTTGCGTGGGCGCTGGGCGGTATTAATAGGTTGAGTTCTCAAGGAGACTCTAGTCACCGGCGAATTCTACTTGGCCTTTCTCGGCACCGAGGGTGTATTGCAGCCCTAGTTCACGATGGCGCAGGCTGATATTGCCATAATTTTTCACGATTTGTCTGGCTAGGCGTTCGGCCATATAAACCGACCGATGCTGACCACCGGTACAACCGATGGCCACCGTCACATAACTGCGTTGGCTACTTTGATAAGCGGGCAGCCAACGCTCCAGCCAGTCATGGATATCATTGTACATGCTGTGGACGATGGGAAAGTCATCAAGAAATTCGATGATAGTGGCATCGCGCCCATTCGATTGACGCAGCCGAGGGTCCCAGTAGGGGTTGGGTAGGCAGCGCACGTCAAATACCAGATCGGCGTCCAGGGGAACCCCGCGCTTATAACCAAACGACTCGAAGGTGAGCGCGAGTTGGTCACGTTGGTGATGAGCCACCTGTTCGACGAGACGGCGACGCAGGTCATGCACGGATAGCCGCGAGGTGTCGATCATCAGGTCGGAAAGATTACGGATCTCGCTGAGAGCCTTTTCCTCCTCGGTGATGGCTTCTTCCAGCGTCATGTCACTGTTGCGAGTCAATGGATGACGGCGACGTGTCGCTGAATAACGCTCCAGCAGAATACGGGCATCAGTGGTCAGGTAAATGACCTGGCAATCGATACCCCGTTCGCGCAATTCCATCAGTAGGCTAGGAAAACGCTCCAATGCGTAGGGCAGGTTGCGTGCATCGATACTCACCGCTAAATGGGTTCTTTCACTTTCCTGAGCCAGTTCATCTACCAGCGGACCCAGCAACATGGCGGGTAAGTTATCGATGGCGTAATAATCCAGGTCTTCCAGAGCTTGCAGAGCGATGGATTTTCCCGAGCCGGAGCGCCCGCTGATAATCACGAGTTGCATATGAATCTCCTGCTCCTGGCCAAGCACCACTCTGCAGCCTCTAGTGAGGGGCTACAAGGAGACACGAAAGTATAGCTGAATAAGGTGTTCGTAGACCGATACAGAAAACAATGAAGCTCAGGAAGCGTCCTGGTCTCGAATCGTTGTCATCAGTATATCAAGCAGTTCGCGTTGGCTGGCACTCTTGCGTAACTGAGCACGTGTGTCAGCATCGTTCATGATGGTGGCTACCTGGCCGAGAAGCGCAAGGTGGGTATCGTCGGCTTCTTCAGGTACCAGCAGTACAAACAGCAAGTCAACCGGGTCGCCGTCGATGGCGTCGAAATCCACAGGTTCTGCAAGCTTGAGAAAGCTGGCAATAGGGGCATCGCAGTGTGGGCTGCGCGCATGAGGGATGGCAACTCCATTGCCGATTCCCGTGCTGCCCAGGCGTTCTCTGCCAATGAGACGGCTGAAGACTTCCTGACTATCCAAGCTAGGGGTATTCTGAGCAATGAAGGTACTGAAAAACTCCAGTACACGCTTCTTACTCCCCCCGGGCACGTCGTAAAGCACGCGCTCAGGGGGCAGGATGGCTTTCAGTGACATCAGTTTAACGCGCCCCAGCGCCTTGGGCGCGGGCTTGTGCTTTTTCCTTGTGCTTGACGAGCTGGCGATCAATCTTGTCCGCCAAGGCGTCAATGGCAGCATACATATCCACATCCGTCGCTTCGGCATGCAATTCATCGATACCGCCGGCATGCAGGGTGCAGGTGGCTTGTTTACGCTCTTTTTCGACAGACAGGACCACTTGTACCGTGGTGATATTGTCGTAATGTCGCTCCACGCGCGCGAGTTTTTCGTTGACATAGTCACGCAAGGCGTCAGTCAGTTCCACATGATGACCGGTGATATTGACTTGCATTGACGTACTCCTTCTCTGTCGGGCTGTGATTTGATTGTAACCCTTTTTTCTTTCAAGCAAAGCCCTTGGGGAAAGATTCTTGAACCAACCCCGGCGCAATCTCGGTTGCTTTAGCTTCGAGTCAAGCCGGCTCGGCCAGGGAAGGCCGCTATCGGCGGCGTAGCCGCCGCGATTGTTGTTCACCTTGCTCGGAGGTGGGGCGTTGCTGGTCGGTGATGTACTGCGTCACGATATCCAGCGGTGCGCCCCCGCAACTGACGACGCAGTAGGACGGTGACCAGAACTGGCTGCCCCAGAGTTTGTCGGCGATGTCTTGTGCAAACTCCTTGCGTATCACGTAAGCACTCTTGCCTTTGAGCTTGCCGATAAAGTGAGACAGGGCTTTCTGCGGCGGGCAGATGACCAGCAGGTGGAGATGGTCGGCCTCGCCGTTAAACTCGATCAATTCGCCCTGGCGGCATAGGTTAGTTTAATGGCAAAGGACGTCCGCTGTATGACCTGGGTCTTGCCCACCCTGACCATTCATCGGGCCTTCGCCGGATGGGTGGGCATCAGCCAATCGCCTTGCTGACTTTTGACATAGACCCTCATGCATGACCCTCTGTCGGTCGATTGGTAAGAACGCACTGTGACACCACAGGGGTAAGGTTCGCTTCGGCCAGGTTAATCGGGCTTGTCATGCCAGGTTGACGGCCCCTTTCCCTCAGGACTGGTTACAACAAGGCGACAGAGCAAGGGACTAGCGAAACATCCCAGGGTGTCATGACCCGACTAACGTAGTGTGCCCAGAAGGCACCCTTGGCCTAGTCAACCAGGACTTGCACATCGTCTTGCAAGCCACGCATCATCAGCGCCGCTGATGATGCGTGGGTAATTGACGGCTATCTCAATCGACGGCGTTCACTGGAAGGGGGGATGCCCATGGCTTCGCGGTATTTGGCGACCGTGCGACGTGCCACCTTGATGCCGTTTTCCTGCAGCAGGGTTACGATTCGGCTATCGGAAAGCGGCTTGCCCGCAGGCTCTTCCTGAACCAGTTTCTTGAGCCGTGCGCGGATGGCCGTACTTGAATGGCTATCGCCCTGGCTTTCGCCGCCGCCGACCTGGCTGGAAAAAAAGTACTTGAGCTCGAAGACGCCACGCGGGGTATGGATATATTTTTGCGTCGTGACTCGCGAGATCGTGGATTCATGCATCTCAACGGCGTCGGCGATATCCGCCAGAATGAGGGGTTTCATGGCTTCTTCGCCATGCTCCAGAAAACCGATCTGACGAATAATGATTTCGCGTCCTACGCGCAGCAGGGTGTCATTGCGGCTGGATAGGCTCTTGATCAGCCAGCGTGCTTCCTGGAGGTGCTCTTTGAGAAACTGGTTATCATGGCTCTTGTCGGCGCGCTTGATCAGGCTTGCGTAATCCGGTTGAATCCTTAACCGAGGAAGCGCCTCAGGGTTGAGCTCCAGGTGCCAGCCTTGCGCATCATGGCGTACCACCAAGTCGGGAATCACATAACTATCGGTCGTTTCGGAAAAGGCGCTGCCCGGCCGTGGGTCGAGACTTCGAATCAGATGAATGACCTCATTCAACTGCTGGTCATCGAGACCCAGTCGGCGTTTGAGCATGCGTAAGTCGTCCTTGCCCAAGGCTTCCAGAAACTGACGCACCAGACGCCGTGCTTGGGGCAGCAACGGCGTCTCATCAGGTAATGTTGCCAGTTGAAGCATCAGGCATTCACGCAGATCTCGGGCGAAGACGCCGGTAGGCTCGAATTGTTGCAAGCGCAGCAGTATTCCTTCCATTTCTCGCAAGGTGATGCGCTCGACCTGTCCACGTAATCCTTCGCGGATTTCGTTGAGCGTCTGGGTCAGGTAACCGTTGGTATCGAGAGCATCGATAAGACTTTCCGCTACCAGCTGTTCGCGGTCGTCGAAATCAGTCATCGCAAGTTGCCAGAGCAAGCGACTTTGAAGGCTTTGCTCGGCGGCCTGGCGTTCAAAATCCGGTCCTTCCGAGGCGCCACCAACCGTAGGGCTCATGTCCTGGTAGGTATCCGACCAGTCGCTATCGACGGCAAGCTCCGTGGGGATATCCTCCGACCATTCCGGCTCGGGTGTTTCATTGACGGCTTGCTCGCCGAACTCATCTTCCTGTTCCAGCATCGGGTTGGTGTCGAGTGCCTGCTGAACTTCCTGTCGCAGATCAAGCGTGGATAACTGGAGCAATGCAATGGCCTGTTGCAATTGCGGCGTCATGGTCAGGTGAGTACCCATGCGCAATTGAAGTGAGGCTTTCATGACCATAGGGAAGTCCCGCTTGCTTGATCGAAAGTTTTTACCCTAGTGCGAGCCACGACCTGACGCAACCTAGCTTTTCGTAATGAGTAGCAATAAATATGCCACTAGGCTGGGGAGATGTTGCCTATAAGCGGAAATCGGCACCCAGATAAACGTCGCGCACCTGCTGGTTGTCTAAAATGCTTTTGGGGGGACCATTGGCGATGATCTGGCCGTCGCCGACGATATAAGCCGTATCGCAGATGTCCAAGGTTTCACGCACGTTGTGGTCGGTGATCAAGACGCCTATATGGCGTGCCTTGAGCGCGCGGATAATGGTCTTGATCTCACCCACGGAAATAGGGTCGACGCCGGCAAAAGGTTCGTCGAGCAGTATGAACGCTGGTTCGGTAGCGAGCGCGCGGGCGATTTCCACGCGCCTGCGCTCACCACCGGAAAGGCTCATGCCCAGGTTGTCGCGTATATGGGTGACATGAAAGTCTTCGAGTAACGCTTCCCGGCGCTTTTCGCGAGCGCTTCGATCAAGATCCTTGCGGGTTTCCAGAATTGCCATGATGTTGTCGGCCACCGACAGTTTGCGAAATATCGAGGCTTCCTGGGGCAGATAGCCGATGCCGGCCATGGCGCGTTCGTGCATGGGGGCGCCGCTGAGGTCATGCTCATCGATACTTACTTCGCCGGCATCGGCGCGTACCAGGCCGACGATCATGTAAAAAGAGGTTGTCTTGCCGGCCCCATTAGGACCCAACAGGCCGACCACGCTGCCTTGAGCGATCTCGAGACTGATGTCCTTGACCACGCGCCGGCGCTTGTAGCTCTTGGCCAGGTGGCGGGCATAAAGCGTTTTTATGCCCGGAGTAGACGTAGACGCTTCACGGTCGCCTGAGTGCACGGTTTGCCTCATTGTTGTTCGGGCTGGAGAGTCATGCGGATGCGTTGGGACTCCTGTCCTTCCACATCTGCGCGAGCCTGGATGACCTCTCGGTCGATGAAGTATTCCAGACGTCCCCCGGTAAAGCGGTCCCCGCCCTGAATCAGCTCGGCTTTATCGATCAGTTCCACTCGGCGTTCGGCAACGTGAAAAATGACCGTGCGGGCATAGCCTTCCAGAGGTTGATCCTGGTCTTGTGGATGATGACGAAGATAAGCACGATCCCCTGTGGCGATGGCACGTGACAGTTCGCCTGCTGAGTTACGCTGAATTTCGACACGGTCGCCTCTCAGGCGCATTTCGCCCTGACGAACTTCAACGTTACCGGCATATACCGCGGTACCGGTACGTTGATCCAGATCAAGACGGTCTGCCTCCACCTCGACCGGGGGAGGCGCCTGCTGGGCGAGTGCCACTGCCGGCAGCAGGGCCAGGCTCAGCAGCGTGGCTTGCAGAAACGTTTTCATGGGGTTTCCTCTTGCTCGTGCGTTGCCGCTGGGTGGTAGCCTTGCACATCGCCGGTCAGGCGAACCTGGCTATCGTTCAACCACGTATCCATGCGCAAGGCACGCATGTGCTGGGGGGGCTGTTGCAGCAGTACCGGGGCGTCGCTCCAAGCGTGGGCCTGACGGCTGTCATAGTGCAACACTTCGCTATCCAGTTGCCAGCCGCTCTCGGGGGCGATCAGCCGAGCCGAGCCGCTGAGTGACAAGCGATGGGTGGCGATGTCGACAGTGCCATTGTCGGCACTGGCTAGCCATTCTCGGCGTTGTTCGTCGTACAGCCTGGCTCTCGGCATCTCGACCTGTGTCAGTGAGTCCTGGGGAATATGCACCAGATGGGGAGTGCGGATGGACTGCTGGATAAGCCCATCGGCACCGAACAAGGTCATATCGGCACCTTCCAGGACATGATTGGGTTCCTCGGCCTGGGCAGCGGGGTCCACCGCTACTTCCTGGGGCGCCCGAGGGTCCAGGTAAACCAGCAACCCGCCGAGCAGGGCCACCATCCCGGCTATCCATAGCCAGCGCGGCAACAATGCTTGACGGCTCATCTCAGCGACGGCCGTGCAGGTAGGTGTCGATGACCGCACCCCAGTGTCCCTGCGCCTCGAGCAGGGTGTCGCAGATCTCGCGCACTGCCCCATGCCCCCCGTGGCGTTCGGTTACCCAGTCGGCATGTGACTGAATATAGACCGGTGCATGGGGGACGGTAATCCCGACGCCGGAACGTTTGATTGCCGCCAGGTCAGGCAGGTCATCGCCGCAATAAGCAACCTGGTCGAGCTCGATTCCGAGGCGCTGGCAGAGGTGGCGCAATGTGCCGAGTTTATCCTCGCAGCCCTGGGATACATGAGAAATTCCCAGAGCGGCTGCACGCTGGCTGACCATTGGCGAATCACGTCCGGTAATCAGGGCGACATGAATGCCGGCGCGCTTGAGCAGTTTGAGGCCATGCCCATCCTGGGTATGAAAGGCTTTGATTTCGATACCATCGGCCTGAAAGTAGAGCCGGCCATCGGTCAGAACGCCATCCACATCCAGGGCGAGCAAGCGCACGCGTCGCAGATGGTCGAGTAAAGCAGGCGATAGGGCCATGGAACCTCCAGTTGAAACGCTTCCAGGTTGAAGCGCTTTTGATTGAAAAGCCTTGTTTAAATCACGCCGCTGGCTAGAAGGTCGTGCATATGCAGCGCGCCGACAGGATGTTCATGCTGGTCGACGACGGCTAACGCCGTGATGCGATTGTCTTCCATGATGCGTACGGCTTCGGCGGCCAGCAGGTCGGGCGAAATGCGTTTGCCCGGTCGGGTCATGACATCCTCCACGTTCAAGTTGCGCAGATCATGGTGTTGATCCAGAGTGCGACGTAAATCACCATCGGTATAGACTCCGGCCAACCGACCTTCCTGGTCGACAACGCAGGTGAACCCGAGTCCTTGTCGGGTGATTTCCAGCAGAGCGTCGCGCAGGGGACTGCCCAGTGGCACCTGGGGCAAACGCGAGCCAGCATGCATCAAGTCCTTGACCCTGAGCAGGAGTCGCTTGCCCAAGCTTCCGCCTGGGTGGGAAAGGGCGAAATCCTCGGCGGTGAAGCCGCGCGCTTCGAGTAACGCCACGGCAAGGGCATCGCCCAGGGCCAATGCCGCCGTGGTGGAACTGGTGGGCGCGAGGTCCAGCGGACAGGCTTCTCGTTCCACGCCGCTGTCCAGATGGGCGTCGGCATGCTGTGCCAGTGTGGAACCGGGGCGCCCGGTCATGCTGACCAAGGGCGCACCCATGCGCTTGAGTAACGGCAGTAATGCGGTTACTTCGCTGGTTTCACCGGAATTGGACAGGGCCAGCACCACATCACCGCGGGTGATCATGCCTAAATCCCCATGGCTGGCTTCGCCGGGATGAACGAAAAAAGCCGGGGTGCCGGTGCTGGCGAGGGTGGCGGCAATCTTGCCGGCGATATGCCCGGATTTGCCCATGCCGGTTACCACCACGCGTCCAGTACACGCCAGAATCAACTGACAAGCCTGATCGAATCCGGCATCCAGTTTTCCGATCAAGGCGCCGATAGCCGCCTGCTCCACCATCAGGGTGCGCACAGCGCTCTCGCGTAGCAAGGAAGTGAGGGGGACGGGCTGACTCATGGCGGATGGCTCAAGAAAGTGAATGAACGTTTATGCACAGGATAACATCCTCGAAGGAGATGCCCGAGACGTAATAGCCGGATGTTTATCGCTTGACGCTAGCTATAAGGGTTAGGATACGATGTTCGATAATGTTTTTGAAACCGTGTTTTTGAAACTATCTTTTTGAAGCCATGTTTTTAACATCGTGTTTTAAAATGGTTATTGAGCGGTTTTCTCATTCGCAACTATTCTATCGTCGACCTCAGCAATGGCCTGCTGTCGACCTTATGCGCCATTTTTTGATAGTGAGTCATCATGACTGACGTTCCATTTGTTGAAATTGAAGATCTGCACTTCACGTTCGGTGGGCGTGAAATATTTCGTGGCATCAATATGGCGATTCCTCACGGACGTATTACCGCCATCATGGGGCCGAGCGGGACTGGAAAAACCACCTTGCTCAAATTGATCGGAGGGCAGCTGACGCCGGACAGTGGGCGGGTGCTGATCGATGGCCAGGATGTACACCGCTTGTCACGCAAGGCGCTGTTCGAGCTGCGCAAGCGCATGGGTATGTTGTTTCAGAGCGGGGCGCTGTTTTCCGATCTGGACGTGTTCGAAAATGTGGCGTTCCCGCTACGGGTACATACGGACTTGCCGGAACCGATGATCCGCGACCTAGTACTGCTGAAACTTCAGTCGGTAGGCTTGCGTGGTGCCCGTGCCCTGACCCCCGCTGAACTGTCCGGCGGCATGGCGCGTCGGGTTGCCTTGGCGCGGGCCGTAGCGCTGGACCCGGAATTAATTCTCTATGATGAGCCTTTTGTCGGTCAGGATCCCATTTCCATGGGGGTATTGGTGGAGTTGATCCGTCGGCTTAGTCAAGCGCTTGAGCTGACGTCCATTGTGGTGTCTCACGACATCAAGGAAACCCTGTCGATCGCTGATTACGTTTACCTGATTTCCGATGGCAAGGTGGTGGCTGAAGGAACACCCAAGTCGCTGGATACCCACGCCGACCCTCGAGTGAGTCAGTTCGTGCATGGTGAGCCCGATGGGCCGGTGCCGTTTCATTATCCGGCACCGGATTTCTATAGCGATATTCTTGACGATGCGACGGCATCTGGAGGTCATCCTTGAGTGAAAGTGGAATGACGAAAGGTATTGAAAGCCTTGCTCGCTGGGGTCGTAAAGGGTGCGATTCCTTCGAGTCGCTGGGCCGCGCGGGGATTTTTCTCGCCCAGTCGGCAGTGGCGGTGCCTTCGCGTGAGGGGCTGCGCCTATGGCTGCATCAAATATATTTCGTCGGTGTATTGTCGCTGGCGATTGTGCTGGTGTCGGGGTTATTCATTGGCATGGTGTTGGCCTTGCAGGGTTACACCATCCTGGTGGATTTCGGTGCCGAACAGGCGTTGGGGCAAATGGTGGCGCTGTCCTTGCTGAGGGAGTTGGCACCTGTGGTTGCGGCGTTGCTGTTTGCCGGGCGAGCAGGGTCGGCCCTGACGGCAGAAATTGGCTTGATGAAAGCCACCGAACAGCTCACCAGCATGGAGATGATCGGTGTCGACCCACTACGGCGTATCGTGGCTCCCCGATTGTGGGCCGGGTTCGTATCGCTGCCCGTACTTACCATTGGCTTCAGTGTGGTCGGCATTTGGGGCGGGTATTTGGTCGGGGTGGAATGGCTAGGCGTATTTGAAGGCTCTTATTGGAGCAACATGCAGGCCAGCGTTTCATTTCTCGATGATGTCGGCAACGGCATCATCAAAAGCCTGGTGTTTGCCTTGGTGGTGACCTGGATCGCAGTATTTCAGGGCTACGATCTTGTGCCTACCTCTGAGGGTATTTCACGTGCGACGACACGTACCGTGGTGTATTCCTCACTGGCGGTACTGGGCCTCGACTTTGTGTTGACCGTGGTGATGTTCGGTGGTCTTTCTTGATTTTTTGGAGCATTTTTCAATGAAGCGCAGTAAGACAATGGAGTTAGGCGTGGGACTTTTCATGCTGGCCGGTATCCTTGGGTTAGTGTTTCTGGGGTTGCGTGTCAGTGGCGTGACGCTCTCCGCTCCTGCCGAGTCCTTTCAATTGGAAGCCAACTTCGCCAATGTCGGCGGGTTGCGCCCGCGCGCACGGGTCACCATGGCGGGAGTGACCGTGGGTAGGGTTGAAGCTATCGAACTGGATACCGAATGGTTCGATGCGCGAGTGACATTGCGCCTGGATGGCGAACTCGAGGGGCAGTTATCCCGCGATACCACTGCCGCCATACTCACTGCCGGCTTGTTGGGGGAGCAGTACGTGGGGTTGAGTGTGGGTGGCGACCCAGAGGCACTGGAGGCCGGCGATACTATTACCGATACTCAGTCTGCGCTGGTGCTTGAAGAACTAATTCAGCAATTCATATCCAATATGGTCAGTGGTTGAAACTACCTTGTTTGATTGGCTTGTGCCCAGGAGGGCTTATGAGTATGAAACGTCACTGTGTAACCTTGCTCGCAATATTGCTGCTGGTAGTGCCATTGCACCTGCAAGCGCAAGCGCCGAGCCAGAGTCCGGAAGCATTGATTCGTGAAAATATTACCGATTTCATGGACGAATTAGAGAATCGAGAAGATTATTACGCTGACAATATTGATGAACTCGAGGCGCTGGTTGAGTCGAGTCTCGAAGAAGTGGCGGATTTTCGCTATATCGGGGCCAGCGTGATGGGCAGGTACTATCAGAACGCCACGCCGGAACAGCGCAGTCGCTTTGCCGACATCTTTCGTCAGACATTGATCGACACCTACACCAAGGGGCTGGTGACGTTCGATTATGACGAACTGCGAGTACTGGATGTCCAGCAGCCACAGCGTCAGGAAGATCAGGCCAGTGTGGCAATGGAAATCGTGGCCACCGATAGTTCGGTATATCCAGTGAGCTACAGCCTGCGGCTTTCGAATGGCGAATGGCGTGTGGTGAATGTGATCGTCAATGGCATCAATCTGGGGTTGACGTTCCGTAATCAGTTTGACCAAGCCATGCGTGACCATAATCGTGACTATGATGCGGTTATCAACAACTGGTCGCCTGAGCTTGCCGTGGAAGAGCTTGAAGAAGGAGGAGGTGCGTGAGCTTGCTTCTTGAAGAGCCCGCATTTCGCTTGAGCGCGCAAGACAGTACCTTGTGCGTTCAAGGTGAGGTTGATGTTTCGGTGGCGGCACGATTGGCGACTGCTGGAAGTGAATGGTTGATGCAGCAAGCTCCCGGTACTGAAGTTCGCTTCGATTTCACGCAAGTCGAAAAGGCCAGCAGCGCCGCCTTGAGCGTATTGTTGCAATGGTTACGTGTCAGCCGTGACCAGAAGTTGCTTTTCCAGGAGGCTGCCTTGTCGCAACCTCTGCGCCGTCTGTCCGCCTTGGCTGAACTCGATAGCCTGATTGGCGTAGCCGAATCGTCCTGATAATCCTGCCTAATGTGGGTGTAGACGGCTGACGTCGCCAAGCTATCCACATCGTCAAGCAGGGCGCTTTTCTTTATCGAAAAGCGCGTAATACCCAACCCAAGCTATGCATTGGGTGGGGTATTATAGCGTCGTGGCTCCCATGAGGGTGCCTGGCACTTGCAAACTTACAAGACACGGCTTACTCTGTAACCTATGCAAACCGAACGCGCCTACAAATACCGATTCTACCCGACGCCCGAGCAGGAAATCCTGTTGGCGCGAACGTTTGGGTGCGTGCGGTTTGTCTGGAACGCGGTGCTGCGCTATCGCACCGATGCGTTTTACGAGCACAAAGAGAAAATCGGTTACAACGACGCCAGCATTTTCCTGACGCAGTTGAAAAAACAGCCTGACACCGCGTTCCTGGCCGAGGTCAGTTCGGTGCCCTTGCAGCAATGCCTGCGCCATCAACAAACGGCGTTCAAGCATTTCTTTGCCAAGCGAGCCAACTATCCCCGCTTCAAGTCAAAGAAACATCGCCAATCGGCCACCTTTGCCAGTTCGGCGTTTTCGTATCGCAACGGCGAGATCGCACTGGCCAAGTGCAAGGAACCGCTTAACATCCGCTGGAGCCGCGAGCTTCCGTCAGCCCCCAGCACCGTCACGGTGTCCCAAGACCGCGCCGGTCGCTACTTTATCAGCTGCCTGTGCAAAGTGGACGCCGAATCACTGACCATCACGCCGAAGATGGTGGGCATTGATCTCGGCTTGAAAGACCTGTTCGTGACCAGTGACGGTAGGCGGGTCAACAACCCCCGCCATACGGTGCGTCACGCACGCAAATTGGCGCGGGCGCAACGGCAACTGAGCCGTAAGCAAAAAGGCTCGAACAATCGGGCGAAAGCAAAGCAGAAAGTGGCCAGGCGCCACGCGAAAATCGCCGATACCCGGCTTGACCACCTTCATAAACTCACCCGGCAGATCGTCAACGAGAACCAAGTGATCTGTGCTGAAAGCCTCACGGTGAAAAATATGATCAAGAACCGGTCTCTGGCGAAAGCCATCAGCGATGTTGGTTGGGGGGAGCTGGTGCGCCAGCTCGACTACAAGGCCGCATGGGCGGGGCGCCAGTTCGTCCAGATCGACCGTTGGTACCCCAGCAGCAAGCGCTGCCATGGCTGCGGGTTTGTCGTCGAATCCTTGCCGCTCAATGTTCGCACATGGGACTGCCCGGACTGCGGCACCCAAGGCATCGACCGCGACATCAATGCCGCTCGCAACATTCTACAAGCCGGCACCGCGCTGTTAGCCGGTGCTGAGAGTTGAAACAATACCGAGGGGCACTCGGGAATATACGCCTGTGGAGTTTGTGTAAGGCCGGCAATGCCAAGGCTTTGAGGCGACGGACAACGAAGCAGGAATCAGGAAGGTGACGACCTGGGAGTCCGCCACTAAAATCTATGATTTAGTGGTCGGAGGATGTCAACATGTTCCATATTGATCTACGGGTTCGGGCCGAGCTCGCAGCGTATCGTATTTCTTATTCCTATCGAAGGAGCGTTCAATTCCATGCAACCCAATGAAGTCAAGTCACTGCTCGAGTCACGTCTGGATGGATGTGACGTCCACGTGCAAGGAGAGGGCTGCAACTTTCAGGTTGTAGCAGTGGGTGATGCGTTCGAAGGGCTGTCTCCGGTCAAGCGTCAGCAACTGGTTTATGCAGCGCTGAGTGATGAAATTGCTTCGGGCGCCTTACACGCCGTCAGCATCAAGACATATACGCCGGCGCAATGGCAAACTGCGCCGGAAAACGCTCAATAAGGGCGGCTGCCATGGATAAATTAATCATTACGGGTAGCGGTCGCGTCGACGGTGAGGTTTGGATAAGTGGCGCCAAGAATGCCGCCTTGCCAATCTTGTGTGCCAGCTTGCTGGCTGATGGGCCGGTGGTCATAGGTAACTTGCCGCATCTTCAAGACATCACTACCACGCTTGAATTGCTCGGACGAATGGGCGTCGAGCCGGTGATGGGCGATAAAATGACCATCCAACTCGATGGTTCTCAGGTCAAGGATTGCCACGCGCCTTATGAGCTGGTCAAAAAGATGCGTGCCTCCATTCTGGTGTTGGGACCTTTGCTGGCGCATTTCGGCAAGGCGGATGTGTCGCTGCCAGGCGGTTGTGCAATTGGTTCGCGCCCGGTAGACCTGCATATTCGGGGTCTCGAGGCCATGGGCGCCGACATTCGTGTGGAAAACGGTTATATCCGCGCTCGGGTTGACGGTCGTCTTAAAGGTGCCACTATTTTCTTCGATACCGTAACGGTTACCGGTACCGAAAACCTGCTGATGGCGGCGACTCTGGCGGAAGGAACGACGGTGTTGGAAAATGCCGCTCGTGAACCTGAAATCGTCGACCTGGCGGAATGTCTGATTGCCATGGGCGCTGATATTCACGGCCATGGTAGCGATACCATTACCATCAACGGTGTCGAGAAACTGCATGGTTGCGAACATCAGGTCATGCCTGACCGTATCGAAACCGGCACATTTCTGGTGGCGGCGGCCATGACCGGTGGGCGCGTCAAGGTCAAGCGCACGCGAGCCGATATTCTCGATGCAGTTCTCGCCAAGCTGGAAGAGGCGGGTGCCGAGATTACCACCGGGGACGATTGGATAGCGCTGGATATGCATGGTAAGCGGCCTCGTGCGGTCAATATACGTACCGCACCTTACCCGGCCTTTCCTACCGATATGCAGGCACAATTCGTCGCGATGAATGCGGTGGCCGTGGGTACCTCTCGAGTGGTCGAGACGATCTTCGAAAATCGTTTCATGCACGTTCAAGAACTTAACCGCATGGGTGCCAATATCGCTCTGGAGGGTAATACCGCGATGATTACCGGCGTCGAGCGGTTATCCGGTGCCCCGGTGATGGCGACCGACCTACGCGCCTCGGCATCGCTTGTGATTGCCGCCATGATGGCGGAAGGCGAAACCCTGGTGGATCGCATCTATCACATTGACCGGGGCTATGAGTGCATCGAGGAAAAACTCCAACTGCTGGGTGCGCGTATTCGCCGTATTCCGGGCTGATCCGCTTTCAACCATTGGCGACGACATGAGCAAGCAACTGATTCTGGCCCTTTCCAAAGGGCGTATTCTCGATGAAACCTTGCCACTGCTGGCGGATGCCGGTATCACACCGATTGAAGACTTGGGCAAGAGTCGCAAACTGTTATTCGACACCAACCTGCCCGACGTCAAGCTGGTGGTGATCCGTGCAACTGACGTGCCGACCTATGTGCAGCTGGGAGCTGCGGATATGGGCGTGGCGGGAAAAGATGTGCTGCTGGAACATGGCGCTGAAGGGTTGTATGAACCCTTGGATTTGAATATTGCCCAGTGCAAGCTGATGACCGCCGGGATGGTGGGAGCGGCACCGGCGGCCCATGCCCGTCGCAGGGTGGCGACCAAGTTCGTCAATGTGGCGCGGCGTTATTATGCCGAGCAGGGTATCCAGGCCGAAGTGATAAAGCTCTATGGCGCTATGGAGCTTGCGCCACTGATGAACCTTGCCGATGAGATCGTGGACATTGTCGATACCGGCAATACATTGCGAGCCAATGGCATGGAACCGCGCGAGTTGATCGATATGATCAGTACGCGTCTGGTGGTCAACAAGGCGGCGATGACCATGAAGCACGACAGGATCAAGCCCCTGATAGAGCGTTTGAGCGAGGCGGTAGCCAAGCGCCGGGCGTCAGCCACTCCCGTTAACTGAATGATGCAAGAAGGAGCACCTTCGCATGAGCGAGCAATTTCCCCCGGTAGCAATGACCCGTTTAGCCACCCAGGAAGCGGATTTCAATCAGCATCTAGATAGGTTGTTGGCGTGGGAAGGGGTCTCCGATAGTACGGTTCAGCAGCGCGTTCACGAAATCCTGACGGCAGTAAAGGAGCATGGCGATAGTGCCGTGATCGAAGCCACCAATCGTTTTGACCGTCTTGCTGTAACGAGCATGGAAGAACTGACGCTGTCGGCGGAACGCTTGCAGCAGGCCTACGAGGGGTTACCCGCTGTCCAGCGGGAGGCATTGACCCAGGCGGCGGAGCGCATCCGTGCTTATCATGAACGGCAAAAACCCACGTCCTGGCAATATGAAGAGGCTGACGGCACGGTGCTGGGGCAAAAGGTGACCCCGCTGGACCGTGCCGGTATTTACGTGCCAGGGGGCAAGGCCGCTTATCCGTCGTCGGTGCTGATGAATGCCATTCCCGCCCATGTTGCCGGAGTACGTGAGATCGTCATGGTGGTGCCCACCCCGGACGGTATTCTCAATGAGCTGGTGCTGGCCGCGGCTCACCTGGCAGGGGTTGACCATGTTTTCACTATTGGTGGGGCGCAGGCGGTAGCCGCCCTTGCCTATGGTACCCAGACGGTACCGCGTGTGGACAAGGTGGTCGGCCCCGGCAATATCTACGTGGCCACGGCCAAGCGTGCCGTCTTCGGGCAGGTAGGCATCGACATGATCGCCGGACCCTCGGAAATTCTCGTCGTGTCGGACGGAAAGACTGATAGCGACTGGTTGGCGATGGACCTGTTTTCCCAAGCCGAACACGATGAAGATGCACAAGCTATCCTGGTCAGCTGGGATGCCGCACATCTGGATGCTGTGGCTGAATCGATCGAACGGTTACTCCCCACCATGGAGCGAGAGGCAATCATACGGGAGTCCCTGGCTCGGCGTGGCGCTCTGATTCACTGCAATGATAGGGACGAGGCGCTTGTACTGATCAACCGGATTGCGCCGGAGCATCTGGAGCTTTCCGTGGAAGCGCCAGAATCCTGGTTAAGCGAAGTCCGTCATGCGGGCGCAATCTTCATGGGGCGCTATACCGCCGAGGCATTGGGCGATTACTGTGCCGGCCCCAACCATGTGTTGCCGACCTCGGGAACCACGCGTTTTTCCTCGCCGTTGGGGGTGTACGATTTCCAGAAGCGCTCCTCGATTATTCATTGTTCTGCCGCTGGCGCCTCGGAACTTGGCAAGTTGGCCTCCACCTTGGCGCGTGGCGAATCGCTTACCGCCCACGCGCGCTCGGCCGAGTACCGTATTCGAAAGTAACGTAACGGCTCAGGGGGTGGACCCGTCTTGCTCCGCCCTGCGCTGTGCTTTCAGGGTGGGGACTGGACGCTCGCCTACTTCAAGCGTTATCTGCAGGCGTTCGCCGCTACGTACCACGGTCAGTGGGAGCGTGGTGCCGGGGGGGATGGAGGCGATCTCGCTCATGGTCGTGGGGGCGTCCATGATGGGGCGACCATCCACTTCGAGCAGCACGTCCCCGGGTTGTAGGCCGGCTTCTGCGGCTGGACCGTCTTCAACTACACTGGATACGATCACCCCCTGGGGGGCGCGTAATCCGAAAGATGCAGCCAGTTCGCGGGATAATGCCTGGGCTTCAATGCCCAGCCAGCCACGAATCACTCGTCCTTGAGTGACGAGTTCATCAAGAATGCTGTGGGCCAGGTTGGCCGGAATGGCGAAGCCGATACCTTGCGAGCCACCCGAGCGGGAGAAGATGGCAGTATTAATTCCGACCAGGGCTCCCTCAGCATTGACCAGAGCACCGCCGGAGTTGCCGGGGTTGATGGCCGCATCGGTCTGAATAAAGTCTTCGTAAGCGTTAAGCCCCAGATGGTTGCGCCCTGTTGCGCTGATGATTCCCATGGTCACAGTCTGACCGACCCCAAAAGGGTTGCCGATAGCCAAGGCAACGTCACCCACAGCCACTGCCGTGGAATCGGCCAATGTAATACTTGGTAAACTCTCAAGGGGAATGCGCAACACTGCCAGGTCGCTTTCGGGGTCAGTGCCTATCACTTCGGCCAAGGTTTCTCTACCGTCACGCAGGGCTACCTGTATTTCATCGGCGCCGCTGATCACGTGATGATTGGTCAATACATAACCATCCTGGCTGACGATGACCCCAGACCCCAGGCTTGACAGCATGCGTTGCTGATTAGTGATGTCGTCACCGCCGAAAAACTGCTGGAAAAAGGGGTCGGACATCAACGGATGTTGATCGCGTTCAACGATGCGCGAGGAATAGATGTTGACCACCGCAGGCGCTGCTTGATTGACTGCCTCGGCGTAACTGACGGGTCCTTGCATGCTGGAAAGCGGTGCCGCTTGGCGTATTTCAGGGGCCGAGCGGACAGGCGCCTGTTCCGTTGTAGGCACCAAGGGCAACGAGGGGGATGGTGTTTCAGGTGCGGTAGGGCTTAATGGCGAAGACAGCTGCTCGGGAAAGACGACAAGTAACAGGCCGGCGAGCAGAACTCCGGCAATGACGGGCCAGATATAAGGCAGCATTAAGCGTGGCATGCAACGTTTCCCTTGGTCCAGGCAGTGGCTCACAGCGACCCTGCCGATATTTTACAATGGCGTTATCCTAACACTTTCAGTTCGACCTGCTCATTGCCGAGTGCGCTGGTTTCGAAGAATCCGTTTGCAGAGAGTGTTTGAGCAATTTAAGCCGCGCCTCCTACGCATCGACGCGCAGCGTGATGCGCTAGTCGAGCGGCTGCCCGAGCTTGCGAGGGTCATCTTGGTTTTCGATATAGCGTAGAAGCGTCTCTATGTTGGCGCGACCGCCCACGCTGATCAGCGCGTAAGCGCGGTTCCAGAAGTACGGCTTCCAGTAATAAGGAGCGAGTTCATTCGCATACTCCTTGCGCATTCGGCGTGCGGTGACCGACTTCAGGTTTTTTACCAGGTCAGACGGTTTGACCGTCGGTGGCGTCTCGAACAGCAAGTGAACATGATCGGCCTCACCGCCAAACTCTATCAACTCGCAACCCCACTGATGCAGCAGGTCCCGGAGGATCATTTCAATACGATCTAGCATTGGCGCGGTCAAGCATTTATGTCGATACTTCATCGACAACACTAGATGGTAATACAGTCTGTAAGCACTATGATTACGGGTTCTAAGGTTTGATGCTTCCATTATCATCACCTACGATTAGAGTATGCCAGCTAAGATGATACGCACGGACAAGTGGCCGTTACAAACCACGTTGCAACAACGACAGTTGATGCAGGATACGCGGGATGAATACCGTGCCTTTTGTCGTGCGCTATCGGTGGTGGTGCTCAATAATTGGGCAACGTTACAGCAGGCGCCCAGCTTTTCGGTAGCAGTCGAGCGGTTAATCCACCCAACGAAAAAGAACCCGTCACCTCGCCATCACTATTTTGCTCAGCGGTTCTACAAGTTCCCGTCTTACCTACGCCGTGCCGCTATCGAGTTCGTCAAAGGCC
>NZ_QPIJ01000159.1 GCF_003336665.1 Vreelandella rituensis | reverse complement strand
CGGTGATTTTCAACCCAGTTGTCCAAATAGCTGCGCTTAAGCAGCCTGTTTATTACGCTCGATTTCTTGCACTTTCCCGGGGTTGAGCGACACCGGACCGGTTACCTCCCAGTTTCGGGTGCTGCCCGACCAACGTTGCGGGTGTCGGCGCTTCGCGCTTTCATAAACCGCTTTGCGGTGCTCAAGACGTTCTCGATCTATGCCACGGTGCCGGTCAGCTGGCGTGACATACTGGATGCCACTGTGAAGGTGCTGTTCGTTGTAAGCACGCTCGAACGCCAACATCCATTCCCGTACCGCGCTCAACGATGCGAAGCCCTGTGAGGGCCACGCCGGGCAATATTTGACGGTGCGGAACAGCGATTCCGAGTAAGGATTGTCGTTGCTCACTCTCGGCCGACTGTAAGACATCAGCATCCCCAGTTCTGTTAGCCTCGCCTTGAGGGTATAGGATGTCATCGGTGCCCCGTTATCCGAGTGCAATACCGGCGGCTGATGCCAGCAACTTTCTCGCAACAAGGCGCGTTCAACCAGCTGTTTAGCCAGCTCGCCTGATTCCGTGTCGTGAACTTCCCAGGCGATGATTTTGCGGCTGTAGATATCCATGATCAGGTAGAGATACCAGTGCTGGCCACGCACAACGGAAGAACAGTAGCTGATGTCCCAGCTCCAGACCTGGTTCGGCCCTGTCGCCGTAAAGCTGGTGGGCTCGGGCACTTGGCGGCGTGGTTTCATACGGCCTCGATGGTGCTGCTGTTGATGCTTTTTCAATACCCGATAGAACGACGACTCGGAGGCCAGGTAGACGCCTTGATCCGCCAGTAAGGGCACGATCTGGGACGGCGGCAAGCTCTGATACTCGGGGCAATGACAGGCGTTCAAAATAGCCTGTTCTTCCTCGTAAGTCAGCTGAT
>NZ_QPIJ01000158.1 GCF_003336665.1 Vreelandella rituensis | reverse complement strand
ACTTCATTGCACCGAACAGTGCCCAGCGGGTGGCATTGACAGCGGTGGCATCCCGCAGCGGTAATTTGAGCTGGCGCTGCACCCGAGCCAAGCGCATTTCCGCCGACAGGCCATTGGCTTTGAGGCGTTTCTTGAGTCCCTTGTCGGTGGCAAAGAAGTCGGCAAGCGACTGATTATCCTTAGCGATATTGCAGTCGTGACAGGCGACGGTCAGGTTGCTCACCCGGCTAGAGCCGTCCCGAGATCTCGCTACCACATGCTCGATCTCCAGGGGCGTATCACCGGTACCGCAGTAGGCGCACTCTCTACCCCATTTTTCGAGCAGGTATTCGCGCACCTCATAGCCCAGGAGCGTGCCTTGCTGGTACTCGACGCCGGAAATCTCCGGGTTTTCCATCTTCTGCATATCGAATCGCACCAGCTCCATGCTCAGGTGAGTCACGGGTGCCCAACGGCACAGCTTGTCCACCCAGGCCATGGTCNCCAGCCCTTCTTGCGCGTCCGGTTGTCGAAGCGTGGCTTGCGATGGCGCAGGTTCTTGCTGCGACGCCGACGCCGAAAACCGGCACGTTGCTCCAAGGCTTGGCGAATCTGGAAGCCCCGATGCACCAACTGAAATAGGCAAAGCACATGGCGGGTTGCCGGTGCCTTTTCTTCCGTTGCGTTGTTTTCCAGCCGCATCAGCGTCAGGCCGGTTTCCTTGCTGCCCGGATCGGCAGCCAGCAGGGTTGGCTGCAAGGTGCAGTCACTCAGGCAGCGATCCCGCAACCGGATCACAAAAGGGGTCAGGTTCACCACCACCGCCCGACCACGCTCCAGCAATAGCCGTGCGCGTTTTTCGCTACACGGCATTAACGGCTGCTTGTTCTTTCCCAATACGAACACCGCCATGCGATCTCCTTCTTCAATAGAACCCTTACGGGCCTGGTGTCTCCCCTCGGGAATGTCTGCAACCGGCTCCTACCTTGTGGTAGCGATCAGAACCTTCGGCGCTTTACCTTTCACCAGCGTGATCCTGACCTTCCAGAGCGCCGAACTGAGCGAAGCAT
>NZ_QPIJ01000157.1 GCF_003336665.1 Vreelandella rituensis | reverse complement strand
GTGGAGTGGATACCCCACTTCTGGTGCGGCGTGATGAAGTTCAGCGCCTTGCTCGGGTTGCCGTTGTCCTCGGGCAGCTTGAAGCCCTTGGCCGCCTTGGTGTCGATCGGCGGGCGATAGACCAGCAGGCTTTCGCCGAAGGCGCGCATCCAGGGGTGATCCTGGTAGAACTGCTGGCGGCCGCTGACGGTGCGCCAGGGAATCATCTCGTGAACGTTGGTATAACCGGCGTTGTAGGAGACGTGTTCATCCTCGAGGCCCGACCAGGTCGGGCTGGAGATGATCTTGCGCGGCTGGGCGACGATATCGCGAAAGCGAATCTTCTCGTCTTCCTTGGGCAGCGCCAGGTGAGCGTGATCGCGCCCGGTGATCTTGGAGAGCGCGCCCCAGGCCTTCATCGCCACCTGGCCGTTGGTTTCCGGGGCCAGGGTCAGAATCATCTCGGCGGCGTCGATGGCGGTCTCGATCAGCGGGCGCCCCTTGTGCGGCCCGTCCAGCTTGCGATGGTTGAGCTTGCCCAGCAGCTCGACTTCGGACTCGGTATTCCAGGCGATGCCCTTGCCGCCGTTGCCGATGCTTTCCAGCAGCGGGCCGATGGACGTGAAGCGCTCGTAGGTTTCCGGGTAGTTGCGCTTGACCTCGATCAGCGCCGGCATGGTCTTGCCGGGAATCGGCTCGCACTCGCCCTTCTTCCAGTCCCTGACCTCCACCTGAGCCAGTTCCGCCGGGGAATCATGCTGGTGCGGCAGGGTGACCAGGTCGGTCTCCTCGCCCAGGTGGCCCACGCACACCTTGGAGAACGCCTTGGCGATGCCCTTGTAGATATCCCAGTCGCTGCGCGACTCCCAGGCCGGGTCGGTCGCCGCGGTCAAGGGGTGGATGAAGGGGTGCATGTCGGAGGTGTTGAGGTCGTCCTTCTCGTACCAGGTGGCGGTGGGCAGCACCACATCCGAGTACAGGCAGGTGGTGGACATGCGAAAGTCCAGGGTCACCAGCAGGTCGAGCTTGCCTTCCGGCGCCTCGTCATGCCACACGACTTCTTCGGGCTTCTGGCCGCCGAACTCGCCCAG
>NZ_QPIJ01000156.1 GCF_003336665.1 Vreelandella rituensis | reverse complement strand
TCTTTCACCCATAGCGAATGGTCCTCTTGCATCAGGTTCTTGCCGGAACGTACTGATTTTTATAGAGGTTACCATTCGCTATCTTCGTTTTCAGGCCTGCGTCGTGAATAACCCGGGCTGACACCTTTCGTGATCCGGTTGCGGGATCGCTGCCTGAGTGACTGCACCTTGCAGCCAACCCTGCTGGCTGCCGATCCGGGCAGCAAGGGAACCGGGCTGGCGCTGATGCGGCTGGAAAACAACGCAACGGAAGAAAAGGCACCGGCAATCCGCCATGTGCTTTGCCTATTTCAGTTGGTGCATCGGGGCTTCCAGATTCGCCAAGCCTTGGAACAACGCGCTGGTTTTCGGCGTCGGCGTCGCAGCAAGAACCTGCGTTATCGTCAGCCGCGTTTTGATAACCGCACGCGCAAGAAGGGCTGGCTGCCGCCCAGCCTGCAACACCGGGTCGATACCACCATGGCCTGGGTGGACAAGCTGTGCCGCTGGGCGCCGGTGACTCACCTGAGCATGGAGCTGGTGCGCTTCGATCTACAGAAGATGGAAAACCCGGAGATTTCCGGCATTGAGTATCAACAAGGCACGCTCCTGGGCTATGAGGTGCGTGAATACCTGCTGGAAAAATGGGGGCGTGAGTGCGCCTACTGCGGTACCGGTGATACGCCCCTGGAGATCGAGCATGTGGTAGCGAAATCTCGGGACGGCTCTAGCCGGGTGGCCAACCTGACCATCGCCTGTCACGACTGCAACCAGGCCAAGGACAGCCAGTGGCTTGCTGATTTCTTTACCACCAACAAGGGACTCAAGAAACGCCTCAAAGCCAATGGCTTGTCGGCAGACGTCCGCCTTGAGCGCGTCCAGCGCCAGCTCAAATTACCGCTGCGGGATGCCACCGCTGTCAATGCCACCCGCTGGGCGCTGTTCGGAGCCATGAAAACCACCGGCCTGCCGGTCACCGTGGGCAGTGGCGGTCGCACCAAGTACAACCGTCAGCGGCTGGGCATTCCCAAGACCCACGCCCTGGATGCGGCCTGTGTCGGCAAGTTCGACACCCTGAAAGGCTGGCGGGTACCCAC
>NZ_QPIJ01000155.1 GCF_003336665.1 Vreelandella rituensis | reverse complement strand
CGTGTGCCTCCGCCCACCACTGGGCGCGTGAGCTGCAGGCACGCGGCTATCACGTCAAACTGATCGCCGCACAGTTCGTCAAACCCTACGTCAAGAGTAACAAGAACGATCGCGTCGATGCAGAGGCCATCTGCGAGGCCATGGGGCGTCCGACCATGCGCTTCGTCGCCGTCAAGACCGTCGCGCAGCAGGATGTCCAGGCGGCGCATCGCATCCGCAGTGAACTGGTTCAGCAGCGCACTGCCAAGGCCAACCAGATCCGTGGCCTGATCGGCGAGTACGGGCTGGTGGCGCCCACCGGCATTGGCCAGCTGCGCGCGGCCTTGCCTCGCTGGCTGGAAGATGCCGAGAACGGCCTGACCGATGATTTCCGTGTCCTGTTGTCGGGTCTCGCCGAGGACCTGCGCTACCTGGATGATCGCATCGCCACGGTGTCCGAGCGCATCGAGCGACACGCCCAGACCGACCCGGTTGCCAAGCGACTGATGACCCTGCGGGGCGTCGGCACATTGACCGCGAGTGCGTTGGCCGGCGCTCTGGGTGATGCTCAGGCCTTCAAGTGTGGCCGTGATTTTGCCGCCTCGCTGGGGCTGACACCGCGGCAGCACAGCACGGGAGGACGTGACCGCCTGCTGGGCATCAGCAAGCGAGGCAACAGCTACCTACGGACCCTGCTGACCCACGGCGCGCGCGCCGTGCTGCGCTACTGCGAAGGCAAGGAAGACAACCTGAGTCACTGGGTCCGGCAACTGGCCGAGCACAAGCATGCCAATGTGGCGGTGATTGCCCTGGCCAACAAGACGGCACGCATCGCCTGGGCCATCACTCGCCACGACAGGGTCTATGACCCTGGCTTGGCAGCACAGGCGGCGTAACAACCACCTACTGTATTACTGATTTTTCAACAAGATAACCCACCATCACGATTGCTGAGCATGCTGCAAGATGGCGAACAGGTCGAACCGACGTCAGCAAACCCCTGCACGTATGGGGAGCAAATAGCTCGAGGAACCTATTGGGAGCTGACGTGCGGATAGCCCATCAGGGTCCAATGCTTCTGCATTATTTAAGAGACCGGATATACGTGTGCAGTCGTACCT
>NZ_QPIJ01000154.1 GCF_003336665.1 Vreelandella rituensis | reverse complement strand
CCACGCGAAAATCGCCGATGCCCGGCTTGACCACCTTCATAAACTCACCCGGCAGATCGTCAACGAGAACCAAGTGATCTGTGCTGAAAGCCTCGCGGTGAAAAATATGGTCAAGAACCGGCATCTGGCAAAAGCCATCAGCGATGTGGGCTGGGGCGAGCTGGTGCGCCAGCTCGACTACAAGGCCGCCTGGGCGGGGGCGTCAGTTCGTCCAGATCGACCGTTGGTACCCCAGCAGCAAGCGCTGCCATGGCTGCGGGTTTGTCGTCGACTCCTTGCCGCTCAATGTTCGCGCCTGGGACTGCCCGAACTGCGGCACCCAAGGCATCGACCGCGACGTCAATGCCGCCCGCAACATCCTACAAGCCGGCACCGCGCTGTTAGCCGGTGCTGAGCGTTGAAGTAATGCCGAGGGGCACTCGGGAAGTTACGCCTGTGGAGTTTGTGTAAGACCGGCAATGCCAAGGCATTGAAGGCGACGGACAGCGAAGCAGGAACCTGGGAGGTAACGACCAGGGAATCCCCTTCCACAAGCGCGCTAGCGCTGAAGGTGGGGGAGGATGTCAAATTGTCTGGGTAACCTAGGCTCTTGCATTGCAACTTACCTTGGCCTGACATTGCAGAGGTTTTATCCCCTTCAGGTTTTAATTTTTAAAACGAGTATTGTTCATGAAAAACTCCGCCCCTTATTCTTTAGTGCCTCAGTCGCCCGCTGCGATGATGGATGTCTGGAAAATGGGAATCATGGCTTTCGAGCTTTGGTCGACATCATTTTCCACCATTGCCATGCGAACCAACCTTTGGCATACCCAAGATCCTACAAGCACCAAGATGCTCAAGGAAAACCAGCGGATGGTCCAGGAAAAACTCGATGCCACGCTGGAAACCGGCTTTGAACAAAATCCTGCCGCATTCTGCGATTCGATTCTCTGAATGAGTCGTCAGTTAAGGCAGGGCAAGGCGTCAGCCTTGCTTGTTCTTATCACTGGTTGGATATATAGTTTTCTTATGCCGATCATCCGTTCCGACTCCCTGGCGCTACACGTCACCAGTGCCGACCAACAGGCCGCTCTGACGGATACGCTGGCGCTGTATCGGCGATTGG
>NZ_QPIJ01000153.1 GCF_003336665.1 Vreelandella rituensis | reverse complement strand
CACCCACTACCCACCATTCAACACTAAAGGAGGCGCGGACAGGGAACCCCGAGTCGTGCTGCGCACGACGCGCTATCCCTCCCGGCGCTAAAGCAACCGGGTTTCCCGCGCAAAACGATGATGAATTATTTCTTCATGGATGGCTTTTTGGGTGTGTTTACTGCCGGGTGACGTTCGCCCACCTGATGAAGCAGGTCGAATTGACGATTGCACTGGCTACAGGCGCCACACATCGAAAGATGCAAGTGCAGCGACACACGCTCCTGCCAACTCAGTGGACGGTCCAAACGTTGAGACATCAGCTCTGTGGCGCGTTGGCACATTATCATGCTGTATTTCCTCGTTAAGATGATTCTTCCTGGAGCCAGCCGCGCTCGATACAGGTACGCAGGCGTAGCCGCGCGCGGTGCAGGATGACCCAGCAGTTGTTTTCCTTGAGGCCGGTCTCCTTGCATATATCCTGAGTCGAGAGCCCCATCAATTCTCGCAACGAAAACACCCGGGCAATGTTGTCCGGCAGGGCGATCATGCAGGCATCGAACACTTGCCAGAAATGTTCATTTTCGAATACGGCATCCGGTTCACCCCAGCGGCTGGGGCGGGCATTAGGCTGCCAACGTCCATTTTCCTGAAACAGGTGATCGAGCAGGTCGTCGCTGATATCGTCGTTCATCGGCTGCCAGGTGCCTTGGCGTTTCTGGGCGCGAAGCCCATCGAGAATCTTGTATTTCAATATGCCGAACACCCAGGTTTCATAACCGGAGCGGCCTTCGAAATCGTTGGCTTTTTCATGGGCGGTGAGCAGCGCTTCCTGAACCACGTCTTCCGCTAGGGTGGCATTACGTAAATGCAGCCTGGCGAAGGCTATTAAACGCGGTCGCACCGCTTCAAGGCGCTTTTGATTCTCGAAAGAGGAGGCTTGATGGAGCATGAGAGAGCGGCTCTGTGGAGAAAAGTGGAAATTGGCAACATCTGTCGTGTGAGGCTAGGGTCTGTTGATGTTTGGTGGCAGGAAGATTTGGCAGGATAGGGGCAAGCTCACAGAATAGAGGTTCCGACACCAACAAACGGCGAGCCTGCCATGCCCCGACAAATGCTCACGGAT
>NZ_QPIJ01000152.1 GCF_003336665.1 Vreelandella rituensis | reverse complement strand
GCAGGCAGCACTTCGATGGCATCGGCATGGATGGCCAGCAGTTCATCACGCTGCATTGCTTCCAGATGCACCAGGGCATCAGCGAAGGTCTCGCGAAATGTCACCGCATGGCGCGCCTCGATATCGTCAAACTCGATCCGGCCATGGCACATCAGGGCATTGATCACGTCACGGCGCAAGCGGTCGTCATCGTTGAGGCGATAACCACGCATCACCGGCAAGCGTCCGCTTTCCAGCCGGTGTTGATACTGAGCGGTCTCCTTGACGTTCTGGCTGTAAGTGTCGCCTACCTTACCGATGGCGGTGATACCCAGGCCGATCAGATCACAGTCGGCGTGGGTGGAATAGCCTTGAAAATTGCGCTGCAAGGTACGGTTCTCGCGCGCCAGGCTGAGTTCGTCTTCGGGTAACGCGAAGTGGTCCATGCCGATATAGACATAACCGGCATCGGTGAGCCGCTGGATGGTCAGCTCCAGCAATTCCAGCTTACGTTCCGGCGGGGGCATGTCTTCAGGACGGATCAGCCGTTGCGACTTGAACAGCTCCGGCAAGTGGGCATAACTGTAGGTGGCAATACGGTCGGGCTGCAGGGCGATGATCTTGGCAAGGGTAGTGTCGAAGCTCGCCACCGTTTGCAGCGGTAGCCCATAGATCAAGTCGACACTGATCGACTGGAAGCCGGCATCACGGGCGGCCTCGACCAGTTCTACCACCTGGGCTTCGCTCTGCACGCGATTGACCGCCTCCTGCACATTGGTGTCGAAGTCCTGGACGCCGAAACTCAGGCGGTTGAATCCCAGGTCATGCAGTTCGTGAATCTGGTCAGGCGTCACGGTGCGTGGGTCCACCTCCAGCGAAAACTCACGTGCCTCGGGTGGTGCAAAGTGAAAGGCGGCATCCAGCGCCGCCATCAAATCCGCCAGCTGCGCATTGCTGAGGTAGGTGGGTGTCCCACCGCCCAGATGCAGCTGGGTCATGCGCCGTGAATCGTCGAACAGTTTTCCCTGGATGCTTATTTCGTGTTTCAACCACTCCAGATATTCGGCGGCGCGTTCGGTGTTATGGGTAATGATCTTGTTGCAGGCACAGTAGTAGCAAAGGCTCTTGCAAAACGGGATGTGAATATAGGCCGA
>NZ_QPIJ01000151.1 GCF_003336665.1 Vreelandella rituensis | reverse complement strand
GGCCTTGCGGAAGAAATTCAGCCGATCTATGAAATGACTCATGGTCGATCTCCAGGCACCTCGAAAATTTTTTGTTACCTGCCGGGCAGGTTCCATGGCATCGAGTGTGAGGGAACGACCCGCGGATTACTGCGTGATTACCTCCATATACACCCTCTCTACCTCCAAGGGGATAGATACCCGACACCAGGGGGATAAGCCGAGAACCCAGGCATCCAAGGGATAAAAGGAAAGCGGCGGCACGAGCGTGCCGAGAGGAGATGGCAGGAAGAGAGTAAGCGGCCATTCGCGCTACGCGACTCAGGAAGAGGTATTACATGCTTTTAGATAAGCATCATCCTCCGAGACAGGCCACTCGATGACCACCGGCTCATTGGGGCACGGGATCGTGAGACGAATGTGGTTCGTCGTGTGCGATGAAGGCATGGTCGATGGTGAGGCGCTCGCCATAGGCACCGGCACAACCACCGGTGCATCGCGCTGGCAGGCTGTACGGATCCACTTATGACCTAGTTTGGCATTCGGGCGATGCGCCAGAGCAACAGAGGCGCCAGGGTGCTGGCGATCCTGGCCTTGAATACGGAGGTGAAGCAGCGACGCTTGCGACGGGCTTCCAGCATGCTTAAGTCATTCATAGTAGGAGTTCACCTACCAATAAGTGGTGGACACCTACTCTCAGGGATTTCGAGAACCTTCGATAGATGGGCTCAACGACCGGTTACAGAGAGGCAAGCGGAGGGGTTGGCATGGTCCCACAGCATCAGCAACATGCAGACGATCAAGGCGCCATACAGGAACATGAAGCCAGCGGTACGAATGCCAATCCATTCGTTGCCCAGCACGAACATCAACGGCACCACGGCCGCAAACAGACTCCCCAAGGTCACCGCCAGGCCACCGACCGACGCCATTTGATGGGCATGGTCCCGGTATATCAGGCGCATCAGGCTGCCCTTGCCAATGCCCATGGCGGTACCCATGACCACCAATAAGAACACGAAGACCGGCAAGGAGGTACTTACGTGCACCATGACGTCGCCGTGGACCCCCTCGATGCGCATCTCGAACGAGGGGTAGGAAAGCAAGAACAGACAGGCCAGCACGCAGGCGCTCACCCACCAGCGCAACGTCCGA
>NZ_QPIJ01000150.1 GCF_003336665.1 Vreelandella rituensis | reverse complement strand
ATCCGTGAGCATTTGTCGGGGCATGGCAGGCTCGCCGTTTGTTGGTGTCGGAACCTCTATTCTGTGAGCTTGCCCCTATCCTGCCAAATCTTCCTGCCACCAAACATCAACAGACCCTAGTTTCACAAAACCTCTGGACACATCCCCTCAGACCTTCAACCCACGTTTTTTCATACCACTCACTGAACATTTCACCAAATAAATCAAAAACCTCTGAATAATCCTCAAGGTCATCCAGACAATCATCAGGAAGCTTTTTCAGCGCATGAATTGCATCCATTGGCAGCTCGGTCACGTCAGCAATGGCGGCATCATCTATTTTACCTTGTTTAATCAATATCAAGGCACACTCAACACTTCTCCCAAGCCGACCTTTTAGATAAGCATTCAAGAACTCTCTTTGGTGAAAATATAAAAATTCCATCTGTATAGCCATCAGTGGTTTTTGACATCCTCCCCACCCTTCAGCGCTATCGCGCTTCTGATGAGGATTCCCAGGTTGTTGCCTTACTGGTTTCTGCTTCGTAGACGACTGCCCGAGGGAATGGCTTGGTTATCGCCGCAAAAGTCCCAGTGGGGACTTTTGCGGTGGCGAGCCAACCCATGTCCCCCGGGTCTCATATCGTCTCCACAGACGTCACTTCCCGAGTGCCCCTCGGTAGGTCGTGTCGACATAGCCAGTATAGCACTGTGCATATAACCAACAAGGGCATCCGATGGTTGCCGTGCTTATATCCCCTCCCTTCACGCTACGCGACTCAGGAAGAGGTATTACGCGCTTCTAGATAATTTCCCATGCCTTACCACTCGGCGCGTAAAGCATCGCCCAGTCCTCGGGCGGTGATATAAGCGCGCACCGCGCAGCGGTGCTTGTATTGATATAGCCCTAACCCCTGATATTTTTCCAGTATGACAAAACGTGCCTACAAAGAACGTTTCTACCCCACACCTGAACAGGCTGTGCTGTTGGCACAGTCGTTCGGCTGTACACGTTTTGTGTGGAACAATACGGTGCGACATGAAGTCGCTTTACCGACTGTGGCTGAGATTGCCACCTGTTCTCCCATGAACAGTACCCTAGGTGGATGTGCGGAGCTGGCAACGGCTCGGTATGAAGCTCCACTGACAACGTATCTGAGTCGAAAGGCCAGCGCGAACCTGCGAGGTAGT
>NZ_QPIJ01000015.1 GCF_003336665.1 Vreelandella rituensis | reverse complement strand
TTTCCTGACGCTGATAGAACGCATCGGTGCGATAGCGCAGCACCGCGTTCCAGACAACCCGCACGCACCCAAACGTCCGCGCCAGCAGGATTTCCTGCTCGGGCGTCGGGTAGAATCGGTATTTGTAGGCGCGTTCGGCTTTCATTTTTTACAGCGTAGTCCGTTTTTTTGTAAGTTTTCAAGTGCCAACAAGGCACCCTGGCGGGCGCCGCTCTTGTATCCCCTCCCTTCGCGCTACGCGACTCAGGAAGAGGTATTACGCGCTTCTTGATAATTTGCTTGTTGTCAGGCATCAAATCCCACAAGAATTGGGACGTAAGGCACCTTGAAAACATTGCTCAACATGAGAGTATCGCTTAATCCTTGCCCCCATCCAATCACCTTCTTTGCGGCGTATTTCAACGTATTGACCCTCGTCAATATTAACTCACTCAACAAGCCCTAGGCATCTTGGCTATTGACCGCATAGCAAATAATGATTACATCATGCAAAAAAGAAACTGCCAGGAGGTTCGTGAAGCCATCAAACGTATCGGCTGAATGTTCTTTATCGTCCCTTGAAGCTGAAAACGTTGACTATAACGCCCGCTCTTGAAAGAGTGGGCGCCTATGTTTCAAACTCAAGGATGAACGTATGGAACCCAACAACCCGATAGCAAATGTAGCCCCCTGCTGGTACGTCATTCAGTGCAAAGGGGGGGAGTCTTTTCGCGCCGCTGAACATCTTGCCAACCAAGGCTATGAAATTCTTCATCCTGTGCTGAAAGTACAACGGAAGCGACAAAACAAGCTCACTTGGATTACTGAGCCATTATTTCCTTATTACCTTTTTATCCGATTGGATCAGATCGCTAGCAATTGGGGACCTATACGCTCGACGAGGGGTGTCTTGCGCCTACTTACCTTTGCAGACACCCCCGTGCCTGTGAAAGACGATCTTGTGGAAACCCTTAAATCTCACGCCACAGCCGAGGATGAGACGCCCCATACTTATTTCATGGCGGGCGAAAAGGTCCGGATCACTCAAGGTCCCTTCAAGGAACTCGAAGCCATCTTTACCCGTACCAAGGGAGAAGAGCGCGCTATCGTGCTGCTCAACATTCTTCAGCGCCCGCAGCACCTGGAAATGCCCCTTCAGCATCTCAAGAAGGATTGAGGACGTTAATCGGCTACCCGTTCATTCTCGTGACGTTGAGGCGGAGGAAACTCCGCCTTCAATTCACTTCACAGCACCGGTTTTCATGAATCAGACCTATTGCCGATCTAGTTGTTCGACTTTCAGTTCGTAGTTGTTGACCCCTGAATGTGCGGAGCCGAACTTTTGACCCTTCACACGGATCTGATAACGCCCCGGCGACAACTTGGTCTGAAGGTCGACATCGCCATCGAAGCCTTCTCCCGCGCCTTCTGCGACGACATTGCCTGATTCATCCAGAACGTCCAACTCGATACGGTAGGTATCTTCATAGCCGCTAGGGTATGTGGAGGTTGAGATTGCAACAGTACCGGCTTCCAGCACTTCAAAGGTAAGCACCTCTTCACTTGCACGAATCTTCACATCAGCCACGATTTGTTCAAAGCCTTTGGCTTGGTCCGGCTTTTGTGATTCGGTAGGTTCAGCAGCTTCTACATTGGTTGGCGCTTCTTGATTTAACGATGCCTGAGTTTCTGGCACTTGCGTTGATTGACTGGCTTTTGGAGCCGCCACCGCAACTACAGCGTCAGAGCGGCGCACAAACGCACTGCGCCCGCCTTCACGACTGTTACCGGTAAAGGCAATTCCATCACCGCGAGACACCCCATCTTCCACATCGACGCCGGATACCGTGACATAGAAGCTGTTACCACCGCGGCTGACGGTACCGAATTTCTGGCCTTGCACTTGCAGCACGTAATCACCCGGTGCCAAGCGCTCTTCCAGCGACAGACCTCCGTTTTCACCGAGAGCCTCCCCGCCGGCTAAACGTTGTCCCTGCTCGTCGAGCAATACCGCGTCAACACGATAGTCTTCCGACTCTCCTGCCGGCACTCGACTCTCAAAGCGGTAAGTTCCAGTCTCCGTAACGGTAAAGTCGTGTTCTTGCACACTGCCATACAGAAAGCTACGGCTGCGCGCATCCGTATCCGACTGCAGGAAACCGGTTAAATCAAGCTGCCTACCTTCTTCACGAAAACGCTCCTGCATATCACTAGCGACTGCTGGAGTGCCCGCAACCCCGATCCCAAGAGCCAACAGGCTGGCAGTCAATGTCACCTTATTCATATAGCCACACTCCATTTGTACCAACATATGAAAAAGCCGACCCCCTAAGGGATCGGCTTCATGTATCAAACCCTAGGAGACTGGGAACCCCCACGTCTCGATAAAAGGTTTAGAACAAGTAGACAGCACCAACCGCTACGCCGTCGTCTTCGTCGTTTGTACGGTCGTACATAGCGCCTTCGATGAAGGTGTACATAGAGTCAGAAATGTTGTAGGTAGCACCCAGAACGATTTCGTTGTAGCTTTCGTCTTCACGCTCGTTCGGCCAGTCGCCACTGAAAGCAGCGTCTTGGGCGGTATCGACGAAGTTGCCACCACCCACGTCAACATACTGGTAGGCACCGTAGATGTCGCCCACGCCATAGCCGTAACGTGCACCAAGGCCGTAGTAGTTGGTGTCGGCAACGTAGTCATTATCAGACTCGAAGCGCTCGAGTTTCAGAGCGACACGCAAGGTATCAACGGTGTACTGGCCGGTGATACCATATTGGACGCCTGCATCGAAGTCGCCGCCGATTGTGTTGCCATCGGCATCGGTGCCGGTGAAGGTACCGTCGTTGTTGCCCAGGTCATCGACGACAGCGGCGACCGAGAAGGCACCAGCGGTATACTTCACACCACCGAAGAAGGAGGCATTGCTGCCGCTATCCTGGCTAACGCTTAGTGAACCACCAACAGGGGGGTTAACGACTGCAGAACCATCGGATTCGGCATCGCCCTCAAACTGGGTTCCCACAGCAAACTGTAGACCGTTCAAGGACGCAGAGGTGAAAGTAAGTTTGTCACCTTCACGTGTGTTTTCGATGCCCACAATACGGCTGTTGGTATCAGTGACATCGAAGGCTTCGTTGTTAGTAATCGGATCTTGAATCCAGTCGTCGATCAGCGGATCCCAGGAACCCAGACGCACATCACCGAAGTTGCCCTTCAGACCGATGTAGGCCTGGTCACCAGTGTTCAAACCGCCAGCTGTCTTGGCTTCGTCAGCGTCGTGCTCGAATTCCGCCTTGAAGTAGCCAGAGAGATCACGAGTGATCATGTGCTCGCCGGCGAAACCGATGGTAGAGCCATTATCTTTCAGTTCGTCTTCATCAGAACCATCGGCTTGAGTTTGGTTTAAGTAAGCAATCTGGATATTGCCGTACAGGTCCAGCTTGGTGCCGTCTTCATTATAGACGGTAGCAGCTTGGGCACCAGAGGCAGCCATTACGGCAGCGCCGGCGATAGCAGTCGCTAAGAGTGTCTTTTTCATGTTTAAAATTCCTTTAACTAGCTTACTGTTTCGATCGTTTTCTGTAGGGCGCGATATGCGCCGATACAGCCGGCTCGCTGGGCATGCTCTTTTAGCCATCCGTGGGGTTTTTCCCGACAGTATGTGGCATGTCCTCAGCTCAGCCTTTTTATATTCCAATGCTCGCAGGGCAAACTCTATACCGGGATTCCAACGAGCGCAATAGAAAAAAACACTGTTTTCCAATTATTCATCCGGCGGCGCCGGAACCAAACGTCAGCATGGTAGTCTCAGCTGCCTTCATATTTCTGCCGCAACGCAGCGAGCTTGCTTTCCATGGTTTCGTATTTCGGTGCAGCGCTCGGTTTGCTGGCGTGATGAACAGTTTGGGGTTTGTCAGAATGAGTAGCGGCTTTGCTACGTTTATCCCTACTGACTGCCTCTTTATCCTTGACCACACCCGGCTGGCCGCTGGTTTTCTTGTCAACCGCAGGCGCACCCTGCTTGGCCATACGGGGCGCGTTTGACCTCTGTTTTGAAGCGGGGGTACGTTTTTCCGCGGCGTGCTGGGCGGCATCTTTATCCACTACACCTGCAGGTCTGCCTTCCAAATCGATACGTGTGGAACCTTCGCGCATCGCCTTGAGGTAGCGCGGCAGATTGACGTAACTGGCCAGAGCTCGGCGTATCAGCTTGTTCGACCACGGCTCCTTGGCTGCCAAATCTTCGTGAATGCCCACTTTCAACGGCTGAGTGTGGCCTTTGAAAAACGTCTTTGGATAACGCTCGTACCATTGATTCAACAATGCCTGAGGGGAAGGTGGCGCTTGCGCCGCTGAAACGTTCTCTTCTGCCGGCTGCTGCGATGACGGCTGCACTTCAACTTGAACTGTCGAGGAAGTAACCGCTGGCTGGGGTTGCGGCTCTGGCAATGCCGGTTCGGATGTTACCGGCGCTGGTGGTTCCGCCAGGTTACGAAGTTGCGCCTTGAGCCGTGCATTTTCTTCACGTAACGTTTGTAATTCCACGTTAGCCATGTCCAGACGGCGCTCCAAATGTTCCAGTAACTGCAGCACGGATTGAGTCATACTCGATGTCTCCTTGGCATTGCCTATTGGCTCGGCTGCCGGCGCTGGTAAATCACAAAATCATAATCAGGCTGCCCCTTGGCAGGGCTCCCCGCGACTCGCTGAGTTTCTTGCCACGTTACTGGGTCAATCTCAGGGAAATAGGCATCGCCTTCCACTTCCACGTCAACCTCGGTGACATACAGCCTCTGAGCAAAGGGTAGCGCCTGGGCGTAGATCTCGCCGCCGCCCATCACCATGATTTCTTCCGCCGCATCAATTGTGGCTTGCTGATCGGCCAGCGCCAAGGCGGGCTCCAGGTCATGGCATACCCGTACGCCAGCGTGAGCAAATGACGTATCGCGTGTCACTACGATATTGAGTCGATTGGGCAGCGCCCTACCAATGGAAGTAAAGGTTTTCCTGCCCATCACCAATGGTTTGGCCTGGGTGATACGCTTGAAAAACTTGAGATCTTCCGGCAAATACCAGGGCAGCTTCCCTTCCACGCCGATGACACGATTCCTGGACATGGCGACAATCATGGCGACCGGCACCAGGGTTTCTGAAACAGTCATACGGCAACCTCGGCCTTGATAGGCGGGTGAAACTCATAGTCTTCGATGGAAATATCATCGAAACCAAAGGCAAAAAGATCCTTGATCTCAGAATTGAGTACCAGGCGAGGAGCGGCTTTCGGCGAACGCGTCAGTTGTTCCCGCGCTTGCTCCAGATGATTCATGTACAGGTGGGCATCGCCCAGCGTATGGACGAACTCCCCCGGTTCAAGCCCGACTACCTGGGCCACCATGCTCAATAGCAGCGCGTAGCTTGCGATATTGAACGGCACGCCCAGAAAGATATCCGCGCTACGCTGATACAGCTGGCAGGAAAGCTTGCCCTCGGCCACATAGAACTGGAACAGACAATGGCACGGCGGCAGCTGCATTTCATCCACCTGTGCCGGGTTCCAGGCGGAGACGATCAGACGACGGGACTGCGGATTGGTGCGAATCTGCTCGAGCACCTTGCTGATCTGGTCCACGTGACCGCCCTGCGGGTCAGGCCAACTGCGCCACTGGTAACCATAAACCGGCCCGAGATCCCCGTTTTCATCGGCCCATTCGTCCCAGATACGCACCCCGTTTTCCTTGAGGTAGGCAATATTGGTATCGCCACGCAAAAACCATAAAAGCTCATGGATAATAGAGCGCAGATGCAATTTCTTGGTGGTCACCAGAGGAAAGCCACGCGAAAGATCGAAACGCATTTGATGGCCGAAGATGGAACGCGTTCCTACCCCGGTACGGTCACGACGCTCTACGCCGTTTTCCAGCACAGTGCGCATCAAGTCCAGATAAGGTTGCTCAATAGCAGGCAATTTTTCAGCAGTCACGGTGTATCCAGCGTTAAATTAACTAATTGAATGTAAAACGGTTATTCACGCCGAGCGCTTTGTTCCATCCACCGGCTGGCTGCGTGACCACGCAACCAAAAACCCACCGAGCACGATCATGGGCAGTGAAAGCAGCATACCCATGGTTACCCAGCCGAAAGCGATGAAACCGATATGCGGGTCCGGCAAGCGCACAAACTCAACGGCAAAACGGAACAGGCCGTAAAGCAGCAGGAACAAACCGGAAACCAGCCCACGGGCACGTGGCTTGCTTGATACCCACCATAGAACAGCAAACAAGACGGCACCTTCGAGCAGCGCCTCATACAATGCCGTGGGATGGCGTGGCTCCGGCCCCATCCCCGGAAACGGCATGCCCCATGGCAGGTTGGTGACCCGTCCGGGAAGCTCGTGATTGATGAAATTACCGATACGCCCTGCACCCAAACCGATGGGAACCAGCGGTGCGATGAAATCACCCAGCGTGAAAAGAGCCAGTTTTTTCTTACGGGCAAAGAATATCGTCGCCACAACGACCCCGATCAGGCCGCCGTGAAAGCTCATGCCACCATCCCACACCCGAAATACCCATAACGGGTCGGCAACCCACTGTTCCAGCCCATAAAAGATGGCATAACCCAACCGGCCTCCAGCCACCACGCCAATCGCGCAGTAGAACAGCAAGTCGCCCACGTCATCCTTGTTCAAGCCGATACGCGGGGCGCGGCGACAGCCTAACCACCAGGCGGCGACGAAGCCGATGACGTACATCAGGCCATACCAATGTACCTGGATAGGCCCTATGGCAATGGCGACCGGATCGATATCGGGGTATGTCAGCATCGGTTCTCTCTAAGGTCTGTCTTAAAAGTCTGTCTGATTTTAAGGACTGTGAATGAGTGCCCCTACGATGGGCTTACGTCAATAGAAAACGTATCCCCACGATTGCCAATAATCCGGCAAAGGCCAAGCGCAATACGCGCGCCGGTAATACATGGGCCAGCTTCACGCCTAGGTGAGCGAAAGGTACGCTGGCAATGACGATACCCAAAAAAGCCGGCCACATGACAAAACCGCTGGCCCAATCAGGGAGCAACGGGTGGTCCCAGCCGACCACAATGAAGGTCAGCGCCCCGAACAGAGCGATGGGTAGCCCACAAGCCGCTGACGTACCCACCGCCTGGGTCATGGTCGCGCCACAACGCGATAGCCAGGGCACGGCCAGAGTACCGCCACCGATGCCGAACAAAGCGGAAATACCTCCAATCACCCCGCCGGCAATCCCCATGCCAAGCTTACCCGGCGCCATGCTGCCGGGTTTGGGCGCCAACCCCAAGGCCATCTTTACGGCCACCAGCAGTACAAACACCCCGAACAGGGTGCCCAATACGGTGCTGGATAACGTATCGGCGACAAAAACACCGCCCACCGCCCCGAGCATCAACCCCGGCAACAATGCCAGAAACCAGGGCCGGTAAAGACTCCCCTTGCGAAAATGCCCCCAGGTCGAGGAAGTGGCCGTCACCACGATGGTAGCAAGCGAAGTGCCCACCGCCAGATGCATGATGATTTCCGGTGCCACTCCTTGCAACGTGAAGGCAAATACCAGAGCGGGCACGATGATCAACCCACCCCCCACACCGAAAAGCCCAGCCAAGGTACCGGCCGCAGCACCCAGCCCCAAATAGCCCACCAAGGTTACCAAGCTGCTCATAAAGGCTGACTCACGGTTGTTTCTCCTTGATAACTTTCTTCTCCTCGATAACGGCGGGAAACCATCGACGAATGACGTCAAGCAAGGCATCAGGCTGATAAGGCTTGGTCAAGAAATCATCCAAGCCGGCCTGACGGCACTGTTCGCGCCCCGCCTGGTCGGCATTGGCGGTCAAGGCGATAAGCACACTGGATCTCGCTTCTTCAAGCTCACTTTCTCCAAGTGCAACCTGCTCCTGCTCCTGCTCCTGCTCACGCCATAATCGGCTGGTCTGCATGCCATCCAGGCCGGGCATGAAGATATCCATGAACACCAGATCAAAATACCGCTGTTCGTGACGCTTCAGTGCCTGTTGGCCGCTGCTGACACCTTCCACATCAAATCCCTGGCTTTCCAGCATCTGGCACGCCAGCATAAGGTTCACGGGGCCATCATCCACCACCAGGATTTTCAAGCGCGAAGCCGTCAGCGACGCACGCTCATCAACACGCTGCTCATCTTCCAGTTCAGGCACCTTCTCAGCAGCTGGGTCAGCGCCTTGCGGACTGGAGTCCTGGAGGTTGGAAAGTAGCACACGAATATCCGCCAACTGTTCGCGCATATCTCCGATATCGTTACGCCACGCTGTCTCACTGCCTTCCACCATCAAGCCATTGAGATAATCCATTAACCGATCAATTTCACGTTGAACCAATGCCAGGTAACTGGATTTCAATCGGGATTCTTCGCGGGCTCGGTCACGTCCCAGGAGTAACTGCGTCAGTTGCTGTTGCTGTTGCTGCTGCTGCAAGCTTTCCAGCAATGAGTGTTCCCGTTGACTTTGCGGGATCCCCTGCAACGCACCCTGCGAACCGATACAAGCACCGCAGCGTGCAAGTGCTCCCAGGTTGTCCGTCAAGCGCGATAGTCGATCCAGTGGGGACGACCCGCTGTCGGCACCTCGGCTGGGCGGGGATGGCAAAGCCGCCGAACCGCTACATTCCTGCACTTCGCCGGAGCACCGCTCAAGGTCGTCAAGCTGCTGATTCCACTGGTTTTCGTAATGTTTGAGACGCGACTTTACCAGCATGAGAAACACAGCGACATTCAAGCTGCTACCGAGCAAGAGCGTCAGCATCAACCAGCCCGTCGCACTCCAGGTAACATAAGTCGGCATCATTCCCCACACCACCAGACCCACGATCAGGCACAGCAGCACGAGCAACAACTGCGCCACCAATAACGGCCAGAGAAGCGGCCATATCAGCAGGCTCCAGAAATACGTTTCCTTATCATGCTGAGCCATTGTATCGTCGCCTTCCTGTCGGCACGCAGAAACAGGCTTAACGCCTGGCGCTCCCGGTGTGGAGTGTACGTGGCCTGGAAATGCTTGTCATATATACGCCCCGGCCCGCTTGATTGTACCCTTGGGCCGACGCTGTATTTCATCACAAGAGAGCCTGCCATGTGTTTGATCGCCTTTGCCTGGCAACCGGATAGTGCACTGCCCCTGAGATTGATCGCCAACCGTGACGAATTCCATGCACGCCCGGCGGCGGCACTGGCAAACTGGCCCGATGCGCCGCATATTGTCGGCGGGCGCGACCTTGAAGCCGGCGGTACCTGGCTGGCGGTCAACCGGCAAGGACGCGTCGCGGCCTTGACCAATGTACGCGACCCACTCATGGCCACACCCCTGGCGGCGCCTAGCCGTGGCGCCCTGGTTCGCCAGGCGCTGGAATGCAAGGATCCATCCGTCTGGTTACAGGCATTGGCTGAAAACGGCGCCCAGCGCTATGCCGGATTCAACTTGCTGGTGGGCGACCAGCATGCCTTGTGGCATTTGCACCGAGGGCGCCAGAGTACACGTCTCGAGAGGGTAGCGCCCGGCGTTCACGGATTATCCAATGCCGACCTGGATACGCCCTGGCCCAAGCTCACCCATGTTTGCCAACGTCTGCGAGAAAGCTTGAGCAAAGACCTGCAAGGCGATTGGCCGAACCCTGTCAAGCAGGCCATTCAGGATACCCGAACCGCCCCGCTTGAACGCCTGCCCGATACCGGCATAGAACTCGCTCTGGAACAGCGACTTTCCGCGGCATTCATTCTCGGGGAAGCCTACGGCACCCGTGCCACCACCTGGTTGAGCCTGCATGCCGGAAAGCACATCACCATTACCGAGGAAAGCTTCGGACCCTCGGGCACGCACCTCGGAGAAATACGGCTGCAGGTGCCCATTTACGCTTAATCCCGGGGTGGCATCAGGTGCGAAAGCTGCCACTCATCCATCCTGGCTTCCAGATGACGATGCACCTCCGTCGGGGTCGCTAACGCCAATACTTCACCCAGCAACTTCCTGGCATCCGTCCATGGCACTCGACGAATGGCGGCCCGCACCTTGGGCAGACTCGGCGCGTTCATTGACAGGCTGGTAAAGCCCATCGCCATCAGCAGCAAGGCCCCGGCAGGATCACCGGCCAGCTCGCCGCACAATGAAACCGGTCGCTCCAGGCGTTTGGCGTCGCGGGCCACCTCATCCAATGCCGCCAGCACCGCAGGGTGCAAGGCATCGTAAAGATCCGATACCCGCGGATTGTTACGATCCACCGCCAGGAGATACTGTGTCAGGTCGTTGCTGCCTACCGAGAAGAAATCCACCCGTTCGGCCAAGGCATCCATCTGGTAGATGGTGGCAGGCACTTCAATCATTACCCCCACCTTGGGCCGCTTGACTTCGGCACCTTCCTCCTTGAGCTCCACGATGGCACGGTCGAGCAGGCGCAGCGCCTCATCGACCTCTTCCACGTTGGTGATCATGGGGAATAGCACGTACAGGTTGTCCAACTCATGTGAGGCCTTGAGCATGGCCCGCAGCTGCACCATCAGCACTTCCGGATGGTCCAACGTCACCCGCATTCCACGCCAGCCCAGAAAGGAATTGGCTTCATCGATAGGGAAATAAGGCAAGTCCTTGTCACCGCCTATATCCAGGGTGCGCATGACCACCGGTAGCGGCGAGAAACTTTCCAATTGGTCGCGATACAGGCGGGTCTGCTCCTTCTCGCCTGGAAAACGCTCGGTGATCATGAACGGGACTTCGGTACGATACAGCCCCACCCCACTGATACGCCGCTTGAGCAGGTTGGAGGCCTCTACCGCCAAACCGGTGTTGACCATCAATGGCATATTGTAATGATCGGGGGTTTCGCTGGGCAGGTCCTGCTCATGCTCAAGCAGCTCGCCCAAGGCCAGCTCTTCGGCGATAAGCGTCTGGTAACGCGCCTGAAGTTCCGCCGCGGGGCGCACGAACAATCGTCCCCGGTGACCATCCAGCACCACCGGAGCACCGGACAACCGATGCAGCGGCAAGTCAACCATGCCCAGCACGGTGGGAATGCCCATGGCCCGCGCCACAATGGCGACATGCGAGGTGCTTGAGCCGCGTACCGAGACTAGCCCACGCAGTTTTTCACGCGGCACCTCTCCCAGCATGGCGACACTTATTTCATCGCCCACCAGGATGGTTTCATCCGGGTAGACCTCGGGCGTGGAAGGCGTATCTTCCTGCAAATGCGCCAGTACTCGGCGACCCAGGTCGCGAATATCCGCCGCGCGTTCACGCAGGTAGTTATCGTCGACGCGCTCCAGATACTGAACATGCCGGCGCACCACGTCGGCAAGCGCCCCCGGTGCCCACTGCCCTTCACGGATACGCTTTTCCACTTCTTCGGAAAGCGCCGCTTCCCCCAGCATCTGTTGATAGACATCGAAAAGCGCCAGCTCCTGGGCCGATATCCGGCTGGCCAGACGCTCCCCCGCCGCGCGAATCTCGGCGCGGGTGCGGCCTATGGCCTCCTTGAGGCGGGTAATCTCGTATTCCTGATCCCTGGGCACCAGATCCGGCACGCTATTGAGATCCGCCGGCGGCGCGATGACCACTGCTTCGCCCATCGCCATGCCCGGCGAGGCGGCCACGCCGGAAAACATCGCCTGCCCCCCGGCCAGCAATGGGCGCGACAAGTTGCCGGTGGCCAACGCATGCGCCAATACCCCGGCCAACTGGGCCGCCATGGTGACCAGAAAAGCCTCATCTTCATCGTCGTAGCTGCGCTTTTCAGCCTGCTGCACCACGAGCACACCCAGCATGCGGCGTTGATGAATGATCGGCACCCCGAGAAAACTGGAATAACGTTCTTCGCCGGTCGCTTCAAAATAGCGAAACTGAGGATGGATTCGCGCATCTTCCAGGTTGAGAGGCTCACTGCGTTTGGCAACCAGCCCCACCAGTCCTTCTCCCACCGGCAAGACGACTCGGCCGACCGCCTGGGTACGCAAGCCGATGGTTTCCATCAATACCAGGGTTTCCATTTCCTTGTCGTAGAGATAAAACGAACAGACATCGGTTTTCATCGCCTTGCGAATACGCCGCACCATGGTCGACAAAGCGGCATCCAGATTGCGGGCTCCGTTGACTTCCTGAATTATTCGACGCAGAACCTCCAGCATTGACATCTTAGTCTTCATTATTAGCCTCGCTGAGAAATTCCTTGGCAGAAAGTGCCCGCGCTTGGGCAAGGGGTAAGTAAAACGACAACCTTATCACTCATCCCCCTGAGCCAGGTACTGAACTCGCGGTAACAACTCACGCAGCGCCCGGCGATACACCTCCCGCTTGAAAGGCACCACCTGGCCCAGTGGATACCAGTAACTGACCCAGCGCCAACCATCGAACTCCGGCTTGGGAGAGGCGCTCATGCAGATTCTGCTTTCCTGGCAGCGAATCCTGAGTAGGTACCATTTCTGTTTCTGGCCGATGCAAATCGGCCGGGACTGGGTACGAATCATGCGTCGTGGCAGGCGGTAGCGCAGCCACCCCCGGGTACAAGCGATTATTTCGACATCATCGGCGGTCAGGCCAACTTCTTCATGAAGTTCACGAAAAAGCGCCTCTCGCGATGTCTCGTTCGCATTGATGCCTCCCTGAGGAAACTGCCACGCATTCTGTCCTACCCGACGCGCCCAAAGCAGTTGCCCCTGGCTATTGGCAAGGATAATGCCAACATTGGGGCGAAAGCCGTCAGCGTCGATCACGGACATCACCTTATTAAATTTTCAATTGCCCCCATTTTTCCACAAGGCGATCAACCCCATCAATACAAACCGCTTTCAATCACGCTTTGCGTTTTACGTCGCGTCAGTTCTTCGGCGCATTTCGATCCTCGCTGCCTTGTCCTTTGGTCGGGACACGATCAGTGGGAATAGCCCCGCGACTCTGCGATAATCCGCCCCCGTTACACCACCCAACACAAACTACACTTAGGGGGAGCGCCGTGAGTCTGGCCATTTTCGATCTGGACAATACGCTGCTATCCATCGACAGCGATCACGCCTGGGGTGAATTTTTGCTCGAACAGGGCGCCGTCGATCCAAAAAGTTACAGCGAAGCCAACGAACGCTTCATGGCCGACTACAACGCCGGCACCCTGGACATCAAGGCATTCCTGGAAGTTGCCCTGAAACCCCTGGCTGAAAATTCTCCCGAGCAGCTTGTCGCCTGGCATCAGCAGTTCATGGCGGCCAAGATCGAACCGCATATTCTGCTCAAGGGGGAAGAGCTTCTGGCCCGCCACCGCACCCGTGGCGACGTGCTGTTGATCATTACCGCCACCAATCGTTTCATCACCGGTCCGATTGCCGAACGCCTGGGCGTGGACCACCTTATCGCGGTGGAACCGGAAGTTCATGAAGGGCGCTATACCGGCGGTGTGACAGGCATCCCCAGCTATCGGGAAGGCAAGGTCAAACGGCTTGAGCAATGGCTGGAAAGCCAGGACATTACCCTCGAAGATGCCTGGTTCTACAGCGATTCACATAACGACTTGCCCCTGCTGGAAAAAATTGAACACCCTATCGCTGTCGACCCCGACCCCATCCTGCGCCGCGTGGCGGAAGAACGTCAGTGGCGCATCATGAGTCTGCGCGACTGAAGTGACGGTCAACTGACAAAAAAACGCCCCGGCGACTCAATGTGTCGCCGGGGCGTTTTCGATTTACCAGCCTAGTCTTAACAACTCAGCGGTTAAACCGATGCTCAGCCGAGCAGGTGTTCGACGGCCGCACGCTCACCGCGCAGTTCTTCTTCGGTCGCTTTCATCTTGGCCTTGCTGAATTCGTCGAGCTCATAGCCCTGAACGATTTCATAATCGCCGCTCTTGCAGCGTACCGGGTAGGAATAGATGATGCCTTCCTCGATACCGTAGCTTCCGTCGGACGGAATCGCCATGCTGACGATGCCTTCACAACCCAACGCCCAGTCGTGCATGTGGTCGATGGCGGAAGAGGCTGCAGAAGCCGCGGAAGAGGCACCGCGCGCCTTGATGATCGCCGCACCGCGCTGTTGCACGGTGGGGATGAAATCGTTCTCGTACCAGTCGCGCTCGACCAGATCGAAAGCGGCTTTACCATCGACGCTGCACTGGGCCAGATCCGGATACTGGGTAGCACTGTGGTTGCCCCAGATGATCATGCCGTCGATATCGGTGACGCGCTTGTTGGTCTTCTGCGCCAGCTGGGTCAGGGCACGGTTATGATCCAGGCGGGTCATGGCAGTGAACTGACGCGGGCTGAGGTCCGGCGCGTTGCACGAGGCAATCAGGGCGTTGGTGTTGGCCGGGTTGCCCACCACCAGCACGCGAACGTCGCGGCTGGCGTGGTCGTTGAGCGCCTTACCCTGCACGGAGAAGATCGCGGCATTGGCTTCCAGGAGGTCTTTACGCTCCATGCCCGGACCACGCGGACGCGCGCCGACCAGCAGAGCGAAATCGGCATCCTTGAACGCTACATTCGGATCGTCGGTGGCAACGATGTCCTGAACCAGCGGGAAAGCGCAGTCGTTGACTTCCATCACCACGCCGTTCAGAGCATCCATGGCCGGCGTGATTTCCAGCAACTGCAGAATGACTGGCTGATCAGGTCCCAGCATATCGCCGGCGGCGATGCGGAAAATGAGAGAATAACTAATCTGGCCGGCACCGCCGGTAATCGCAATACGTACGGGATCTTTCATCGTTGCTCCTTGGTTGGTTCGCCTGAGAATGACTGCCGGGGATGGCGTATAGCAAGGCTTATCGCAATCGCTGGCGCGGACTCAAGACGCCAAGATGGTATTCTCACCGTGGATAAAACTCAATCAGACCTGAGGCTAGTACCGGCGCTACCGCTGTATCCACCGGCACTAGATCGGTATCTTCACGCATGTAAACGCCTTTCTTTGTGATAGCGTGTGCCCTTGCAGCACAAATTGTAGATCAAATATAAGTAGCTCGAGTGAACGACCACCACCAACTGCTACGCAGTTGGAAGTGGCTTCTCATAAACAAGGTTCTCGGACGAGATAGCCTTGCCAAAAGAAGATCGTTTCTCACTATTGCCAGGCCACTGCGTGAGCAGCATCCCGGCAATATTCATGGCGGCATTCAGGTCTGAATGCCGGGATTTTTCACAACGGGGGCAGGTGAAGCGTTCGCCCTGCCGTTTCCCAAGCTGCTGGTGGTAGAGACAGGCCTGGGAGGTGTAGGGGGTGGGCATTGCCAGCTCCGGAATACCATTCCAGAGCAGCTTGTCCGATGCGCGGCGAATGTATTGCCCCTTCGACCCGTTGTTGATCATCTTGTTGAAGCGCCGCCCCTTGTAGTCGGGCGCGGTTTTCTCAACCGCCATGACCGTGAGGTCTTCACGAATCATGGCGGCGTTATGCTCCTTGGCGAGCGCGATTTCTTGGTTGGTCAGGTAGCCAAACCAGCTTTTCTTGAGGCCGGCAATGCGGCGATAGCGCTGGCGGCGTTTGCCCTTGAGGTGGGTAACCTTGTCCAGCAGATGAAAGAAGCGCTGGTGCAGGGATTTAACGAAGCCTTGCTGGATGCCCGCCTTCTTTTGAGGAAGGCGTTGGGTTTTATCCAGCCCGAGATAGCCGGCGATGATGTCTCGAAGGGCATGGATTTTATTGTAAAGGCGGTCAATCTGACTGCTCAGGCGGTCGAGGTACGCGCAATGTTCATGAATCGCCTTCAGGAAGTTACGCCCCGAATAGCATTGCTGGGTGACCACCTCGATATCCCGGCCTTCCCGCGAGGAAAACCATGCTTTCATCGCCGCCTTGGCGCGGGCCTGCGGAAGGTGGCGAATCACCATCAGTTCACGAAGGTCATCAGCACTCAGTTCGCGCTCGCGTTTCAGTACCGTCAGGGCAATAGTGTTGGCGTAGCCGAAATCACGCCCCACGAGGGCATCACATTCATTGAGTGCCTTGGCCAGGGCAATGAAGTCGTCGTCCCCCAGTTTGGCAGGAGAGGCATTGGCTGTTGTCTGGGCGGCGGTGTACGCGGGGCGCACCTTTTCCACCACGCCCTTGACGGCCAGGTCGGTTGTACTGATTTCTAGAACGAAACTCTTGAAGGCGGTCTCTAATCCATCAATGCCTAGGCGCCGCAAACGTTTTTCGCTCAAGTGGATAGGAATGCGGATCGGCGGCTGCCGCGGGGTGGGATGAGACACCTCAAGAAAGTGCTGATAGCAGCGGTTTGCTGGATCGTGCAGCAGCCAGGCCGCCGCTTTGTTCAGCGGGTCCAGCACCTTGCCTTCTTTCAGGCCACGCACCACGCGATAGTCCAGATGCAGATGGCAGGTAAAGGTCTCATCCTTGCCATACACCGGCGGGCGATAGCGCGACTGAACGGTTTCATGGAGATGGCGGATCACCGCAACCTGGGCCTCAGACAGCCCGCCGCTGGATCCGTCAATCACCACTTGGCGGTATAGGGTCAGCGCCGCCTCCCAGCCATCCGCCTTGGCCTGCAGGGCCTTTAATTCGGCATGACTGATCGTGTCTTGAAGGGGTTCGTCAAGGTGGTAGTAGCGCCGCCCGCTGCCCGGATAACCTTCGATTTCATCGGCACAGTGGCGAAGCTTTCCCACTAGGCGTTTCAAATAACGCCCATGCACCTCATGGGCATGATCCTTGACCGCCATTCGGGCCTTTTCGACATAGGCCTTGTTCAGCCCCTGGCGGTCTTTCTGGATGGCCAGCAGCGCTTGATCGAGTGTCTTCTTGTCCGGCACGCCCGCCAAGGGCTCGCTGACAAACACCGCAGCCATCATGGCATTGGCGGCCGCCAGGTACTGATCACGCAACTGAACCAGCGCATGGAACTTGGCATCGGTCAATTGACCGACACCAAGCGACACCATCCGCTTTTCCGAGTCGCTGTTTCCGTGACCGTAAGCCATTCGAGAACCCTTCGTGAAACGCTACGATAAGCATGGTAAAATATACAAGTTTTATCAACCACAACCCGAGTCGTGCTGCGCACGACACGCTATCCATCCCCGCCTAATGCGGTGGCTTAGATGGGGTATTCCGCGAAAAATTGATAAAGTGTAGCTCAGAGCCTTGAAACACACGGACGAATTTCATGCTACGGCGGCGACCTCCTTTCTCGTATCTTCTGGCCATACTGATTACCCTCGGGTTGCTGGTGTGGCTGGCACTGGGTGACTTTCAATATTTTCAAAGCGAAGCTCCAGCGACGACATCAGCCACTATCGAACCGCCTGGTGTGGAAGTCAGTGAGCGTACCAGTAGCGAGTATCTGCCAACGCTAAGTGTCCAAGGTCAACTCGAGGCCCATCGCAACGTCACGCTACGAGTCAACCAGGCCGGTCAGGTCATGGAGCTGCCCGTTGCCCAAGGAGACAAGATCACCGCCGGCGACACCTTGTTGATACTCGATAGCCAAGCATTGCCCGAACGCCTGGCCCAGGCCCGCGACGAGCTGGCCCTGGCGCAAGCCGAGCTTTCCGGGGCCGAAAGTCTGCGTCAACGACAACTGATTTCCCAGCCTGACCTGCTGCGCTTGCGTAGCGCCGTTACTCGCAGCCTGGCCGATATAGCCGAGCTACAACGTCAATATACCGACACCCGCCCCACCGCCCCCTTCGATGGCGTTCTTGACCAGCTGAGCGTGGAGCTTGGCGACCTGCTCCAGGTCGGGGAAAGTTGGGGACGATTGATCGATGACCGCACCCTGCTGGCCAGCGGCTGGGTGGCTCAACAGCGCGCCCACGAGATCAGCCCGGGACTCGCGGTCGATGTCCGCCTGCTCGACGGCAGGCATCTTTCCGGTGAATTGACCTATGTGGCTAGCCGAGCCGACGAGGCCACGCGCAGCTTTCAGGTGGAAGCCGAAATCGACAACCCCCAGGGCTTGCGCCTGGCCGGCGCCAGCGCTGAACTCACCATCACCCTTGCCGCCCGGCAAGTGCACGTCATTTCACCTGCCTTGCTGGTGCTGGACGAGGAAGGCCAGCTGGCGGTCAAGCACCTGGATAACCAGAATCGAGTGCAACAGACCCAGGTAGAGCTGGTCAGCGCCGACGCTCAGGCTGCGCGAGTAACCGGCCTGCCTTCCCCACTGAGACTGATCACCCTGGGCGGCGGACTGGTGGACGTCGGTGAGCGTGTGGAATCCGTTGCTGCCGAATCAGATCAGGAAGCGAACCATGCGCCGACTGATTGACGCCGCGATATCTCATGCCCGCACCACCTTGCTGTTGCTTTTCGGGCTATTGGCAGCCGGCATCGTGTCCTGGCAAGTGATTCCCAAGGAAGCCAACCCCGATGTCACCATACCGTTGGTCTACGTGGCGCTCTCGCTTGAAGGCGTTAGCCCCGAAGACGGCGAACGGCTACTGGTTCGGCCCATGGAGCAGGAACTCAGCGGTATCGAAGGGCTGCGAAAACTCAGCGCCCAGTCCAGCGAAGGCCATGCCTCCATCACCCTGGAATTCGACCCGGGTTTCGACCCCGACGCCGCCCTTTCGGAAGTGCGCGAGCAAGTCGATATCGCCCGCACCACCCTGCCTTCAGAGGCTGATGAACCTCGCGTCATGGAAGTCAATGTCTCGGAGTTTCCGGTACTGAGCCTAGGACTTTCGGGACAACTGGACACCCGCCAGCGAATCACCCTGGCCCGGCGACTCAAGGAGGAGTTCGAAGGCATCGCCGACGTTCTGGAAGTGGATATCGGCGGTGACCGCGACGAGCTTCTGGAAATCGTCATCGACCCCCTGGTGCTGGAAAGCTATGACGTGAATTTCGATACCCTGTTCAATCAGGTAGCGCGCAACAACCGCCTAGTGGCCGCGGGCAGCCTGGATACCGGCGCGGGTCGCCTGGCACTGAAGGTTCCCGGGATTATCGAGACGCTGGAAGACGTCATGAACATGCCGGTCAAGGTGGAAGGGGACCGCGTGGTCACTTTCGGCGATGTCGCCTGGATTCATCCTACTTTCAAGGACCCGCAAGGCTTTGCGCGCATCGATGGCCAACCGGCGGTGGTATTGGAGATCTCCAAACGGGCCGGTGCCAATATCATCGCCACCATCGGCGCTGTGCGTGAGCGGCTTGCCGAAGCCGAGGAGATGCTTCCGGAGTCGCTGCATATCACCACCATTCTCGACGAGTCCACCACGGTTCGAGACATGCTCTCGGAGCTTTTGAACAATGTGCTTACCGCCGTGGTGCTGGTGTTGATTGTGGTGGTGGCGGTCATGGGGTGGCGTACCGCCTTGTTGGTGGGCCTGACCATTCCCGGCGCCTTCTTGACCGGCATCCTGCTGATAGGCACCTTAGGCTTCACCCTCAATATCGTAGTGTTGTTTGCGCTGATTCTGGTGGCAGGCATGCTGGTCGATGGCGCCATCGTGGTGAGTGAGCTGGCCGACCGTCATCTGCGTGAGCATCAATCCCCGCGAGACGCCTGGCTGAACGCCTCGGCGCGCATGAGCTGGCCGGTAATTGCTTCTACCGCCACTACCCTGGCGGTGTTCATTCCTCTGTTATTCTGGCCCGGGGTGGTCGGCCAGTTCATGAAATACCTTCCGGCCACGGTAATCCTCTGCCTGCTGGCGTCACTGGCCATGGCCCTGATATTTCTACCCACGCTAGGCAGTATTTTCACCCGCAAGACGGCTCGCCCCACCAAGGGTTCTTCCGACCAGCAACGCACGACCACCCTGGGCAGGTTCTACCGAACCACGCTAAGCCGACTGCTTGTTCATCCCGGCTGGGTCCTGACGTTCACCTTGCTGCTCATCGCCTTGATCTACACCGGTTATGCCCGTTTCAACCACGGGGTGGACTTTTTCCCGTCGGTGGAACCGGAGAGCGCCCAGGTACTGGTACGCGCTCGAGGTGATTACTCCGCCGAGGAAACCGATGCCATCGTGCAGCGCGTCGAAAGACGCCTGACCGGCATGAGCGAAGTCCAGGCGCTGTATGCCCGCTCCTTTGCGGTGCCCAACGAGCAGTTAGGTAATGATGTTATTGGAGTGCTTCAGTTTCAGTTGATCGACTGGCATCAAAGGCGCCCGGCTCAAGCGATTCTGAACGACATGGCCGAGCGCAGCCGCGATATCCCCGGCATCATTCTGGAGTTTCGCGAACAGGAGATGGGCCCCGGGGGCGGCAAACCCATCGTACTGGAAGTCAGCGCCGTTCAACCGGAACGTATCGCCGATGCGGTAGAGCTTCTGCGCCGGCAGATGGCTGAGCTGGGCGGCTTCGAGGATATTCAGGATAACCGCAGCTTGCCGGGCGTGGAGTGGCGGCTAAACGTGGACCGTGAGGCGGCGGCTCGTTTCGGAACCGACGTCACCACCATTGGCAGTGCCGTGCAGTTATTGACCACCGGCTTGCGCGTTTCCTCTTATCGCCCCCAGGGGGTCAATGACGAGGTGGATATTCGCGTTCGCTTGCCTGAGCAGTGGCGCTCTTTGAATCAACTCGAACGTCTGACCCTCAATACCCCACGCGGCCAAGTGCCCATCACCAATTTCGTCAAGATCACGCCGGGTCCCAAGGTAGGCACTCTGCACCGCATCGACGGTCGCCGGACGATTACCCTGGAAGCCGACCTGGCCCCCGGCTACCAGGCTGACGAGCGCCTGCGCGCCCTGGCCGAAACCGCTTTTTCCTCATTGCCAGAGGGTGTCATGGTCAATGTCGCCGGCGAACAGGAAGATCAGCAGGAATCGGCCCAGTTTCTGGGAACCGCCTTCATGGTAGCGATCGGCTTGATGGCGTTGATCCTGGTGACTCAGTTCAACAGTTTCTATCAGGCGGGGTTGGTGCTCTCGGCGATCGTGTTTTCCACCGCCGGCGTCTTGATGGGGTTGCTTGTGACCGGGCAAGCCTTCGGTATCGTGATGGTCGGCATGGGGGTGATTGCCTTGGCGGGCATTGTGGTCAACAACAATATCGTACTGATCGACACCTACAATGAGCTGCGCGGCACAGGGCTTGAGCCGGGCGCCGCAGCCCTTGAAGCGGGTTGCCTACGTTTACGCCCGGTGCTGTTGACCGCCATCACCACGGTGCTGGGTCTAATGCCCATGGTGCTGGGCGTGAACGTGAATCTGTTTGCGCCATCTCTGGGCTTCAATGCCCCTTCGGCTCAGTGGTGGTCGCAGATGTCGAGCGCCATTGCCGGCGGCTTGACCTTTGCCACCGCCCTTACCTTGCTGCTGACCCCCTGCATGCTGGTGCTCGGCAGCAGGCGGCATCGCCAAAGGGCCGTTTAGGGTGCTGCTGAAGCCACGACTGCACTGGGACTATGCACGGCGTGCATCCGGGCGATCAGCTGATCCTCGAGAACGAAGCGATCGCTCAACCCCTTGGCCAGACGCTCGAGCCAGGCCGGCAGGCGAGAAAGATTATGCTCACAGCTCAGTGCGGTGGCGTAATCGGTATCGAACGCCAAGACCAATTCGGTGGACATTTCCAGGCGTTCAAGCAGCTTGTCGGCAATCAGCAGCGCCTGATCATCATTGAAGGCGCGAGCTTCTTCCGCCAGTTGCGGGTAGATCTCGAAATGCCCCGCACTGATGTAATCCATCAGCACTTCACTGAAATGATCGATCCCCGCCTTGCTGACCGTTTCAAGCTCCGCATCACAGGCGTCATTGAGTTCAACGAAACTCACCAGTAGCTCGTGGCGCTGATCCAGCCAGCGATCGATCAGCGAGTGCACACCGCCCCAGCGTTCCCGGGCATTTTTACAATCTTCGAGCATGGAATTCTCTCCTTGGTGATACCAGCTCTCTCTATACGAGGCTAGATTCGCTTGTTCCTGTTCCCGCTGTCAATCCCGCCGACTAATGAACTTGGCGGTCCTTGGCCCATGCCAGCCAAAGGAGCCTCAGCGGGACCAGCGCCAGGATGGCAAAACCGATCAGCGTCCAGGCGGGCAGAGAAAGACCCAACAGCATGAAATCTATCTCGGCGCACTCGCCTGAGCCTGAAAGCACCATTCCCACCACGTCCTGAAGCGGCAGAATATCCAGCATGTAGTCCAGCCCGGGCCCACAGCTGGGAACTTTATCCGCAGGCAGCGTCTGCAGCCATACATGCCGACCGGCGATGAATGCACCACCACTCACAGTCACAAGCCCAAGCACACCGTATACCGCCGCGCCCAACCGCCCGCCGGGGTTATGCACGGCTGCCACCGCAAGTACCGCTGCCGTGGCCAATACCGCCACACGCTGAAAGATGCACAGCGGACACGGCGCCAGCCCGGCGATATGCTCAAGACTCAGTGCGACGACCATCATCAGGGCGCAGAATGCCAGGCCCACCAGCGCTACCGGACGTACGGTCGTGACATTCAAGAAGCGGCTCCGGAGGCAAGCGAGCTCGACACACGCGATTCGCGAGCCCGGCTGAAATAATCGTCAAGAAACGCATCGAAACTCTGCGTATCGGCTTGCTCGATATCTTGCTGCTGCTGATGAGAGGTTTCCACCAGCTGCTCCAGCAACGCCTCCCGGGCGCGCTGAGACGCAGGCTGCGCCATGAATTCCGCCTGCTGTTGCTTGGCCAGCGCCAGCATGGCATCGCTCAGCGATTCTTGATTGTCCTGCAGGCGAGTCAACAAGCGGCCGGAAGGAGTGAGATCCGGGTTCTCCAGCAGAGGCGCCAGGGCTTGCAACGCCTCGGCATGCGGCGAGCCGTCTTCCATGGCGTCCAGCAAACGGCTTACCTCAGCCATTTCAGCAAAGATCTGCCCACCCCACTGGGCGATGGAACAGGCGTCGCCATCGTTGAGCAGACGCAACGCCGGGTCACGGCCGCGCTCCACCACCAGGCGCCGGTTGTCATCCAGACGGTCGCATTCCTCGTCGCTGATCCAGGGGCTGTCACTGAGCAGACACCACATCAGGAAGGTATCCATGAAGCGCATCTGCGTCTCGGTAATCCCCAGGGCATCAAAAGGATTGAGGTCCAGGCAGCGCACTTCGATGTACTCCACGCCACGCGATTCAAGCGCCTGGCTTGGGGTTTCATTGTGACGTGTCACGCGCTTGGGGCGAATATCGCTGTAGTACTCGTTTTCGATCTGCAGGATATTGGCGTTGAGTTGTTGCCACTGCGTCTCGCCCGACTCGTCGGTAACCTTGACGCCCAGCTTTTCATAATCCGGCCAGGGGCTGGAGATCGCATGGCGCAAGGTGTTGACGTAATTCGACAAGGAGTTGAAGCAGATCTTGAGCTGTGCCTGCACCTTGTTCTGATAGCCCAGGTCGGACATGCGCAGGGTGGTCGCATAAGGCGCGAAGTACGTCTGTTCATCGAGCACCTTGAGTTTTTCCGGCACCTTGCCGCCGGGCAGGGCGTGCTTGTCGAGAAAGCTCTTGTCGATGGCCGGTGACGCACCGAACAGGTAGAGCAACAGCCAGCTGTGTCGCCGAAAATGCCGGATCAAACCAAAATAGCGTGTCGAGCGATAATCGTTGAACGGCGTTGCGGTGGCGCCATCCAGCTCACGCAGCGCCTGCCACATGTCGTCGGCCAGCGAGACGTTGTAATGCACGCCGGCAATCGCCTGCATGATGCGCCCGTAGCGCACATCCAGCCCCTTGCGATAAACCTTTTTCATCTTGCCCACATTGGACGTGCCGTAATCGGCAATCGGAATACTTTCATTGCCCGACAGACGCGCGGGCATGCTGCCCGGCCAGATCAACTCCTCACCCAGGTAGCGATAACTGAAGCGGTGCAGATCAGCCATGAAGGACAGCGCTTCGCGCGGCTGCGAATATACCGGGGTGATATATTCCAGCAGGGCTTCGGAGTAATCCGTGGTGATATGCGGATGAGTCAGCTTGGAGCCTAACGCCCAAGGGTGCGGGGTCTGAGCGATGCGCCCCTCAGGATCAACGCGCAAGCCCTCTTTTTCCAGACCACGGCGCAGACGGCTGATACGCCCCTGGCGGGCCGCCGGGATCAGGCGATCCACCTGCTGGGTAAGTGCAGTGGGCACCGAGTCTGTCATTGACTCAGTGGATGAGCTTGGCACAGCAAGAGGTTCAAGCAAGGTGAACGCTCCTTGTCAAAAGGCCCGCCGAGCGGGCCTGGGTGAAATCGATCGGCGGAGCCATCAAACCAGAAGGATATGGCGTCGCCATGGCAAGATTCAAGCCACACAGGCTTAGAGTCATCTCACAGGCTTGGTTATCTCACAGGCATTAGTTATCCCGGCGTGCCTTGAGCAGCGCCGCACCCAACGCCCCCATGGGGGCGCTGTCTTCCTGTGTCGCTTTTCCCCGACTCTTGGCCGGGCGACGCCGGGCATTGGCGCTAGTGTCCGGCTGGCGGGAAGGCGCGGCACCCTCTTCTTCCACGCTGTCATCCAGACGCATGGAAAGCCCGATGCGCTTGCGCGGAATATCCACGTTCATCACTTTGACCTGGACGATATCACCGGCCTTGACCACGCTGCGCGGGTCTTCGACAAAACGATCGGCAAGCGCAGAAATATGCACCAGACCATCCTGGTGAACGCCGATATCCACAAAGGCACCGAAATGGGTCACGTTGGTGACCGTGCCCTCCAGAACCATGCCGGCTTCCAGGTCCTTCAGGGTTTCCACCCCTTCACGAAATTCAGCGGCACGGAATTCAGGCCGCGGGTCCCGCCCGGGCTTGTCCAGTTCCTTAAGAATGTCACTGACCGTGGGAATACCAAAGCGTTCATCGGCAAAGTCGGCGGGATCGAGCGCCTTGATCGCGGCGCTGTCACCGATCAAGCCGCCCAGATCACGCCCGCTGTGCTTAGCCATACGCTTCACCAACGAATAGGCTTCCGGGTGGACGGCACTGCCATCCAAGGGATTTTCCGCCCCGTTGATACGCAGGAAACCAGCGCACTGCTCGAAAGTTTTCGGCCCCAGACGGCTGACCTCCAGCAAGGCCTTGCGTGTCTTGAACGCGCCCTGCTGGTTGCGCTGCATGACGATGTTTTCGGCCAGGGTGGTACTCAGCCCGGCCACCCTTGAAAGCAAGGCACTGGAAGCGGTATTGAGATCCACCCCCACGGCGTTCACACAGTCCTCGATCACCACTTCCAGACTTTTCGAGAGCTGCAGCTGGGAAACGTCGTGCTGGTATTGACCCACCCCGATGGACTTGGGCTCGATCTTGACCAGTTCCGCCAAGGGGTCTTGCAAGCGCCGGGCGATCGACACCGCGCCGCGCAGCGTGACATCCAGATCGGGAAATTCACGGGCGGCATATTCCGAGGCCGAATACACCGAGGCGCCCGCCTCACTGACCATGACCTTGCTCAGACGCTGCTCGGGCGCCAGCAGCTGTACCAACTCGGCGGCCAGCTTGTCAGTTTCACGACTGGCGGTCCCGTTGCCGATGGCCACCAGTTCCACATCATGGGTTTTCGCCAAGCGGGCAAGCTCGGCCAGGGATTCCCGCCATTGCTTCTGCGGCGCATGAGGGTAGATGGTGGCATGCGCCACGAACTGACCGGTGGCGTCCACCACCGCGACCTTGCAGCCGGTACGCTGGCCGGGGTCGATCGCCAGGGTGACCTTGGGCCCGGCGGGCGCGGCCAGCAGCAGGTCTTTCAGGTTGGCGGCAAACACTTCGATCGCGGTCAGTTCGGCCTGCTCACGCAGGCGGCCCAGCAATTCCGTTTCCAGGGCGGTATAGAGTTTCACTCGCCAGGTCCAGCGCACCACCTCGGCCAACCAGCGGTCGGCGGCACGCCCTTGATCGCGAAGGCCGAACTGCCGGGCGATCATCACCTGGGCGGGATGCAGCGGTGCCTCCTCTTCCCCCGGCAAACGAATCGCCAGGCTCAGCACACCTTCGTTGCGGCCACGGAACATGGCCAGCGCCCGGTGAGAGGGCACCTTGGCAAGGGCTTCATCGTGCTCGAAATAATCGGAGAACTTGGCGCCTTCCTGCTGCTTGCCCTCAAGCAAACGCGCGCTCAGCCGTCCTTCGGCCCATAACCGTTCACGCAACATGCCGATCAATTCCGGGTCTTCGGCAAAGCGCTCCATCAGAATCTGCTTGGCACCGTCGAGTGCCGCCTTGGCATCTTCGATGGCGGGAATATCACCTTCAGCGGGGCGCAGGTAGTGGGCAGCCTCGGACTCCGGATTCAAGGTCGGGTCGCCAAGCAAGGCATCGGCCAGCGGCTCCAGACCCGCCTCTCGGGCTATCTGGGCCTTGGTGCGACGCTTTTTCTTGTAGGGAAGGTAAAGGTCTTCCAGCCGTTGCTTGGTATCGGCAGCTTGCAGCTTGGCCGCCAACTCATCGCTCAGCTTGCCCTGCTCATCGATGGCGGCGATAACCGCGGCACGCCGCTCTTCCAGCTCACGCAAGTAACGCAGACGTTCGTCCAACTGGCGCAACTGAGTATCGTCCAGGGCACCGGTGACTTCCTTGCGGTAACGGGCAATGAAAGGCACGGTAGCGCCGCCGTCAAGCAGCTCGACAGTGGCGGAGACCTGCTGAGGGCGAACGGCAAGCTCGTCGGCAAGGCGCGAGATAATACGCTGATTGACATTCATATATCGCAAATAACTCATGCGGCATCAAAGATGCGACAAGGTATCACAATCGCCGCAATGGCGCTTCATGCCGGTACAAAGCGCAATGCCACCCCATTGTTGCACCACCGCAAGCCGCTGGGATCAGGCCCATCTCCGAAAACATGGCCCTGGTGACCACCACAACGCGCGCAGTGATATTCGGTACGCGGCCAGATCATGCTGACGTCGAGTTTCGACAACAGGTGTCCCTCGACATGCTCGAAAAAGCTTGGCCAGCCGGTACCCGACTCGTATTTCATGGTGCTTTCGAACAACACCAGCTCACAGCCGGCACACTGATAGCGACCTTCTCTCCATTCATCGTTCAGTGGGCTGGAAAAAGCCGGCTCCGTAGCATGGTCACGCAGGACGTCATACTGCGCCGGCGTCAGTCTTTCCTGCCACTCGGCATCGCTGAGTTCGAGGGGCGTGATGTCAGCAGCACGTGAAAGCTTCAACCGTGGAAAGCCAAAGGCGACACCCGGCAAACTTCCCACCAGACCGGTAGCCGCTGCCAACCCTAAAAAATGCCGACGCTTCATCAGAATTCTCCCGTCTGATCTGTACCAAGGTTGTAAACGATTCTTCGCCCTTCCCCAGATGCCAGAAACGCAACGGGGGAAGCGATATACGCTTCCCCCGTTCAGACTGCCGATTGTGCGGTCAGTTCATCCAGGCAAAATAACTATACAAACCTGTCATGCAATCAGGTCAGCTGCGGACCGGCTTTGACGATGGCCTCACTGACGCCTTCGAATTTCTTGAAGTTATCCACGAACTTGGCCGCCAGCTCCTGGAGGTTGCGATCGTAGGCATCACGGTCTTGCCAGGTATCGCGCGGGTCGAGCAGGCTGGAATCCACCCCCGGCACGGCAACCGGCACCGCCAGATTGAGGCCGTCCACGTGGCGTGTTTCCACCTCACGCAGCACACCGGACTGAATCGCGCTGATAATGGCACGGGTGGTGGGAATCGAGAAGCGAGCACCGCCCTCACCGTAGGCACCACCGGTCCAGCCGGTATTGACCAGATACACCTGGGCATCCTTGGCATCCACCCGCTTGATGAGTAGATCGGCGTATTCACGTGCGGGGCGCGGGAAGAACGGCGCGCCGAAGCAGGTCGAGAAAGTAGCTTCGAGCCCGTCGGAAGAGCCCATCTCGGTGGACCCCACCTTGGCGGTATAACCGGAAAGGAAATGGTACGCCGCGGCTTCCTTGCTCAACACGGATACCGGCGGCAATACGCCGGACATGTCGCAGGTCAGGAAGACGATGGCGTTGGGTTCACCGGCACGGTTTTCCGAGACACGCTTTTCGATGTGCTCAAGCGGGTAGGCAGCGCGCGAGTTCTGGGTCAGGCCGTCATCGGCGTAATTGGGTTCGCGCCGGTCATTCAACACCACGTTTTCCAGCACGGTGCCGAACTTGATGGCCTTCCAGATCACCGGCTCGTTTTTCTCGGAAAGGTCGATACATTTGGCGTAGCAACCCCCTTCGATATTGAATACTGTGCCTTCACCCCAGCCGTGCTCGTCGTCACCGATCAAATAGCGCCCCGAGTCGGCGGAGAGTGTCGTCTTGCCGGTACCGGAAAGCCCGAAGAACAGGCAGGTTTCGCCGTCTTCTCCGACGTTAGCCGAGCAATGCATGGGCAATACATCAAACGCCGGCAACAGGAAGTTCTGTACCGAGAACATCGCCTTCTTCATTTCCCCGGCGTAACGCATGCCGGCGATCAACACTTTCTGCTGGGCGAAGTTGATAATCACGCAACCGTTGGAGTTAGTCCCATCGCGGTTGGGTTCACACTCGAAAAACGGCGCATTGAGAATCTGCCAGTTGTTCTTGGCAGAGGGGTTGTATACCTCGGGACGCACGAACATGGTGCGGCCGAAGAGGTTGTGCCAGGCGGTTTCGGTGGTCACGCGTACCGGCAGATAATAAGTCGGGTCACTGCCGACATGCAGTTCGGAAACGAAATGATCGGCACTGGCCAGATAATCGTCTACACGCCCCCAGAGGGCATCGAACTTTTCCGCATCGAACGGACGGTTGACGCTACCCCAATCGATTTGATCGCGAGTCGACGGCTCGTCGACAATGAAGCGGTCCTTGGGGGAGCGACCGGTACGTTCACCGGTGTTGACTACCAGGGCGCCATCGGCCGACAGGCGGCCTTCACCACGGGCCACGGCGCGCTCGATGAGTTCGGCGCTGCTGAGATTAACATGGACTTGGGGAGCGGCTTGAGTCGTGGTCATGTCGATTCCTTGGCCTTTGGGCCGATTCACTCGTTTACCAGGCGTCACCGACGCCGTAAAAAAATCATCCCAACCCCATGCAACAACCACTTACCGGGCCAGGCTCGATGAAAACGCAGGCATTATGCCAAAAACAACGCCCTCAGGGAACGGGGGCGTTGGCAGAAGATCTTGTAGTTAAACTACGAAAAAACCACCATATGGTGTATTGCTACGCAGCCGAAATTAAAACGCTCATTTGCTCGGGAGGCTGACAGGCCTGAATCGTCTGGCTCTGTACTTTTCCGGCACCGGCAGTCACTTTTAAAACCGCGACTACATAATCAGTGAATCACGGGTGATGGCGCGTCGGGATTATCCAACATTGTTTCAATTTCAGCCGCCGTGTAGTGATAGCGAGAGTGACAGAAGTGGCATTGGGTGTCGATCGCGCCCTGTTCTTGCAGGATTTCGCGCAGCTCATCCGCTCCCAGCGTCAATAGCCCGGCCCCCATACGCTCACGCGAACAGGTGCACCCAAAACGCAGCGCCTTGGGTTCGAATACCCGCACGGTTTCCTCGTGATACAGCCGATACAGCACCTCGCGCTGCTCAAGACCGAGTAATTCCTCGGTCTTGATGGTATCGCCCAATACAACGCTACGTTCCCAGGCATCCACATCCTGATTCTGCGCCTGCTGCGGCAGGCGTTGCAGCAAAAGCCCCCCGGCACGCTTGCCATCCGCCGCCAACCACAGGCGAGTGGGCAACTGTTCGGATTGGGAGAAATACGCTTCAAGGCAACCCGCCAGGCTTGGATGATCCAGCGCCACGATGCCTTGATAACGATTGCCCTCCCGCGGGTCGAGGGTGATCACGATCTGGCCATTACCCACCAGCTCGCGGAATTCGGCATGCTCCGTCGGCAAGCTGGCATCTTCCGCCACCCGCGCAATCGCTCGCAATTCGCCGCCGGGGTTGGACTCGGCCATCAACAGGGAAAGCACTCCCTGGCCGCGCACCTCGATGCTCAGGGTACCGTCGAGTTTGACGGTATCGGTCAAAAGCGCCACTGCCGCCAGCAGTTCACCCAGCAGCACATTGACGGCCGCTGGGTATTGATGGCGGTCGAGGACATCCTGATAGGCGCGCTCCAGGGTGACGATTTCACCGCGCACGTTGGTCTGGTCAAACAGGAATCGTTGTATCTGGTCGGTCATATCACTCTCAATTCAGAACTATCAATTCAGAACTATCAATTCAGAATTCACAAGTCGGTTCATTCATCGCCCTGGTGGCGTTGAAACCGTTGGATGTCGCGGCGCTGTTTCTTGTCCGGGCGTTTCAGAGGATGCTGCATGACCTCGTTGGTCAGGCGGCGGGCTTCGGCTTCGCGCTCACGACGCTCACGGCTCTCGGGGGTTTCTTCATAAAGCTTGCGGGCTTCGGGTGCCCCTCGGCGCTGATCGGAAACCGCCAGCACTTCCACTTCGAGAACATCCCAACCTTGAGGCACGCGAATCAATGCTCCCTGCTCCACGACCTTGCTGGTTTTCGAGCGCCCGCCATTGTAGTGAACCTTGCCACCCTCTATGGCCTTCTTCGCCAATTGGCGCGTCTTGAAAAAACGCGCCGCCCATAGCCATTTATCCAGGCGTACAGTATCGCTCATCCACTCTCTCCTTGGGGGTACGGTAGCTCCGAGGGTAGCAAACGCGCGAAACGATCCAGCGCAATGAATTCTTCCAATTCCTTCTCCGGCTTGCGGCTATCGGGTTGCTTGATACCCATCAAGTAACGGATCCCGAACTCGCGGGCACTTTCCAGCACGGCGGCATTATCATCGATGAACAAGGTGCGTTCGGGGTCGAACGGCTCGACGTCCTGCAAGGCAAACCAGAATTCCTGGGCCTCCTTGGGTACGCCGAAGTCGGCCGATGAGACAATCGCATCCAGATACTGTTCGATGCCGGTCAGAGGCAGCTTGAGCGCCAGGCTTTCGCGGTCGGCGTTGGTGGCCAGCACCACGCGAGGGTGGGCTTGCTTAAGCCATTGGAGAAAATCCAGGGCATCGCTACGCAAACCGATCAAATGTTGGATTTCGCGCTTGAGGGCGACGATATCCACCCCGAGCTCCCGACTCCAGTACGCCAGGCTGTACCAGTTGAGCGTACCTTGCTCGCGGATGATTCGCGCACGCAATGTCTCTTGGGTGGCTTCATCCAGACGGTGCAGTTCGGCATAACGTCGGGGCAAGTGGTCGAGCCAGAAATGGCTGTCGAAATGCAGATCCAGCAGGGTGCCGTCCATGTCCAGCAGGACGGTATCAATAGCGCGCCAATCGATCATCGCGGCTCCGGTCGTGGCGTTGATAAGCATGCTATTGTAGCGTAACCACCTACCGCCAGCCATGGAGGCCAGCATGTCCGAGTCCGAGACAGCCCCCGCTTATTTGCAGAAACCCCATATCCTCAAGCGTACCAGCGTGGCTCGCAGCCGCCTGTTTCATGTCGAGTCGCTCGAGTTGCGTTTTTCCAATGGCGAGGAACGGGTGTTCGAACGCCTGACCGGCTCCGGGCATGGCGCGGTGATGATCGTGGCCATGCCCGACCCCGAGCATGTGCTGTTGATTCACGAGTACGCCGCGGGCTTCGAGGATTATGTGCTGACCCTGCCCAAGGGTCTGGTCGACCCCGGGGAAGACGTGGTGACCGCCGCCAACCGCGAACTGATGGAAGAGTGCGGCTTCGGGGCCCATTGCATCGAGCCGCTGGTGGAATTTTCGCTGGCCCCCAACTACATGAGCCACCGCATGCAGGTCATGCTTGCCACCGACCTTTATCCCAAGCGCCTGCCCGGCGATGAGCCTGAACCCTTGATTGTGGAAACCCACGCGCTCGATGAACTTCCCGCCCTGCTGCTGCGAGAAGATTTTCACGAAGCCCGCGCCATCGCCGCCCTGTATATCGCCCGCGACAAATTGCGCGCCGATAACGCAGAAACACCCAAGCTGCTTTGACATCCACCCCCTCGCACGATGAATCGCCCTCCCACCCGGTCAAAACCCTGTCAGCCCGGCTTTGTGGTGGGAGGCCGGTTTACCGGGCGAGCTCTTGGGGGTGGTGACAGCCTCCTGCCAGCTCAATCCAGCTTGGAAAGATCGCGCACTGCGCCCTTGTCGGCGGAGGTGGCAAGCAGCGCATAGGCCTTGAGCGCGGGAGTCACCTTGCGCAGGCGCTGGATGCTGGGTTTCCAGGCATCCTTGCCGCGTGCGTTCATGGCCTCACGTCGGGCGCTCAATTCAGCGTCGCTCAGTTTGACATTGATAGTGCGGCTGGGAATGTCGATGCGAATCAAATCGCCCTGCTCCACCAACCCGATGGCACCGCCCGCACCCGCTTCCGGCGACACATGGCCGATGGAAAGCCCCGAGGTGCCCCCCGAAAAGCGCCCATCGGTAAGCAACGCACAGGCCTTACCCAACCCCTTGGATTTCAGGTACGACGTCGGGTAGAGCATTTCCTGCATGCCCGGGCCGCCCTTGGGGCCTTCGTAGCGAATCACCACCACATCGCCGGCTTTCACCTTATCGTTCAAAACGTGTTCCACCGCCTGGTCCTGGGATTCGACGACATGCGCCGGACCTTCAAAGACCAGTATCGACTCATCGACACCGGCGGTTTTCACCACGCAGCCGTCAACGGCGATATTGCCGTAGAGTACCGCCAGGCCACCTTCGCGCGAGAAGGAATGCTCCAGATCGCGAATACAGCCCGTGGCACGGTCACCGTCCAGGCTCGGCCAGCGCGCACTCTGGGAAAACGCTACCTGAGTAGGCACGCCACCAGGGCCGGCGCGATAGAACTCCACCACCTCCGGGTTTGGATTGCGCATGATGTCCCATTCATCCAGGGCAATTTTCAGGCTATCCCCGTAAACGGTGGGCACCGAGGTATCCAGCACCCCGGCGCGGTCGAGTTCGCCCAGAATCGCCATGATGCCCCCCGCACGATGCACGTCTTCGATATGGTATTTCTGCGTATTGGGGGCGACCTTGCACAGCTGTGGCACTTCCCGGGAAAGCCGATCGATATCGGTCATGGTGAAATCGATTTCGGCCTCCTGCGCCGCCGCCAATAGATGCAGGATGGTGTTGGTCGAGCCGCCCATGGCGATATCCAGGGTCATGGCATTCTTGAAGGCCGCCAGAGAGCCGATGGCCCGCGGCAAGAGATGCGCTTCTTCGCCTTCGTAATAGCGCCGAGCCAATTCGACGATGCGGTGACCGGCATTTTCGAACAGGCGCCGGCGATCCGAATGCGTGGCCACCACGGTTCCGTTACCCGGCAGCGCCAGGCCCAGCGCTTCCATCAGGCAGTTCATCGAATTGGCGGTAAACATGCCCGAGCAACTGCCGCAGGTAGGGCAAGCGCTGCGTTCGACTTCCGCTAAGGTTTCGTCATCCACGCTGTCATCGGCGGCCATCACCATGGCATCCACCAGATCCAGGCCGTGATCGAGCAGTTTGGTCTTGCCCGCTTCCATCGGCCCGCCGGAGACGAAAATCACCGGAATGTTCAGGCGCATGGCGGCCATCAGCATTCCCGGGGTGATCTTGTCGCAGTTAGAAATACACACCATTGCATCGGCACAGTGGGCATTACACATGTATTCCACGGAGTCGGCGATCAGGTCACGGCTGGGCAAGGAATACAGCATGCCGTCGTGGCCCATGGCGATGCCGTCGTCCACGGCGATGGTGTTGAACTCCTTGGCCACCCCGCCGGCTTTCTCGATCTCTCGCGCCACCAGTTGGCCCATGTCCTTCAAGTGCACATGGCCGGGCACGAACTGGGTGAAGGAATTGGCCACGGCGATGATCGGCTTCTGGAAATCGTCGTCCTTCATGCCGGTGGCACGCCATAAGGCGCGAGCGCCGGCCATGTTGCGACCAGCGGTGGTGGTGCGAGAGCGATACTCAGGCATGGTGTCCTCTATCTATTATCGACCCGCTGCCCGGTTCCAGAACAAGGCCGACAGCGGGAGGTTGAAGTCAGCCGAGGATTTTGGCATGCCCCGCGGCGCCAAGCTAGAGCGCCGCCCTCAGGATAGCGTCGCTGTGTGGCTCAGAATTCATCCCACTCATCCTGTCCCTCTGTCGCCATTGCCGGGCGCGGGGGTGCTTTTGCCGCTTGCCTGGGTGCCGGTGACTCGGGCATCGACAACTGTGCGACAGGGCGTTTGCTCAGACGCTGGCGCGCCGTGGCAACGTCCTCTTCCGTCGCCCCTTCCAAGCGGAAGGCGGCAATCACATTGGCCAGTTCGCGGGCTTCATGGGTCAGGCCTTCCGCCGAACGCGAGATCGAATGCACCCGGGTCGCATTCTGCTGAGTGACATGGTCCATTTCTGCCACGGCGCTGTTGATCTGGGTAATGCCGCTGCTTTGCTCATCCGACGCCGAGCTGATTTCCTCCATGATGTCGCTGACTTTCATCACTTGAGAGACCACCTGCTCGATTGACTTTTCGGCCTGCTTGACCGCCTGAGTGCCGCCATTTATTTCTCCGGACGACACTTCGATCAAGCTGCGAATTTCACGCGCGGCATCGGCGCTGCGTCCGGCCAGTTGGCGCACTTCATTGGCTACCACGGCAAAGCCCCGCCCCTGTTCACCGGCCCGGGCAGCTTCCACCGAGGCGTTCAGCGCCAGGATATTGGTCTGGAAGGCGATGCCGTCAATCACCGTGATGATATCGGTCATCTTGCCCGCACTCTGGGCGATGCGCTCCATCCGCGACACCAGATCCTGCATCCGCTCACCGGTTTCCCGGGTGGTGTTGGCATTCTGCATCGCCAGCTGATTGGCCTGGCGCGCATTATCGGTGTTCTGCTGAACGGTAGTGGTCATTTCCTCCATGCTCGAAGCGGTTTGCTGCAAGGAAGAGGCTTGCTGTTCCGTGCGCGAGGCCAAGTCTTCGTTTTCCTTGGCGATACGCTGAGAAGCCGGGGTGACGACGTTGACGCGCTCACCGATTTCCGTTACCAGACCGGACAAGCTGGCGCGCATGATTTCCAGGGAGCCTAGAAGCTCGCCCAGCTCATCATTGCGTTGACGGCTGACTCTGGTGCTTAAATTACCTGCGGCAATCTGGAAGGTGACCCGGCGTGCTTCGTTGAGCGAGCTGAGCAACGATTTCAACACCGCCATGCTCAGGCCGATCATCAGTATCACGCCGATCACCAGCAAGCCCAATTGTGCCCACAGCATGCGTTGCTCAGCGTTTTTTGCCTCTTGCATCAGGGACTGCGCCTGAACCCTTTCTTCACTGACCAGCTGATTGATGGTGGCACTGATGGCCTCCGACGTGGGTTGCACCCTGTCATTGAAGGCTTCGAAAGCGGCAAAGCCACTGCCACCCAAGATGGCGTCCAGGGTGTCGTTGACGCCTCCCACCAGAGCATTCACTTGCTCGCCCAAAGCTTGTTGCCCCTCACTGGGCGTTGCCCGTTGGGCAATGAAATTCTGCCAGGTGAGCTGCATGCTTTCGATGCCGTCGTTCAATTGAGTGCTCAGGGCGTCGCGGTCGGCCGCACGCGGGTTGCGTACCGCCGGTTCCAACGTCTGTAGCGACTGCCCCATCAACTGCTCGATTCGCTGCAGGTCCGCAATTCCCTCAAGCCCGGTACTGTTCAGGGTGTGAAGGCGCTCCGCCGAGCTCATCAAGCCGTAAACCCCCAGTCCACCGGCCATGACCAGCAGCACTAATGACGCCAGCACCATGCCCATCAACTTGGCCTGCATGCTGCTGAAGCTGAAGCGCTGCACCCAGCCACGCAAGCCAGTACGGTGTATCGCGCCTCGCTTGAGTCTGAAGCCGCCACTTTTACCCTGGTACATGCGGGCGTAGACCTTTTCCGCCAATCTCACGGCATTGGCGGAAGCCTTGCGGCGCACCGAGGTGTAGCCAACTACCGTCTCTCCCTCGATCAAGGGCGCCACGGTGGTTTGGATCCAGTAGTGCTCACCGTTTTTGCAGCGGTTCTTGATCACGCCTTGCCAGGTTTTGCCCTGCTTGATCGTTTCCCAGAGGTCCTTGAACACAGCAGCGGGCATATCCGGGTGTCGTAACAGACTGTGGGGTTCACCTATCAGTTCGTCGGCGTCATAGCCACTGGCCGCAATGAAGGCAGGGTTGGCATAGGTTATATGGCCTTGACGGTCGGAACGGGAAATCAGCACATCATCGTCCGTTAAAACGTGCTCCCGCTGGGCTATAGATTGGTGATCATGCATTGCAAGGCCCCTGATGCTGAAATTTTGATGAAATACGCCTGCTGTAAGACGTTTTATTTACCCATAATAAAAAAAACACCCTACCTTTTGGGTAGAGTGTGTTTAATATCATTAAAATAAGCTCATCATAAAGTTGTAAATTGACGCCTAATCAACGCAACCATGCTTGAAAATACGTGATTAGCCAAACACTACCTTGGCCACGTCAGGGTAGCGATCGGCAAAGTGCACCGCTCATCGCCAGCGGTCGGTCGGTCGGTCGAGGTAAGCGAGGGGCAGTGGAATACGTTTACAAGGACAGCACCCAGGCCAGCTGATTACCGGCTTAGCTTAGAGGGTTGTCAGTGCATGACTTCCAAGCCTGCCGCTTGCGGTAAAGCGTTGAAGGAGCGACCTCCAGTAGTGAAGCAGCGCGCTGAATGTTTCCATTGCATGTCTTAATGGCATTCTCTATTGCCTTCTGCTCCACCTTCCACAGTGGAGTAATTGCATGAGAGCAGGCCTCTTCCACCTCTTGCCCGTCTTTATTTGAATGCTTTTCAAAACTTTCGTCTAAATCCAGCATTTCTACAGTAAGCACAACCCCTTCATGCATTATTACCGATCTTCTTATAACATTTTCAAGTTCTCTAACATTTCCGGGCCATGAGTAATCGAGTAATACTTTTTCAGCGTCGGAGGAAAAATACTGAAAGCTTTTCTTCTCTACTGAAGAATAACGTTTCAACAGATCTTGGGCGATCTCAATTACATCTCGCCCACGCTCACGCAATGGTAAAAGCTTTACAGGCACCACATTCAAACGATAGTAAAGGTCTGGGCGAAACAGGCCCTTTTTTACTAGCTCCAGGGGATTCACGTTAGTTGCACAAACAATACGGCTGTTCACCGCATAAGTAGTCGTCGACCCGACCGGCATGACTTGCCCAGTCTGAAGAAATCGGAGCAGCTTACTTTGCATGGCCAGATTCAGTTCGGCAATCTCATCTAAAAAGAGAGTCCCCCCATCTGCGGCTCTTGCGTATCCGACACTGTCGCATGTAGCCCCTGTAAAAGCCCCCTTCAAGTGACCGAAGAATTGAGACTCAAAAATATCGAATGGGATTGCCGCACAATTTACAGCAATAAACGGTTTGTCACGCCGAGGGCTTTTCTCATGCAACATAGTAGCGCAAAGTTCTTTTCCGGCACCACTCTCTCCGGTTAAAAAAACCGGGACATCGGATTTAGCCAAACGATCCAGGGTTTCGTAGAGCGCATGCATTCCTCCCGAGTCTCCTGTAATACATTGTTTTTTTGAACTCTTTCCATGTGGAATAAAGTTTTTATTTCGGCAAATATATTGATTCATTTTTCATTCCTTGAAAGCTTTCTCCGCCCTGGTTGAAAATCTAAATAGAATCCAAGAACGCCATGCTTAATCAAACCTAAAATAACTAAAAAATCGAGACCTATACGGAGCTATTTTTCTAGCAAACAATTAACACAAAAAATACATTTTTTTAATTTTCTTAATACTACCGACACACTCATTTCTGGCCATTCAAGGCCAAACGACTTTTTACTATTCTCTTATCACCATATCTAATACCTTTTAACAAATAAAAAAATATCAAAAGTAGCAAAAAACCCATACCAAAATAACCATTCTGTACAAGCATAAAACTTATCCTCTAAAAAACCGCATATCAAGAAACTTATGTTAAAACGAATCGCAAAATGAAAAAAACAAAAGCACACAAAAACTTAACAATCGGATAACTCTTTGTAAAAAAAGCTTGATTCAGTTTCTGGCATACCTTCTGCCTTGATAGGGCAAGGGAACCAGCCAGGGCATTCAAAATGAAAATGTATAGATACAGCTTTGCATGCTGCCTAATTAGCCTTATCAGTGGTTGCGCGGCTATTGAACCTAACGTGGATACAGTGCAGCCACTCACAGGCCCACCTGTGACCTCGAACCACACGCCTTATTCGCAATGCCTGGCTGATCTGCGTGATGGCTACGAAGCTAACAATCTCCCCGTCATCGCGGTGGGACAGATCAGTGATAAGACAGGGCAGCGGACTTACTCCACCGTTACCGAAAGCAGCGCCCTGACTCAGGGCGTTTCCGAAATGCTGATCAGCGCTTTCCATAAAACCGGCAAGGTCAACCTGACTGAGCGTCTGGATGTGAGAGTCCCTTTGGCGGAGCAACAGCTGTTTGAGCAGAACGCGCTGGCATTCGCCCCCCAGCCCATTGCGGTAGTGCCGGCGAATTTCGTGGTTCTGGGTGCATTGACCGAGCTCAATTAAAACATTTCCACCGGGGGAGCGCGCCTGTTCGTGAGCGGTATCGGCGGTAGCGTACGCACCGCGGTCATCAACGTCGGCCTGGATCTTCGCCTGGTCGATGTCAGGACATTCAGCACCTTGTACGTATCGAGCCTGCAGAAGCAAGTCGTCGGCTACGAGGTTGAATCGGGCATCTATCGCTTCTTTGGAAACCAACTTATCGAATTCGATACCGGCGCTGTGAGGAATGAACCTTTACAGCTCGGTGTTCGATCGGTCGTGGAGATGAGTGCTTTTCAGATCCTGACCGAAGGCCTGGGTCTCCCGCTCCCCGAGGGAAAAGCGTGCGAGCCGGAAGCCGGGCATCCTGTAGTCGCTAACCATGAGGTAAGCCACAATGAAACTTAACAAACTCGCCGTAGGCATCAGCGTCGCAAGTGCCATGATACTGGGCATTTCTCAGGTACAGGCCTTCGACAATGTCAAATGGAAATGGAATCTTGACGTCGACACCGACATAGACCAATACATCGACATCAAGGTTGAAAATGCTGAGGAACTAGCCGTGATCGAAGTCGACCAGACGTTCGATGGCTCCCTAAAAGCGGTTAGTATCGTAAAAGACATCGACAATGACGGTCTTGGCCTTAAAGAATTGGGCAACGTGGTGAGTAACGCAACCGCCGTTGCCAACAATGCCAGCTTGACCACCGATGTCATGACCAATATTGATGTCAATCAGGACTGGGATGGTTCCGGCAGCATTCTGGCATCGTCTTACGTCAAGGGTGTCGATAACATGACGGTGGATAGCGTGGCCACTGCCGTGGCCAACAACCTGTCGGTAGCGCTTTCTCCAAACGACGATGGAAGTTCCATCTTGCTGGCTAATATCGTGCAGGATGGCGTAGGGGATGTATCGGCCTATTCGACTGTGAAGGACGTCAATATCAATGTAAAAGCATCGAATGGCTTCGAAGGTCCCCACGTTAACTCCGTTGCCACGGCGGTAGGCAATAACGTCAGTGTCAACATGGGAAGTGTGAGCAATTAGTAATTTTCACCACCGAGGATCCGGAGGGCTGACGTCAGCCCTCCGGAGCGGAGGAGATCTCATGAAGTTTTACCTTTTTCGAACCGGCTTGATGGTGTACAGCATTCTGTTCGCAATGATGGCCGTTCCCACGCTTGCCATGGCAAGCGATGGCTCATTGATCGGGCCGAAACCCTATACCTTCCCGGCACGCAGCGCTCAATCGGCTCTGATCCTCTATGAAAGCAAGCGCAACGATAGCCTAGGGCAAGGCGTGGGGTCGACCAGGGTGTACAGCAATACGAACATTTCAGCGAACAATTGGCAGCAAATCGAAATGACACTGGGAAACGATGCCGAAGCCGCGCTAAACGTCGACTCCAGCCAGAGTTCCGAGGGTAGCCAATCGAGCACCCGCTCGGAATTTTTCAATAGCCGTGAAGAAATGCAAGATGAGGAAGAAATACAGGTCCAGGAATAACCAGCTCCCGAGGGCCGCGCTGAATTTATTGCCAACCGGCGCCCCGTCACGAGACGCCGGTTGGCATGCCATTGCTCTCAACCGAAAACGACTTTCGCCACGTCAGGGTAGCGATCGGCAAAGTGCACCGTCATTCCTTCCTTGAGATAGTCCGGCAATTCCTGATAATCGCGGCGGTTGGCATCCGGCAGAATCACCTCGAAGATATCGCTGCGCCGGGCAGCGATAATCTTCTCGCGAATGCCTCCCACAGGCAGTACCTGGCCGGTCAATGTCAGCTCACCGGTCATCGCCAGCGGCCGGTCTACCGCTTGGTGCTTGGCCAGGGAGAGTAGCGCCGTGGTCATGGTGACCCCTGCCGAAGGGCCGTCCTTGGGGGTCGCCCCTTCGGGTATGTGCATATGCACGAAGGCGGTGTCGAAGAAAGCCGGTTCCGCGTCGTATTCGTTCAAGTGGCCCAAGGCATAGCTATAGGCGATGTTGGCCGACTCCTGCATGACATCGCCCAATTGCCCGGTAAGCTTGAAGCCGCGATCCAGGGTATGCACCTTGCCCGCTTCGATGGCCAGCGTCACCCCGCCCATGGCCGTCCATGCCAGACCGGTTATCACGCCTTCACCTTTGAGTACCTTTTCCTTGCGGAATAAGGGGGCACCCAGGAATTCCTCAAGGTTCTTGACCGAAATCTTGATCGTGCCCTGGTCGTTTTCCAGCAGTTTGACCGCCGCTTTGCGCACGATGCGGTGCAGCTGTTTTTCCAGCTGGCGCACCCCGGCCTCTCGCGCATATCCCTCGATGACTTCCCTGAGCGCGGCATCGGTCAGGTTGATGCGCTTCTTGGGGATATTGTCGCGCTTGAGCAGTTTCGGCCAAAGGTGATGCTTGGCGATGAGCTGCTTCTCCTCGGCGATATAACCGGAAAGACGAATCTGCTCCATACGGTCCAGCAGCGGACCGGGAATGCCGTCCGTGGTATTGGCGGTACAGATGAACAACACCTTGGAAAGATCCAGCCGAACATCCAGATAGTGATCGAGAAAATCCACGTTCTGCTCGGGATCGAGCACCTCGAGAAGCGCCGAGGCAGGATCGCCCTGGAAGGACTGTCCCAGTTTATCGATCTCATCGAGCATGATGACCGGGTTTTCCACCTTCACTTCCTTGAAGGTTTGTACCAGCTTGCCGGGCATGGCACCGATATAGGTGCGCCGGTGGCCCTTGATTTCCGCTTCGTCACGCATGCCGCCAAGGGAAAAACGGTAGAATTGACGCCCCAGCGCCTCGGCGATCGAGCGGCCTACGGATGTCTTGCCCACCCCCGGCGGGCCTACCAGCAGTATGATCGAGCCACCCACATCGCCCTTGAAGGTACCCTCGGCAAGAAATTCGATGATGCGTTCCTTGACGTCCGTGAGGCCGTCATGGTCACGGTCGAGTACAACACGCGCCTGATTCAGATCCAGTTTGTCATCGGTGGTGATCCCCCACGGCATGGACGTTAGCCAGTCGAGGTAATTGCGCGTGGTGCCGTATTCGGGCGAACCGGTTTCAAGGACCTGAAGTTTCTGAAGTTCGTCGTCGATGCGCGCCTGGACCCGCTCCGGCACCACCAGCCCTTCCAGGCGAGCGCGGAAGGTATCCACATCATTTTCACGGTCATCCTTGGAAATGCCCAGCTCACGCTGAATGACCTTGAGCTGTTCACGCAGGAAGAATTCCCGCTGGCGATCCTGCATCTGAGCATTGACCTGCTCGCTGATCTCGCCCTGCAGCTGAGCCACCTCGATTTCCTTGCGCAACAAGGGCAACACCTTGTGCATGCGCTCGGTGACCGGCAAGGTGGCCAGGACATCCTGCAGATCGCGTCCCTTTGCCGAGGTAATGGCGGCGGCAAAGTCGGTCAGCGGCCCAGGCTGGTGCGGGCTGAAACGGTTGAGGTATTGCTTGAGTTCCTCACCGTACAGCGGATTCAGCGGCAACAGCTCCTTGATACCGTTGATCATCGCCATGGCATAGGCGCGGGTCTCTTCCTCTTCGGTATCCACTGGCTCACGGGGGTAATTCACCTCCACCAGATAGGGAGGTTCCTTGGAGAGCCAGCGTGTGATACGAAAACGTTTCAAACCTTGGGCGATGAACTGAATCTGCTGTTCGTCACCCTTGAGCTTGTGCACCTTGACCGCCGTGCCGAACTCGGGAAAGGCCTCGTGATCCAGTGCCTCCACGCCCTGCTCACCGACGAAGGCCACTCCGATGGTGTGATGCGGCGTATTGCCTACCCGGCGCATGGTCTCTTCCCAGCGCTCACGGTTTATCACCAACGGCTGTACCTGAGCCGGGAAGAAAGGTCGATTGTGGATGGGAAGCAGGTAAATACGCTCAGGCAGCATCTCGTCAGCGGGCACCACCGACTTCGAATGCTCATCATCGGAGCGATATGCCTCACCTTGGGCGGCACTGTTATCATCATTCGAATCGGCAAACGTGTCCAAACCTTCTTGGGTATCGTCCTGGCCGTCCTGCTGTTCGTTATCCCTGTCAAATTCCTGGTCGCTCATGCTCCCTCCATTGAACCGTGGCTGTCGGTTGAAATACCGTCGGGCCTTTGCTCATGGAATGCGGGCACCGGACGCTAACTTCAAGGCCGGAGAGTCGGCATCGGTCTTCCGTTGACCCTTAAGGCACCTCGAACCACATCGAATTCCAGCGTTTGGGTACCCAACGGCAAGCCTAGCCACAAGGCGGCCACGGTAGGGGCGTCATGCCAGGTGAAGTCGCCATCGATGCGTTCGAGCCAGCGTGCCTGTTCGTCAGGCTGGCCGAGATTTTCCAGACTCAGGGCCTGCATGTCTCGGGCATCGAAAAACAGGGCGCCGTCGGCATCCACCTTGATGCCCAATAACGGGCTGTGCAAGGCAATAGTGTCGACATCCAGACGCGGGGAGTCACTCAACACCTGCAGAATATGCGGTTCCAAACGGGCCAGGAGGCCCTCGCTCATAGGCATTTCAGGGTCGCCCCAGGCAGCTTGCTGACGTAGATGGCGAATCACTCGACGAATGGCGTCGGCATCCAGTCGCGAAAGCTCCATCGACACCCGCCCATTGAGCAAAGGGACATTGGGGGCTTCGTCCGGCAATATCACGTCACCCAATTCCAGCTCACCACGCAGGCGCAGTTCGCGCTCGTCAAGGTGCATGTGGCTACGCACATCGATCGGCTGGATACGCATATGCAGATCCGGGTGCTGCAATACCAGAGACTCGATGTGCAGGTGATCGCGCTGGTTGAAGTGGTAGGCGTCTTCAATATAAGTGTAGTGGCTGGCGAGCTCCACCGGCCCGAGCGTCAAGCTGGCGGAGGCATCGGTCAGGATCAATTGATCCAGCATTGCGCGTAAATGCCAGTCTCCCAGCACCCCTTCCAACTGGAAGCGGGCACCCCGCACATCCAATTCCCGACCGCTTTGCTGTATCACGAAAGGGGCTAGTGCCAGGCGCAGCTCACTGTACCCACTCAAGGTATGATAACGGCCTTGCCAGCGAGGCACGGAGGGCGCGGAAACCTCGCCGACGGCTTGCTGCAGAGCGCTGTCGAGTCGCGGCAACAGCGTGCCTTGAACATCGGTGCTGAAAATACCGTGGCGGGCGTTGTAGGTGATTTCAAGACGCCAAGGGTGTCCCAACAGAGGAGACAGGATCAAACGGCCACGCGAACTCAACCAGCCTTGATGGCTTTCCGGGCGGTTCACGCGCCATTCGCCCCGCGCTTCGAGATCTTCAAGCGACTGACGCAAGCTACGTTCGAAAAACAGGCTGGAAAGTAGCTGCGCCACCACCCAGACCACCGCCACTACCACAAGCACGGGTACGATCAATCGTTCCTTGCGCATCCTACCTCCCGGATGACGCCGAATGGCAAGAGACCATTCGGGAGCGCTCAGCCGGTGGCTATCAGTGCAGCCAGAACCACAAGTGCATGGTACTCCAGGCGTACACGCCCGCCATCACATCATCGATCATGATACCGAAGCCACCGGCAACTCGACGGTCGGCCCAGCGAATCGGCCAGGGCTTGAACACGTCGAAAATACGAAACACCACGAACCCCCACAAGGCGGCCTCCCAGGAAAACGGTACCGCCGCCATGGTGATCCAGTAGCCAACGAACTCATCCCAGACAATCCCCGAGTGATCGTGAACCCCGAGATCGCGTGACGTTTTCTCACATAGCCAGACACCCACCACAAAGGCGGCAAATGACAGCATTAAATACCAGCCTAGTGGTAAATCGGTCATCAGCCAATAGAATGGTATCGCAGCCAGCGTGCCAAAGGTACCCGGCGCCCAAGGGACGGCGCCACTGCCCAGGCCGAAGGCAAAGAAATGCGTCGGGCGGCGCCATACGCTTGCAGGTGCACGGTTCATGGCGTCTCTCCGGAAAAATGCTGCCAGCCATCACGTGAATACCGGCCGACGCCTGATATGCCCAGTGCTTCGCGACAGTGACCGATCACTGTCAGCGTCTGCCCTAGCGCTGCCAGACGGCGTTGCGCCTCATCCAGCTGCGCCCTGGGCAGCGTCACTAAAAGCTCATAATCGTCACCCCCGCCCAATGCCGCCTGAATCGCGGCATCACGCCCCAGAGTGTCTTCCAGATTCGTTGCCAGCGGCATGCTTTCCGGCATCAGCACGGCCCCCACGCCGGACGCCCGGCGAAGATGACCGAGATCCGCCAGCAACCCATCGGAAATGTCGATCCCCGCTGTGGCCAGGCCGCGAAGGGCTTGCCCCGCGGCCAAGCGTGGCTGCGGTAAAAGATAGCGTTCGAGCAAGGGGTGGCTCAGATCGCGCTCGCCGCGCTGCCACAATGCCAAGCCACCGGCGCCACCGCCCAAACTGCCGGTCACCGCGATCAGATCATCCGCCTTGGCTCCCCGGCGGGTGATTGCCTGGCCGTCGGGCACCTCTCCCATCACGGTAACGCCAATGGTCAGCTGCCCGCCAGTGACGTCTCCGCCCGCCAGCACGCTGCTGCTCTCCCGGCAAAGCGAGAGAAAGCCTTCGGCATAGTCAGCCAGCCAGGCATCGCTTTCACCGCTTAATGGCGCTGAATGTTGATCAAGCGTCAACGCCATGAAACACCAGCGCGACCGAGCCCCCATGGCCGCCAGGTCACTCAGCGCCACGGCCAGGGCGCGATGGCCGATTGCCCGCGCCGGGGCGTCTACGGGAAAGTGAATATCCACCACTGACGTATCCACGCTGACCACCAACTGATGCCCGGCAGCAGGCGCCAGCAAGGCAGCGTCATCGCCTACCCCCAGGCAAACGCCTGTCGCGGCATCAGCTATCGGCGCAGTGAAATAACGACGTATCAGATCGAACTCGGCAACCACGGAAGTCCCTCGCAGATCGCGATTCAGCGCCGACGGGCGCTGACCTCGGCACTGCGCAGGCGACTGGCCAGCTTGTCGAGAATACCGTTGACGTACTTATGCCCGTCGGTGGCGCCGAATGACTTGGCCAGCTCCACACCTTCGTTGATCACCACGCGATAAGGCACTTCCATACGATGCGAAAGCTCGTAGGCACCCAGACGCAGGATCGCCAGCTCCACACCGTCGAGATCCACCAGGCGACGATCAAGCAGCGGCGCAATGGCTGCGTCCAATTCACCCTTGAAGCGTGCCGTGTTGTGCAGCAGCTCATGGAACAGAGCCATATCGGCAATTTGCATCACCTTGGCCCAGTTCTCATGATCTTCCATGTCATCGTCGGGCAATTGGCTGCGAAATTCGGCTTCGACGGTGGTCATCGACTTGCCGGTCATCGCCCACTGATAAAGCCCCTGTACGGCCAGCTCACGGGCGGCATGGCGCGCCTGCTTTGCCGCGGAAGGCTTGTTCGCACGAGGTTCGCTCATCGTTCGGCTCCAGGGCCCAAGGCGCGCAGCAGTGAGACCATTTCCATGGCCGCCATGGCTGCCTCGGTGCCCTTGTTGCCGGCCTTGGTGCCGGCACGCTCGATGGCCTGCTCGATGGACTCGACCGTCAGTACCCCATTGGCCACCGGGGTTTCGAATTCCAGCTGCAGGTTGTTCATTGCCGTATTGCAGCCACCCGCGACATATTCAAAGTGCGGTGTCCCCCCGCGGATCACCGCGCCCAGGGCAACCACTGCGTCCGGCTTGACCACTTTCAGCACCCGCTTGACCGCCAGCGGCAACTCCCAAGCGCCGGGCACATGCACCAGGTCGATATTTTCAGGGTCTACACCGTGACGCACCAGGCTATCCACGGCGCCTTCCACCAGGCTATCCACCACATGATGATTGAACCGGCCCACCACGATCACGTAGCGGCCATTCACATCAACGAAACTACCTTCGATTTGGGAAAGGGGTTGCATCAATTATTCCTGCTCAAGAGTGTTGCTCGGGTGCCGGATCGTTCGGCCCCAGACGATCCACCACTTCCAGGTCGAAGCCCGAAAGTGCCGAGAATTTCCACGGAGAACTCAACAGCCGCATCTTGCCTACCCCCAGGTGACGCAGGATCTGCGAACCGGTACCGATAGTCAGATAGTTGCCGGCGCCATCGGAGTCGCTGGTGCGAGGCACACGCACACGCTCCAGAAAGACATCCAGCTGATCCTTGAGATCGCGGTGCGGACGACCGTCGTCGATCAGCACGAAGACACCGTTTTCCGACGCGGCTATCTCGTCCAGGGCGCGATGGCCATCCCAACGGCGTCCATCGTTCTTGAGCAGACCCAACAGATCACGCAGGGTATCCGCCAGATGAACGCGCACGGTTGTGGGCTGCTCCGGCTGCGGCTGGCCTTTCACCAGGGCCAGATGATGCGCCCCTTGAATGCGGTCACGGAAGACGTGCAGCGTCAGGTCGCCATGAATGGTCGAGACCGGGGTCGCTTCCAGGTGGTCGATGGTCTGCTCATTGACGATACGGTAATGAATCAGGTCGGCAATGGTACCCATCTTGATGCCGTGTTCGGCGGCAAAGACCTCAAGTTCCGGGCGGCGCGCCATGCTGCCGTCATCGTTCATGATTTCGCAGATCACGCCACTCGGGTCACAGCCGGCCAAGGCTGCCAGATCGCAGGCGGCTTCGGTATGCCCGGCACGCCGCAGCACGCCACCGGGTTCGGCCATCAACGGGAAGATATGCCCCGGCTGAACGATATCCTCGGCGGTTGCGCCAGGCGCAACCGCTGCCTGCACGGTACGCGCTCTATCGGCTGCGGAAATCCCCGTGGTCACCCCGACGGTGGCCTCGATGGACAAGGTGAACTTGGTACCGAAACCCGACTCGTTGTCGCGTACCATCAGTGGCAGATTGAGCTGTTCACAACGCTTACGGGTCATCGGCAAGCAGATAAGACCACGGGCGAAACGCGCCATGAAATTGATATGCTCGGCCTTGACCTTTTCAGCGGCCATGATGATATCGCCTTCGTTCTCGCGATCCTCATCGTCCATGAGGATAACCATCTTGCCCTGCCGAATATCCTCGACAAGGTCAGCGATGGGGGCCAGGCCCCCAGAGGAGGATTGCACCATGGAATCTCCAGAAAATGTGCTTCGCATTACGTGCGATTTCGCGCGTCAGGGTACCTTGGTATCGTCTGTGGCGCTAGTCGGCTCAGGCGTGGCGATAATCCGCCAGTCACGCCCCACTGCCCGCATGTCATGAATCATCAGGCGCTGCTGATCGGCCATCAACGCAAGTCCGGGCAAGGCAAACAGCGGCCGGGCGTCGCCTCCCAGCAAGGTGGGAGCGACGAATAACTGCATTTCATCCACAAGCTTGGCATTCAACATGGCACCGGCGAGCGTGGCGCCGGTTTCCAGCAACAGCTCGTTGATCTGACGGTTTTTTGCCAACCAGTGCAGCAATGCAGGCAAGCTGATGCGGCCATCTTCCCCCGCTCCCAGAACCAGCACTTGCGCACCGGCATTTTCCAGACGCCGACGCTTTTCCGGGTCATGATCGGGAACCGTCACCACCAGGGTCTCTCCGGGTTCTTGCAAGCAAGCCGCCGCCAGAGGCAGGCGCAACCGGGTATCCAGAATGACCCGCAGCGGCTGGCGGCGCAGGATACGTTCCGCCTCGTCCAGCTTGAGCTGTTCGGCACGCAGGGTGAGCCGCGAATCATCCATGATGATCGATTCCACCCCGCTCAGAATGGCACTCGAGCGGGCTCTCAGCCGTTGCACCTGGGTACGGGCTTCAGGGCCGGTAATCCACTGCGATTCGCCGGAGCCCATGGCCGTGCGCCCATCCAGGCTCATGGCCATTTTCAAGCGCACGAACGGTCGACCGCGGCGCATGCGCGAAATGAAGCCTGGGTTGAGCTTCTCGGCGTCCTCTTCAAGCAGGCCCACCATGACCTTGATACCGGCCTGTTCCAACAGCGCGATTCCTTGGCCGGCCACTTGAGGGTTGGGGTCGACCATGGCCACCACCACCCGTGTCACGCCCGCATCGCGCAGCGCCAAGGCACAAGGCCCGGTGCGCCCGTAATGGGAGCAAGGCTCAAGCGTGACGTAAGCCGTCGCCCCCTGAGCCTCTGAACCGGCCACCCTCAATGCGTGAATTTCGGCATGCGGCTCTCCGGCCTGTTCATGCCACCCTTCCCCCACGATGTTCCCGTCACGTACCAGGACGCAGCCCACCCGCGGGTTAGGGTCGGTGGTATAGAGGCCGCGTCGCGCCAACACCAAGGCCCGCGCCATGCAGCGATGATCCAGGCCGGAGGCCGCTTCCGGGCCGATCAAGATTTCGGCTCCTGGGAAATTCGGTCGATTTCCGCGCGAAATTCGTCCAGGTCCTGAAATTTTCGATATACCGAAGCGAAGCGAATATACGCCACCTGGTCCAGTTGCTTGAGGGTCTGCATCACTGTTTCGCCCACATCCCGCGCCTGGACTTCACGTTCACCTCGGGCACGCAGGCTCTGGCGAATACGCTCCACCGCCGCTTCGATATCTTCCGCGCTGACCGGGCGTTTTTCCAGGGCACGCAGCATTCCTCCACGCAGCTTGGCTTCATCGAAGGTTTCGCGCGAACCATCGGACTTGACCACCCGAGGCATCACCAGCTCGGCGGTTTCATAAGTGGTAAAACGCTCGCTACAATTGGCACATTGGCGGCGTCGGCGTACCTGGTCGCCATCCACCACCAGGCGTGAATCCGTCACTCGAGTGTCGTTGGCACCACAAAAAGGGCAATGCATGAGAGTCACAACCTGTTGTAGACCCGAGCCCGATACGCGAGCACGAGTAAGCGATTTATTTTCTCATTGTAACGACTTGACCTACAGGCTGCAGTGTCTGTGGCATCTGTTTGTGCGGGAGTCTTTTCATGTCAGCCTTTGATACCATCGCCCATCATCACTTGACCCATCTTTACGGCCCAGGCGCCGACGAAGTGCTGCAACGCTTGCGGCGTCTTGTTCAGAAGTACCAGAACGCCCAAGAAAGCCAGAACGTTCAACAAGCCGCCCCTGCCTGGAGTGAAAAGGATCTCTGGCTAATCAGTTACGGTGACTCGATCATCGATGAGTCGCGCCCACCGCTCGAGGTGCTGGAAGCGTTCATCCGACAACGCCTGGGCCAGCGTATCAGCGGCGTTCACCTTCTGCCGTTCTTTCCCTGGAGCAGCGACGACGGCTTTTCGGTGATCGATTACCGGGAAGTCAATCCAGCGCTCGGCGACTGGTCGCATATCCGCGCCCTGGCCGAGCATTACGATGTGATGGTGGACCTGATCCTCAACCACATCTCCCGGGAGTCGCTGTGGTTCGTGGATTATCTCAGCGATAGCTTGCCGGGGCGGGATTACTTCCTGGAATTCGACCCCGAGACCGATTTATCTCAGGTCGTGCGACCCCGCAGCACGCCGCTGCTGGTGCCTGTTGTCACTCGGCGCGGCACCCGGCATCTTTGGGCCACCTTCTCCGACGACCAGATCGATCTCAACTTCGCCAATCCGGACGTGCTGCTGGAATTCGTCGACATTCTGCTGTTCTACCTGGCGCAGGGCGCGCGCATCATTCGCCTGGATGCCATCGCCTTTCTCTGGAAACGCCCGGGTACCGCCTGCGTCCACCTACCGGAAACTCATACGGTGGTCCGCCTATTGCGTGCCCTGGTGGATCACGTTGCCCCCGGCACCTTACTGGTGACCGAAACCAACGTGCCGCACACGGAAAACATCAGCTATTTTGGCCTTGAGCGCACTGACAGCAGCGAGCCGGATGAAGCTCACATGATCTATCAGTTCACCTTGCCGCCCTTGCTGTTGCACACACTGACCCGCGGCGAGGCCGGCACGCTGCGTGAATGGCTGAAAAGCTTGCCGCCCCTGCCACCCGCCTGCACCTACCTCAATTTCACCGCCAGCCATGACGGTATCGGGGTGCGGCCACTGGAAGGCCTGTTGCCCGACCACGAACGCGATGCCCTGCTGGAATTGATGCGCCGTTTCGGCGGATTTATCAGCATGCGCAGCCACCCCGAAGGCGGCGATATTCCCTATGAAATCAACATTACCTGGTTTGAGGCCATGCAAGGCACCCATCGAGGCGCCGACCCTTGGCAGGTGACACGCTTTCTGTGTAGCCAGGCAATCATGCTCAGCTTGCAGGGAATTCCCGCCCTCTATCTGCACAGCCTGACCGCCACCCCCAACGACCTGGAAGGCGTGGAGCGCAGCGGCAGGCTACGTTCGATCAACCGCCGTCGCTGGCAGTTGAAGGAACTGGAACCGCTGCTGGACAGCGCCACGACGCCTAACCATGAGGTATTTACCGCACTCAATCGCTTGCTTGAGCAGCGTCGCGATGAGCCCTGCTTTCATCCAAGCGCCCCGCAGCGGGTACTGCCCGCGCCCGATGAACTATTGGCCGTCGAGCGCGGCCCCCTGCCCGATGGCCGCCGCCTGCTGGCACTGTATAACGTCACCGACCAGCCGTTCGATCTGAACCTGGGCGGCGAGACATTGACCATGCGGCTCAACCAAAGTCAGTGGCGCTCGATCGACCCTAATGCTCCAGACTGGTCCGCCGACACGCCTTTGCCGCCCTACGCCATCCGCTGGCTGGTGAGTGAAGCATGATTAAGGCACCGTCCTGACAAAGCTGCTGCTTTTCATGCGACCTACCTTGCACTATAGCAATTTGCTATTTATAGCAATTTGCTATAAAATGACTGTCGAATAAAGGGACATCACCAGATGCATGTCATTACCCAAAAACGAATATGGGAAGCTAAAGAGAAACATCCAAATGCCACCAATGCGTTAGATACATGGTATCGGCTGATGAAGTCCAATGATCCAAAAGACTTCGACGCCATGAAAAGCTTGTTCCCAGCCACCGACAAGGTCGGCAACTTCCATGTTTTTGATATAGGCGGCAACAAATTACGGCTCATCGCTGTCGTCCAGTATAAAGCCAAGAGAGTCTATATCCGCTATGTCCTCACTCATAAAGAGTATGACAAGGACAAGTGGAAAAAGGAGTGATTATGCACGCACTAGTTGAACAAGCGACCGAGCACTGGGGCTATCTTGCTCCTCTCCTCAGCATGCCGTCCTGCGAAGCTGAGTATGACACTCGGGTCGAGGCGCTGGATGAAATCCTCGATCTTATCGGCGACGATGAATCTCATCCTCTGGCCAGCTTGGCTGGCCGGCTAGGCGATATCATCGAGGCTTACGATGAAGAAAACCGCCCACTGCCGGATGTGTCTGGCACAGAGGTGCTTCGCTACTTAATGCAGGAACATCATATCTCGCAGAGCGACCTGTCTGAAGTCGGGGCCCAATCCGTGGTTTCAGCCATTCTCGCTGGGCACCGCAAGCTGAACTGGCGCCAGATCTGCGAGCTTTCGGAACGCTTCGGAATCTCTACCGAATCATTCAAGGAGCCAAGCGGAAAACTACGGACACTTGGCTGAGAGAGCCGTGTCGATGCCTTCTCGCCACACCATATTTTATCCCGCCAGTCGGCAGGGGCCTGCACTTGTACGTTGGGCCCCATCGCCATCAGCCACCTGGGCAGCACACTCAGGCTGCGCATTGCCTTGCCGATGTTTGCGCCTGCCATAGAAGTGATAGACATAACTTCATAGCTATTGCCTATTAAAACGGTGATAAAAAGTAAATTGTTACTACAGCCCTCATGCTCTATAAATGACGGACGAAGCCAAGGAACTCAGTCGTTCCAATTAAGACAATGATTTTTTAATATCAAGAGGAACGTGAAATAGTTTTGCTGCCAGGCTCGGCACCCATTTTATATGCGATATTTCTTTAGAAGCATTATTTAATTCTAAGCAAGGGGAGAAGCTTTATATGAGCGAGAACACAGGTAAGTGCCCAGTGATGCACGGCGGTAACACGGCAGAGGGCAACTCGAACAGGGACTGGTGGCCGGAAGCTCTAAACCTAGACATTCTCCACCAGCACGACCGTAAAACAAATCCGATGGGTGAAGACTTCGACTATCGCCAAGAAGTCAAAAAACTCGACTTCGATGCGCTTAAGAAGGATGTCCACGCCTTGATGACCGATAGCCAAGATTGGTGGCCGGCTGATTGGGGTCACTACGGCGGCCTGATGATCCGCATGTCTTGGCACTCGGCCGGTACTTACCGTATTGCGGATGGCCGTGGTGGCGCTGCAACCGGCAACCAGCGCTTCGCGCCGATTAACAGCTGGCCGGATAATGTCAGCCTGGATAAAGCACGCCGCTTATTGTGGCCGATCAAGAAAAAGTACGGCAACAAGCTCAGCTGGGCTGACCTTATCATTCTGGCCGGTAACGTAGCCTATGAATCCATGGGCTTGAAGACCTTCGGTTTCTCGTTTGGTCGCGAAGACATCTGGCACCCGGAAAAAGACATCTACTGGGGCGCGGAAAAAGAGTGGCTGGCCCCATCTGACGAACGCTATGGCGACGTCGGGAATCCCGACACTATGGAAAATCCATTGGCTGCGGTGCAGATGGGTTTGATTTACGTCAACCCGGAAGGCGTAAATGGCGTTCCCGACCCGCAAAAGACTGCTGATCAGGTACGCGAGACCTTCGTCCGTATGGCGATGAACGACGAAGAGACCGCTGCCTTGACGGCCGGAGGCCATACCGTGGGTAAGTGCCACGGCAACGGTGACGCCGAAGCGCTCGGGCCAGAACCTGAAGCCGCTGGCGTAGAAGAGCAAGGATTTGGCTGGCACAACCCCAACATGGATGGCAAAGCCACCAATATCGTCACGTCGGGGATTGAAGGCGCCTGGACAACCAACCCGACTGTCTTTGACATGGGCTATTTCGATCTATTGTTTGGCTACGAGTGGGCGTTAAAGAAGAGCCCCGCCGGCGCCTGGCAATGGGAACCGGTCGATATTAAGGAAGAAGACAAACCGGTTGATACCACCGATCCTTCCATCCGTCACAACCCCATCATGACGGATGCCGACATGGCCATGAAGATAGACCCGACCTACAAGGCTATCTGCGAAAAGTTCATGGCGGACCCGGCGTATTTTGAAGACTGTTTCGCTCGCGCCTGGTTTAAGCTTATTCATCGCGATCTTGGTCCGAAAGAGCGCTACATAGGCCCGGAAGCACCCTCAGAAGATCTGACCTGGCAAGATCCGGTATCCGCCGGCAGCACCGATTACTGTGCAGAAGTGGTAAAAGAGCAAATTGCCAATAGCGGCTTGAACGTCAGCGAGATGGTCATCACCGCTTGGGATAGCGCACGCACTTTCCGCGGTTCTGATCTGCGCGGTGGCGCCAATGGTGCACGCATTCGCCTGGCCCCGCAGAAAGACTGGGAAGGCAATGAGCCGGATCGCCTGGCCAAGGTGCTGAAGGTTTATGAAAAAATCGCCGCTGACAACGGTGCAAGTGTGGCCGATGTGATCGTATTGGGCGCTAGTGTCGGTATCGAGCAGGCGGCAAAAGCCGCCGGCCATGACGTCCTGGTACCGTTTACGCCGGGTCGTGGTGATGCCACCGACGAGATGACGGATGCCGACTCCTTCGAGCCGCTGGAACCGCTCGCGGATGGTTTCCGCAACTGGCAGAAGAAGGATTACATCGTTAAGCCGGAAGAGATGCTGCTCGACCGCGCTCAGCTGATGGGCCTGACAGCCCCTGAGATGACGGTATTGATCGGCGGCATGCGGATGCTCGGCACCAACCACGGTGGCACCAAGCACGGCGTTTTCACCGATCGTGAAGGTCAGTTGACCAACGACTTCTTCGTTAATCTGACCGATATGGGTAATACCTGGAAGGTGGCGAGTAACAACGTCTATGAAGTCCGTGATCGCAAGACGGATCAGGTGAAGTGGACCGCTAGCCGCATCGACTTGGTATTTGGCTCCAACTCGATCCTGCGCTCCTACGCTGAGGTATACGCTCAGGACGACAACGAAGAGAAGTTCGTTAAAGACTTTATCGCCGCCTGGACCAAGGTGATGAACGCTGACCGTTTTGATCTGGAAAAATTTCAAAACGCGTAATCAAGCGCATCGCTTAGAGCGTTAAGCTCTCTTAACCGCGACATAGTTCGCGGTTATTTTTTTCGTGGCAAGGGGCCTCATCCCCCATGGAACTCATACGCCGCTAATGAACTCATGAGAAGATGCCGCCATAATCATTACCCCGACGAGGAATCTCATGTCATTACCGACCACCGCCTTACCGTTCCACAAACGATTCGCCCTGCCCGCCCTGGCCGGCGTTTCACTGGCCATGGGCAGCCTTGCCCAGGCCGCCGAACCATTGCCCGCGCCGATACAGGCATTAGCCGACCAGGGCATGGAAATTCACGGCCAGTTCGAGGCGCCCGGCGGCATGCGCGGCTTTGGCGCCAGCACCCAGGGGCGTGAAATGGCGATCTACCTGACGCCGGATGGCGAGCATGCGGTACTGGGTACGCTTATGGATGGCGAAGGCGCCAACCTGACCGAGCCACAGCTGGATGAACACGTTCGCGCCCCATTGGAAGCCCAGACATGGCAGGCACTGGAAGACAGCCACTGGATTCAGGATGGCGAGCGTGATGCCCCGCACGTGATCTATACCTTTACCGACGCCAACTGCCCCTACTGCCAGCAGTTCTGGGAGCAGACTCGCCCCTGGGTAGATGCCGGCAAGGTACAGTTGCGTCATATCATGGTGGGTATATTGCAACCTGACAGCCCCGGCAAGGCTGCCGCCCTGTTAGGTGCCGATGATCCGGCACACGCCCTGCATGAGCATAGCGAAATGGGCAAGTCCATCCAGGCCAGTGCCCAGCCGCGCGTGATCGAAGAACAGGTCTATGCCAATAATCAGCTATTTGAAGAATTGGGCCTCTACGCCACGCCGACCAGCGCTTTTCAACGCCGCAACGAAAACGGCACCTTGCGTATCGACCGGGTACAGGGAGTGCCCAGTGAAGAGCGATTGGTCGAAATGATGGGCGGGGCGTCACCCCAGTCCGAGTAGAGCCACCACGAACCAAGTTCAACCGCAAGCGCCCACCTGAGAGGCTTCAGGCGGGCGCTTTGCCGATGCTGGTTGCTCGTTATTAAATCCTCACTCGCTCAGCTCTTCAAAACGCGGCATCCCGACATTCCAGGGCTTGAGAAAATCCTTTTCCCCGGTGTTGGCATGATCGGCAAGGCGATGGTCATCATGTTCACGCACTTCGCCATAGCGCGAGTTGCGATGGAACGTCGGACCGAACAGTTCCAGCGTTTCATCCACATCCCCGGTGTAACGCGGATCCTGAGGGCGTTCCTGGCTCACCATGTAGTAGGCGACATCCCATGCCTGCTGGTCGGAAAGTGAATTGGGCTGGCCCAGCGGCATGTTGTTCTTGATGAACCCGGCGGCGGTGTGGGTGCGCACGATGCCCGCGCCCCAGTTGTTGGAACCATCGCCCCACAACGCCGGGAAGACATATTCACCGTCTTCATAGTGGCCGGCGCCATCGTCCTGGTGACAGATGGTGCACTGCGCCTGGTAGACCTCCTCACCGCGCGCGTAGTCCGGCTCCAGCTCGGGTTCTGGGGGCGCCGGGAAGCCGCGCCCGTAGATTGGCTGGTCAGGGTACATGGGCGCGCCGGTAGCCAGCCACTGATGGTAGGCGGAAAGCGCGAGCATATCGTCGCTGCCATACTCTGGCGGCGTGCCATTCATCGAATAAGCAAAGCAGCCGGCAATGCGTTCTTCAAGATTGTTGACATGCTGGTTCTTGCCGCGAAAGCCCGGCAGCGTAATCGCCGCTGGCCAAATGGGCGCACTGAACGGCTGGCGACCTTCTCCCAAATGGCAGCTGGAACAGTTCATGTCATTGAAGACGTTTTTACCACGCAGCTGCTGAGTATCGGTGAACAGCTCGTAGCCTCGCCGGATCACCTTCTTGAGCTCAGGATGGATATCCGCCTCCTCCAGGTCGGCCATGGTGGGAGGCACATGAACCAGCTGGCCTTCCTGTGGCGCCGGGTATCCCAGCGCCGTCAGCCCCTGATAAGGCTGTTCAGCTCCACCGCTTTGGCCGCTGGCCGCATAAGCCGTCACGCCAAGGCCGGCGGCCAACGAGGCGCCCAGTACCGCCAAGGTAATTTTCGATAGTTTCATGGTCATTCTCCCTTATTCGGCGGTCACGGATTGACGGGAAAGCCAGGCGGAGACAGCCTGAATATCCTCGTCGCTCATACGTTTGGCAATCGCTCCCATCAAGTTTTGGGGGTCGTTACTGCGCTCATCGTTCTTCCAAGCCTCCAGTTGGGCGGTGATATACCCCGCATGCTGGCTGGCAATGCCCGGAAAATCGCTTCCCACGCCTTCACTGCCCGGCCCATGGCAACTCTTGCAGGACACAATGTAGGCATCCCAATCACCCCGATTCGCCAACTGTTCGCCGCGCTCGAGCAAGGCGTCATCTACCTCTTCACCCCCTTGGGCAGGTGTCACCGGCATCTGGGAATAGTAGGCCGCCACATCCGCGATTTGCTGATCATCGAGCATATTGGCAAACAGCGTCATGCTGGCATTTTCACGGCGACCTTCCTGGAAATCATGAAGCTGCTTGACGATATAGCCGCTATCCAGCCCCGCCAGGCGCGGCCAGGATTCACCGCCAGGCACGTTCATACCGCTACCATCCGCTTGATGACAGGCCACGCAGGTGGCACTCGCTTCCTGACCACGCTGAGCATCACCCTCCAGGGCCATGGCAGCCCCGGCATTCAAGCCGGTCCCCAACAACAGCCCGAGCCCTTTTATCACTGTCTTGTTCATTACTTTCTCCCTCTTGTGATTATATTGATCCTAGTCGAGATCGATAATCGGCACCGTCAATTGTACTTGCAGGCCGCCACCGGGCGGGCTGAAAAACGCGATGCCCCCATCGAAACGCTCGGCGATGGCGGCAACGATCGCCAGCCCCAAGCCGCTGCCCTGCTGGCTTCCGGCCCGCCAGAAACGTCGGGGCAGTTGCGCCAGCGCCTGTGCCGCAATGCCTTGTCCTTGATCACTGACGCAAAACGTCATGCAGCGTCCGGCATGGCTTAATTCGGCGCTCAGCTTTACCGGCGTATCGTCCGGGCCATGGCGCAAGGCGTTATCCAGCAAGTTACGCAAGGCGGTGATCGCCAATTCACGCGGCATCGCCAATGTCGCCTCAGGCCAGATATCAGGCAGCGTAAAACGCCTGGCATCCGGCGTATTGGTATCGGCGATGGCCAATTCGACGATATCCGCCACCCTGCTTGGCTCACCGTCATCAAAGCCCAGGCGCCCTTCCACCCGGGCCAGCGTCAGCAGTTGATCCAGCGTGCAGGCCAGGCGAGCAACGCCCTGTTCGGCATGTTCAAGCGACTCCCGAGCGGCATCGCCATTTACCCGTTTTGCCACCTGCAAATGAGTTTTCACCGCCGTCAGCGGGGTGCGTAATTCATGGGCGGCATCGTTGGTGAAGCGCTGCTCACGTACCAGGGTCTGCTGCACTCTTACCAGCAAGCCATTGAGGGTCTCGATCAGAGGACGAATCTCATGGGGAATGCCGTAGGTTGACACCGGCGCCAGGGCGTCCGGGTCGCGGCGCTCGAGCGAGGCGCGCAGCCTGGTCAGTGGCGCCAACCCGCGCCAAATGCCTAACCACAGCGCTACCAAACTGCCGACCAGCGCCACGATGAAGGGCACCACCGCGACCTTGATCACATCCCTGAGCAGTAGCGCGCGTTCATCCATGCGGTCCGCCGTGATGATGGTCAGCCCCTCGCGCTCATAGGTGAAAACGCGCCAGGTCATGTCGCCTTCCTTGCGGTAGGTATGCCCCTGCTCTCCCCGAGCCAAGATATCATCCATATCGGCATGGGTGCGTGCCATCACTTCGCCACTCGGGGAGTGCACCTGGCAGGCCAGCCCTTCAATCGGCGGAATCGACAATGTCTGCTGGTCAACGGTATCCCAGACCTCGGCGGGCAGTTGCAGCATCAACCCGGCGACCATGCGCGCCGACTGGGCCAGGCGCTGATCCAGCGTTTCCATCAATTTGGCTTCCAGGTCGCGCATCAACCAGGCAGCCGCCACGCCCCATAGCAACGCCAAGGTCAAACCCAGGGTCAGCAATAGCCGCAACCGCAGGCTCATAACTGCCCCTTGGGAACGCTGCCCGGCAAGCAAATGGCTTCCGGCTTGCCCAGCCGATACCCCAGACCGCGCACGGTCTCGATCACGCCCGCGCCCAATTTGCGGCGCAAATGATGGATATGCACATTGAGTGCATTGCTTTCCACGTCGTCGCTCATGCCGTACAAGCTATCTTTCAGCTGATTCGCCGAAAGCACGCTGCGGGGTGCCTGCAGGAAGGTTTCCAGCAGCACCAATTCACGCCGGGAAAGCGGCACCTGGTAACCGTCAACGCTGATTTCCCGGGCTCTCGGGTCGAGGGTCAAGCTGCCGTGCTGAATCATGGCACTCGAACGCCCGGCGGCACGCCGCAGCAAGGCGCGCAAGCGAGCCACCAGCTCATCGAGATCAAAGGGCTTCACCAGGTAGTCATCGGCGCCACCTTGCAAGCCATCCACCCGGTCGCGAACGGCGTCGCGTGCGGTCAGAATCAGTATGGGTGTGGCAACGCCCGCCGTGCGCCACTCTTCCAGCAAGCTCATCCCGTCGCCATCCGGCAGGCCCCGGTCGAGAATCACCACATCGCTGGCCACGGTTTGCATGGCTTGACGTGCGTCAGCCATGGTGGAGACATGATCCACAACGAAATCGAATGTCATGAGTCCGGTACGGATACCGGAAGCCACCAGGGCATCATCTTCGATCAGCAGTACGTGCATGGAGATTTCCTTCTTATAGGCGTGAAGCATGCCAAGACACCATTAAGCGAGCGTTAACCGCACCCGAGACAAAGCTAATCAAGCCAAGGCAATTAGTCGTAGCTTCCCATATGTCTTGGGCTGGTTCCCAGCCAGCAGGCAAAACACCCCCACCGGCAAGCCGGCAGGGGTGTTAGGTTCAGGCAATGTGAAGACTGGCGAGGCTTTTAGGAAGCGCTGAGTCGCCGAGCCGCGAACCAGCCGAGCACCATGGCGATCAACATGGCGAAAAGCGGCAGGGTCAAGCCCCCGATAGAGGCGATTGCCGGCCCTGGGCAGTAGCCCGAAAGGCCCCAACCGATGCCGAACAAGGCGGCACCTCCCAATAGCTTGGCATCCAGATCCTGGCGTGTGGGCAGCTGAAAGGCATCCCCCCACAGGGGTTTCAGGCGCTTGAACACCAGGCGATAGCCAATGAAGGTGGTAACCACCGCCCCGCCGAGTACAAACATCAGGGTCGGGTCCCAGCGACCGGCGATATCCAGAAACCCCAGCACCCGTGCCGGATCGGTCATGCCGGAAATCGCCAGCCCCAAGCCAAACAACAGGCCGGCGATATAGCCCATTAACGTTCTCATACCCCACCTCCCACGACGTGCCGTACGATGTACACCGTAAAAATGGCACATCCCAGAAAGACCCCGGTGGCGGCGATTGAGCGTTGCGACAACCGCGCCAGCCCGCAGACACCGTGGCCACTGGTGCAGCCGCTGCCAAGACCAGTACCCACGCCCACCAACACGCCCGCCAGCAGCATCATCGCCACGCCACCGGCGGGCTCACCCACGACAGCACCCGGCCGACCCACGACATTACCCAGGTCGCCACCCAATGCCATCAGCAATAGCGGGCCGCTGATCAAGCCCAGCACGAAGGTCACACGCCAGGCGCTGTCACCTTTGGGACGCTGGGTCACAAGATTACCGACAATTCCGCTGATGCCGGCAATTCGCCCTAACGTGGCCATCAACCAAGTGGCCGAAAGACCAATCAAGATGCCACCTATCAGCCCCTGAAGGCTTGCTGTCCAATCCACGCCTATCCTCCCTTCAGCTTAAATACCGATCACTTTCCGTTCTTGCAGGTATTGATACCCAGCAAGCTGTACGCGGGGCATACACCAAACAGGCCCGTCGCAAGCGGGATTATCCCAATCCAGCCCCAGACACCAATGACGCCGGCCAGCGCCAGCACGATCAACACCAGGCCGATCACGATACGGGCGATTTTATCTACCTTGCCTACATTCGTTTTCATCTTATTGCTCCTTTTCTTTTTGATTCTTGGGCCTGAAAAGCGTCGACACCGAGGCCGGCATCCCGCCAATGACACCCGGGTTAAAACAGGTTGATGGGCACCTTGAGGTACACCTGGCCGTTATCTTCAGGCGGTGGCATTCGACCGGCGCGCATATTGACCTGCACCGAGGGAATGATCAGCCTGGGCATTCCCAGGGTGGCATCCCGTTGGGTGCGCATTTCAACGAATTCGTCTTCGCTCACGTTTTCGTGAACATGGACATTATGGGCGCGCTGCTCGGCCACCGAGGTTTCATGCTGATACTCATCACGCCCCGGCGCCTTGTAGTCATGGCACAGAAACAGGCGGGTTTCAGGCGGCAGCGCCAGTACCTTGTGAATCGAGCGAAACAGGGTGCGCGCATCGCCACCCGGAAAGTCGCAGCGGGCGGTGCCATAGTCGGGCATGAACAAGGTATCGCCGACAAAGGCGGCATCACCAATCACGTAGGTCAAGCAAGCGGGGGTATGGCCGGGCGTATGCAAGACGCGGCCCTGGAGACTGCCGATAGTGAAGGTATCGCCTTCTTCGAACAGTGCATCGAACTGGCTACCGTCCCGGGCGAACTCGGTACCGGCGTTGAACGCCTTGCCGAAGATCGCCTGAACATCGACGATACGTGCGCCGATAGCCGTCTTGCCGCCGAGCTTTTCCTGCAAGTAAGGCGCCGCCGAGAGGTGATCGGCGTGAACATGGGTTTCCAGCAGCCACTCGACGCTTAGCCCCTCCCGCTCGATAAAGGCAATGATCGCGTCGGCGGAGCGCACATCGGTATGCCCGGCGGCATAATCGAAGTCGAGCACGGAATCGAGAATGGCACAGGCACGACTGTCAGGATCCTTCACCACATAACTGAAGGTATTGGTCGGCTCATCAAAAAAGGGCGTGACGATAGCGGATGTCATGCAAGCCTCCCTAGGTACCGGTACTTCTTCATAACCAAATCCTCTAAACAAATAACTCAATTTACTTACACAGAGGATAGCCGGGTTAAGGCCAGGTTACCTGAGACAAGTTGTCGCAAGGCGACGAAAATCATACGGCGCCTTTATTGTCCTCCTCCACCGCGGCATACATGCGCGTCAGAATATCCGGCACCGCTGCCTGCACCCGGCTCCAGCTGGGAATAAAGGGTCGCTCACGCGGGTTATCCAGAAACAGCGTGCCGGCTTCCAAAAGATTACCCGCGAACAGCTCGACGGCCTGCTCTTCGCTATGCCGGTCCAGGCTCAGGCCGTTCATGGTGGCGTCGTGATCGTAGGCTTCGATCAAATCCAGCGCCAGGCGGTAATAGGTGGCTTTCAGGGTACGAAAATCTTCCGTACTGAAACTCACCCCTTTTGTTGCCAGCTTGCGATACAGCGCCTTGGCGATATCCAGGCTCATGCGGTTGAGGCCGCCACCCGGGTCGTCCTTGCTCACCGGCTGATGCTTGTGGTCGTAGGCATCGGCGATATCCACCTGGCATAGCTGGCGGTTGGAATACCCCCGGTGCAGCTCCGACAGCACACCGATCTCCAACCCCCAGTCGGCGGGGATACGAATGCCTTCCAGGACATCGCTGCGCATGGCGAACTCGCCGGAAAGCGGATAACGGAAACTGTCGAGGTATTCAAGGTAAGGCAAGGGGCCGTACATGATCTTCAAGGCACGTAACAAGGGCGTCACCAGCAAGCGTGTGACACGCCCATTGAGTTTGCCTTCGGCGATGCGCGGGTAATAACCTTTACAGAAACTGTAATTGAAGCGGGGATGGGCCACCGGATACATCAATCGGGCCAGCATGCCTCGCTCGTAGGTCAGAATATCGCAGTCATGCAGCCCCACCACCGACGAACGCCCCGATGCCAATACATAGCCGGCGCAGTACCAGACGTTGCGTCCCTTGCCCGGCTCAAGCGCGCCCAACCCATGGCTTTCCAGCTCCTGGTCAAGCTCACGCAGGCGCGGGCCATCGTTCCACAAGATGCGGGTATGCTGGGGCAAGCGCGAGAAAAAATCGCGGGCATGGAGAAACTGCTCGCGGTCGGCACAATCCAGCCCGATCACGATTTCACCGAGATACGGCACCTTGGAAAGCTCATCGACGATCCCCGACAATGCCGGGCCTTGCAGTTCGGAAAACAGTGAAGGCAGTATCAAGCCCATGGGACGACGCCGAGAAAACTGGACGAGCTCTTCCTCCAGGCTCTCCACCGGACGGCGTGTCAGGTTGTGAAAATCGGTGATCAGGCCGTTTTGATGAAAGTCGCTCATGCCGACACCGCCCTGGCGTCAGCCAGGCCCCCATCATCACCGCCCCACCAATAGCTCACGCCTTCGGCCCAGCCCGCGGGGCCTCTGGCCTGGGTGCGATAAAGCGCGGCAGTTCGTGGCTCCACGGGCAAGTCATGACAGCCGCGTATCACCACCGCCTGATCGACCATTTCCAGCATGGAGATATCATTGGGGCCGTCGCCCAACCCCATGGAAAGCGGCTGCCGACCGCGTAACGAGGTAAAACGTTGGATAAGCCACTCCACGGCATTGCCCTTATCGGCCGAAAGGCCTATCACATGCCAGAACCGCCCTCCCCGCAGCAGGCGTAACCCATCGCCTTTCAGTGCCGCTCGAAAGCTCTCCAGGGCCGTATCGCTATCCTGCCAGATCAAGGGTTCGCTGCCTTCACGCAGCCGGGCCAGACGCACCCCATCGTTATCCAGGCCGGTAAGCGACTTGAGCTCTTCCAGAGACAGCTCGTTCATGCAGGTAAATGTTACGCCCAGACGCTCCCGCCAGACATTGAGACGTGCTCGAATGAGGCCGACATCCACGCTGATATGCTTGATCACCAGCCCGTCCGTGCCATTGCCGGGGCGGTCCAGCCGCGCATGGCACCAGGCTTGCGGCAAGCCGATCACGGCACCATTTTCAGCAATAAAGGGGGTATCGGTCAGCCCCAGGGCTTCACGCAGCGGGGACACTTCAGCGCGGGTCTTGCTGGTGACGGGGATAACCGGTATTCCCAGCTGTTTGAGCCGGGTCAACCAAGGCTTGGCAGGCGATGCTTCATAGCTGTGATGATCCAGCAACGAACCGTCAAGATCGGTCAACACCAGCCGCGGCTGAAGAGCGAGTGCCTCGCTTGAGGTAGCCGGTGCGGAAAGACGGGATAGGCCTGCATTCATGGCGACACCTTCGAGGCTTGAAACCGGCCTGTCGTTGCCGGCTTCCTGTGAATCGAATTAGTGGTAAACGGTTGCCTGGCAACTGCTCTGCGTGATGACTGCGCTGCAAGAAGAAGCACCTTTGCAACTTTTATTTACAAAAAGACCGCTCCTTCCACTTGGCAAACCACTCAAAATATCTATACTGAAGTTGTACCTCATTGGATAGCACGTACACCCCCGCTTACCAATGGTCTACATAAGCCAAGCCTTTATGCCCGCCCCCCTCGGCGGGTTTTTTTTATCTGAATACTTATTCGACACTAAGCACCACTTCAACCCGCCGATTACGAGCTCGACCTTCTAACGTTTCATTGTCGGCAATGGGACGAGTGTCGGCAAGCCCAACGGCACGCAGGCGCTCGCGGGCTACGCCAGCATCTTCCAGCGCGTGCACGATAGCAATGGCCCTGGCACTGGAAAGCGCCCAGTTGGAAGGAAAATCCTCGGTGCTGATCGACTGGCTATCGGAGTGGCCTTCCACCGCCACCTCGCCTTGGTAACGCTGAATGGTTTCCACCAGGCTTTCCACTAACGCCTGGCCATCCGTCGTCAACTGGCCCTGGGCGGAGGGAAACAACAGTTGGTCCTGTACCCGCAGCTTGATGCCTTCCGCCACCCGCGACACTTCCACGCCATCCAGATCCGGCAGGTAAGGCGACGCTTCCACCCGCTGAGATAACGCCTGTTCCAGCGCCATGGCGCCGGATACCGCCTCGTCATCGATTTCCTGGACATTGAGCGGTGGATGGTCCGTCAACACCACCATGAACTCGGCGAGCGGCGACTGGAGGCTAAGCCCCGACGGTACCAGCAAACGCGGCAACGACACCACAACTGGCAGTGCTTCCTCGTCAGGCGCTTCATCTTTCGGCAGGGCCAGCAAAGGCGGAACGCTGATTGCCGGTCGAGCAGGCAAGCCCACCACACCCAGCGCCGCCACGATGGCCACCGGGCTCAAGGCACCGCTATCCAGCATTACAGGGTTTTCAGCCAAGCGTCTTCGGCGCAGCTCAGCCAAGGGCCCAGGCAGCGGCACCCCCAATGCCGGTTCAGACTGGTAGCTATACGCCTGTTGCTCAGGCGTCTCACGAGAAAAAAGCGGCAGTTGCGTAGCGCCTCCGGCGGTAACGATGATCACGAACAATGCCACCAGAAGCGTCATGATGTCGATATAACTCACCATCCAGACATTGCCGCTGTCATCGTCCGAATACGCCGACATCAAGGAGTCATGGCGCGATGCCCCGCGATGATCTTCAAGCATGCGATGCGTCGCTCAACACGGTGTCACTTCTAAGCACAACATAACCCCTTATAAAGAATTCGCAGAAAATCCGCACAGTGCCGTTCAAGCGCTCCACTCAGGTTTTCTTGCCGCGCTATCTTACTGGCTTGGCAGCAACCTTGACCACCTGAAGCAGAACGGCTCAAGTTCAGCGCAGCATGGCCGATGTTTGCATAGCGTGGCAGACTAGCTGCCGATCATGCCGTTTTTGATGCGAGAAGGACTCTCTGGTGCCCACTTCACTTATTTCCGTTCGCCTAAGCGCTTGGCTGCGTCCCCTTATCGTGGGCCTGGCCGGTCTGATGCTCAGCGGCTGTTTTTACGCCAACACCTCCCAGGTGCCGATAGGCGTCACCTATCCCTATACCGAACAGCAGCGCATGCAAGCCGCGCATCATTGGGAAGTACTCGCCCGCCATGAAGCGGCGGGTATTCTTCGCAACGAACGCGTGCGTTTTCTCGACCTGCATGTACCCCAGCCTGACGGGCTTCACGCCGGGGCCTACAGCGGCGGCGAATTCGATCGCGGCTTTCGCTCCTTGCTGACCAGTGAACTGGTGTCTCGCGGTGCCAACCTCACCACGCAATATCAACCCAGCGGGGCCGAAATACAGGTTGAGGTCGAAGTGGTCGAGCATCGCGACCGGGATTATATTCGTCCGCCATTCGGCACTTACACCGCCCTGACCGCGGGTGTGGCCGTCGCGACCATCCCTTTCAACCAATGGAGCGAACCCGCCCTGGCGTTGATTCCCGCTGCCATGGTGGCGGATACGGTCAGCGGCAGCTGGACCCACACCGGCCCCGAAGAGGTGATCGTCACCACCCAGGTGGTCAATGACGCGCGAATTCTGTATTCCTCTTCCAACATCTATTACATCAACGGCGGAGACCGTCGCCACTATGCCCCGCACCGCGTAGCTCGCGAACCGGCCTCTCCCACTATTTCCGTCACGGATTCCTGGTAACGTTCATGTTCACGACAACCTTTTGTTTTTTCCGTTCCTTATGTCTGACTTTTCTGCCGTCTCGGCGTGGTTCGCGGATAATGGCGGGCGGCATCGCTCTGTTGGCGCTGAGCGGTTGCAGCCTGTTGCCCGGGGCAAACTCGACCGACCAGGCACCACAGGAAGAAACCGACCTGCCCACGCTGGCTCATGCAGCCGCCGAACGCATGGTGACCGACAACCCAGACATGACCCGCTACAGCCCGATGATTGCCGCCACCTTCGTCAGCATCGACAACCTCAGCCAGTCCTCCACCCTGGGGCGTATCAGCTCGGAATTGATGGCCTCCTCCCTGGCTCGCCACGGCATGCAGGTTCGCGAGGTCAAGCTGCGCGACAGCATGTTCATCGAAGAGGAAGTCGGGGAATTGATGCTTTCACGCCAGGTACAACGCTTGAGCGCCCAACATGATGCACGTTCCATCTTGATGGGTACCTACGCCCAGGGGCAGGATTACGTCTATGTCAGCACCCGCGTAGTACGCGCCGGCGATGCCATGGTGCTGGGCAGCGCCGACTTCAAGCTGCCATTGAATAACAACACCCGCAGCATGCTGAGTGCCGGGGGTTGGTAATCCGAGATGGCCGTATCACCATAAATTTCACACAACATGCATCAACAAAACCTAATAAACGTTTTTGACTTTTGTCTAGAGAGGAATCTGCAATTCAGTGTGATAGTTTAATGACTGTCGTGTTGCATGCATGACAAAGCTCAACTGCTTTGGTTTAGAAGCAACAATAAATCAATGAGCTGGTATAACTACAAATTATAATTAGCTTGATAAGGGTAACCATGAAAACAATCTACGCTAAGCGTACAGTTCTGCTGGCCGCCGCCGTTGCCGCCGCTTCCTTTGCCGGCACTGCTTCCGCCGTTGACTTTGAAGTGGGTGACACCACCGCCAGTGTCTATGGCTATGCCAAGCTAGACATGATTTATGATGTCGATGCTGACTTGGGCAATGCTGTTACACCTAAAAACATTCGTCTCGATGGTGCAGACGGTCCCGATGGCCACACTAACTTCCATGCTAAACAAAGCCGTATCGGCTTTAAGACGTCTACCCCTTTGGCAGGTAGCACGCTTAACACCACTATCGAAGGCGATTTTTACGGGTCAGGCAATGACACGCTGCGTCTTCGCCATGCGTTCGGTGAGTGGAACGGCATCCTGGCTGGTCAGACCTGGACCAACTTCGGTGGCTTCCTGGGCATGACCCCGACTATTGATTTCACCGGTCAGCCGGGCCAGGGCAACATCGGTCGTCAAGCCCAGTTACGTTACACCACGGGTGGCTTCTCAGTTGCCTTGGAAGAACCGGGCACTGCAGGACAAACTCCCAATGCGGGCTATAGCTTTCCCAATCTGGTAACTGTGAATGGAATGTCAATTCCGATTGGAGAAACAGATGTCGATGCAGCTAAAAATTCTCTTCCTGATCTGACCATGCGCTATCAGCACAGTGGTGGCGACTTCAACTTCGCTGCTTCCGGTGTACTGAGAGAACTGAGTTACGATGCCGAAGGAAAGCCAGCGGCGCCGCAAGGCTGGGATGACGACTCCGCTATGGGCTGGGGCGTCAACCTGGAGGCCAGCGCCAAGTTATCGCCCGCAATGACACTTCGTGCCTCTCTAACCCACGGTGATGGAATCGGCGGTTATCTTTATGGTAACCCCACAGCTCCCGCTCAAGTAGATGACAACGGTGACCTGGAAACTATTGAGGCCACAGGCGGCACCTTGGGCATGAGCATGGCCGCAGGTTCTGGCAATATCAATCTGGCTTACGGTATTGCTACTGCCGATATCGATGCAGGTAATGACAGATTCGACAGTCTCTTTCTAAACTACATCTGGTCGCCTGTTGACCGCATCAGCTACGGGATTGAAGCCGGCTACCACACTCGCGAACAGGCCAATGGCGATGATGGCGATGCCGTTCGTCTGCAAGGCATGGCAATGTACAGTTTCTGATCCTGTTTGAACATGCGTGATAATCACAACGCATAAGCTCGCTTAACTAGTCTTACGATCGTTTCGTTGCTCCGATGGTTAACCATCGGAGCTTTTTTGTGCACAGCGCTGTCTCAAGGGCTTTTTCAAGCGCTGGAACCTGCCAGTATCACCTCTATTTCATGTCCACGCCTGGCTGCCATGTTTTCCATTTCAGCTTTCATGGCTTGGCGGGCATCATCATCGCCATGTACCAGCCGCACCTCTTTCGGCCATTGGCGCATTCGCTTGATGAAATTAAGCAAATCACGCTGATCGGCATGGGCGGATTGACATCCTCCCCCACCTTCAGCGCTAGCGCAATTGTGGAAGGGGACTCCCAAGTCGTCACCTTCCTGGTTCCTGCTTCGTTGTCCGTCGCCTCAATACCTTGGTATTACCGGTCTTACACAAACTCCACAGGCGTAACTTCCCGAGTGCCCCTCGGTATTGCTTCAACTCTCAGCACCGACTAACAGCGCGGTGCCGGCTTGTAGGATGTTGCGGGCGGCATTGACGTCGCGGTTGATGCCTTGGGTGCCGCAGTCCGGGCAGTCCCAGGTGCGAACATCGAGCGACAGAGTTTCCAGTACAAACCCACAGCCATGACAGCGTTTCGAGCTGGGGTACCAGCGGTCGATCTGGACGAACTGACGCCCCGCCCATGCGGCCTTGTACTCAAGCTGGCGCACCAGCTCCCCCCAGCCCACATCGCTGATGGCTTTCGCCAGAGACCGGTTCTTGACCATATTTTTCACCGCGAGGCTTTCAGCACAGATCACTTGGTTCTCGTTGACGATCTGCCGGGTGAGTTTATGAAGGTGGTCAAGCCGGGCATCAGCGATTTTCGCGTGGCGCCTGGCCACTTTCTGCTTGGCTTTCGCCCGATTGTTCGAGCCTTTTTGCTTACGGCTCTGCAGTGACACTTCCAAGTAGCCTGAACTCAGAATATGCCCGGCACGCTTGAGCTTGGCTTGCAGCAACAAGCCGTCGTCATCCACCAGGGTGTGCCAGTGACCGTAATCCAACGGTACCAATTGGCGCTGCACGCGCTGCTGGAATTGCTTGATCAAGCGCCTGTCGCGCACTTCACCGCGCGATGCACCGGGCCGCCTCAAAGCGGTGAGCCACTAGGACTGCCCTCTTTGTGCGTGAGGCGGGGATATTGAGGCGAAGTTACTGCTTGAAAATATCGTCCAGGCTGTCAGCAAACAGGATATTTTTGAGCCAAACATTCAGTTGTGGATGGTCCGCTCTGCCAATACGTGACTTTATCTGGTCTGGCACCTCTTGTTCAAACTTGGCTGTGAGTTGCAAACGAAGACTCTCTCGCGCGCCTTCAAGGCGCCCCTCGTGCAGGGCCTCTCTGTACTCAGCTTCGTTTTCTCGTAACACCTTCTCTCTTACCTCAGCCAACCGGCGTGTTTCTTCGTCGGCACTGAGTTCCTTTAAACGCTCCATCGCGCGCAGAACAGGCTCATGGGTAATTTTTTTCATGCTTAACCTCGCCTCATCAGTTTTTAGGGTCAAACCTCTACATCTGGCATAAATTGAATCCTGCCTTCTCGTGCAGCAACTGCAGCTGGAACTTCCGACAGGGCACTAACTCTCGGTCGCTCTCTTCATTAGGTATGGCCACAGCCGCTTGTCCTCCAATGTGTGAGTCCGGAACTGGCAAAATGAAGCCTCCCGCTCCGTGATCAGCATCAACACGGCCAGCACCCTAAGTACACTGATGTCACTCAGATGGTCGATCTCCTCCCAGGCTTCACGCCACAGGACGATTCCATTGGTCTGGCCAGCCCAATCAATCAATTTTTTATAGTACTCAGGTTCGGTGGCACTGAATGTTTGCGGATGAGTGACCAACATCTGGCCCACCGCAACGCCCAAGACCTCCGCCATAACTTCGGACTCCGTAGGGTCCACTTCTTCCTGCTGTTGCTCTATCTGATGTATGAGGTAGCGCTCTCCTGACAAAAGCTCATCAACATAAGGGGCTGCGTGCTCTTCCCGCCCTGACGGTTCATCGCTCTCTACAACTTCAGACATCACAGCGGCGATCTCGGCGAGCGCCTTACGACAAGCCGCCTCCTCCGCCTGTATGATTTCCCGAAACCGTTCACGCAGCTCGGGCTCGCGCGCTGCAAACCGCTCCAGCAGTTCTACTCCGGGCAGATAAAACCGAACCTCTGACGGCGCCCCCATCAGCGTACGGAAGACACCGTCGAAGGCATCATCGATAGTTGTCAGCTGTCCCGCGGGGCGATCCAGGGCGGACAAAGGTCCACGCTCGGCAGGAGCAATGGTGACAAACCGCCTGCAGAGCGTCTTGAGCAACGCCTCCAGGGACGCCACCAGCTCTGTCCGGAAAGAGGGCGTTGCCATCACCAGGTCAATGAGTCCGTCAATATCCTGGGTAACCTCCAGATACGCTGACAGGAGCCGGCCTACCCCTCTCTGAGACAACGAGTGATAGTGCCCCAGCTCCGCGACGATATGGCGCTGCAGCGCATCCGGCTCGGCGCAGGCGATTAGCGTGCGCAGAGCTTCCTGCTGATCTCCCAAAAACAGAGACTGAAAGCGCTCAATCAGGCACTCCTGATTCTGATAAAAACCGGCTAAGCGCGCATAAAGCGCGTGTCCGTCCAGGCAGACAGGTAACTGAAAATCGGTACCAAGCACCGCGTTCATCCACGAAAGCGTCTGCTCGGTGGGCTCCCTTTCTAGCTGGCCATGTACGAAGCAGTGCTTCGGAAAGCGGTTCTCGAGCAGGATGCCTACCGCCAGCAGCGCCAGGTGGTAAGGATATCCCTGCGTCTTGTTGCCGAAAATATCAACGCCCGCCCCTATCGGGTAGGCAGCATCCTGCTCGTCGACCCACAGGACATCCACATCGGTCTCACTCGCGTTCGGGTTCCGGCTAATTTGCCGATGAAGGTAACGGTGTAGACGAAAGCTCTCCGCACGGCGGCCGCTTATCCGGTCGCCGGATATCTCCCAGCGCTCCTGCTCCGTGCCGGGATCGCAAAGAATCTCGTCGGTGAGTCGATACCGGTGATACCCACCCACTTCACATACTTCGAACCGGAGCAGTGGCGCGGGAAACCGTCGCAGCAGCAACAGACTCTCCTCGTAAGCTGCCTCCCAGGCGTCAGCGTCGAGGGTGTGCAGTTGGACTGTAAGGTGGATATGGAGACCCATGAGTTGCTCCTTACCAGGTTACCGGGCGACAGCTCGCCCTTGAATTCGAAGGAAGCCGCAGCGAATTTACCGCCGGCACCACAGCTAACTTTCTTAAAAATAATACGCCGTCGCATAAATATCAATACCTATGCGTATTACCGCTGTGTCCGGCATTGCTGGACAATACTCAAATGAAATATTCGCCCTCCATAGCAAAGACCTTGCGCCGTCTAATGGATCGCTACGATGAAGGACACGGCATCAGCGAAAACGCCTTGTCGCGAGCAACCTATGAGGTTCTCGGGGAAGAAAGGGGCGTGCCGCAGCCGACGATCCATCGCATCCTTACCGGCATCAGCAAAGACCCGAAAAGCCTTACGGTTCAGCGACTAGCTGAGTTCTTCGGAGTTTCGGAAGCTCAGTTGCGCGGCCATGAAGCCCTTCCCACGCGGTTTGGAGTCGCAGATGGCAAAACCCGTTATTCGGTCGCCTCATACCCTGCTTCAAACAGCTTGGACGCTGCTTTACCCGTTCTCACCTGGGAGCAAGCCGGCAGGCTGGATTACATGCTGGAGGAGATACGAAAAGGTGCGATAAAAGTGCCGTTCGAGACCATCCGACGAGCTGGGCCTCAATCCTTCACGCTCGTCGTGCAAGGCGACGCGATGCATGGCAGCGGCCGACCTTCCTTTCCGGAGGGGACACGGATCACAGTCGATCCATCGCTTGACGCAGGGCATGGCGCTTTTGTCGTGGCGACAGCCAAAGGGTATTCAAGCCCGATATTCCGGCGGCTCGAAATCGAAGGAGGGGTACGTCGTCTGGTTCCGCTAAATGACCGGCCCGGCTACGAGATCGTTACCATGGCATCGTGTGATCACGTTATCGGGAAGGTCGTCGAGTACTACGACTGGCTTCCCTGAACAGAAAGCCGTCAATTACCCCGCCTAAGCGGCTGGGTGGCTTACGCTATCCAGCCGTCGTCATCCGTAATGGTACGCACCGCGGTCAACTGAGCGACGCCCCCGCCGAAGCTTCCGCCTTGCGGGTTGAACACATCCAGGTAGAAGGTTTCGTCGGGCTCGGGGGTATCATCGCCGATCACTTCCACGACAATCGCCGCTTGCGCTTCACCGGGATACAGAATCAGCGTATCCGCCACGGCCAAGTAATCTTCCCCAGCCGTGGCGGTACCGTCTCGCGTGGCGTAATCCACACTCAACCACTGATCCGGGTGGTCTCGCTCGCCGTGAAATTCGAGCAGGAAGTACACCAGCTGGATGCCTTCGTCTCCTTCACGTATCGTCGTTTCGACGTCTTCTGAGCGAGTCGGCGCATTCGGGTCGGCCGCGCGTAGGCTTTGGTCGATCCACTGCTGGTAGTAGCTCACCCGCTGAAAGCCCGCAATCTCGCCGAAGCTACTGTCCTGGGTGTCGTTCACATCCGGGGATTGCCCGTTACGGCTGAGTGACGCCGTATAGGTGGCGACACCTGCCACCTTGTCATCAATGAACGCCGGGCCGCCGCTGTCACCTGGCGCAATCAACCCCTCTGCACTGCCGCGCCCGGTATCGTTCAGGCCCATCAGCACGCCTAACGCATCGTTTGTATCGCTGCCGTTGTCGAAATCGATGATCAGCTGGGATCCAAGTAACGGGTCCCAAGTGATCCCACGCCCCAACGCCTCTTTTAATGCCTCCCCGGTGGTGTCAAAACGATTTTCAACAAGGCGTTTAGCGGGATCGACATTGCCACCGTCCACATGCCCGGTAAGGCCCTCGCCGGTAAGGCCGTAGCCGATCAGGGAGATATCGCTGCCCACTTCATCGTCATGCCGATAGAGCATGCTTCGCTCAGCGCTCACCGGCGCTGATTCAGCCAACCACACCAGCGCAAGATCGCTATTGCCGTTGGCGGCATCATAAAGTGGGTGGCGAGTATACTGCGTGGCCGACACGCTGATACGCCCGGCTGGCGTATCCATACGCACCGTGACGACATCGGAGCCGTCTAGCACGTGGGCGGATGTCAGTACGGCCCGGCCGCCGTTCAGCAGCACACCCGAACCGTAGACGCCGCCCGCCGATACTTGAACGACGCCGTCATACCCCTCGCCGGGCAGTACCCTAAAGCGGTCAGGGTCACGAGTGACAGTTACCATGCACAATTATCTCGCGGTGGTGGTTGAGTAACGTTCAGATAATCGGCACGAATGGCACACAGCCACCAAGTAGAAGCATCGTGACAGCAACAAACGATAGACATTTCATGCTCAATGCTCTTGCTTAGGCAGTTCTTCGGACAGCGCCCTCGCATAGGCGGTGCGCGCCGTTTGATAGATCGCCAGTTGTTGACTGAGCCTGGTAATTTCCTGATCTGTAACACGCAGGTTGACCACCTGATTCTGGGCGTTCTCGGAAAGCTCAGCCACGTTGTACTCGGTGCCGTCGATGGTCACGGTTTGTGTCTGTGCGTCTGCCATGGGTATTAGCTACTTGGTACAAAAGAATTAATCAGCTATCAAGATCAAAACTGAGATCGTCATCATCCATACCATCAGGCACGCTGTCCAGGTTTTCAGGCACTTCCCGGGTGCCTTGCACCTGAGCGATCAATAACCGGCACCGCCAGCACCGCCCGAACAGGCGCTCCCTGCTCAGCCAGTAGATGCCCCCCGGCCGCGATGACCCTGTACCAGACATCTATTGCAGCCCCCTCACGGCCACGCAGACGGGTGTGGGCTGAGCGTCAGAGGTCTCCGACACGCTTCCTCACCGCCGCCACACGGGCCGCGCCTTCGGGCACAGTCACTGTCTCGCTGATTGTTAACCAGGGTTGACACATTCTTAACTGTTAACTAGAGTTATCAGACTATTGTATTGATTAAAACCGATGTCTTCGATGGTTGGCTGCGTGGCCTGCGGGATACGCGCGCCCGCGCCAGGAGCACGGCGCAGATCCGACGCCTGAGCCTGGGTAACCCGGGCGACGTGAAGCCCGTCGGGGAAGGCGTCTCCGAGCTGCGCATTCCCCATGGCCCCGGCTACCGCGTCTACTACATCACCCGAGGGCCGTGATCGTGGTGCTGCTCTGCGGTGGCGATCAAGTCAGCCAGGCCCGCGACATCGATCAAGCCAAAACCATTGCCCCGCAATGGAAGGAGTCATGCCATGACTGAACAAGCCGTCACCTTCAGCCACTACGACGCTGCGGACTACCTGCAGACCGAAGACGACATTGCGGCCTACCTGGATGCCGTGATGGAAGAAAACGACCCGGCACTGCTTGCGGCGGCGCTGGGCGACATCGCGCGTGCTCGCAACATGAGCCAGCTCGCCAAGGAGGTGGGCATGAGCCGTGAGGGGCTGTACAAGGCGCTGTCCGGCGAAGGCAACCCGGCGTTTTCCACCATCAGCAAGGTGGCCAACGCTCTGGGACTGCGGCTTTCCGTTGAGCCGCTCTCACGGCCCGACCAACAGGCCCAAAGCTAAGCCGCTGGCGCCTGATATCCTCTCGTGACTGCTCCCCGCCCTAAGCGCTGACGCGCCACGGGCGAGGCTTCCCACTTCTTAGGCAGCAACCGGCGATATGCCGGATTTACGCAAGCCTCGATGGGCAGCGACGGACAGTCCTTCCGCCTTCAATTTCAAAATACCTTGATGCTTGATGTTAAGCGCCGCATTGATGTCCCGGTCGCTATCTAAACACTCTAACCCTGTCGGTGAGTGAATGCCTTTATCCATGGAGCTTCATACTTTGTAGACAATTCTATATAGAAGAATCATGAAGCTTTCCATATACA
>NZ_QPIJ01000148.1 GCF_003336665.1 Vreelandella rituensis | reverse complement strand
ACGTTGTCAGTGGAGCTTCATACCGAGCCGTTGCCAGCTCCGCACATCCACCTAGGGTACTGTTCATGGGAGAACAGGTGGCAGTCTCAGCCACAGTCGGTAAAGCGACTTCATGTCGCACGGTGTTGTTCCACACAAAACGTGTACAGCCGAACGACTGTGCCAACAGCACAGCCTGTTCAGGAGTGGGGTAGAAACGTTCTTTGTAGGCACGTTTTGTCATACTGGGAAAATATCAGGGGGTAGGGGCAATATCAATACAAGCACCGCTGCGCGGTGCGCGCTTATATCACCGCCCGAGGACTGGGCGATGCTTTACGCGCTGAGTGGTAAAGGCGAAGGTATTGGCGATGAGTACTGAAGTCTGTTTGAAACGCTGGGAAGCCATGAGATCTCCTGCAAAAACTGAAAAGGACGATGGCCGGTTACCGGCCATCGTCTGGGCTGAGAATGATCAGCCTTTTTGCGGCTTCACTTGGGGCTTGGCGGTTTGCTGTTCCTCGAGCATACGGTCGACGGAAGAGACGTAGTATTCTTCGGCAAAGCCACCTTCCGGTTCCTTGAGCCAGAGAAAGCAGATCAACCAGCTGAGGAAGGCGCCGCAAGCGATGATGTAGAAGAACTGGGTGGGCGTGACGAAGGTGTAGATGGTCAGGTAGACCACCGCCCCCACGTTGCCGTAGGCGCCGGCCATGCCCGAGATCTGCCCGGTGATGCGGCGCTTGATCGACGGCAGGATGCCGAAGGTCGCGCCTTCCGCGCCCTGCACGAAGAAGGAGGTGAAAATGGTGATGGCCACCGCCACGATCAGCGGCCAGCTCGAGTTGAGCATGCCCATCATCACAAAGCCGATGCCGATGCCGAACATGTAGCTGAGCATGACGAAGCGCCGGTTGCCCATGCGATCCGACACCATGCCGCCCATGGGGCGCGCGACCAGGTTGACGAAGGCAAACGAGGCCGCGATCAGCCCGGCCATCGCGGCATTCAATCCCCAGGTTTCCTCGAAGAACATCGGCAGCATCGAGACCACCGCAAGCTCGGCGCCGAAGTTGGCGAAGTAGGTGCTGTTGAGCGCAGCCACGCTGCTGAAGGGGTACTTGTCATCCTCCGGCACACCTTTTTTCAGAATCGGAATGTTGACCCTCAGGATCTGCACCACCTGATAGATGATGATGGCCACAATCGCCAGGTAGGCGACCGTCGCGCCGGTGGTGGAAAGGTAGC
>NZ_QPIJ01000147.1 GCF_003336665.1 Vreelandella rituensis | reverse complement strand
TTCCGGGGGAGAAGGGTAAACCGCGCGACGACGACCATTGCGAAAGCCGCAACCAATCGTGGCCGCTGGGGCAGTGGTTGAAGCAACCCGCGCCACCTTATGCCGCGCCACACATGTGGGCAGCACACAAATAAAAACGCCAGCGAATAGCCCTTATGTACGGGGCTATTACCGGGCGTTTTTGCCCCCTGTTATTTATCAAGGAGTGAACTGATATGGCTGAAACCGAAGAATTTGAATTGCACGCCGCAAAGGCATTTTTTGCCAGTGCGTGGGCGGATGCTGCCGATGAGTCCGAAGATTCACCNGGCGGATGCTGCCGATGAGTCCGAAGATTCACCCATCGGCGCAGGTACTGAAATTTTTGATGTAATGCCCGATGAAATCGACCCCGCTGCAATGCACGCCGCGCGGACCCTGCGCATGGATATGGAACGCGAAAACGGTCTAAGCATCGGCGACTTGCTGGGGCTGATTGAGCGCGATGGTGACGGCGACCGACCCAACACAATCGACCACTTCGGTCACTATGCCGCAATGCAAGCCATGGGTCACGGTGTTGGACTTAACGATGCTTTCGGGCCTGATGTGTACGAAGCCATCAAGGTGCCTTATGTTGAGTTTGGCTCACACTCACTCAGCCGCGACTATTTCTAAGGGGATTGCAGCATGAAACAAAAACGCTATTTTGCCGTGCACGCCTTCGGGTTTCCCGGTCACCCCTTCCCAAAATTTTGGGATGCTTACCCCACTCTGCAGCATGCGCGCAACGCAGCACGGCAGGCTATCAAGGACGGATGGCGCGAATGTGAGATTCTGCGCGACAAACCCCGCGTGCCGGGCAATGTCGGCATTGAACGTGAGACCGTAGAAACTTTGAGGAGCGCATCGTGAAAAAAGCAGACTATGCCGCACTGGCGGCCGTACTCCAAGACCGCATAGCTGAAGCCCGCGCGCGCGGCTGGGTGCAAGCCGAGTCGGAACTTCGATTGGTGGCCTGCGAGCTGGCCCGCACGCTCAACGTCAACCGAGCAGAATTCCTGAAGGCGTGCGGTATCGAGCCATAGCCGCGCCGCCATCCAGCCACGTGCTACCGGACGCACGCTAAACACCGAGAGACCGTAGGCGGTCCCATGTTTTCGGACGTGGGACCGCCTACGGTTTTTTGCGCTTGCGCTTTTGTTTTTGGTGCTGGCGCGGATGGCCTGCGGTGGGCGCGGATGGCCTGCGGTGGGCGCGGATGGC
>NZ_QPIJ01000146.1 GCF_003336665.1 Vreelandella rituensis | reverse complement strand
GGGTGCATGGGTGCATGGGTGCATGGGTGCATGGGTGCATGGGTGCATGGGTGCATGGGTGCATGGGTGCATGGGTGCATGGGTGCATGGGTGCATGGGTGCATGGGTGCATGGGTGCATGTGCCACCTACACACCCCTTCTCTAGGGGTTACTACTTAGAAAATAAATTGCGATAGTTCTTGCGCGTCTGCTAAAAAGTTAGCTACAATAGAGCCACTGAGTCAGATAACGCAACGCAAAGGAACCCGCACCATGACCCGCAACGAATTCACCGTCAACGAAGCCCTTGCAGCACAAGCCGCAGAGCGGGCCCGCTGGGCGGCCGCCCTGGCGCCTGCCGCAAAAGCCATCGGCCAGCGTCGCGCAGTGCGTAAAAGCCTGATCGCCCGCTTGCTGGGTTTGTAAACCGTCAACCGCAAATAGGAGAAAACACCATGAATGCAATCCAATCTAACGCGCAACGCTGGGTGAAACACGGCGCGTATGAAATTCGCTCGAATGCTGAATTGTGCATTCAAGCGGAATTGCGTAAGGCCGGTTTGATTCCAATGGGCGCTACGATTGTAGAGATTAATTTTCACGGCGAAGATTGCGTTTTTGTCGAAACGTCCAACGGCGGGGAATTCACTATTAACGTGAATACCGGTCACATTAACCAATGCTGAACATTTAGGAGAAAACCATGCAAGCTATCCGCACCAAATATCACGGCCCTACCGATACTAAAGGTTCGCGTATCAGCGCGCAATGCGAAGCCGGACGCATTTATGTGTCCTATGACCACGCGCTTAATATTTACGGTAACCATAAAGCCGCATGCGATGCGCTGGTGAAGAAACTGGGTTGGGATGCCGACCATTACGACGATATGGTCGGTGGTGAATTCGACGGCGCACATTACTGGGTTTTCGACGATAAGCGTTTGAAAGCCATTGATGCATGGGTGCAATTTACGCGCAAGGGTACACCTACTGGCAACCCATGGTCAAAGCCTGAATTCCGCGCGCTTGTCGAATGCGTGGCACGTTCGCAAGGGTTCTATGGCACTGCATTGGATTTTGTTGATAAGCGCGACGGGGAATAATCCATGAATGATTATCTTGCAGCAATCCTAACCGGCCTTCTTTTTAGTTTGCCGCTTCTGGTTGATTTTATTTTGAGGGGTTGATTTTATTTTGAGGGGTTGATTATGAAAACATACGCATCACACGGCGGGACGCTTTACCCGCTTGCAAAAACATATGCCGATAATGAAACTTTGCCAGAAAATCGAGAACTGATTTCATATTGTGCGGAATATGCAAACCCGACAGACAATTACGCACACGCTGCTACTTGCACACTATATCGTGTGCCAGGTGTTGGTTATATTGCAGCAGGTGTAAGACCGTACCGCCATCCTAACCAGCCTTCTTTTTAGTTTGCCGCTTTTAGTTGATTTTATTTTGAGGGGT
>NZ_QPIJ01000145.1:440-1501 GCF_003336665.1 Vreelandella rituensis | reverse complement strand
CTCCTGAAGGGCCCAGCGAGACCAGCTGGTTGATAGGCACGGTGTGGAAGCGCTGCAAGGCGTTGAGCTAACGTGTACTAATGGCCCGTGAGGCTTGACCCTATAACACCCAAGGGGTCTGGTCGCAGGACAACAGACAATCAGCGCGCCGCCCAGGCGACGCGCCATCCGCATGATAGACATTAAAGTTTTGCCTGACGACCATAGCGTCCGGGAACCACCTGATCCCTTGCCGAACTCAGTCGTGAAACCGTTCCGCGCCGATGGTAGTGTGGGGTCTCCCCATGCGAGAGTAGGTCATCGTCAGGCACCTATTCGAAAAAAATCCCCCGAGGCTACCCGCTCCGGGGGATTTTTTTTGCCCGGAAAACAGGCCCAGAGGTTTTGTGCCAGAATGGCGCTATTGAACCCTCCGACGATTCATTCAAAGAATAGAATCGCAGATTCCCATCACTCTCACGCGCTTTGTTGCCAAAGCAATGGAGAGCGTGACCGGAGTTCGCGGTGTGCGAGTCGGCGTTTGCGAGCTCACACGGGCGGTAGCCTTGCGGCCACGCCCTTGGTAAACAACATGCCCGCGGGCGGCGATGTTATAGGCGGCATTAAGGTCCGCGGGGTAGCGCTTGCCGGTGCTAAACGTACACTGGCTATAATTGTCCTTATCGCGTTTCACCGGCCCAGACCCGTCGAACGCTTGGCTGGACGTACCACGGGCATAGACCGCTACAAAGCGCAGGCCGATTTCTTCGGCTTTGCTTTCGATGCGCGCCACGAGCTGGCGATGGAACCAGCGGTGAAACCGCGCTTTCATCTGCGTGCGCTTTTTACCCGCTTTCGGACGCCAGCCTTTCAGGTCTTCGACGGCAATGGCTTGGCAGCCGTGGTCGAGCGCGAGATTCACCAGCTGCCGACTGATCTGATGGGCCTGGTTATCCGCCAGACTGGTCAGCCGGTGGTGATCGCGGCGGCAGAAGCCCGGCGGCAACCGGCTTCCGTGCCGGGTTTGCTTCCGTGCCTGACGGCGGATGCGTTGCATGAGCCGATACTCCCGGTCTTTATCC
>NZ_QPIJ01000145.1:0-273 GCF_003336665.1 Vreelandella rituensis | reverse complement strand
TTCCCTTGAGCCGAAATCCCATCCAGACCCAATCATTGTGCTGTCGCACCTTGATAAAGGCATGGCTGGCATCGGCATTGATCCTGGCGCACTGGCTCCCGTAAAGGCTCGGAAAAGTCTTGGTGCTGGATGTCAGGCGCGGTGGTTTGGCGTGCAGGTGTTTACGATCACCGCTGCGCCACGCCTCAAACCGTGTCACGAAGGAGCGGACTTGACCAACCGCATCCATGATAGCGACACGGCGAAGGTACGATGGAAATTTGTAGTAGCGTT
>NZ_QPIJ01000144.1 GCF_003336665.1 Vreelandella rituensis | reverse complement strand
AAAACAATATTGCATCGTTACCCCGTCAAGAAGACGTCAGATAGCCACAAAGCTCGGATTACGTAGTCGTAAAGCGCTAAATAATGACGCTACCGCGGGCGTGATGAATAAAGCGGGTTGATGACTAACCGCCCAGCAGCCCTTGTGCGAGATAACCAGTGGCGAAGGCCAGTCCGGCTGCTGCGGTACCCATAAACAATGTACGCAGCCCTGAGCGCCAAGCCGGCAGACCATATACCGCACTCTTAAGCATGCCAATACCAAGAAATACACCCCCGGCCAGCCCCAGGCTTGTCAGGAATTGCGTGGTGATGCCCAACCCAGGTAACGCATAGGGTATCAATGGTAAAATACCGACAGCTAAAAAAGCGGCAAAGGTCGCTAGCGCCGCTCTTAGGGGGTTAAGTCCAGCAGCCGAAAGGCCATACTCCTCGTGCAACATGGTTGTCACCCACACATCTGGATCACGGCATAGGACCTCAACTACTTGCTCAAGCTGTTTCCCCTCGAATCCCTTCGCACGAAACAGCTGACGGATCTCTTCGCGCTCTCCTTCAGGAACCAGGGAAATATGCTGACGTTCGGTGCGTTCAGCGCTTGCGATCTGAGCCAGTTGCGCCTGACCAGCCTCGTAGTTGCTAACCGCCATGCTGAAGCCATCGGCAAGCAAGTTGGCGAAGCCCAGTACTAGCGCTACCTGTGGCGAGAATCCCGCACCGAATGCACCAGATACCACCGCAAAGGTGGTGACACAGCCATCGATGCCACCGAGCACAGCATCTGGTAGCGTCGATGCCCTTACTGGAGTGGCCAAGCGGTCACGCACCGCCGTAGGTTGATGGTCATCGAGGAGTCGCTCACGGCTTGGGATTGGCATGAAAAGGTCTCCTGCTGGCCCTGGAAGGATAACCATGAACTACCACGCCTAAGCGGCTGCGCCGTTAGACGTGGTTTCACTCGCTCGTTGGCGAGCTTCTAATGTCAATCGGTGATCAATGTGCGTAATTGACATGGGCGTGTCCACAACGCCCTTACCGGCTTTGAGATGGGCGTTGACCCACTCATCACCGATTACTTTTCGCATGATATTCGTGCTACCGTTCACATCAGCATTGATCAGCCGACCTTGGGAGGCACGGTAGAGACCTCGTTTTACTCGCCGTCCGCTGCACCGGTATTTTTCCGTCTGTCCTTTTTCATAGACAGGCATCGCATCCAGATCAAGCGCGCTGGCTTTGCTGGTGTATGACTCCTCGATGAGCGTCACGGCAATGCCCCTCTCGTCCGCCTTGTAGCGGATCATCTCGATCAGTTTGGCATGCGGGATAGTGGCGAATTTCTGGTTGTTCACCTTTCCGATATTCACGTTCTGCTTCCAGCCAGGCCCCCTCTGTCAGCCTAGTTGTCCGGTTGGCGTTATCGCCTAAATCAAATCCAGAGGGAGCGGCATGGAGTCCATGTGCCACGTTATTCCGAAGAACGTAAAGCAGCCGTCCTGAAAAAG
>NZ_QPIJ01000143.1 GCF_003336665.1 Vreelandella rituensis | reverse complement strand
ATTGAAGCCGTATCGCGCGATAGCGATGCGGTATGACAAACTCAAACGAAACTACGAAAGCATGGTGGCCTTGGCCTGCGGTTTTTTATGGCTACCCATGTGAAAGGTCAACAGGCCCTAATGATAAGCGCGAAATTCTCCACCCATAACCTTGATTTGGTTGGAGATGGATAGCGCGGCCAACGTCACGTTGGCCTGTCCTGATTCTCGATATAGTCGTGCAGCACTTCAACTGTGATAGCCTTGGGTATAATCGAGAGTGGCTTGACACCACTCAAGCTAGCACGCCATTCCTCATGTCTGTGCGGGGATTGTTGACTCGATGAAATTACTCCAACGCTCGTTGGTCGCTCGTATCATTGCTTCGCTGTTAGCCATCAGCAGCATAGTAGTGATCAGTATCGTGGTGACCATCGTGGTCGCGGGAAGCAGCCGTGGCGATGCCGCCGCCATCAATATGGCGGGCTCGTTGCGCATGAACACCTACCAGATCGTTGCCTCGCTACAACGCTACCAGCAGCAGCCAGGCACCGAAAATCGTCGCCAGGTGCAAGCGCTGACCGACCGCTTTGATTCACGCCTGACAAGCTTGGAATTGACCAACGCGATTCCCGACGATGCGAGTCACGCTCTTCAGGAGCAGCATCAACTGATTATCCAACGCTGGGAGCAAGAACTGTCCCCGCGGCTGGAAGCCGCCATCGTGGGTGAGTCGGTCAGCAATGTAGCGCTCGACCAGACGCTCGACAACCTGGCTGCCGATATCGATACGTTGGTGACGCTTCTCGAGCAAAATACCGAAGCCAAGATCCGCTTGCTGAGCGTGCTGCAGTTACTTTTCCTGGGGCTTACCATTGCAGTGGTGGTGATTGCGCTTTTCGATATTCGCCACAACCTGACGCGCCCTCTCCATCAGTTGGTGGTCCTTGCCAGAGAGGCCGCACAGCGCAACTTCCAATACCGCACCCATCTCAAGGGTAGCGACGAACTTGCCTTGCTGGGCCGCACTTTCGACGGCATGTCCGAAGAACTGGCTGCAAGCTACGCCGCCCTGGAGGAGAAGGTCTCGCGCAAGGAACAGGAACTCGAGCGCAGCAATCAGGCAATGCAACTGATGCACGATGCCAGCCGCACCCTGTACGGCGGGGGTAACGATCTATGCTCAAGTGCCGCCCCCATGCTGCGTCAACTGGAAACCCTGCTCGAGCTGGGCCCCATCCGGCTGTCGCTGAATGATCCTTTCGATCATCGAGAAATGCCCGTCCTGGAAACGCATTCGCGCACTCGCCCGGTGTACTGTCGGAACCAGGAATGTCATGCCTGCCTGATTGACCCTCAGCCCCTGGAGATCATGGCAAGCGATCAGGTTCAATGCTTGCTCCTGCCTATCAGCGTGGGTGATGCCATGCTCGGCACCTTGGAAATCTGGTATCCACAAAAGCAGCTCGCCGACAGTACCCGGCGCTTGCTGACCGTACTGGCGGACCAGTTGGCCACTGCGGTATATTTGCAACGCCGTATCGAGGAGCAACAGCAGGT
>NZ_QPIJ01000142.1 GCF_003336665.1 Vreelandella rituensis | reverse complement strand
GAAGGACGGCAAAAGCCACGTCCCCAAAGCCCAGTGCCTCTTGCAGCTCTATGCCCAGCACGGCGAAAATCGTCCAACAAGCGAAAACCAGCGCGAATGCCAGTGGCGACAACACCACCACCACCAGCGAGCGATAGCCATTGGATACCTCGGCGATGAGGGCTTCCTTGACAGGTATCATGGGGTTGAACTCGCGAGGATATTGCCGGATTCTCGTCACAACCACGCGAACCGTCAAAAGGGCATTGGAGGTATACTTTAAGAGGGTTATGCCTACCCAATAGGGTATGATCGAGTGGTTTCAAAACCACACCAAAAACCACCACGCCATTCATCATGCCTGTGCGGAGGTCGTTCGACTCGATGAAATTACTCCAACGCTCGTTGGTCGCTCGTATCATTGCTTCGCTGTTAGCCATCAGCAGCATGGTGGTGATCAGTATCGTGGTGACCATCGTGGTCGCGGGAAGCAGCCGTGGCGATGCCGCCGCCATCAATATGGCGGGCTCGTTGCGCATGAACACCTACCAGATCGTTGCCTCGCTACAACGCTACCAGCAGCAGCCAGGCGCCGAAAATCGTCGCCAGGTGCAAGCGCTGACCGACCACTTTGATTCACGCCTGACAAGCTTGGAATTGACCAACGCGATTCCCGACGATGCGAGTCACGCTCTTCAGGAGCAGCATCAACTGATTATCCAACGCTGGGAGCAAGAGCTGTCCCCGCGGCTGAAAGCCGCCATCGTGGGTGAGTCGGTCAGCAATGTAGCGCTCAATCAGAGACTCGACGGTCTGGTCGCCGATATCGAAACGTTGGTGACGCTTCTCGAGCAAAATACCGAAGCCAAGATCCGCTTGCTGAGCGTGCTGCAGTTACTTTTCCTGGGGCTTACCATTGCAGTGGTGGTGATTGCACTTTTCGATATTCGCCACAACCTGACGCGCCCTCTCCATCAGTTGGTGGTACTTGCCAGAGAAGCCGCACAGCGCAACTTCCAATACCGCACCCATCTCAAGGGTAGCGACGAACTTGCCTTGCTGGGCCGCACTTTCGACGGCATGTCCGAAGAACTGGCTGCAAGCTACGCCGCCCTGGAGGAGAAGGTCTCGCGCAAGGAACAGGAACTCGAGCGCAGCAATCAGGCAATGCAACTGATGCACGATGCCAGCCGCACCCTGTACGGCGGGGGTAACGATCTATGCTCAAGTGCCGCCCCCATGCTGCGTCAACTGGAAACCCTGCTCGAGCTGGGCCCCATCCGGCTGTCGCTGAATGATCCTTTCGATCATCGGGAAATGCCCGTCCTCGAAACGCATTCACGCACAAGGCCGGTGTACTGTCGGGACCAGGAATGTCATGCCTGCCTGATCGACCCTCAGCCCCTGGAGATCATGGCAAGCGATCAGGTTCAATGCTTGCTCCTGCCTATCAGCGTGGGCGATGCCATGCTCGGCACCCTGGAAATCTGGTATCCACAAAAGCAGCTCGCCGACAGTACCCGGCGCTTGCTGACCGTACTGGCGGACCAGTTGGCCACTGCGGTATATTTGCAACGCCGTATCGAGGAGCAACAGCAGGT
>NZ_QPIJ01000141.1 GCF_003336665.1 Vreelandella rituensis | reverse complement strand
TGCTGCTCAGCCACCTGGGAGATCCGGCCCGGTTCCCCTGCGGTCGTCAGTTCAGTGCCTCGTTGGGGCTGGTGCCCCGGCAATACTCCAGTGGTGGGCACAGCCGATTGAAGGGCATCACCAAACGTGGCAACGGCGAGGTCCGGCGCCAGCTGGTGCACGGCGCCAGAGCGGCATTACGCCAGTTCCAGCGCCAGGAACACCCGGATCGGCTAGCACGCTGGGCATGCACGTTGGCGGAACGCGTAGGACAGCGCAAGGCCATCGTGGCGCTGGCTAACAAGCTGGCCCGGATCTGCTGGTCCCTGCTGGCTCATGGACAACGCTACCAGCCACAAGGACAGGCCGCCTAATGTTGAGAAAAAGTAGACACAAGCTTGTTGTACCCTAGGTTACCCAACCCCGAGGTTGCGCAGGCGAGACGCTTCGATGGCATGACCGGTAAGACCGGCTCTCTGACACTCTGCCAATCGGAAAGGCCCATTACGAGGCCGCGTAGGAGATCAGATCAGAGAGCGCGCATTCCATCAAGGCCAGGCACCCAAGGTGCCATCGATAGGCCGGATATAAGCGTGCAGTCCTCACCCCATGCATTGTTGCCTCTGGCTCGCACAACGGGACGGGTCCATATAAGCCGGTTGCAGACAGTCCCGAGGGGAGACAGGTTGGAAGACCTGCGTCACCAGGCCCGTAAGGGTTCTATTGAAGAAGGAGATCGCATGGCGGTGTTCGTATTGGGAAAGAACAAGCAGCCGTTGATGCCGTGTAGTGAAAAGCGCGCCCGACTGCTGCTGGAACGTGGTCGGGCGGTGGTGGTACACCTGACACCTTTCGTGATCCGGTTGCGGGATCGCTGCCTGAGTGACGGCACCTTGCAGCCAACCCTGCTGGCTGCCGATCCGGGCAGCAAGGAAACCGGGCTGGCGCTGATGCGGCTGGAAGAAAGCGAAGGTAACGAAAATGCACAGGCAACCCGCCATGTGCTTTGCCTGTTTCAGTTGGTGCATCGGGGCTTCCAGATTCGCCAAGCCTTGGAGCAACGTGCCGGTTTTCGGCGTCGGCGTCGCAGCAAGAACCTGCGTTATCGTCAGCCGCGTTTTGATAACCGCACGCGCAAGAAGGGCTGGCTACCACCCAGCCTGCAACACCGAGTCGATACGACCATGGCCTGGGTGGACAAGCTGTGCCGCTGGGCACCCGTGACTCACCTGAGCATGGAGCTGGTGCGATTCGATCTACAGAAGATGGAAAACCCGGAGATTTCCGGCATTGAGTATCAACAAGGCACGCTCCTGGGCTATGAGGTGCGTGAATACCTGCTCGAAAAATGGGGTAGAGAGTGCGCCTACTGCGGTACCGGTGATACACCGCTGGAGATCGAACATGTGGTAGCGAAATCTCGGAACGGCTCTAGCCGGGTGGCCAACCTGACCATCGCCTGTCACGACTGCAACCAGGCCAAGGACAACCAGTGGCTTGTTGATTTCTTTGCCGCCGACAAGGGACTCAAGAAACGCCTCAAAGCCAATGGCTTGTCGGCAGACGTCCGCCTTGAGCGCGTCCAGCGCCAGCTCAAATTACCGCTGCGGGATGCCGCTGCCGTCAACGCCACCCGCTG
>NZ_QPIJ01000140.1 GCF_003336665.1 Vreelandella rituensis | reverse complement strand
TGGTTCGCAAGCCGCTGCTGGCCCTCTGGCGCGAGGCGCTCAAGGCGCACCCCGACCCGGTCGATGCCTGGGCCTCGATCGTCGAGGACCCGGCCAAGACCAAGCAGTACAAGCGTGCCCGTGGCATGGGTGGCTTCGTGCGCGGTGACTGGGACGAGCTCAACGACCTGGTGGCGGCCTCCAACGTCTACACCGCCAAGCAGTACGGTCCCGACCGTATCCTGGGCTTCTCGCCGATCCCCGNCCCGACCGTATCCTGGGCTTCTCGCCGATCCCCGCCATGTCGATGGTTTCCTACGCCGCCGGTAGCCGCTACCTGTCGCTGATCGGCGGCGTCTGCATGAGCTTCTACGACTGGTACTGCGACCTGCCGCCGGCCTCGCCGATGACCTGGGGCGAACAGACCGATGTCCCCGAATCCGCCGACTGGTACAACTCCGGCTACATCATCGCCTGGGGCTCCAACGTGCCCCAGACGCGCACCCCGGACGCGCACTTCTTCACCGAAGTGCGCTACAAGGGCACCAAGACCGTCTCGATCACCCCGGACTACGCCGAAGTCTCCAAGCTGACCGACGAGTGGCTGTCCGCCAAGCAGGGTACCGACGCCGCCCTGGCCATGGCCATGGGCCATGTGATTCTCAAGGAATTCCACCTCGACAAGCCCAGTGCCTACTTCACCGAGTATGTCCGCCAGTACACCGACATGCCGTTTCTGGTGGAACTCGAAGCGCGTGAGGACGGAAGCTTCGCTCCCGGCCGCCAGTTGCGCGCCAGCGACTTCGATGCCGCCCTGGGCCAGGACAACAACCCCGAGTGGAAAACCGTCGCCTGGGACGAAACCCGCGACCAGCTGGTGGTGCCGCGTGGCTCGATCGGTTTCCGCTGGGGCGAGACCGGTGACGAAGTGGGCAAGTGGAACCTCGAGCCGCTGGACGCCGAAGGCACCAAGATCAAGCCGCTGCTCAGCCTGGCCGAGCACCACGACAGCGTGGCGCGAGTGGCGTTTCCCTACTTCGGCGGCATCGAGCACGAGCACTTCGAGCACGTCAAGGGCGCCGGTGCCGGCGCCGCCGATGACCTGCTGTTCCACAACCTGCCCGTCAAGCGCCTGAAGAAGGCCGACGGCAGCGACATGCTGGCGGTCACCGTCTTTGATCTGATGTGCGCCAACTACGGCATCGACCGGGGCTTCAGCAGCGATGGCGAGGATGACGGCGCGACCTCCTATGACCAGATTCGCCCCTACACCCCGGCCTGGCAGGAGAAGATCACCGGCGTCTCGGCGGAGCAGGCCACGCGCATCGCCCGGGAATTCGCCGACAACGCCCACAAGACCAACGGGCGCAGCATGATCATCGTGGGTGCCGGCATGAACCACTGGTACCACATGGACATGAACTACCGCGGCCTGATCAACATGCTGGTCATGTGCGGCTGTATCGGCCAGAGCGGCGGCGGCTGGGCCCACTATGTGGGGCAGGAAAAACTGCGCCCGCAGACCGGCTGGACCCCGCTGGCCTTCGGCCTCGACTGGCAGCGTCCGCCGCGCCACATGAACTCCACCTCGTTCTTCTACAGCCACTCCTCCCAGTGGCGCTACGAGAAGCTCGAGATCAAGGAAATCCTCTCGCCGCTGGCCAAGGCCGAGGACTACCCGGGCAGCCTGATCGACTTCAACGTGCGCTCCGAGCGCATGGGCTGGCTGCCGTCGGCGCCTCAGCTGGATA
>NZ_QPIJ01000014.1 GCF_003336665.1 Vreelandella rituensis | reverse complement strand
AAAAAACAATATTGCATCGTTACCCCGTCAAGAAGACGTCAGATAGCCACAAAGCTCGGATTACGTAGTCGTAAAGCGCTAAATAATGACGCTACCGCGGGCGTGATGAATAAAGCGGGTTCAGGGTTGGCGTACGCCTCGGGGCGTTTTGATTATTGTCGGTATTAGAGAGAGAGCACCAGGCGCTTGCCCTTGGCGCGCGAACAGCAGGCCATCATACGGCCATTGGCGTCGCGCTCGGTACGGCTGAGCACCAGGTCACGGTGATCGATATGGCCCTCGACCACAGCAACTTCGCAGGTACCACACAGGCCTTCACAGCAGTCGCTAGGAACATCCACGCCGGCCGCCGTCAGCGCCTCGAGCAGGGTCTGATCGTTGCCGACCTGTACCGTCAGCTCGGAGTCCGCAAGCACCGCTTCGAAGGCATGTTCGTTCGCGGGATCAAGGATGCTGGAGCGGGCGGTGAAATGCTCAACATGCAACGTCCCCTCGGGCCAGTTCACCGCCAGCGACTCGAGCACCTCCAGCATTCGCTCCGGGCCGCAAGAATAGACCTGCTCACCCTCGGATAGCCCGCCCAGTACCCTTGGCAGATCGAGTCGACAGCCTTCGTCACCCGCATGGACGGTCAACGCTGCGCCGTGGTCACGCTCGACCCGGTCAAGAAAGGCCATGGTTCGCCGCCCGGCGCCGCAGTAGTGAAGCGTATAGGGCTTGCCGAGCGCCTTGAGCCGATCGGCCATGGCAAGGATCGGCGTGATACCAATGCCACCGGCAATCAGGGTATAGCGCGTTGCCGTCTCGTCCAGATGGAAGTGGTTCTTGGGGCCGGCAATATGCAGGACATCACCTGGTTTGACGGTGTCGTGGAAATGTACCGAGCCGCCGCGCCCCTCTGGCTCGCGCAGGATGGCGAAGGACAGGCGGCTACGATCCCCGCGTGTCCCGCATAGCGAGTAGTAACGACGCCACTCGCCGGAGACCAGCTCGACATGCGAGCCGGGAGACCAGTCGGGCAGCTCACGCCCATGTGGATCGACCAGATCAATGCGGATTACCGCCTCGGCCTCGCGTTCCACCTCGGTTACCACGACTCGGCGCAGGATGTCATCCTTGATAGGCGCACCAATATGGAAATGCGTGGGGTTCTCCAGCACCGAGCGGGTGCGCCGTTCAGGATTCTGTGCCGGCTCCCATTCCACCCACAGCGACGTGGCCCCCCGGAACGAGGTATTGGGCAGATACTCGAACGTCTGGTCCTCGACCAGGTGCACATGCGGTAGACGTCGGACAAATTCATCGAGGATGACACGCATCTCCATCCGGGCGATGTTCTTGCCCATGCACTGGTGCGCACCGTAGCCGAAGGTCAAGTGCTCCGCTGCGTTATGGCGGTAGATATCGAAGTTGTCGGGATTCTCGAAGTGGCTCTGATCCCGGTTGGCCGACGCCTGCACGATCAGCAGCTTGCCACCCTTCGGAATCTTCTCCCCGCCCACGACGGTGTCGGCGGTAGCGATACGACGCCAGGCCACGACCGAGCCGGCAACGCGTAGACACTCTTCGATTGCGCTGGGAATCAGCGCGGGATTCTCACAGATATCGTTCCAGGATTCACGGTTCGATAGCAAGGTACGAAAGGCATTGGTAGTGGCGAAGGCGGTAGTTTCATGCGCAGCCACCAGGATCGCCATCATCATCGAGCGCAGGTAGCTCTCCGGGACGATGTCGGGATGCACTTTGTGCATGCGGATCGAATCGTACATCCAACCCTCGCCGGTAGGCTCGGCATACATGCGGTCGAGGATATCCTGTGCTGTTTTCCAGAACCGGCCGACATCCTCGGCAATCTGCAGCTGCTGTTCCGGAGAGGGACGGCCCCAGGTATTAAGCGTATGAGCGACAGAGAACTTGCGAAGCTCCTTGGCGTCTTCATGGGGTACACCAAGGAAGCGCAGTGCGACGGTCATGGGAATTTCCCGAAACATCTCACCCACCAGATCCGCACGCCCCTTATCGATGAAGCGATCCATATAGTCACGCACCAACTCACGTACCCACGTCTCGTGCTGCTCGAGATTCTCGGGCAGGAAGGCATCCATCAGCAAGCGGCGGCGTTCCATGTGGTCCGGTTCATCCTCGTTGACCATGGTGCGGCGCATTGCGAAACCGTAGCTCTCGAGGATTTTCGTCGCCTCGGGCGGCGCCGGGGTGAGCTTCTCCAACGCGATGGATGGTGAGAAGGTAATGTTATCGCGGAAGACCGCCTTCACGTCATCAAAGCGGTTCACGACCCAGTAGCCAAGCTTGGGGCTGTAGAACACCGGCTCCTGTTCACGGGACCAGCGCAGCGCCTCGGCGGGGTCGAGCTGGTAGGACGCGCCGAAGGGGTCGAAGGCGGCCGCCTCGGGCGAGACCGGGCAGCCGGTAGGCGACTTCATCGTCGCCTGGTCGTCGGCATGATCCGGCTGATGAAAAGGGCAGCCTTCTGCCATGGACTCGGGTTGATGGGAGGGTATCGTCATGATGGCTCCAAGGGACGGTCTGCTTGCCAGGACTTTTTTTCTTGTTACTTTTATCGCACACTTAAAATCGTTTAGCGCACACATGCAAAATAGGCGAAGTCACCTGCGTCGTCAATACATGCCTGCGGCCGTATGCACTGCGCCATGCTTGCCGATCACTAACCATCCACGTTATTACGTCAGCACGAGGGGCACCACCGATGTCTTCCACCCTGCAAACCCTGGATCGCGGCCTGCTCGCCTTGGAAATCGTCTCCGAGCATAAAGAGGGCATCACCATCGCCGGGCTCGCCGAACAGCTGGGAGTGCACCGGGCTATCGCTTACCGCATCGTCACCACCCTCGAGGCACACGCCCTGCTCACCCGTACTCCTGAGGGTCCTGTGCGGCTGGGCGCCGGCATCACCCTGCTCGCCTCACGCTTCGAACCGCAGCTGCACGCCGTGGCGCAGCCGCTGTTGAAAACACTAGCCAAAGCGACTCGTGCCACCGCCTTCCTCTCCATCGCCCAAGGAGAGGAGTGCGTGGTGACGCTGGTCGCCGAGCCCGACGAGGGGATGCTGCGGGTGAGCTATCGAGTCGGTAGCCGCCATCCGCTGACCCGAGGCGCAGCTGGCATTGCGATCCTGGCCGGGCGAGCCCCGCAGGATGATGACAGTCCCGAGGTACGCCAGGCCCGCGCCGAAGGCTACAGCCTCACCCGCGGGCAACTACAGCGCGGAGCCGTGGGAGTCGCCAGCCCTATCGCTGCCGCCCGTCTGCGTGCCGGAATCGAAGCCTGCGTCGGGGTAGTAGCGATGGATGATCTGGATACCGAGAGGGCGATCCGCGAGGTGAAGGCCTCCGCCAGACAGCTGGCCGAACTGACTGGGCAATAGGCAAAAGCGGCGGGTGGAAAATGATGAAGTTGCCATGTGAGGATTAGGTGCGAAGCTTTTAATAAGGCTGCCATCGAGGCCTCGGAAGGTTTCAGTGCCTTTTCCTGCTAAGAAAACAGAGCCGTTTATCCTGGCCACGAGGTTAAGCCAGCGCTATTCGCTTTCCAGCTGATCTACTCGTTCTAGGATCAGCCGCCGTCCTTCACGAGAGGAGAAATGGAACCGGCCTTCTACCTGCACTGCTTCACCTAGATGCGGTGCTATTTGTTGATGGGGGAAAATCTCAACCCGATTGAGATAGTCGTCCTCAATCCAATAGTGAAGAGGGTCATTGAAATGCCGCACCACTCCGTGGGTAATCACTTGCCTGCCATCGTAGGCAGCAGGGTTGTTCACCAATATTGGCAGTGGAACCGTCACTGCTTGTTGACCGCGACACCCTGTCATGAGGATTGCGATCAGCAGCGTTGCCGCCGTGCAGCCAATGCGTTTTTGGAGTGAACTCATGGCGCTGATCCAATTGGTTGCTTATTGCCCACGCTAGGCTTTGCTTGACCCAGTTAACCGAGCATGCGTCGATTAACCGGGCCATTGGACAGACTGTCAGGAACGACGTTCCCACAGCGTGACTTCCGAAAGGCTATGCTGATATTTATGCATGGTCTCGCGGATCACAAAGGGCATTTTTTCGGGCGCACTGATCATCCGAAAGTTGGGTTCAAGCAGCTCTTTCAGGCCGTCCAGCGTGCTGACGTTTTCGCCATTTTTCTTGAATCCACCGATCCACTCTTCCTTCGGCGTATATTCCTCCAGCCAGGTATAAGGCGAAGCAATCATCAGGATGCCACCGGCATTGATGCGCTGATGAATGGTTTGCAGGAACTCTGAGGGTTTATACAGCCGATCAATCAGGTTAGCGGCAACGACCAAATCGTAATCACTAAACTGTGGTTTGAGATTGCACGCATCGCCCTGATGGAAGCTGACGCGATCGGCCATTTCTTCCAGCCCCAGACCTACCAGCGTGCGCTCCTGATAGCTGACCAGTTCCCCTTCTTCCGCACGGGTATAACGCAGCACTTGCTGCTCCGCCATTTCCACGCCCTGGCGAATAAAATTGGCCGAGAAGTCCACGCCATCCACATGCTCAAACTCACGGGCCAGCTCGAAACTGCAGCGTCCGCTGGCGCATCCCAGATCCAGAGCGCGTTGCTTCTGCCGGCCGGCCATTGCGGCTAACGCCCTGTTTGCCAATGCCTGCGGGAAGTTGGCGACGCCGAACCATTCATCGCCGTAATGAAATTCCGCATACTCCGCCATGCGGGCATCGCTTTCGTAATAGGCGCTGGGCAGCGTAACTTCCGCATCCGACACCACATAGCGGAAACCCGCATGCTGGAAGAAATGGCGCCGAAACGCATAGCGGGCGCTGAGGCGGGTTTCGTTACCGCAGGATATCCAGGAGCCGCCCTTGATCAGGTTATGCTGGTTGTCGAAGGTCGGGGTGGTGAAATCATCGTACAGCGGATGCACATCAAACCCAGGAAACGGATAGGTGGGTGTTTCCATCCATTGCCAGACATTGCCCACCACATCGAACCATTGACCGTGCTGGAACCGTGTTACCGGGCAAGAAGAGGCGCCATGGTCCAAATGCAGGTTGGCGCTGGCAGGCCTGCCACTCTCAAGCTCGGAAACGCCGGCTTCATCCGCCAAGCGATGCCACTCATCTTCCGTTGGCATGCGCACGGCTTGGCCCAGCTGTTCGCTTTTCCAGTGACAGAAGGCTTTGGCTTCATGGAAATTGACCTCGACAGGCCAATCCCTGGGCATCGCCACTTCTTCAGTCATCAAGCGCAGAAACCATTCGTTTTTCCACACCCAGAAAGTGGGGTGCGTCGCCTGGGCAAAATTGCGCCAGCCCAGCCCCTCATCCGACCAGAAGGCGTCGGCCAGATAGCCACCGGCTTCGACAAATTCAAGAAACTCACTGTTACTGACCAGGAACTGGCTCGCTCTAAATTCTTCAACGTCAGCACGGTGATGACCATATTCATTGTCCCAGCCGTACCAAGGCTCGTCAAAAGACTTTCCTAGGACCACCTCGCCTTTCGGAACCGTGATCAGGGTGTTTTCCGGTGGCTCACCGGTGGTGTGAATGGGCTCCCAAGCAGGCTGGGGCGTCACCAGATCGAGTGACTGCTGGCGAATCAACACAGACGACGTCTCAAGATGAATGCGCTCGTGCTCGATGCCCATGACGATAGGCCAGAATGAGCTATCCCAACCGATGGGCAACGAAAGCGGCAATTCACGAATCAAAGCGAGCACCGCCGCACGAACCTTGGCACGGTAGTCCATCACCTCACTGACCGACGGCCACTCATAGTGGTCGTCATTCAAGTCATCCCAACTCATTTCATCGACGCCAACCGCAAAAATAGACTCCATATTGGGGTCTATCCGAGCGGGCAAGAGTTTAGCCAGTACCAGCTTGTTGACGAAAAACGTTGCGGTATGCCCAAGGTAGAAGATCAGCGGATGTCTGAGGGCAATGGGTTTTCGAACGTAAGCTTCCTCGCTCGCAAGCGTGGTGAAAAGCGACTCATAACGATCAAAGGTGGCAGTGAAGCAGCTTTCAATCTCTCGACGTGTCGCTTCAGGGTCGCTACCTGCCAACACCGCAGTACGGGGGAAAAGGTCGGACAATTTCGATTCTTGAAGCCCGGTTGGGGAGCCTGTGGAAGTCATATCTTAGAGCACCTTTTATCTTGATAACGATACATGTTGGATCATTAAAAACCAAAAAATTGTACAAAGGCTACCATTAATTGTACAAAAAGCTTTTAACCTGCCTCACTAGGGTGTTCACCGCCCCCGTGGCGGTCTAGCATGGCGGACAGGGCTGCATCTGGAGAGGCCTTCGGACGAGCCTTGTTACAACATTGCGTCGATAATTATCATGAGCGCCTTGGCCCGCTGGTGACTCATTGCCGCCAGGAGCCGCACCTCAGGATCTTGCTCAGGTGCTCTACCAAATAATGGGGCTTGGCGCTGCATTGCTGGCCAAACTAGGCCAGGATAAAGAGCCTTTGCACCAGGCATTAAAGGCCACAGACCAATTGCTGGTTTGCACCGGCAACCCGGTCAATTCATTTGAAACCAACGCTTTAGAAGGATATTGCCATGAAGATTCTGCTAGTACTGACCTCACATGACCAACTTGGCGACACTGGCAAGAAAACCGGTTTCTGGCTGGAGGAATTCGCGTCACCCTACTACGTATTCAAGGAGGCCGGGGCCCAGGTTACATTAGCCTCTCCGGCGGGCGGCCAGCCTCCGATCGACCCCACGAGCGATGCACCCGAAGCGCAGACCCCGGCAACCGAACGTTTTCGCCAGGATCCAGAGGCACAGGCTCAGCTCGCCTCAACCATTCCATTGCAGGACATCAACCCTGCCGAATTCGATGCCGTTTTCTACCCGGGCGGCCATGGCCCGCTATGGGACTTGGCGAACGATCAGACATCCATTGACCTGATAGAAGCCTTCGATCGGGCCGGCAAGGCTATGGGCTTGGTGTGCCACGCCCCCGGGGCGTTGGTCAAGGTTCGCGATGCCGAGGGTCAGCCATTGGTGGCCGGGCGTAGCGTCACCGGTTTTACCAATAGCGAAGAAGAGGCGGTCGGCCTGAGCAACGTCGTGCCGTTTTTGATAGAAGATGAGTTTAAGCGCCTAGGTGGCCATTACGAGAAAGGGGCAGACTGGCAACCACATGTAGTGACCGACGGCCTCCTGGTTACCGGCCAGAATCCTGCCAGCTCGGAAAATGCCGCAAAAGCATTGCTCGCCTTGCTGACGTGAAGCCTTCCGCTCGGACAAGATAGGTATTCGACGTGAGCAGGTGACGCTGCCACCCAAGGTGAGCCGGCTCGACGCTATGGCATCAGCCGGCTCACCGTCGTCCGTAGAGGGTATTCGTGGCGAATCTAGACACGACCCTCTCCGGCCACCAAGGGCTGTAACTGCCTCTCAAACAGGCCAGCAGATTCTTTCTCAAGCTCCATCAGCGAGTTGCTCAGCAGTTCTAGAAAGGATTTGGTAAGACCGGACTGCCCCCTCTGTTTGGGGAAAATCATGCTGTAGCGGTAGGGTACTCTCGGCTCGAAACGCTTCACGATCAGGCCTAGACGTCGATAGTGCCAGGCAGTGATGGGATCAACCAATGAGACACCACTACCGGCGAGCACGAAAGCGCAGGCGGCGTAACCCAGCTGAGTCTCGATCATCAATTGTCGGCTAACGCCTTCGCGCTCAAAGACACTATCAATCTTGTGGCGGATACTCTGCTCTGAGCCAAGTGATACAAAGATTTCCCCCTCCAGATCCCGCGGCCGAATGACATCGTGGTCGGCAAGCCGATGCCCTGAGGGCAGAACACAGACCAAACGGCTATCGGCGAGAACGCTTGCCTCGATGCTCGGGTCGTTGAGTTCTATACCCGAGATTACCCCTAGATCGAAGTGCTGACTGGCCACCAGGTCAACCACCTGCTGAGTGCTGCGCACCTGCAGGGTGACTGACACGCCGGGATGCAGTTGACAGAACTGGTCGGTCAAGGCTGGCAGGAACTCTACCGACACGGCAGGCATGGAAGCGATACGCAGCGACCCCAGGTGAAACTCCCTCAGCTCCTCCGCTGCCCGGGACAGTTTTTCCAGCGAGACGAAGGCTCGTTCCACTTCCTCATAGAAGAAGCGCGCCTCCGGCGTGGGGACCAGCCTGCGCCGACGCCGTTCGAACATCTTCACCCCGATGGTCTCTTCGAAGTCGGTCAACAAGCGGCTTACAGCAGGCTGGGAGACATAAAGGATCTCCGCTGCTCCTCTGGTTGTTCCATTGATCATGACGGCCCGGAAGGCTTCGATCTGCCGGTAGGTCAATTTGGCCATGCAGGCTCTCCAAGCAAATTGATAACATCATGTTATCAACAGATACGAATAAACGATTGGATGTTATATATGACGACAGCCAAGATGTCGATGACGCTACTTCACGGCCCTGGCATACAAACACAACACGCGAGAAGGCCCTATGGAACGATTTTTTCGCTATACCTTAACCCTGCTGATCATCCTGGTGGCAGGCAGTCAATTCATCCAGGTTATCACTCGCTACCTCCTTGAGATGCCGGTCATGGGTCTCGAAGAAGCCACGCTGATCCCTACCCTCTGGCTTTATATGCTCGGCAGTGTCAACGCTTCGCGTGAGGATACTCAGATCAGAGCCAACGTCCTGGACATCTTCTTGAAGACGGACCGTGCCAAGGGCTTCCTGCAGGCATTTTCCGACACCATCAGCCTGATTATCTCGATTTGGCTGACTACTTGGGCATGGGATTACTTCAGCTATGCCTCCCGGATCGGCAAGAGCACCCCAACGCTGTATATCCCGACCATCGTCTATGAATCCGCGCTAATAGTCGGTCTGGTCCTGATGGTCGTCTTTACCCTCTGGCACTTGCTGCGCAATCTCGGCTACCTGTTGGGTATTCGCCAAAAACCCGACCAACCCTCTAGCGACCCCGATTATCCCGAAACTGCTGAGGTTCAGGAATTCAAGGTATTGGCTGATAACAATTTGGCTGATAACAATAAGGACAAAAATCATGATTGAGATAGCGCTGCTGGCATTTGCTGTACTGATCGTGTTGCTGACCCTCGGTGTCCCCCTGCCCTACTGCTTCGGTGCAGCTCTCATGGTCATGACCATGATCGGCGAATCGACGATGCGCGGCATGATGATGTGGGGATTCAGCCAGCTCACCAACCCGATACTCCTGGCAATCCCACTCTTCGTCTTTGCTGGAACGCTGATGAGCGTCAGTGGCATTGCCTCCAGCCTTCTCAGATTCGTCAACATCTTCGTGGGACGTGTTCGCGGCGGCCTGGGCGTGATGGCAACGATCAGCTGCGCCATCATCGGCGCTATTTCCGGCAGCGGTCTGACGGGTATTGCGGCCATTGGCCCCATTCTCATTCCTGAGATGGAGCGCAAAGGTTACCCCCGCGCCTACGCCACGGCGCTGATTGCAAACTCCTCGATTCTCGGCTTACTGATACCACCCAGCGTCACGATGATTGTCTATGGGTGGGTCACGGACACCTCCATACTGGCGAGCTTTCTGGCCACCCTGGGGCCGGGTCTGCTGATCATGCTCCTCTTCTGCATCGTCAACATGGTCATGTCGCGTAAGTTTGATCTGGTGCTTGACGAGCCGATGGCGTTCGACCAGAGAATCCGTGATGCCGGCCGACGCACTTTTCATGCGATACCGGCACTATTAATGCCAGTGATCATTCTCGGTGGTATCTACGGTGGCATCATGACGCCTACCGAGGCTGCAGCCGTTGCCGTCATCTATGCCCTGCCAGTGGGCTTCATGATCTATCGAGGTCTGACCTGGAGGACGCTGTTTGAGTCAGGCAAGGAGTCTGCTACCTCTATCGGCGCGATTCTGATCATGATCCTGTTCAGCTTGATACTCAGTCAGCTGTTCGTACGGGAAGGCATTCCCCAAGCCTTGGTCGAAATGATCTTCGAAATTACCGACAACAAGTTCCTTTTGTTGCTGCTTATCAATCTGATGCTTTTCGGCATCGGCATGGTGGTCAACGATATCACCGCCATCATCCTGACCGGCCCTTTGCTACTTCCCCTGATGGAAGCCCTGGGAGTCAGTCCCGTTCAGTTCGCTGCGATCATGGGTGTCAACACCGCCATGGGCGGCGTGACTCCACCCTACGCAAGCATCCTCTATCTCGGTGCCCGTATCGGCAAGGTGAAGTTCACCGAGGTAGTCAAGCCCGCCATGAAACTGATCCTGTTTGGTTACCTGCCCGTGGTGGTGCTGGTTTCAGCCTGGCCTGACCTGTCCGAGTTTCTACCCGGCCTGTTCGGCTACTGACCGGTCGCAATAAAGCGATCACGACACCCGCAATGAAAGAATGGAGAAAACAATGAAAATGCCTTCAGTTAAGATTCTGACTGCCGCTATCGCCCTGTCGGTCTCGGCAAGCACGATGGCCGAAGCTGCCACCCTGATGTTGTCGCATGTACGTCCCGAAGGGACCGCCATCGACAATGACGCCCGCGTATTCGCCGAAGAAGTAGCAGAGGCCACCGATGGTGCGGTGAATATCCGGTTGTTCCCGGCCAGTGCCCTTGGCGACTACACCACGGTCCAGGAGGGGCTTAGCATCGGTTCAGTGGATATGGCTGTTCAGCCTCCCTCCTCAGAAGTCGATCGTCGCTTCCAGCTGGCCTACCTTCCTTATCTTGTGCAGAGCTGGGAAGACGCCGAAAAGACATTCACGGCTGGCGCTCCCCTGCGTGAGACGGTCGAGCAACTTTATGCGGAGCAGGATATTCATGTTCTGGGAGCATGGCCGGTCTATTTCGGCGGGGTGGCACTGAACACCGAGGTGGAAAATGCCACCGACCCGACCGCTGAAAAGGGTGCCAGATTGCGTGTGCCACCGATGAAATCCTTCCAGCTGATGGCAGATAACATCGGATACATCGGTTCCCCCTTGCCTTTCTCGGATGCCTTTACCGCCATCCAGACCGGCGTGGTCGACGGCATCATGGGCTCGGGAGCCGAAGGCTATTACGCCTCCTTCCGCGATGTGACGCAGTATTACCTGCCGCTCAATACGCATTTCGAGATGTGGTACCTGCTGATCAATCAACCCGCCTACGATAGCTTGACCGAGGGTCAGCAAGAAGCCTTGGCCGCAGCAGCAGAGCGCTTCGAGACGAACCGCTGGGAAAATGCCGAGGCGGACCAGGCTCGCAACGAGCAGCTTCTTGAAGAAGCGGGTGCCACCATTGTCTCAGCATCGGACGAGCAGATCGCCGGGCATGCGGAAATCGTCCGCGAGACAGTATGGCCCGTGATTCTCGACGATATCGGAAGCGAATGGGCTAACGATGTGCTGGATCGCGCCGGTCGTTGATACGTTTCATGGCCCGGCCATTCGGTCGGGCTCATCGAATTTCCCGGAACGAGGCGAGGATTCACCATGACGGAAACAGCGACGCCAGGAGCACGTATCGCCGATGTCTGCCTGATAGGCGGCGGCCTGGTTGGCATGGCAATCGCACTAGGGCTGCAACGCAACGGGTTTCATGTCGCTGTGCTCGACGAGGGTGACGTGGCGTTGCGTGCCTCCAGAGGGAATTTTGGCCTGGTATGGGTGCAGGGAAAGGGAGACACCCTGCCGGAATATGCCGATATCACTCGGCTATCCGCACGGCTATGGTCCACCTTCGCTGCTTCTCTTCAGGATTCCACCGGAGTCGATATCCAGCTTCAGCAGCGTGGTGGTTTATATCTCTGCCTGACAGAACAGGAACTCGACGCCCGTGCCCGCATGCTGGGCAAAATGCACGAAGCGGCAGGCGGAGACTATCCCTACGAAACATTGGACCTGAAGCAGGTCCGGGAGAAGATTCCTGAAGTAGGGGATACGGTAGCCGGCGCCACTTGGTGTCCGGAAGATGGCCACGTGAACCCATTGCTGCTACTGCGTGCCATGACGGAACGCTTCAAGGCGCAGGGGGGCATCATCGACAACACTGGACGGGTGGAAACCATTGATCCCCGTCCCGAGGGGTTTCGTATCCGTGCACGTGCCGGTGGTGACTGGGACTGTGCTCGGGTCGTGCTGTGTGCCGGTCTGGGTAATCGTGAGCTGGCCCCACAGGTTGGTCTGTCTGCACCGTTGTCGCCCAACCGTGGACAAGTACTCGTGGGCGAACGGGTTCGTCCCTTCCTCGACTATCCCACCGGGCATGTCCGGCAGACCGGTGAGGGTACCGTCCAGATCGGTGATTCCAAGGAAGACGTGGGCTTCGACAGCGGAACCACTACCGAAGTCATGGCAAAGATAGCCCATCGTGCCATCAGGCTGTTCCCCTTGCTGCGCGATGTGAAACTGGTTCGCGCCTGGGGCGCATTGCGCGTCATGACACCGGATGGCTACCCAATCTATCAAGCATCGACCACCTATCCTGGTGCGTACCTGGTCACCTGCCACAGTGGCGTGACCTTGGCGGCCTTTCATGAAGGTCCGCTGGCTGACTGGATTGCCAGCGACCGGCACGACCCTTCTCTGGAGGTATTCCATGCCGAACGTTTCACACTTTGAACGTCTGCCCATGCGTGCTAGTGAGCCGGTGACTGTCTTCGTGGAGGGTCAGGCAATCAAGGTGGACAGTCATGATACAGCCGCCGCAGTCGTGTTGATGGCTGGTCTGGTGCCGTCCCGCACGACGCCGACAAGCGGTAGCCCGCGAGCACCTTATTGCCTGATGGGCGTGTGCTTCGAATGTCTGCTGGACATAGACGGCGTGGCCAATCAGCAAGGCTGCATGGTGAAGGTCCGCGATGGGATGCAGATTCGCCGCCAAGTCGGTGCCCGCGATATCCATGAGCCCCGGCAGGAGCCAACAACATGAGTGACCGCGACACGACCGAGTATTGTTATGACCTTGCTATCATCGGTGCAGGTCCCGCCGGAATGGCCTCCGCCGCAGAAGCGGGACAACTTGGACTAGCCACCGTCCTGATCGATGAGCAAGAAGAGGCCGGTGGACAGATCTACCGAGCTATCGAGCGAGCACCGTTAGCTGACGAGGGTGTACTGGGCAGCGACTACTACAAGGGCCGGCTGCTGCTCGAGGCCATGCAGGCATCGCACACCGACTATCTGCCTGGCACCTCGGTATGGGATGTCGAGGACGATCTGACGATAAATGTCTCTCATCATGGCCGTAGCCGGCAGGTCCGTGCTCGGAGGCTATTGATTGCGACCGGCGCCCAAGAGCGGCCGGTGCCGTTTTCTGGCTGGACGCTCCCGGGTGTCATGACCTGCGGCGCCGCTCAAGTGCTACTCAAGAATAGTGCCCTGGTGCCACCAGCACCGCTGGTACTGGCTGGCAGTGGCCCTCTCTTGTTGTTGATCGCCAGCCAGTTATCCCACGCAGGTGTGCCTATCGAGGCTGTGCTGGATACCACTCCACGCGACAACTACCTTCGTGCAGCACGATATAGCCCCGGTGCGCTGCGTAATCCCAAGTTGCTTCTCAAGGGAGTGGGCCTGCTGCGCACACTCAAGCGCTCGGGGATTCCACATATCACTGGGGTAGAAAGCCTGAGAGCCGAGTCGGGCAACGATGATCACCTAGACAGGGTGTGCTATCGTCGCAAGGGAGTGGATCATGAGCTCTATTGTCGCTCTCTTCTGGTCCACCAGGGCGTCGTACCCAACGTGCAGTTGACGAGAGCGTTAGAGCTTGAGCACCGCTGGCACGAGCAACAACAGTGCTGGCACCCAGACGTCGATGTCTGGGGTGAAACTTCGAGAGCCGGCATCTTCGTGGCAGGTGATTCAAGCGGCATTGCCGGTGCGCAGGCAGCCGAGGAAACCGGACGGCTTTCGGTATTGCAGATTGCCAAGCAGCTAGGGCAGCTGGAGGAAGGAAAGCGCGATACGCGAGCGGCACCCATTCGTCGGCGCCTGGGACCGCATCAAGCCATCCGGCCTTTCTTGGATGTCCTCTATCAACCTGCTCGATCCTTCCTTATTCCCGAGGATGACACTATTGTTTGTCGCTGCGAGGAAATCACCGCCGGTGAGCTGCGCCACATCGCAGATGCCGGTTGCCAGGGACCCAACCAGGCAAAAGCTTTCTGCCGGGCTGGCATGGGGTCGTGCCAGGGACGCCTTTGCGGGCTGACGGTTTCCCAGGTGCTCGCCGAGCGCAGCAATCAATCTATCGATGCTGTCGGCTACTACCATATCCGTCCGCCTATCAAGCCCTTGACCATCGGTGAACTCGCAGATATCGCAGACTGATTCTTTCCACTTTTTCCAGGAACCCCAAGATGACACTTTTACGCCATGAAACCGGCATCCGCATGAGCCGGGCCGTTGTACACCACGACACTATCTACCTCTGTGGCCAGGTAGCGGAGGATCGCCATGCCGATATCACCGGCCAGACCGAAACCATGCTGGCCAAGGTCGACGCCCTTCTCGAAGCTGTCGGCAGCGACCGTAATCACTTGCTCTCTGCCACGTTGTATCTGAAAGACATGGCTCTTTTCGAGGCGATGAATCGGGTCTGGGATACCTGGGTACCCGAAGGATGCGCGCCTGCGCGTGCCTGTGTCGAGGCCAGGATGGCCAGCCCCGAATTACTGGTGGAAATTTCCGTTGTCGCTGCTGTGGCCAAGTAGTTTCTTTACTCCGGCTCACCATCACCGCTCTGGCCAAGTCAGAGCGGACACCACTTAGCGGCGTGCTGGCGACGGTATGTCGGATTGTCGGTTGCCCAAAATCGTCTGAGAGGCCGAAAAACATAAATGCCGGCCCAGTGATAGTCAGTGTTGATTGGTATCCTGCAAGCTCGTCACCCCGCTACCGACAGAGCCTTTTCATGCGGTACATCTCGTCATCCGCATGGCTCAGCAGGGTATCGGCATCTTCCCCGTCAGCGGGATAACGGGCCACGCCGATACTGCAGGACGGCATTCTGATCCCGCCGAATTCAGCGCCCAACGGCTCGACCATGGCCATGCGAATCTGCTCTACCTTCTGCGAAACGGCCTCCGCTGACTGGATATCCGTCAACAGAATAGTGAATTCATCACCGCCCATCCGCGCCAAGGTATCTGTCTCACGTACGCAACCTTCCAGGCGTCGTGCCACCGTACAGAGCACACCATCACCCACCGCATGGCCATGGATATCGTTGATACACTTGAAATCATTGAGATCCACAAAAAGCAACGCCAAGCCATTCTGGTGACGATGGGCAGCACTCAGCCCTGAGTTTAGTCGATCATGGAACAGCGATCGGTTCGGCAGCTTTGTCAGTGGATCATGATGGGCGAGGAAACGTAACTCCGCCTCGGCCTGCATAAGGGCCGTCACGTCCCGCGCAACCCCGATCCGCACCTCATCCTCCTCGGACCAGCGGGCAGACCACAGGATATGAACGATACCGCCATCCTTGTGGATATAGCGGTTGCGGAAATCGAGGTGGGGCTGACCGTCCATGACCCGGAGAATGGAGGCCTGGGTGATCGCCAGGTCGTCAGGATGCATATAGTCGGTGATCGAGGTGCCGGTCAACTCGTCGGCACGGTAACCTAGCAGTGCCTCACAGGCATCACTCACCAAAACGATCTGATGGTCCCCATCGACCACGAAGACGGTGTCCAGCATCAGATGAATCAGCTTGGGGTAGAGCGATTCCAGGTCAACGGGCATAGGTCAGGATAATCCAGTTCACGTTTCTCGTTTATAGCACGACCGCGAATACTAGCGCTATCACCAGCAGCAATAAGACCAAACTATACTTAGCTCAAGAAAGGTCAGCTTGGCTTCATAGCGTTTAAGGTGACACGGGTTGACGGATTTCGCGGCGCCGCTGCCGAAATCACATCACCGGAACACCGGTGACCCAGACATGCAGATGGAAGGCGAAGATATAGTAGGCGACCAGGCCGACCACCACCGTGATGGCGGTGCGCGCCATGCTCGGAGCCTGCGTCGAGGGAGCCGGGCGACGACGTGCGGAACGGAAGTCGAACACCGCCCACAGCAGGAAGGCGCCGAAGAAGACGATATCGCCCAGCCGACCGTTGGCCAGCAGGTGGGCGAAGGCCCAAATCTTCACGGCGATGATCATCGGATGACCCAGCTTCGCCTTGAAATGGTTGCCCGGCACATAGGCCGCCACCGGAAGAATAAAGGCGGGAATCATCAGCAGCGATACGGCGTGGCGCAGGCCCACCGGTGGAGACCACACCCAGGTGGGGTCGAGGCGCATCTGTCCATAGCCCCAGATCGCCAGCGCCAGGCCGATAATCGAGACCACCGAATAGGCGGCCTTCCAAGGCAGCTCGCCCAGGCGCTTGATCTGGGCGCTGCGCCAGTCGTCGGCGACGATGCGCACCGAGTGCACCCCCAGAAAGATCAACAGGCCGAGTATCATTACGGTCATGGCAGAGACTCCATCAGTAGCAGTAGAAAGCGGACAATCCGCCAGCCTACCGCACAGGCGTGACCGCGTCGCGCGCGGCCCTTAGACTTTCCCCGCCGCGCAACGCATCATGGGGAGCTCCACCCACCACTGGCTGCAGACGACCATGGCCCTGGACACCACCACCCTCAACCGCCAGATGACCCACTTCGACGGCCACGACGCAATCTGGCTGTTCGGCTACGGCTCGCTGATCTGGAAGGTGGACTTCCCCTACCAAGAGCGGCGGCCCGCCTTCATTCATGGCTGGTCACGTCGCTTCTGGCAGGGCTCACACGACCACCGCGGCACCCCAGAGGCGCCGGGGCGGGTGGTCACCCTGGTGCGTAAACCTGGGGCGGTCTGCCACGGCATCGCCTACCGCATCACCCCGGAGGTGCTCGCGCCCTTGGATGTGCGCGAGAAGAACGGTTATCTGCGCGAAGTAGTAGCGCTGCATTTTACCGACGACAGCAGCGCCGAGGGGCTGGTCTATCTGGCCACCGAGGACAATGCCGCCTTTCTCGGCGATGCCCCGCTGGATGCCATCGCCGAGCAGATCGCCCTAGCCCACGGACCCAGCGGCCCCAACCGCGACTACCTGCTCAACCTGGCAGCCTCACTTCGCCAACTCGAAGTGGATGACCCCCACGTGTTCGCCCTGGCACGGCGCCTGGCCTACCCGGCTGACGTCTGCCCCTGAGAACCGCCACCGAGAATAACAACCCATCGCAAGGAGCGATCCTCCATGAGCGTAACACTCGATGATATCCGTGCCGCCGCCGCCCGCATCTCCGGGAGCGTCGAGCGCACCCCCTGCCTGCACTCCCACACCCTGTCGCGCATCACCGGCTGCGAACTCTACATCAAGTTCGAGAACCACCAGTTTACCGCCGCTTTCAAGGAGCGTGGCGCGCTGAACCACCTGCTGAGCCTCAGCGAAGAAGAGCGTGCCCGCGGGGTGATTGCCATGTCCGCCGGCAACCATGCCCAGGCGGTGGCCTACCATGCGGCCCGGCTTGGCATCCGCGCCACCATCGTCATGCCCCGCCATACCCCCAACCTCAAGGTGCGCAACACCCGCGAACTCGGCGCCGAGGTGCACCTGGAGGGCGAGGACGTCGCCGAGGCCGGCGAAGTGGCCTGGCGTCTCGCCGCCGAGCACCACCTGGTATTCGTGCACCCCTACGACGACGAGCGCATCATCGCTGGGCAAGGCACCGTCGCGTTGGAAATGCTCGAGGAGGTGCCCGACCTCGACGCCCTGGTGATCCCCATCGGCGGCGGCGGACTGATTGCGGGCAACGCCATCGCCGCCACCGAGCTCAAGCCGGGCATCGAGGTAATTGGCGTACAGACCAAGCGCTTCCCGGCCATGCAGCAGGCGCTTGCCGGTGAAGCGATCCAGTGCGGCCACGCCACCCTCGCTGAGGGCATCGCGGTCAAGCAGCCCGGCAGGCTCACCCTGCCCATCGTGCGCGAACGGGTACACGACATCGTGCTGGTCGACGAACCCGAGATCGAGCGCGCCATCCTGCTGCTCCTGGAGATAGAGAAGACCGTGGCCGAGGGCGCCGGCGCCGCCGGACTCGCCGCAGTGCTGGCCGACCCCGAGCGCTACCGCGGCCGCAAGGTGGGCCTGATCCTGTGCGGCGGCAACATCGACATGCTGGCGCTCGCCTCGGTGATCCAGCGCGGGCTGGTGCGCACCGCCCGCATCGTGCGGGTGCGGGTGGCGATTCCCGACGTGCCTGGCGCTTTGGCCGAGTTGACCCGGCTGCTCGCCGACCAGCGCGCCAATGTGATTCAGATCGCCCACCAGCGCACCTTCACCGACCTCGCCCTGCGCGCCACCGAGGTGGAGGCCACCCTGGAGACCCTTGGCAGCGACCACACTCGCGAGGTGATCAAAGCGCTGCGCAAGGAGGGCTACGACCCGCTGCTGCCGGCCAACGAGGTGCATCCCGACGAGCGCTGGTCGACCCATCTCCACGCTTAGTCCAGCGCCCCCTTCTGCGCCCTACTGCTTTCTGCGCGTAGCGTCATGCCGGCGGCAGGCGTACCCTAATACCTACTGAACATCGTTACGATCATCACCGATCGATCACCACAAACAGGGAACCGTGATGAGCAACAAAATCCGCGTCAACGCCCCTCTCGTCATCCTCCACGGCGACGAGATGGCACAGGTAGCCTTCGAGAAAATCCTCGATACCTTCGTGACCTCACGACTGGATATTCCGCTGGTGGAAATCGACCTCTCGGCCGAGAATCGCATGGTCACCAACGGTCAGGTGATCGTCGACGCCATCGAGGCACTCAAGGAGCATGGCGTCGGCATCAAGAATGCCGGCATGACGGTCAACCGAACCCAGCTTGGCGAGATGCTCGACAAGCACCCCAAAATCGACGGCACCCGCCTGCACCCGCTGGCCACCAAGTCGCCCAACGGGGCCATCCGCAAGGGCATCGGCGGCAACATCACCCGCGAAGACATCGAGTTTCGCAACCTCAAGGTCTCGCGACCGGAGTGGACCGGACGCGATATCGAGGTGGACACCATGGACACCGGCGGCATCAAGGACAGCTTCAACGAGCTCTCCCGCGCTACCGGCGTGGTCAAGCTGATGTTCGTGGGGGAAAGCGGGGACCCGGTGGAGCTGCATCGTCGCGAGGTCAACAAGGGCGACCCCTGGCTGCTGGCCACCAACGACGTGGAAGACGTCAAGGCCTGGGCCCACCGCTTCTTCCAACGCGCCATCGACGAGAAGCGCGACATCTATCTGGGCCTCAAGGACACCGTAATCGCCGGCTACGACGGCGTGATGCGCGCCGCCATCGAGGACATCTTTGATCGCGACTACCGTGCGCAGGTGGAAGCGCTGGGGCTGAACTACCACTACGAGTTGATTGATGCCCAGGCTGCCCGCCTAGTCGCCAACCCGCCGGAACGCGCCCTGTGGGGCGTGCCGGACAACACCACCGGCCGCAAGCTCTACAAGCTGGTGGAGCAGCTCAAGCGCTACGGCATTCCCGACCGCAAGGCCCAGGTTTCCATCTCGCGCATGAGCGCCGGTGGCGGTGACCAGTACGGGAGCTTCAACGCCCCCACCTCGGAAGACGGCATCCTCAAGGTGATCGTCGACGGCGAGGAGAAACATGCGCGCAGGGTCAAGAAAGGCGACCCCATCTTGCTGATGTCCAACGACCAGGCGGCGATCAAGGACTGGGTGTTTCAGGTATTCCGCGACGCCTCGCGCAAGGAGAAGGAGGTCTACTTCGGCCTCAAGCGCGAGTACATGGAGTATGACGAGGTGTTCAGCACGGCGATCACCGACGTGCGCCGTGAGCTCGCCGAGACCGGCACCCCGCCGCCGTCGTTCATGATCATGCGGCCCTCCAGCCAGCTCACCAAGATGATCACCGACCCGCCCCGCAACGCCCTCTATCCGGCGCAGAACCTGGACGGTGACATCTTCTCCGATATCTCCGCGGCCTTGGGCGGTAGCCTGGCCACCGCCAGCTCGATCATCGAGAGCAAGGACGGCACCATGCTGTTCGAGGCGCCCCACGGCACCGCCCACGATCTCTACCTCACCTACCTTGAGACCGATGGCAAGCAGGCGCACTTCAACTCCTCGGCCCTGCTGTTCGCCGTGGCCAACGCCCTGGAGACCCTGGGCGAGCGCCAGGAAAACAATGCCCTGATCGACTACGCCCATCGTCTCAAGGCGGCGCTGATCGATACCGTGGACGCTGGCATCATCACCGGCGACCTCAAGGGCAAGACCAACGACCCGGAAGGCGAGACCCTGGTCGACATGAACGGCTTCCTCGACGCCGTGGCCAGCCGACTGTAACCGTCTCACGCGTTGCCGAACCCACCGGGGCCTGTCTTGGCGCAGGCCTCATCATGGCCCTCGACGATCAGGGCCTAAAGCTCACTAGGCGAAAGCGTCTGGCTCAAGTATCTACGCCCTAAAACCATTACTGCCCAGAAGCAGGCATAGCAACGTTGCGACCATTACGTTTGGCGCGGTAGAGAGCACCGTCGGCACGGCCAAGCAATTGGTCAATAGACTCTTCAGGCAGCACTTCGGCAATGCCCAGAGAAATCGTTACGCGGCCCACTTCCTTATCTTTCAGCATAGAAACAGCGCGGCGCAGACGCTCAGCAAGCTCCATTGCGGTGGGCATGGGCGCATGGATAACCACTAGAAACTCTTCACCGCCCCAGCGGATAACCGGGTCGCTTGGACGTACCTGCTCTTGCAGTGTTTTGGTAACTTGCTGAATGACACGGTCACCAGCCAAGTGGCCGTAGGTGTCGTTGACGGCCTTGAAACAATCGATATCGCAGATGATAACGCTAAGTGGACGCTTCTCTTCGCGGTAAAGATAATAAGCCTTCGCTAATTCTTCATCACCGGCTCGGCGGGTTAAAAGTCCCGTCAATTTATCCTCTTCCGCCATGGCAATGAGGGCTTTTTCGCGTTCAACAATTTCATCCACTTGCCAAGATGTACTAATAAAGTGGGTATAGCGGCCTTTTTCATCCTGCACGGGGGCAATGCTCTGCTCAACGTAGTAGCAGCTGCCATCTTTGCGTCGGTTAACAAAACGCGCCTGGAATGGCTGGTTTTTTTCCAAGGTTTGCCACATCTTGCGATAGAATGCCGCGCTTTGTTCGCCAGAATTCAGAAAGGCGGGTGTTTGTCCGAGCGATTCCTCGGCAGAATAACCGGTTAGCTTTTCGAAGGCGGCATTGACGAACACGATGCACTCTTTTTCATCCGTGACGAGCACAGGGTCACTGGCTTGATTAAGTGCTTTTACCAGCATATCCCGCTCTCTTTCAGCTTTGATGCGGGAAGTGATGTTCTGCTGCACGGAAACAAAATGCGAAAGTTTGCCATTTTCGCTGAAGACAGGCGATACATTCCAGCTCACCACGTAGGTTTCACTGTCCTTACGATAGTTAATGGCACTGCCTTCCCAAAACGTACGTTTCTCCAGCGCTTGGCGCAGCGAGGCGATGACATCAAGGTTTGTCTGGGGACCTTGCAATATCCGTGGCGAGCGACCCAAGAGCTCTTCGCGCTTGTAACCCGTCATTTGGCAAAATGCTGGATTACAGTATTCAATAAAAGGTCCGCCATTATTAAAATCAGCATCCGTAATCAGCACGGCGTTATACGCCTGCTCAGAGGCCAGGGCAATCAGCTGAGTTTTCTCGGCATTTTCTTGAAGCATCATTGAGCAACTCTTTTTGCATGATAGTGTGACTTACTGCTCCCCGTATCTCTCTGATGAAGCAGAAAGGCTCTCGGGACGATCAGAAATCCTCTCCCGAAGTGCATCAGTCCGCACGGTGGGGAGTATCAGGATTGAAGGAGATTCACGAGAGATCCTCAGCGTGTGATCCAGAAGCTTCGCCAGCAGCCTATCACCAGTACTGACGCGCTGTTACGGAGACTTGGTTGTGGGTCCCTATCTTACACTCTGTCTGAAAAATACTCTGGCTGCAAAGTCGGCCCGCATGCAACGCTCGATGCAGGCCAGGCTTTGGACGGCGATGTATTCTGCGACGGGCTATGATCGGACACATGCCGTGACGGACGCAGTAGCGACCTGACATCGCATAACAGGTGCCACTTGGTTGTCAGCCCGCCGTGCAAGCCAATGAGTAGGACCATCCTCAGGGTGTTCAGCTACGCAGTGAGAACGGGTTTATGCGGATTTTTGCTAACGTGCCCCTGCCGATTCTGGCAGGGGCGCTAGTAGGTAATGAGTTGTGCTAACCGACGAAATCAGACATCGATATGAGTAACTCGAATCGGCAATCCCTGACGTACAGCAGCACCACTGATGGGTTCCAGCCAGGTGCCGGCCACGCTACGGGTGGGATCCTTAAAGCCCAGGTTATTGATATTGATGCCGGCGCGTAGCCACTCGAGGTCGGGTTGGGACTCGCCGTCGATCACGTGGGGGGTGGCCCCCAGATCACGGTGGCCGTAGCCGTGCTCGATGCCCAGAGCACCCGGCATCACGCCCTCACCCACCAGCGCCAGGGCAACCACGCTGCCGCCGGGACTCTCGATGCGGATGGTGTCGCCATGGGATATACCGAAGCGCTCGGCGTCCTGGCGGTGCATCATCACCGGGTTGTAGGGCTTGATCATGCGCAGTCGCTCGAGACCGATAGCATAGGAATTCATCAGGTTCGATTTGAACGAGAACGCCAGCAGCGGCCACTCCTCCTCGGTGAATACCTCGCGCATGGCGCTGCCGTCGGCCAGCTTCGGCATACTGTAGAAGGGTACGCCTCGGTTGAGCTCGCCGTTGCGGGTGTCGATGCTGGTGCCTACCTGCTCGTTGTAGACGCACAGGGTGCGCTTCCAGGCACTGGTGAGGTTTTCGCCCTTGAAGTGGTCTTTGAAGTCCTCGAAGCGGCCGCCGCGAGCATAGAGGTAGGCCACCGGACCGTGCTCTTCGGGCTTCAGGGTACGCTCGATGCGCGGCATCAGCGGGGCTAGGCCTGCGTGGACAATGTCGCTCTCGTCGGCGGCGGGCAGCGGCTCACCCTGCATAGCCACGTTGGCAGCGGCCCGCAGGTAGAAGTCTTCGGCAAGGTGAAGCGGATGCAGGTTGCCCTCAGCGTCGGGGATCGCCTCGTCGCCGAAGCCGGCCAGGCCCAGCCGCTTGGCCACGGCGATGAAGAAGCTGTCCATGGAGACCGGCTCGCCTTCTTCGCTTTTCTGCTGGCGCGGCTCCACCACTGGCCAGCAGGCGGTGGTCATCTTGCCCAGATTGCCCTTCCAGGCACTGGTAAACCCCCACACTTCGTACATCACCGAGTCCGGCACGATGTAGTCGGCGTAGCGGTTGGTCTCGTTGAGGAAGCCGTCGATGGCCACGAAAAGCCCCAGGCGCTTCGGGTCCTTGAGCTTGTCGGCGATCAGCGCCTCAAGGCCGGCCTGGCCGTAGATGGGATTGGCCATGCAGCCGATCACCGCCTTGATCGGGTAGGGGTAACCATCCAGCGCCGAAGGCAGGTGCTCGGTAAGGGTGGGCGGTGCGAGGGAGCGCCAGGGCGCGCGAGCCGGATAGGGGTTTTTGCCGGCGGCCACCTTGCGCTGGTACTCGGAGGATTTCTCGTAGGGAAAGCGTGAACGGGAGAGGAACACGCCCTGGGGCCCGCGCTTGCCGGGAAAGTTGGCCAGGTCGTAGCGGGGACCTTCTCCCACGCCATTGAACTGGCCGCCGCCCACGGCGCTGCCGCCCTTGCGGTTATGGTTGCCGGCCAGCACATTGAGCATCTGCATCCCGAAGGCGGCGTAGAAGCCGTGGCCGGACATCATGCCGCCGTGAGAGTTGGTCACCGCTCGGCGGCCGTGACTGGCGAAACGCCGAGCCAGGTCGACGATGGTGTCCTCAGGGATACCGCAGTGCTCGGCGTAAGTGGCCAGGTCTTGCTCGTTCGCTGCATCGCGCAGCAGAGTCATGCTGCTCCTAACGCGTAATGTCTCGCCGTCGGCCAGCGCCACTTCTCGGTTGACGAACAGCTCGGCGGCCATCACCGAGTCGCTTGCCACCAGCTCGCCATCGGCCACTACCATGGGCACGTCAGCCTCGCTGCCGGCCTCGGCCTGGTTCAGGTCGCTGGCGCGCAGGAAGCGGCCACGGCGCGGGTGGCCCTCGGTGTCGATCACCAGGTGGGTGGCGTTGGTGTGGGTCGCTTCATTGGCGGCATCAGCGGCGGGCTGACCGGGCAGTTCGAGGAACCCCTTGGCATAGCCCTCATTGTTGAGCAGCCACTGGATCATGCCCATGGCCAGGGCGCTGTCGGTACCCGGGAGGATCGGTACCCAGCGGTTGTGATCGGCGGCGTGGGAAACCGAGGCGTTGAGGCCCGGATCGACCACCACGTAATCCAGGGTACCGGCGGCACGCGCCTGGGCAATCAGGCGGCCCTGGCGCTTGAAGGGGTTGCCGGCCTGGCTGGGAGCGGTACCCACATAGAGGATGAAGCGGGCATTCTGGATGTCCGGCTTGGTATGGGCATTCTTGGCCAGGTCATCCATCACTGCACCGGAGCCCATGCGATAGGCCAGACCGCAGTAGGAGCCGTGATGACCATAGTTACGTGTAGCGAAGGCGTTCATGGTGAACCGCTTGAGCAGCGCGGAGCGGCCATAGTCGGTGGCCTCCATCACCATCAACTGGTTGGCCCTGGGGCCGTACTCCGGGTTCTCTGGGTCAATCAGGGTGTCATGGTCGTGGATGGCGCGTAGCCCATCCACTTCACCCTCGCCGAACAGGTCGCCGCCCTCGCAGACCTCCTCGATTAGCTGCTCAAAGGAGATCTTCTGCCACTCGCGGCCGCCGCGACCGCCCACCCGCTTGAGGCAGTGGGTCACACGGAAAGGGCTGTCGATCTGCGCCATCATGGCGTTGCCGCGTGCGCAGGCGGTGGAACGGTTCTGCTGACCTTGGTCGCCGTAGGCGCTTAGCCCGCGCAGGGCATCAACCACCGGGGTGCGCATCGGCAGATGCTCGTCGGAGGATAGCGGGTTGTAGGGATTGCCGGAGACGCGCAGCACCTGATCTGTGGCCTTGTCCACGCGCACCCGTACGCCGCACTTGGTGGTACAGCCGTAGCAGACGGTGAAGGCCACACGCTGATCCGGATTGAGAGTCAGCTCGCCACTCTGCGGGTCGACGGTGTATTCCGGCACTAAGGAGTTGTCGTGGATGCGGTGGTTGGGCTTCTCTCCCGCGCTGCCGGTGACGCCCTTGCCCATCTTGAGCAACGGGTCAGAATAGCCGGCGGCGAAGGTAGCGACACCGCCAGCGGCGACAGCGCCTTTCATGAAGCGGCGACGTGACTTATCCATGGCTGGACACTCCTTCAGTAGTATTTGCAGCGTTCTGAGTGACGGCATGTCCAGGGGAGACATCGGTAGCACTGCCGCCCTGGCGGGCCTGGCGCCAAGGCACAAAGAGGTCGATCAGCAGGATAACGGCGAGCCACAGGCCGAAGGTGCCGACAATGCCCAAGATGCCGGAGGAACCGGCGGGGATGCCGTAATGGTGGAAGCCTGCGCTGTGGCGGGCCACGGTCTGCACATCCATCAGTACTACCCAACGGAACATCCAGCCAACATGCAGGGCCACCAGGCCCAGTAGCCAGGCCCAGGCGTAGAGTGCTGGGCGGCGCGGTGCAGGACGAGTGAGTAGGTAGAGCACGGCGCCGAACAAAGCCACACCGGTCAAGCCGCCCCACAGGGCAGTACTGCGCCACTCGGCGCTGCCGCGCACGGACTCCATGGCCGCAGCTACGGAGCCGACGTCGGCGTTGATACCGTCGAGGAACCAGCTGCCGGCGACCAGGCCCGCCACCAGGCAGGCGCCCAGCATCACCTTGAGCATCTGGCCACTGACCACGGTGCAGCGCTCACCCATTACACGATTGAGTAATAGAATCAGCCCAGCGGCGGCGATAAAGCCGGTAGCCACGAACATCGGTGGCAGCCAGACGGTATTCCACAGCGGGCGGGCCTTGACGATGGCCACCTCGGCACCGGTATAGAGCATGATGCCGGTGGAGAAGACCAGGGTGCTAAGACCAACGAGTACCAGCAGGACAGGTGGCGTGGGAGAGTCACCCAACGACAGCCAGCGGGAAATGAAGCCGGCAATGCCAGGCGCCTGTCGATTGGCCTGCAGCGCCGGGCGCCAGGCCAGCCACGTTAGAACGATCACGCCCACCACGTAGAGCGGCAAGATCAGGCTGCCTACAGACATCCAGGAGTGAGTGTTGGCATAGGCGTAGAAGTGCCAGAAGCGCAGCGGCTGGTGCAGATCGGCGAGCAGAGCCACCGGAGCTAACAAGGTGGTGGCCAGGCAGGCCAGCAGCGCCAGGCGTGCGGTGGGCAGCCACTTCTGCTTGCCGAATACCAGCGCCGGTGCTGCCAGCCACAAGGTGGCGTAGGAAAGTGCGATCATAAAGAAATACTGCACCGCCCAAGGATACCAGGCGATGTCATAGCGCGGAGCGAGCAGTTCAATGGTGGAATTCATAGCCCATCTCCTTGCCGTGGGGATCGAGGACTTCCAGAGCTACCGGCTCAGCATGGGGACGGGTGACAAAACGCTCGTCCATACCGAGGTAGAAAACCTGGGGCATTGTGTGCTTTTCAGGCTGCAGCACCATCAGCTCGTCGCCATGCTCACTGATCATGCGGCTGATCTGGCTGGCGGGGTCGCGCATGTCGCCAATAATCCGAGCGCCGCCCACGCAGCTCTCCACGCAGGCCGGCAGCAGGCCGGCTTCCAGGCGGTGAGCGCAGAAGGTGCACTTGTCGGCGGTCTGGGTGCGCTCGTTGATGAAGCGAGCGTCGTAGGGACAGGCGTTGACACAGTAGGCACAGCCCACGCAGCGGTCGCTGTCCACCACCACGATGCCGTCCTGGCGCTGGAAGGTGGCCTCCACCGGGCAGACCGGCACGCAGGGCGGGTTCTCGCAGTGGTTGCAGAGCCTGGGCAACATGAAGGTGGCAACCTCGCCGGTCTCCTGGTGCTCCACCTCATACTGGGCGACGGTGGTGCGGAAACTGCCCAGCGGTGCGGCGTTCTCGATGTGGCACGACACGGTGCAGGCCTGGCAGCCAATGCACTGGCGCAGATCGATAAGCATACCGTAGCGCTTGGTGGGGTCGCCTTCACGGCGGGGTGGCTGCTGATTAATGCCCGCGTTGGCAACGCTCGATAGCGGTACCAAGGCAGCCCCCGCACTCAGGCGGGCCAGCTGGCCGAGAAGTGAGCGGCGAATGGGATCCATAGCGCCTCCGGTGGCCGATGAAGAAAGTGCTCCGCAGTAGTGCGAGAGCGTTCGATGCCGGTAGGCTACCCTGCCCAGACCCGTGTAACTTGACATACATCAATTAAACGTTAGCAGGCTTTTAATACTCACTTAATCCACCTATAAACATTTGATTAAAAAGTATTTTTAGACGACCCTGCGTTCAAAAATGTTTTACCAACATGGAGCAAGTTTCTGTCCACCTGCCATGCTCTCTCTCGGGAGCCTGATGATTGTTCGTCCCTTCCCCCCACCAGTTACTGTCGTGGTCAAGTCAGAGAGGACACAGTTTCAAGTCGCAGCTGCAAGTTTGATCTCCCTCGGCGTCTGAAAGTCCAAGGTCCAATGGCGCCGATAGCTCGCGTTTGGCCGGGCGGGTGCGTGTGGCGACCAGAAAAATATGGAGTAGTCGCGCCATGGTGATCTTCCCCTACCAGAAGACGGGATCGTTGAGTGCCTCGACACACCGCGACTTGCCTTCCAACGGCGTAATTTCGTCATCCGTCAACGACTGCCCCAACCAGCCTTCAGGATGCTGCAGCTTGAAGGGCGCCGGAGCAAGCGCCTCAGTGATCGGCGCGAAGCCGATACGCGAATAGTAGCTCGGGTCGCCATAGGTCAAAACGATGTCTACGCCAGCATCACGCAGCGTCTGCAGGGCGTGCATCAGGAGCTTCTGCCCGATGCCCTTTCCCTGCAGCTCGGTCGAGACTGCCACGGGAGCGAGGACGAACACAGTTCGGTCATCCTGATCGTAGGCCAGCTGGGAAAAGACCGCCCCGCCGACGATCATCCCATCCGCCTCGGCGATAAAGACATAGAGATCCGGCTCCGCCGTGCTGGCCATCTGATGGCGCACCAGGTCGCCGATCAATGCGCCCTCTTCCGCGCCTTCGGAGGCGGTGAAGGTGGCGGTGAAAAGTTCGATGATGTCCTGTTCCCGTCCTTTGAAAGCTTTCGAAAATTCCATTGATGGTTCTCCTTGGCGGAGCGGCACAGACTGCCCCGATTGTGCTGGGTGCTACGCTGACCTGCCATCGGTTCTGGTTCCACCGGCATGGAGCCTGTCCCGCGAGCGAAACTGGCATTACCGATGGATTCTAGATTCTTAGGAGGAGTTTTGTATGGCTAACATTACCCGCTGGAACCCGGTCAGTGAGTTTGATTACCTGATGAACTGCTGCAACCGGCTACTTGGCCTGACTCGCAGCAACGATGAACGGGAAGGTAAAGACCTGTTCAGCAGCAGCGACTGGGCCCCGGCCGTGGATATCAAGGAAACCCCGGAGACCCTCAATATCGAGGTGGGACTACCGGGCATGTCCAAGGATGACGTGAAAGTCACGGTGCAGAACGGCGTCGGCGGTTCTCTCGTCAATGCTTGAGGGTGTCATGATAGTTGCCCACTTTTGAACAAAATCCCGCCGCATTCTGCGACTCGATGCTTTGAATGAATCGTCAGGGGGTTCAATAGATGGTCGTGGCGGGTCGCAAGCAACGACGTGGTGTACCGACCTCGTCACACTGGCTCGCGACCACATCGCGCCATCACCGAGGATTGTCCGCTATAACAACCTCTGATCCAGTCTATTTCGCATCGTCATACCAATTCCTGATAATCACGCTACCCTTTTGATAAGCTGCCTTCCTTCTACACACAAAAGAGCCGGCCCTGACGGACTGCGCCCTGTACATTCTTGTGTGCATGGTGGTTTTTCTATAACGGTTCTTAATAACTATTATTAATAATGAGGAGGCTGCATTTGGAGCTACTTCAATACGCCTTAGATAATGCAAGTCTGCTGCTGTCACGCACGATTGAGCATATTGCTCTTGTCGGCGTCGCCGTAGGCATTGCCACGTTGACGGGTGTCCCAATTGGTATCGCCATTACTAAAAATGAGCGAGTCGCCCAAAATGTGCTCTACCTAGCGTCGATTATCGTCACCATCCCCTCGATCGCACTTTTTGGGATCATGATTCCGGTTCTGTCGCTCATCGGGCATGGCATCGGCTATGTGCCAGCGGTCATCGCAGTATTGCTGTACTCCCAACTGCCGATCATCCGTAACACGTACACAGCCATAAATAACGTCAACCCCGCACTACGAGAGGCTGCACGAGGGATTGGCATGAGCCCCAATCAGCGCCTGCGTTTGGTCGAAATTCCGCTAGCCGTTCCAATTATCATGGCTGGGGTTCGCACAGCGGTCGTTCTCAACATTGGCGTCATGGCGATAGCTGCCTATATCGGCGCAGGCGGCCTGGGCACTTTCATCAGCCGTGGAATATCTCAATCCGATTCGCGCCAGTTGATTGTCGGTGCGATCGCCGTGAGTCTGCTGGCCATTATCGTTGACTACGCACTGCTGTATTTACAAAAGCGCCTGACCCCAAAAGGCATGAGCCGCCAGGCCGCAACGCCCTAACGCCTCTTTCCTGACGTAATTCTTAATATAAGAGACACCCATATGATTCGACTTGAAAGCCTGACGAAGGTGTTCGATACGCCGAAAGGCGCTGTGGTAGCCGCTGACCATATCGATATGGAAGTGCCGGAAGGGGAAATTTGCATCCTTTTAGGCCCCTCGGGCTGCGGCAAGACCACCACGTTGAAGATGATCAATCGGATCGTAAAGCCCACCTCTGGCAAAGTGTTTATCAATGGAGAGGATACAACCGGCCTCGATACCCAAACACTGCGCCGCAATATTGGTTATGTGATCCAGCAAATCGGTCTATTTCCCAATATGACTATTGAGGAAAACATCACCATTGTGCCGAAGCTCTTAGGCTGGGATAAAGCCAAGTACAAAGCACGGGCACGCGAAATGATGGCAATGATCGCACTGGAACCGGATGCTTTTCTAAAGCGCTTCCCCAGTGAATTATCGGGCGGCCAACAGCAACGCATTGGTGTGGCTCGCGCACTCGCCGCCGACCCGCCAGTGATGTTGATGGATGAACCCTTTGGAGCCATCGACCCGATTAACCGCGCCGTCATCCAAGATGAGTTTCTAAAAATGCAGCAGGAACTCAACAAAACCATCATGTTCGTCAGTCACGACATTGATGAAGCCATTAAGATGGGCGATCGCGTTGCCGTCTTTCGAGAGGGCAAGCTGGTTCAGTACTCCACGCCCGATGATTTGCTGGCAGCGCCCAAAAACGCTTTTGTGGAATCTTTCCTCGGTGAAGACCGCGCGCTAAAGCGTTTGAACCTGGTAAAAGTGCGCGAGATTGTCACCGACGAAATCGGCACGGTCACACCGAGCGATACATTAGAAACAGCGTTGGCGAAAATCGACGATTACGGCTACCAAAATGCCATCCTGATGATCAATGAGCGCAAGCAGCCCGCCGGTATAATTAGCCGATCTCTCGCTCGCACCACCAAAGGCTACTGCCGCGATCATTTCCAAGCCGTCCCTGCGGTGGTGGATCTCGACGATGACCTGCGCAAAGCCGCCTCATTGATGTTTGCCCACGACCAGACCTGGCTTCCCTGCGTGGATAAAGCAGGAACGGTGTGCGGCCAAATTACCCAGCGCGCCATGACCAGCCACCTAGGCGCACGCTATCGAGCGCGCCAAGGGGATGATCGCAAGCCATCGGCGGCCATTAAGGAGTAACCATGCCTATTCGATCCATTAAAGGGGCGCTTAAGGCACTGGTGCTGTTCGCAATTTTTTTCGCCGGCGTATGGAGCCAGTCCAGCGGCGTTATCGATGAGTTTTTGTGGTATCTACCTGACGTTCAGTATTTGATGGTGCAGCATATTTGGCTCACGGTGATGTCGGGTAGCTTGGCGATTCTCGTCGCCATCCCGCTGGGTATTGTTCTTTCGCGCCCGAAAATGGCGAACGTGGCCGAGTCACTCATGCAGGTACTCAACGTAGGGACTACCATCCCCACCCTCGCTGTGCTCGCGCTGTCGATGAGTTTTTTAGGCATTGGTACGGTACCGGCTGTCTTTGGCCTCTTTGTGGCCACGCTACTGCCCATTACCCGTAACACCTATGCGGGCCTTAAAGGCGTTAACCCGGCACTCATGGAGGCGGCCGCAGGCATTGGCATGTCACCGATGCAGCGGCTTTTAAAAGTCGAGCTACCCAATGCCCTCTATGTCATTTTTGCGGGAATGCGCACAGCGCTAACGATTAACGTGGGCACGGTTCCCCTGGCGTTTTTGATCGGCGCTGGCGGTCTCGGTGAGTTGATTTTCACCGGCATTGATCTTTACGACCCGGTCATGATGCTTTCCGGTGCTATTCCCACCGCGCTGTTGGCGATCACGATTGATGCGCTGATCGCGATTATTGCTTTTCTCGTTGTTCCCCGTGGGGTCAACCCCAGCCGCGCTTAGGTATCACCACGACTTAAGTTTCACTAACAAAAGCAGGATTCGATATGAAAATATTAACCACAGCACTGACAAGCATTGCCCTTGCAAGCAGCGTCTCGCTAGCTAACGCCAACGAAATCAGCGTTGGCGGAAAGAACTTTACCGAGCAGCAGATCCTCTCCACCATGACGACACAGTACTTGGATGGCCTGGGTTACGACGTCGATAACCGTTCAGGCATGGGCTCAGCCATTCTGCGCCAAGCGCAGGAAAATGGTCAGATTGATCTTTATTGGGAGTACACCGGCACCTCCCTGATCAACTACAACGACATCAGTGAACGCCTGAGTCCCGAAGAAACTTACCAGCGGGTCAAGGAGCTCGACGCGGAGAAGGGGCTGACTTGGCTCGCGCCATCTGATGCCAACAACACCTATGCATTGGCTATGCACGAAGAAGATGCCCAAGCACGCGGTATCGCAACACTGTCCGACCTGGCCGCTGCGGTCAACGCCGGCGAAGAACTAACGTTTGCGCTTAACGCCGAGTTCTATGCCCGTGAAGACGGCTGGCGTCCACTGATGGAAGCCTACGACTTTCGCGTGGGCCGCAGCGAAGTGAGCCGCATGGATACCGGCTTAGTTTATCAAGCGCTGCGTGACGAAGCAGTCGACGTCGGTCTCGTGTTTGCCACCGACGGTCGCATCCCCGCCTTTAACTTTTATGTTCTCGAAGACGATCAGGGCTTTTTCCCGGCTTACGCCCTCGCCCCGGTTGTACGTACCGAAACACTGGATGCAAACCCTGAACTTGCCCAGCAGATGAATAACCTTTCGGCACTGCTGAACGACGCGACCATGGCCGAGCTTAATGCCCGCGTGGATGTCGAGCGCGAGACAATTGAAGATGTGGCAGAGAGCTTCCTAAAAGCGAATGACCTGCTTTAACTTTCTAGGCCCTCGTGCATGGCACAGGCATGATGCCTTGCCGTTACATCTCAGCTCTCAGCAAAGCCGCTCCATTGGAGCGGCTTTTTCAATGAGGAAACCAATGCATTATCAAAATAAACTTCGGGTAGGCGCTGCGCAGATCAACACCACGCTTGGCGACGTAGATCACAACCTTGAGCGCCATCTGGCATTAATTGCCGAAGCACAGCGTGACCATGTGGAACTGTTGGTATTCCCCGAGCTTTCGCTAACGGGCTATCGCCTGGCAAGCCGAGTAATGCAAGTCGGCATGCCGTTAGAAGACCCGCGCCTTAAAGCACTGGCCGAAGCCTGCGGCCATATGCAGACCGTGGTCGGATTTGTGGAAGAGGCAAGCCCCGGTGAGTATTACAACGCGCTGGCCATCTTTCAACACGGCCAGTTGATTGCCGTGCACCGTAAGCTCAACTTGCCGACCTACGGCGGTCTGGAAGAAGGCAAGTGGTTTACCCATGGCAGCGAGCTCACGCACACCGATATTTGCCCAGGTTGGTCGGCTTCACAGCTGATTTGTGCAGATTTATGGAACCCAGCGCTAGTGCATGCCGCCCTTCTCGCTCGTCCGACGGTGCTTTGCGCGCCGATCAACTCAGCCAGCGGCATCGTCAGCGACGACTTTTCCAATGAAGAAAACTGGGCGTTGAATACGCGCTTCTACGCCATGACCTACGGCACGCCGGTGATCATGGCGAACCGCTTTGGACCAGAGGGCGAGAGCCACTTCTGGGGCGGCTCACGCATTCTCGGGCCCTGTGGTGAAACGCTCGCGCAGGCTGACAACAAAGAGGCACTGATTGTGGCGGATCTTTCCCGCACCGCAATCGCCAAAGCACGCTTTGAATTACCCACCCATCGCGACGCGGATACACCATTGGTCAGGGAACTTATGGCGGGGTATCGCTAGCAACGGCCAGCTCACCCGCCAGAAGAAGTATCAAATGCGAAGGGGTAAACGAAAAACTCAGTGGGAGGGAAAGCTAAACTGCGCCGACTCCTGTGCGCTCTGCTGCGGCCAGCGCTGAGAAATCGCTTTTCGCCGAGTATAAAAGCGTACTGCGTCAGGGCCGTAGGCGTGCAAGTCGCCAAACAGTGACTCTTTCCACCCACCAAAACTATGAAATGCTACCGGCACGGGTAGCGGCACGTTGATACCCACCATGCCGACTTCAATCTCATCGGCAAAGCGGCGCGCGGCTTCCCCCTCGCGGGTAAACAAGCAGGTGCCATTGCCATACTGGTGCGCATTAATGAGCTCGACGGCTTGGTCAAAACTCTCCACACGAACGACGCACAGGACCGGGCCGAAAATCTCATCGCGGTAAATTCGCATCGCTGGTGTGACGTGGTCAAACAACGTCGCGCCAAGAAAGTAGCCGGGGGAATTTTCTACCAGCGGATGCTTGCGGCCATCGAGCCTTAATGTCGCGCCAGCCGCCTCACCTTGTGCAATATAGCCTGCCACGCGATCACGGTGCGCTTGGTTCACCAACGCGCCCATATCCAGCCCTGGCTCCGTTCCAGGCCCGATATTCAGACGTTCGGCTTTTTCAGCGATCTTGTCTGCCAGCACATCGGCGGTTTTCTCGCCCACACACACAACGACCGAAATCGCCATGCAGCGCTCCCCTGCGCTACCGTAAGCAGCGCCAATCAAGGTATTGGCAGCATTTTCAAGGTCAGCGTCAGGCAATACTACGGCATGATTTTTCGCTCCACCCAGCGCCTGCACCCGTTTGCCGAGTGCCGCGCCACGCTGATAAATCGCTTTGGCCACCGGCGTCGAGCCAACGAACGACAGCGCTTTAACGTTTGGATGATCAATGAGCGCATCGGCGGCTTCACGGTCACCTTGGATGACGCTAAACACGCCGGCTGGCAGTCCCGCCTCTTCAAGTAGCTCCGCCATTTTGATTGCCACGGAGGGCACTTGCTCTGACGGCTTCAAAATAAAACAGTTGCCACAGGCGATCGCCATGGGAAACATCCACAGTGGTACCATCACCGGGAAATTAAACGGCGTGATACCGGCGACAACCCCCACTGGCTGATGGTTCGACCAGGTATCGATGCCCGGCCCAGCATTGTGGGAATACTCCCCCTTTAACAGCTCAGGAATGCCGCATGCATATTCGACGTTTTCGATGCCTCGCTTGAGTTCACCCATGGCATCTTCCAATACTTTGCCATGCTCTTCGCTAATCAGCTCACACAATTCATCGGCATCACGCTCTAATAGCATCTTGAAGCGGTACATAACCTGAGCGCGCTTGTTGGGCGGCGTATTCCGCCAGGCGGGATACGCCGCTAGCGCCTTCGTCACAGCGTCGTGGACGATATACGCATCAGCCATCGCCACTTGGCGAACCGGCTTTGCGTATGCCGGGTCAACCACGGGCAAGTGACGCGACGCTTGTACAGGATCCCCTCCGATCCAATGCTGCACGGTCATAAGCGATGAATCTGTCACAGGCTTATACTTCCTTATTCAGTAGCGCTTCATTAAACGGGTAGCGAGAGAGCTTCTCGATACCGGTTTCGGTAATCAGCACCTCTTCTTCGAGTTTGACACCATCGGCGGCGCCGACCTCGCCGATATAGCTTTCGACCGAAACCACCATGCCCGGCTCTAGAATGCCGTCCTTGGAGAAGCGATCAAAATCCGCGTGGTGAGCGACCAACGGCGTCTCACCATGCATCCCCACGCCGTGAATGATCGAGGGATAGCGGCGATCTATAAAACGTTCGGGTATCTTCCAAGCCTTTTCAGCAATTTCACGATAGCTAATACCAGGTTTAAGCAAGCCCATATTGTGATGCACTTGATCATACGCCATACGGTAGAGCTCGCATTGATACGCCGTTGGCTTGCCCGGCCCGACATGAAAAGTGCGCGAGAAATCCGAGTAATAGCCGTGACAACCGATGGTATCGGTATCCAGCGCCACCAGCTCGCCAGGACGAATCTTGCGATCACTCGCCTCGTTAAACCAAGGGTTGGTGCGTGGCCCAGACGAGAGCAAGCGAGTTTCGATAAACTCACCGCCGCCTTTGATGACTTCGCCATACATGATCGCAAACAGCTCGTTTTCGCTAATGCCGGGCTTTATAGCCGCTTCGACTTCCGCCACGGAAGCTTCGCTGGCGGCCATGGATTGTGCCAAGCAGGCAATTTCTTCCGGGGTTTTGATGCGGCGGCAATGCAGAGTGTCCTGCATGCAGTCGTAGACATCCAAGCCCTGCGCTTCTAACGCGCGGGCGTGGTTAAGCGCGCAGCGGTCAAGGCCCACCCTTTTGTTGCCTTTGCCATGCTCCTCGACCAGCTCAGCAATTTCGATACCAAAAGGATCGGAAGACATGCCATCACGTTGATTGACCGCCGACCACACCACCTTGGAGGTGCGCGCTTCATCGATGGTCTCAAGCCAGGTGGAAACGTGTGCGCTGCCGGGGTATTCGAATAGAATAATTGGCCCTTCCAGCGGCACATAGATATACCGCGTGGAATTGCGCAAAAAGTAACCAAACATATTGCGCGACCCGGTCGCGTAGCGCTGGTTATTAGGATCAAACAGCACCAGCGCCGCATAGCCCTGATCCTCCATCATCGCGCGCAGGCGCTTGAGTCGCCCGGCACGCAGCTGCTTAGGATCAAAAGCGGTAGGGATACTGTCACCGTTGCCCATTGGTGCTGAAGGAACGACCGGAATATGATCAGGTTCGTTATCCGTAAGGTTTTCACTCTCGACAATACTCATGGTGTCTCTCGTGTCAGGGTTGAATTTAGATAGACGGCATTCTCTGCGCTACGCTAATCCGCTAGGCTATCGCTGCGCTGCATGCCTTCTTTGAGGATTTTTTCGTGCACCGGCGCCATGCGGCCAAAAATACGTTGGGCACGTTCTGGGCGGCCCACAAAATTTGGCTCTTTGGCGTAAGCAAAAATCACGGTGTGGCGCTCCTTATCTCCCTCAGCCGGCGTGACCCGATGAAGTGAGTAGCGACCAAAGAACACCTGTAAATCACCCGGTTGGAGATCAAGCGCTTTCAAGCGTGAGCGATCACCGTCGATGACTTTTTCCACTTCATCGAAGTTTTCGCCTTCAGGACTCCGGATACCCGGCGCGTACTCGAAGCGCCCCCCCCCGTGGGATTGACGCGTCATCATGGTGACGATGAATTCGTTAGTGTCGTAGTGCCACGGGTGCTGACAGCCTTCACGCAGCACGTTCACCACCAAATCCGCCAACGGGTCGGCGTACCGATGAATCTCTTCTATGCCCACGACTTCACTTATAAAGCGCTGGAATTCAGGATTCTCGTACACCTGACGGATAATCGTGTCACGACCAATACGATCTCCAGCCACAAAGCCGTTTGTGCGATCGTCAAAACGGTTTTTGGGGTGATTTGCCGGCAGTGAGGGATCTCCTTCGCTGTTATAAGGGTTCGTCTCGGTTTGGTTGTAGTGAGCATCCGGGGATAGCCGCTCTGTTTCACGCTCAAGGCGTGCTAAAGCCTCTTCAGGAACAAAGTTTTTAAGCACCACGCAGCCGTCTTCGTCTAACTGACGGCGGCATTCTGCGATTAACTCACGCCCGGTTTCGCTGTCCAGCGCATCAAGGGGGTACGTTTTGAGATCGATAAGGCCATCTAATGCATTTGCCGATGGAGTAACCACGGTCGCTTGCATGACAAGTACTCCTGTCGAATTAACGGATATTGCTTCGAATGAGGTCGCGTTGAAGATGTTTTGGACAGGGTAGTGACAGACACCCCATAATAGAAATGAATAGTTGAGATACGACCCATTTAGAAGGCTCATTTATCATGGATACGGATTTACTTCGCGCCTTTGTCACCGTGGCGGAATGCCAAGGGTTTAGCGCCGCTGGCAAAGTGCTGCATCGAACCCAATCCGCAGTGAGTCTGCAAATAAAGCGCCTTGAAGATAAGATGCGGCAGCCGCTGTTTGAACGTACTAGCCGTAGCGTGTTGTTGACGGCCGCAGGAGAGCGTTTGCTGCCCTACGCACGCCATATACTCAAGCTGGAAGATGAAGCTAAAGACTTGCTTAGAGGTGGGACGCATGGCGAAATCATTCGGCTAGGCACCTCTGAAGAACAAGCAGCTGCCTACTTGCCGGACTTGTTACCACGCTTCTCTGCTCAGTTCCCCCATATCCAGCTAGAGGTGCAGTGTGATATCAGCGATAACTTGGTCAAGCGATTCCAGGAAGGCTTGTTAGATGTTGTGCTTTCGGTGAGACATAAACCGACACAATCCGGGCAGCTACTCGGCTGGGAGCCGATGGTTTGGGTTATCGCTGAGCACGCGTCCATTGAACAATGGCAAATATTACCGCTTGCTTTAAACCCTGAGGGCTGCATTTTTCGTGCGCATGCGTTGTCTGCGCTTGGGCGTGAAGAGAAGCGTTGGGAGCTTCGCTACGTCAGCCAATCCCCGACAGGAATTAACGTTCCCGTACAAAATGGGCTTGCGGTAACTATTAAAACACCGCGGAGCGTACCAACAGGCTGTCGGATAGTGGCAAAAGAAGAGGACCTTCCTCACTTGGGGCATGTCGAAATTGAGCTTCACCAACGCCCGGGGCATTCCAGTGAAGCCTTTCAGGCGTTTTGCCAAGCACTTGAAGGGATTGTGGCAGAGCATGACTCAATTGCCTGCCTAGGTGACAACAATGAAGTGCAATGTAGAGCCCTTGAACCCTCCGACGATTCATTCAAAGAATCGAATCGCAGAATGCGGCAGGATTTTGTTCAAACGGCCGGGCATTGAGAGCACCAACGCATTCTCACCTGGGTTTCACTGTCGCGCTGAGTTAAAGATTGGTCGGGTGGGTGTTGGCCCTCTCGCCCAGGTGCGACAGCCTCGTATGCGATCGGGAGCTTGCCTCCGGCTTTCTTCAGACTCCCCCGCCAGACCTGGCGCACAAATGAAAGGGCCGCCGATCATCGATCAGCGGCCCTTGGTATTACCCTTTCAGTGCGCCGGATGGCCGACGCCTGGATCAGGCAGTCTTGGCGGTGGTACCGGCCGTATCAGTCGCCTGCTTGGCTTTGCTCTCGGCAGCCTTCTGGGTCTGCTTGACGTTCTCTTCGGTCAGCTTCTGGCTATTCTTGACGAAGTCCTGCTGCAGGGCTACAACCTTCTCGGCATCGCCTTTCAGGCGCTCGGTCATATCCTTGGCGACTTGCTGCTGGCCTTCCATGTACTCGCGGAAGCCTTCGGCATCCTTGACCTTCATGAGGTTGCGCAACTGCGTCAGGCTGATGTCGGAGTAGGCCTTGACAGCCTCCTGCTGGGCGTTGATCAACTTCTCGCTGTAGTTCACGGAAAGTTCAGCATAGGCACGAGCCGGACCGAAGAACATGGTTTCGAACTGATTGGTGATCTGCTTGGTGTCGAATGCGTTAGTCATGGTGAGAACCTCCAGGTTCTGAGTGCAATGGAACGGGAGATTCCCGCTCTGCTGCAACGCACAATAACAAGGTTAATGTGGCAGCGAATTAATACAAGTTAAGTTAGACCCCAAAATTGAAACACACTCAAAAATACCTCAGATCAAGAAAACCTTCGCCTCTCTGGAATTTACGGTATTTGAACTGGATATCCAGGATGGCTAGCCTTAGAGGCCTGCCCCTTGCCGAGAACCGGGCTGGTTTGCCCATCGAAGAACAGAAAGGAATCAGGGTGTTTCTTCCAGCAGACCGATAGCAAAGTCTATCTCAGGGGTAAGCGTTTGGAACAGCTCATGCCGTCCATCGTGGGACATATGATGGCCGTCACCGGGCCTCAGCCTAATACTTCCGAACGTGCCATGAATATAGGAGAGCATCAGGTCAACCCTTTCCTCTGTCGTGGTATCCGAATGAAAGTACCAGGAAGACCCATTAGCGAGATCAACACGAACCAATTGAGCAGTCATAATCGTTCTCCAATGTTGAAGGTTTTGAACAACCTGGCAATAAGAGAGAAATAGAAGATATCGGATAGAGACTAAAAAGCAGGGCAATGGAAAGAGGTGAGGGCCGGCCTCCTGGCCTCATCGAGCGTATCCTTGCCCGCCACCCCCATGGCTCCAAGGTAAATTGTTAATATTACCGTGCGAAGACAAGCTTAAAAATTTAGATAACTATTTAGGGGCTGTCTCGTGGGGATCACCGGAATAGTTACCGAAAAATATCCTAACCGCCGGACTGATGGGCTGGCCTGTGAAGCGACTGGAGCGAGGGTAGCGGCGTTATCAGCATCATCGGGATAGAAGGTAATGCCGTTGCTCGGACCGCTTGCGTTCGGTGATATCGCGCAAAACCCCGACAATAACCATGGAATCGTCCGAGCGAATGGCGTGCCGGTGCATTTCCACTGTCACCAGCAAGCCCCTTGCGCTTGGCAAGCAGCTCTTTATTCGCCGATAAGCGGTCACCAACACTAAAGATTAAAAACAGTGCGGGTGTCCTCTTGATGCAGTGTTTGAGATTGACGCTAATCTCCTTTGTTACTAACGTTAATTTGTCATAGCAGTGGAGCAATCCATGCCTGTCAATCGCGTCGAGCGCAAACACAAAGATATCTATGGCCGGCTGCCTTCGGCAGGGTTTCAGCGGATGACGCAGATTGTCGGAGACACCAGCATCTTGATGACGACCCGCACGTCATAGAGGCTATCAAGTCTGCGCAAGATCAATCACTTAAGAGTATTCAGTCTGGTTTTCGTGTATTTGTTTCACATGCCTCCTGTGAATCTCATAAACGATCTGGGTAGGCGAAGGGATGTTTTTGCACTTGGTTACGACGAACGCCACGGCGACGAAAGGAAACCATAGGGAAAACAAAAGATGTCGGCAAATCTTCCGGATTACGAACAGTTCTGCAGCAACTTTTCCTGGGACCAGGCCCGACAGGAGATAGCCGGGATGGGCAACGGCCGACTCAACATCGCCTTCGAGGCTCTCGACAGGCACATGGACACGGAAACGGCGGAGCGTACCGCCATCCGCTTTCTGGCCCGGGACAGTGAAACACCGGTGGACATCAGCTACCGGGCGCTAAACGAGCGCGCCAACCGCTTCGCCAATGTGCTGCTGGACCTGGGGGTGAAACCCGGCGAGCGTGTCTATGGCCTGGCCCACCGCATTCCCGACCTGTACGCAGCAGTGCTCGGCACCCTCAAGCATGGCTGCGTATTCACGCCTCTGTTTTCTGCCTTCGGCCCGGAACCGATACGCCAGCGAGTGGAAATCGGTGAGCCGGCAGTGCTGGTCACCAGCAAGCGTCTGTACCAGAAGAAGGTGGCCGACTGGGTGGCCGAAACGTCCTCGGTGCGCCATGTGCTGCTGATCGATCAACTCGACGAAGCCCCTGCAGGCACCTTAGACGCTACGGCGTTGATGGACGCCGCCAGTGGTGACTATGCCACCCGCGACATGGCTCCGGAAGATCCTGCCCTGCTGCATTTCACCAGCGGCACTACCGGCAAGCCCAAGGGGGCGCTGCATGTGCACGATGCAGTGATCACCCATCACATGACCGGGCGCTATGTGCTGGACATGCATCCCGGTGACATCTACTGGTGCACGGCGGACCCGGGCTGGGTCACCGGCACCTCCTACGGCATCATCGCCCCGCTGACCAACGGTGTGACCATGGTGGTGGACGAGGCCGAATTCGACGCCGAGCGCTGGTACCGGATCCTCCAGAACCAGAAAGTGGCGCTCTGGTACACCGCCCCCACTGCGATCCGCATGTTGATCAAGCTGGGGGAAGAACTGCCCCGGGCCCATGACCTGTCCTCGCTGCGATTCATGGCCAGCGTCGGCGAGCCGCTCAACCCCGAAGCGGTGATTTGGGGGCAAAAAGTGCTGGGCCTGCCCTTTCATGACAACTGGTGGCAGACCGAGACCGGCGGCATCATGATAAGCAACTATGCCGCTTTGGAGGTCCGCCCCGGCTCCATGGGCAAGCCCGTTCCCGGTGTCGAAGCGGCAGTAGCACGCAGGACCGAAGATGGTATCGAACTGATTGATGAGCCCAATGAAACCGGCGAACTGGTGCTGAAAAAGGGCTGGCCTTCAATGTTTCGCGGCTACCTGCATCAGGAAGAGAAATACCGCAACAGTTTTTCCGGCGACTGGTACCTTACCGGCGACCTGGCGCGCCGAGATGCGGACGGTTACTTCTGGTTTATCGGCCGCGACGATGACGTGATCAAGTCTTCCGGCCACCTGATCGGCCCCTTCGAGGTGGAAAGCGTGCTGCTCGAGCATCCCGCGGTGGCCGAGGCCGGGGTCATCGGGGTGCCCGACGAGGTGGCCGGGGAAACGGTGAAGGCCTTTGTTTCACTGAAACCGGGATACCCGCCGGACGAGGCCCTGCGCAAGGAGCTGATGGGACAGGCCCGTAAGCGCCTGGGCCCGGCAGTGGCGCCACGCCATATAGAATTCCGTGAGGACCTGCCACGCACCCGCAGCGGCAAGATCATGCGCCGGTTGTTGCGCGCCCGCGAGTTGGGCCTGCCTGAAGGCGACACCTCCACCCTGGAAGGCAACAGGGAATAACAAGCACCGGCACGAGGAGCAGGCGATGAATGAGGCAACCGCTGCGGGCAAGCCTCGGCTGACGAGGGAACACGCACTGGCACTGTTGCGCGGCATGCTGCGCGTGCGTCGCTTCGAGGAGCGCTGCGTTGAGCTGTACACTCAGGAGAAGATCCGCGGCTTTCTACACGTCTGCATCGGCCAGGAAGCGGTGGCCGCCGGCGTCATGTTCAACATCGCCGACGACGAAGCGGTGGTGGCCGCCTACCGCGAGCATGGCCATGCCCTGCTCAAGGGCATGACCATGCAGCAGGTGATGGCGGAGATGTACGGCAAGGTCTCCGGCTGCGCCAGGGGCCGGGGTGGCTCCATGCATCTTTTCGATGCCGACACCCGCTTCTATGGTGGCAATGCCATCGTCGGCGGTGGTATCCCCCTTGCCGTCGGCCTGGCGCTGGCGGAAAAGATGCAGGGCGGCAACCGGGCCACGGTGTGCTTCTTCGGCGACGGCGCCGCCTCAGAAGGCGTCTTTTACGAATCCCTGAACCTGGCTGCCCTCTGGCAACTGCCGCTGGTGTTTGTGTGCGAGAACAATTACTACGCCATGGGCACGCCGATTGCGGTGGAACACGCCCAGCCAGAGATATACCGCAAGGCCGAGGCTATCGGGGTGCCCGCCGAACGGCTTGATGGCATGAGCGTGGTCCAGGTGGAAGCGGCTGCGCGCAAGGCCCTGGCAGCAGCCCGTGCCGGCAAGGGCCCGCGCCTGATTGAATGCGAGACCTATCGTTTCCGCGCGCACTCCATGTTCGACCCCCAGCGTTACCGGGATCAGACCGAGGTGGAGGAGTGGAAGAAGAAGGATCCCGTCGACCGGCTGGCCGAGTGGATGGCCCAGGCTAACCTGATCGATGAGGACCAACGCAAGACCATGGAAGCAGAGATCGCCGAGGAAGTGGAGCAAGCCGTTCAGTTCGCCGAAGCGGCAGAATGGGAGTCAGAAAAAACGCTGTTTGACCATCTCGTTCAGCCGCTGCCAAAACCTCTGGCCCCACCCCCGGCGCCGGAGATCGAGGCCACGGAAACCACCCTGCGCGAAGCCTTTCACCGCGGGCTGGAGGAAGCCCTGGAACATGATGATCGGGTTTTTCTGATGGGCGAGGACATCGGCCGCTATGGTGGCTGTTATGCCGTCACCCATGACCTGTTCGGGCAGTTCGGTGCCGAGCGCATCATCGATACGCCGCTGGCGGAGAACGGCTTCACTGGGGCCGGCTTGGGCGCCGCATTGGGCGGCATGCGACCGGTGATCGAAATCATGACGGTGAACTTCAGCCTGCTGGCCATTGACCAGATCGTGAATAGCGCCTCCGCCCTGCTGCACATGTCCGGTGGCCAGTTCAATGTGCCCGTGGTGATTCGCATGGCCACCGGCGCAGGCCGCCAGGTGGCGGCACAACACTCTCACAGCCTGGAAAACTGGTATGCCCACGTGCCTGGGCTGAGGGTGCTGGCGCCGGCCACCGTGGAGGACGCCCGTTACATGCTCTGGGCGGCATTGCAGGACCCCAACCCGGTGGTGATCTTCGAGCATGTGATGCTCTACAACCACAAGGCCGAGCTGACGCCACAAGCGCAAGGCGTGGATATCGAGAAAGCCGCGATTCGCCGGCCGGGAACGGATATCAGCCTGATCACCTACGGTGGCTGCCTGTACAAGACGCTGGAGGCCGCCGAGCAGTTGGCCGCCGAGGGCATCGAGGCGGAGGTGATCGACCTGCGCGTACTGCGACCGTTGGACACCGACACCCTGATCGAATCCGTGAGCCGCACCCGGCGCGCAGTCATGGTAGACGAAGGCTGGAAAACCGGCAGCCTGGCCGGCGAACTGATGGCGATACTCACTGAGCAGGCATTCTGGGAACTGGACGCACCGCCGGCCCGGGTATGCAGCGCCGAGATACCGGTGCCCTACGCGAAACACATGGAGCAGGCCGCCCTGCCCAGGGTGGCAGACATTGTCGCCGCCGCGAAACGCACGCTCGGAGAAGCACCGTGAGTGATTTCAGCATGCCCTCGATGGGCGCCGACATGGACAGCGGAAAGCTGGTCGAATGGAAGGTCAAACCCGGCGACCGGGTAAAGAAAGGCCAAGTTGTCGCCGCGGTGGAAACTTCCAAAGCCGTGCTCGACGTGGAGGTGTTCGAGGACGGCGTGGTCGAAGAACTGTACGTCGAAGAAGATACCGACGTGGATGTGGGCGAGCCGCTGGCCCGGATCGGCGATGGCAGCCGTGTCGGCAAGCAGAAACCCCAAGCCGCAGGGAAAGAGCAAACGCAGCCGGCGTCTGAAACGAAAACCGAACCAGAAGCCGAACCGAAAGCCACGCCTAAAAAGCCCTCGGCCAAGGAACCCGCCGTGGTACCGGCCGCCGCCAAGCCCGAATCGGAAGGCCGTGTGCCAGCTTCCCCCGCCGCACGCCGCAAAGCCCGGAAGGCCGGCATGGCACTAGCTGACCTGCGCGGCAGTGGCCCCGCCGGCGCCATCGTGCTCCGGGACCTGCAAAGCGCGCAGCCCAGCAAACCTGCCACCCGGCCGGGGCCGGGGCCGGGCTTTGACCGCGGGCAGATGCGCGCCGCCATTGCCGCCGCCATGAGCCGCGCCAAGCGCGAGATACCACATTACTACCTGGCCAACACCGTGGATCTGCACGCCGCCGAGCAATGGCTCACCGGCTACAATGAACACCAGCCACCGGAAAATCGGCTACTGCTATCCGCGCTATTCATGAAGGCCACCGCCCTGGCCTTGGCCCGCTACTCGGAGCTCAACGGCCACTATGCTGGCGACGGCTTCACTGCCGCGACCCAGGTCAACTTGGGCATGGCCGTGCACCTGCGAGGCGGCGGCCTGGTGGCCCCGGCCATTATGGATGCCGACACATTGACTCTGCCGGAACTGATGCACCAGCTTCGCAATCTGGTGCGCCGCGCCCGGGGCGGCGGTCTGCGCGTCTCCGAGATGGCAGGCGGCACCGCCACCGTCACCGCCCTCGGCGATCGCGGCGTGGACACCGTGTATGGCGTCATCTACCCCCCGCAGGTCGCCATGATCGGTATCGGCCGCGCACACCGGCGCCCGCTGGCGGTGGATGACGGCGTCGCCGTGCGCCTGTCCGTGGATATCACCCTGGCGGCGGATCATCGGGTCTGTGATGGACACCTCGGCGCCCTGTTCCTCAACGAAATTGAACAACGGCTACAACAACCGGAGGCACTGTGAATCGGGATGAATTGCGCAACGCGGTACTGGAAGAACTGTCCGGCATTGCACCAGACATAGACTTGGCATCGTTCGATGACAACGCCAACCTACAGGACGAATACGACCTGGATTCGATGGACGCGCTGAACCTGGCGGAGGCTGTGCACAAACGGCTGGGGGTGAATATTCCGGATCAGGATTATGCCCGCATGCACTGCATTGCCGAGCTGCTCGATTATCTGGAGAAAAAGCTTTGAGCCTCGCGTAGTGGACTGCCCAGCAGGCGGGTTAGCCGATGGGTGGACCTTCATTTCATAGCTGAGACAGTTAGCGTTAGAGCTAAACTCTGCTGATGCCGTTTGTTGGTGACGTTGGCAATCATGCCGGACTACCCGGGTTCAGCCGGGGTGCACACTCGCAAACAGACCGGGAGGGACGACCATCCATGGTCCTTTTAGACACTTTCTTCAGGTAATTCGGCGCTTCATCAGTCTCGACGAAATTTTTCGCCACCACCCCGATTGAAAAATAACCTATCGATCCTACACTCAAAGCTAGAAAGCATTAACGAAGAACCATCCGGTTGGTGCCACCGGTATGGAGACTGCCCCGTGAGCGTAACTGGCACCACCAATGGATTTTAGATTCTTAGGAGGAGTTTTGTATGGCTAACATTACCCGCTGGAACCCGGTCAGTGAGTTTGATGACCTGATGAACCGTTACAACCGGCTACTTGGCCTGACTCGCAGCAACGATGAACGGGAAGGTAAAGACCTGTTCAGCAGCAGCGACTGGGCCCCGGCCGTGGATATCAAGGAAACCCCGGAGGCCTTCAATATCGAGGCGGAACTACCGGGTATGTCCAAGGATGACGTGAAAGTCACGGTGCAGAACGGCGTTTTGAGCATTCAGGGTGAGCGCAAGCACGAGGAAGAAACCGACGACAAGAAGCACCACCGCATTGAGCGATTTTATGGCAGTTTCCTGCGCCGATTTACCCTGCCGGAAAACGTGGACGAAGACAGCATCCAGGCCAATTTCAAAGATGGCGTTTTGTCCCTGACACTGACCAAGGCGGAGCCGGCTGAACCCAAGTCTATTGAGGTGGAAGTTCAATAAAAGATTGAGTTGGAAGTTCAATAAAAGATGCCCCGTCCGGTTTTCCAGACGGGGCATGCGCATAGCAAGGGCAAGTGTGCCGTTTCAGGCGCCAAGGCGAATCAGCTTGCGGTTGACGAACTCCTCCATGCCGTCGCGGCCCAATTCGCGACCAAAGCCGGAGCGTTTCACGCCACCGAAGGGCAGCTCGGCGGATGAGCCCGGCCCCTCATTGATATGCACCATGCCCGCTTCGAGTCGAGCGGCTAGGCGCTTAGCACGTTCAATATCTCGTGACTGGATCACCGCCCCCAGGCCATAGGCGGAATCGTTGGCCAAACGTAGCGCCTCTTCCTCGTCATCCACGGGGTATACCACCGCCACCGGACCGAACAGTTCCTCGTGAAACACCCGCATCTCCGGCGTGACGCCGGTGAGCAGGGTCGGCGCATACCAGGCACCGGGGCCATCCAGACGCCGGCCGCCGCTCAACACCTGGGCACCTTGGGCCACGGCATCGTTCACCTGGGCCTCCAGGGTATCCAGCGCCGCCTGCGAGGAGAGTGGACCCATGAAGGTACCCTCGATCATGGGATCTCCCACGACGATCTTCTCTACTGCTGATTTGAAAGCGCTCAGAAAGTTATCGTACACGGCACGATCGATGAAGATACGCTTGGCGGCATTGCAGGCTTGGCCGGCGTTACCGAAGCGGCCAATCAACGCCTGCTGAACAGCCTGCTCCAGGTCAGCATCGTCCAGTACGATAAAGGGATCGGAACCACCCAACTCCAGCACCACCTTCTTGAGATGACGGCCGGCAATTTCGGCGACTGCCGCGCCGGCGCGTTCGGAGCCTGTCAGCGAGACGCCCTGTATGCGTGGGTCAGCAATGATATCTGCGGCCTGTTCATTGCTGGCGTAAACATTCACATAAAGGTTTTCAGCCGCCCCGGCATCACGGAAGATTTGCGCCATGGCGGCGGCGGATTCAGGGCACTGAGGTGCATGTTTGAGCACAATCGTGTTGCCGTTCATCAGGTTAGGCGCGGCAAAACGCGCCACCTGATAATAGGGGAAGTTCCAGGGCATGATGCCCAGTAGCGCTCCAAGCCCCTCTTTTCGGATCATCGCGCTACCGCCGCCTGTCTTATCCAGCGGCTCATCTTCCAGCAAGGCTGGGCCTTTCTCGGCATAGTAGCGGTAGATGGACACCACAATGTCGATCTCTAGCCCACCCTGGAATAATGGCTTGCCCATTTCGCGGGCGATGATGCTGGCCAGCGCTTCTCGGCGTTCGGCGTAGAGATCCGCTACTCGGTTCAAAAGAGCGGCACGCTCAGCCACACTGCTTTGGCGCCACTCGCCGAAGGCATGATGAGCCTGGGTAATGGCTTCTTGAATCTCGGCATCGCTGGCGGTGGAAAACACCTGCTCCACCTCTCCGGTGGCTGGGTTGGTCACAGCATACTGAGTCATCGCATGATTCCTTTTATTGTCGTTGAACTAGCTTCAGGGCAGGTCGTGCTGCGGGTCGGTAATCACGTGGATTAACGCGGGGACGCAGTCTTGGGTAACCGCAACTAGCGCCCTTTCCACGGCGCCAGCGGCTTCGTCGTTCGACGCCACCGTCTCACCATGGCCGCCATAGGCACGGCACAAGCTGGCGAAATCGGGATTGGCCAGCTGGGTACCACTGACACGCTCAGGGAAATGCATCTCCTGGTGGGAACGAATGGTGCCGTATTGCCCATTATCCATCACCAGGATCAGCATGGCCGCACCGTGCTGCACAGCGGTCGCTATCTCTTGGCCGTTCATCATGAACTCGCCATCGCCGGCCACCACCACGCATAGCCGCTCGGGGCTTTCCAATGAGGCCGCCACTGCCGCCGGCACGCTATAGCCCATTGAGCCATTGCGGGTGCTCAGCTGGCTGGGAAAGGTACGGGTGGGCAGAAAACGTTGTGCCCAGACACAGTGGTTGCCGGCACCGAAGCTGTAGACGGCATCCTCAGGCAGGAGCTTGACCAGCTCCCCCACCACTGCGCCCATATGGGCGGTGCCAGAGCGCGTCGCCGGCAGAGTGCTCAGATCCGGGAGGCTAGAAGCCGCCACTTGGGCAGCACGCCCTTCGGCAAGCCAATCTTGCCAGGCCACCGCACGGCCTAGCTGTAGATCAGCCACCGATTCGGCAAAGGCCACAGGACTAGCGATGATATGCCTTGTCACGGCGCCGCTGTGGCCACGTAGGCTGGTATCGATATTGATCAGGATATTGGTGCGCTCATGTCCCTGACGGGCGGTGAAACCCTCGGTTGTCACGTCGCTGAGCACAGTCCCCACCGCCACCAACACGTCAGCTTCCTCGAACATCGAAAGCGTCATCGCGGTGCGGCCGTAGCCCAGCGAGCCGCAGTTAACTGGCGAATCAAAAGGTACCCGGTCAGCAGCACGCCAATCGTGCACCACGGGTATGCTGTTGTGCTCGGCGAAGCGCGTCAGGCGTGCAGCAGCTTCGAAAGTCCAGCGCTGGCCTCCGATGAATAGAAGTGGCTTGTTGGCTGCCAACAGCTCGGCCTTGAGCGCTTCCAGCTCCTTGAGTGATATCCCACCCTCCGCTACCGGTAGCACTGGATGCAGCTGGCCACTCACCGCATGGATGATGACATCCTCAGGCAGGCCCACCACTACAGGCCCGGGACGTCCGGAGCGCGCAGCGAAAAAGGCCTCAGCCACCACCTCGGAGGCACGTTCGGCCTCATCGAGCACAAACACCCGCTTGCACTGGGTACCGAACCAGGCATTAGGATCAAATTCCTGAAAAGACTCGCGCATGCGATCAGCCACCGGAATCAGCCCCACGAACAGCACCATAGGCACAGCATCCTGCCAAGCGGTATGCAGCGCCACAAAGGCATTGGCCGCCCCGGGACCGCGAGTCACCATGGCAACACCCGGCTGTCCAGTGAACTTTCCATGTGCCTCGGCCATGTAGGCCGCTCCGCCTTCGTGACGACACACCACGGTGGCGATGCTTGAATCGTGCAGACCGTCCAGTACAGCGAGGTAGCTTTCTCCTGGCACCACAAAGACGCGTTCAACGCCATGCAACGATAGAGAATCAACGATGACCTGGCCGGCATGTTTGTTATTCATGGAATTACTCCTAGCAGTCTGTCGGATTAAGGGGCGTAAATCGCAGTGGTAATGCCCCACTCTGATTTCTTCGCAGGATAAACGGTCATGTGTCGTTTCTGACCTCTGTTGGGCGTCTATCAGGGCAAGGGGCGCAGCCCTTTTACCCTGTTGGTCAGGCGGTGCTTTCGTTTGATGTTCCGATGAGGATGGCAGGAAGCGAGTATTTCACGAGGTTATAGCCCGACAGATTGCCAGTACCTTTTAAAGCGTTATACCTTGATAGAGCGTTACGTCTTGATAAAGCCATCCATGAACGCCGCAAGGTTACGGCCCAGATGCTCGGTGGGGTAACCGCCTTCCTGCACCACTACCGTGGGTAGCGGAATTTCTGCCAGACGCTTGCCCAGCAGGCCAAAGTCTTCTGTTTCCAGCGCCAGCCCAGCCAGCGGGTCATCCTTGTGGGCGTCCAGGCCCAAGGCAATCACCAGCGCCTGTGGCTTGAACGCCTGCATGGCATCGATCAACTTTTCCAGCGCCTGCATGAACATCGGTCCGTCACTGCCCAGTGGCAAGGGCTGATTGACGTTGGCACCCTGCCCATCGCCTTCGCCGATTTCATCCACTCCGCCCCAGAAGAACGGATAGAAGTCCGCCGTATCAGCGTGCACCGAGCCGGTCCACACATCGCCACGGGCGTAGAAGACATCCTGTGTGCCGTTACCGTGGTGAAGGTCAACATCTAGAATCGCCACGCGTGCGTACTTTTCACGCAGGATTTCCGCTGCCAGCGCCGAGCTGTTCAAAAAACAGAAGCCGCCCGCGCGGTCCGGTCCGGCGTGATGCCCCGGCGGCCGGCACATCGCATAGGCTTGTCCATCTCCTGCCAGCACCGCCTCGGTCGCGGCTTCAGCACTGGTGGCGCTAGCGATGATACCGGCGTAGGTATCGGCGGTCAGTGGGCATGCCATATCGTGCATGTGCCAGCCCGCCTGCCCCACCGGATGGCGGGGATAATGATAGCCTTGGCCACAAGGATGCACGTTGGGCGCCACCATCTCGGCGGTATCCGGCAGTGCGGCCCAGCGCTCATAAATGGTTTCAAGAAAGGTCAGATAGCGCGGGGTATGCACCCGCGACAACCGTTCGTGCAGTTGTGACGTGGCCATCGGTGCCAGCGTCTCGATACCCAGCAGCCCAAGCCCTTCTAGCAGCATTTCGGCGCGCAGCGGTCCTTCCGGCGAAGCGGTCTGACGGCCTCTGAGCAGAAAACTGGGCGGCGCATGGCGTTGCTGTTCTGGATGGTAAAAGCACTTCACGGCAATTCCTCTATGATCGGCGGCGCTGGAGAATAACAGACGGCAATTTTGGGATACCAGCAACGACGAGGTTACCGGTCATGTGAGGCGTTCGCGCCCCAACGGCTCAGGAACAAGGCATAGGTTTTCAGCACGTGGCGGATGGACTCGATATCAACGCGCTCATCAACCCCGTGAAAGTTTTCGGCGATCGGCCCGTAACAGGTGCCATTGATGCCACCATGAACCTTATATGCGCGCAGATCCGTGGTGCAGGTCAGCGGTTTTGTGGTGACCGCCTCGCCGGTCAGGTCCTGATGACACTGCCCCAACAGGCGTACCCCGTTATCGTCCAGATCGACTTCCACGCCCTCTGAGCAGAAGCCGTGAAACACCACCTCAAGATTGGAAATACCCGCCCCCAGCTTACTTGCCTGATCCTCGACACACGCTTTCACCCTGGCCTTGATGTCGTCCACCGCGATCCCGGGCGGGAAACCGATACGCCCCTCGACGCTGGCGTAAGCGGGCACGCTGGAGGCCCAGTCTCCACCATTAATACGGCCAAGGTTAAGGTTGAAGGGCTTGTCGATTTCCTTGAACAACGGATGACGTGGCGCAGCGTTGATCTCCGTTTCCAGCGCTTTCAACCCGTTGAACAAGGTGATAACAACTTCAATTGCATTCGTGCCGGCGCTTGTGTCCAGCACGTGAGTGGGCACGCCATTCAGGTTGATACGAAACCACAGCACACCGACCTGCCCCGAGATGATATGGGCGCCAAAGGGCTCCGGTATCAGTACAAAATCGCCGGTGTGACCGGCATTCACGCAGGCCAATGCCCCGTGGCCGGTGCACTCCTCCTCGATCACCGTTTGCAGCGTTACGGGGTGATAAATTTCGACGCCTGCCTGCCTGACCGCTTTGACCGCCATGCACATGGCAGCAATACCGGCTTTCATGTCACCGGCACCACGGCCATAGAGCCAGCCGTGTTCGTCTCTCCAAGGCTCCCACGGGGGGCGCGACCACAGCTTATTTGGCTCGGCAGGCACCACATCGAGATGCCCGTTGAAGACGAGATGAGGCCCGCTTGCCCCTTCATTCAACGTTGCTATCACGTTATAGCGTGACGCAGACGCGCTATAAGACGAGATATTTGACCTGTTAAGCCGTCTGGCAATCGTGTTTTCAGCGCTATTATTTGCTTGGTCTTTATCGCCTACATGGGCTGTATTTTCCAAATGATCTGTATCGTCCCCAAAGGACAAGGCCGTCTCTGTCAGCGGCACATGGGTGACGTTGAAATTTTCTTTGCGGTACCAGTCATCCATCACTGCCTGCGCACTTTGCTCTTGTCCGAGCACGCTGTAGGCTCGCACCAAATTCTCTGTTAACTCAAGAGTTTCATCGAACAGTGCATCGCAGCAGGAGAGGATTTTCTGCTCCTGATCAGTCAGCATGACATTGCTCCATTATCATTGTAATAAACTGCTCTTACCGATTTTTAATGTTCTTTTTCTAAATTTTCGTTTCATTTATCTGCATGTTAGCGCCAACAAACTAATCCAGAAACCTGCCTGCCAAGCGCTCTGCTAAAGACAACTCTTTTTAACTTTTCACATCTTTTAATACGGTTTGCAAGGAAAAACAAAGAGAGCCTTTGTATTAATTTCATTTATACAAAGAATAAAAATATAAAAATTGTCTTATAGAAAACCGGGTGATACTTGTAAGAAACATTAAAAAAAATGACTGGTACAAGTTTCAAAATATGCGTCGCAGGTCAGCCAAGCTGGCCAGCAACAAGAAAGGATAATAAGAAAAGGCCGCAATAATACTAAAGGCTCAACAGTACACGCCGGCAATGTCGATAAAAACGTCCATAAAAACGATAACAGGTGAGCCGAGTGAATATTTATCAAGCGGTTGCTTCACGGCAGCCGTTGCTCGATGGGCACTTCTGCCATCGCACGGTGCAGGAAATCGAAGAACACGCGCTCCGCTTGGGAAAAGCGCGAGTCCTGGTGCCATATCAGATGCAAGTCAATATTGGGAATGCCTTCATAGGGCGGAAGCGGCCAGAGCCGGCCATTCTTGACGTCCGCCTGAACCGTGTGTTCCGGCAGGCAACCAATGCCCCAACCGCTGCGCACGAAGCGCTGGATCTCTTCCAGGCTGCTCGACGTAACCACCATATCCCCCACCAGCCCTGTACTGGCGCGAAAGAGCGCAATGCCTGCCAAGGCACCGGACAGCTGGGCACTGGTGAACGAGACGAACGGCTCGTGGCTGAGCGCCTGCAGCGACAGGTTCTGCTTACCGAAGAAACGATGCACCCGGCCGCAGAAGAACCGATAGCGTTGATGTACCAGAAGCTGGCTGTTCAATCCTTCCACCGGATGCGGCAGCAGGCTCACACCCACCGTGCCCATTTTCTGCACCATCGACTGAACCACGTCCTGGCTCGACAGCACGGTCACCTCGCAAGTGATGCGTGGATGCTGCTGATGAAAGCGTCTCAACACGTCGTCAAGAAAGCTGCACTGAATACCGCTGACCAGAAACAAAGTGATCTGCCCAGCCACTTCAGGGGCGTTATCGCGCACTTTGACGCTGAGCCGCGCCACGTTGGCGTAGATTTCCAGCGCATCGCGGTAGACCAGCTCTCCAGCTTCCGTAACGCGAAATCGATGGCTGCCTCGCTCAATGAGGCTCTGCCCAAGATGCGACTCAAGCCGCTTCAACGCCAGGCTCACTGCGGGCTGGGAGAGATTAAGGCGCTGCGCAGCACGGCTGATGCTTTTCTCCTGAACAATGCTGACAAAGGTACGCAGCAGGTTCCAGTCGAGGGTGTCATGTACAGACCTCATCGTAGGGAGCTCCCGTGGGCGGCAGAAACATCACCGGCAAATCCTGAAGAAGATTACAGCAAAGCGGCGTAGCTGCCCATCACCAGCAACGCCGGACTCATTGATCAGCAAGGAGAAAGTTGCATGTCCACACAACGCTCTGGCCCGCCCACTACCCCACAGATCGACGGCGAACGCTTATGGTCATCGCTGATGGAAATGGCCCGTATTGGGCCGTCACCCAACGGTGGCAGCCGACGGTTGACTCTGAGCGAGGAGGATCTGGCCGGTCGCCAGCAGTTGCTTGAGTGGACCGATGCGCTGGGCTGTGAATCGCGCACCGATCAGGCAGGCAATCTCTTCATTCGCCGCCCCGGGCTAGAGAACGATCTTTCCCCTGTGGCTGTCGGCAGCCATCTGGATACGCAACCGCTCGGCGGGCGTTTTGATGGCGTGCTGGGGGTGCTGGCAGGGCTGGAAATCTTTCGCACCCTGCACGATCAGGGCATTACCACTCGGCGGCCGCTGGAGCTGGTGAACTGGACCAATGAAGAAGGCAGCCGCTTTGCCCCAGCAATGGGCGGTAGCGGTGTCTACGCCGAGCGACTATCGCTTGAGGATTTTCGCGCCGCACAGGACCGTGACGGTATCTGCCTCGGTGAAGCACTCGATCAATCCGGCTATAGGGGCGCACTGACCCGCCACGACCTGCCGCTTGCTGCCTATCTGGAGCTGCATATCGAACAGGGCCCGATACTGGAGAAGAAAAACTTGCCAGTCGGTATTGTCAGCGGCGTGCAAGGGTTGCGTTGGTACGACATCACCTTTACTGGTGATTCCGCTCACGCTGGCCCGACGCCGATGGAATACCGCCACGACCCGCTGATGGCCGCCACCGCCTTTGTGGAAGCCATGCGCAAGACCGTGCTCGACGACGCCGAAGGCACATCGCGCCTGACTATCGGTGATTTTCAGGTTGCCGAGCCGTCGCGCAATGTGATTCCTGGCGCGGTGACCCTGCACGTGGACGTGCGCCATACCGATGAACGTGCGCTGCAGGCACTCGATGACACTCTGCGCGCCCATGTGCAAGCCGCCGCCGAACGCGAGGGTGTCAACGCCAATATCAGCGTGCTTTGGCATATGCCGGTCACCCGCTTTGATGAAACGCTGGTAAAGGATCTCTCCACCGCCGCCGAGGCGTTGGGTCATCAGCCTTTCAGCATGATGAGCGGTGCCGGTCACGACGCGGTGAATGTCAGCTACGTGACACCCACCGCGATGCTGTTCATCCCTTGCCGAGACGGCATCAGCCACAACGAGCGAGAAGATGTGGAACCCGCGCACTGCGCCATCGCCACACAAGTGCTGTGTGATGCGCTGCTACGCGCGGCTAACCGCAAAGGATAAGACGACTGATATAAGGCAGGGATGCCTTAATACCCGGCTCCACTGAGCCATGTTTCCCACCAACAATTCATAAGTACGGGGAAGACCATGAAAAAAACCTTAACACTTGCCATTGCGGCTGCTTCCATAGCGGCAACTTATGCCTGGGCTGAAGAGCCACGCTCAGGCGGCATCATCAACACCGTGATCCAGCCTGAACCGCCCAGCATCATCGCGGGCCTTCACCAAAACGCACCGACCCAGACAGTCTCCGGCAATATCTATGAAAGCCTGCTGCGTTACGATACCGACCTCAACCCCATGCCGCAGCTAGCCCATGACTGGACGGTCAGTGATGATGGTCTGGTCTACACCTTTAATCTTCACGAAGACGCGACCTGGCACGATGGCAAGCCATTCACTTCTGCAGATGTGGTGTTCTCTACTGATGTTTATCTACGTGAAATGAACCCGCGCACCCGCACGATTCTTTCCCACGTGGAGAGCATCGAAGCCCCTGATGATCACACCGTGGTCTTTACCCTCAAGAACCCCTTCGGTCCTTTCCTGCTGGCCTTTGAAGCGGGCACCATGCCGATGATGCCTAAGCACATCTATGAGGGCACCGATTTCCGCGACAACGAAGCCAACAATCACCCGGTCGGCACCGGTCCGTTCAAGTTCGAGAGCTGGGATCGTGGTCGCGTTATCCAGCTGGTGAAAAACGAGGATTACTACGAGCAAGGACTACCGTACCTGGATGGCATCAACTGGCACGTCATCCCGGATGCCTCGTCGCGCGCGATTGCTTACGAAAACGGCACGGTGGATGTGCTACCGGCCAACTCGGTCGAGAACTTCGATATACCGCGCCTGAGCGAACTCGATAACACCTGCCGCACCGAGCAAGGCCACGAGTATTTCAGCCCCTTCGCCATGCTGTGGATCAACAACCGCGAAGGCCCCATGGCCGACAAGCGCTTCCGTCAGGCGGTGATGTACGCGCTGGATCGCGAGTTTGCCCGCGATGTGCTGTGGAACGGTTTGGGTAAGGTGCCGTTGTCAGCATTTGGCTCCAATGCCAGCTTCCAGGATGACAGCTTGCCACCGTATGACCACAACCCGGAACGTGCCCGTGAACTGCTCGACGAGATGGGCTACGACGGTGAAGAGGTACGTCTGTTGCCGATTCCCTACGGCGAGACCTGGGTACGTTGGGCTGAAGCTGTTAAGCAGAACTTGCAGGAAGTGGGCATCAACATACGCACCCAAGCCACGGACGTGGGCGGCTGGAACCAGCGTCTAGCGGAATGGGATTACGATCTTGCCTTTACCTATCTCTTCCAGTACGGCGACCCGGCACTGGGTATCTCGCGAACCTACATTTCCAGCAATATCGCTAAAGGATCCCCGTGGAACAACGTAGAGGGCTATGAGAACGAGCGGGTTGATGAGCTGTTTGATCTGGCGGCTACCGCGTATCCCGACGACAAGCGTGAAGAGTACTACCACGAGGTTCAGGGAATTCTTCACGACGAAGTACCCGTTGGTTGGCTGCTCGAACTCGGCTTTCCCACCATCTACAGCTGTGATGTGAAGAACCTTGTTACCACAGGTATAGGCCTTAACGACGGCTTCAAAAACGCCTGGCTTGACCGGTAATACGACGTTGGGCGGCGCTTCGCCGCCCGACTCTCGCATCATGTCGCCACGGGGGTAATGGCATGCTCTATGCCAGATTGATCATCATGCGGCTTTTGAAAGCCGTCATCGTTCTGTTTCTGATTGTCATCTTCAATTTTTTCCTGATTCAAATGGCGCCCGGTGATCCAGCGGCCGTCATGGCCGGTGAAGCCGGCGCCACCGATCCGGAGTTTCTGCGCCAGCTTCGCGAGCAGTTCGGGCTGGATCAACCACTTTACGTCCAGCTATGGCGTTACATATCGGGCATTGCCACGCTTGATTTTGGCTATTCCTACCGTCAGCAAATGCCGGTTTTTGATCTGATCATGGACCGCATGCCGGCTACCCTGCTGCTGACCGGCACGGCATTCGTAATGTCGCTGGGGCTGGGTATTCTGGCCGGCTCCATGGCCGCTGCACGGGCCAAAAAACTGAGTGGCTCGGTAATCATGGCACTGGCGCTGGTGTTTTATGCCACCCCGCTGTTCTGGGTCGCGCTGATGTCGGTTGTTCTGTTTTCGGTACAGCTCGACTGGCTGCCCGCCTATGGCTTTGCCTCCGTAGGCACCGGATATACCGGCTTCGCGTTGGCGCTGGATATCGGCAAACACTTGATTCTTCCCGCCACCACCCTGGCTCTGTTCTTCATGGCGATTTACACCCGCATGACGCGTACCTCCATGCTCGAGGCCAGTCAGCAGGATTACGTCAAGACGGCGCGTTCCAAAGGCTTGGCGTCGGGGGTGATTCAACGCCGGCATATACTGCGGAATGCATTGCTACCGATCATCACCCTGGCGGGCCTGCAAGCCGGACAGATGGTGGGCGGTGCCATTCTCACCGAAACGGTCTTCGCTTGGCCGGGCATCGGTCGTCTGATGTTCGAGGCGCTGATGCAACGCGATTACAACCTGCTGTTGGGCATCTTTTTCTTCTCCGCTGCCCTGGTCATTTTATTCAACATCATTACCGACCTCGTTTACGGCCTGGTTGACCCACGTATCAAGGAGGCGTCATGAATTTTTTTGCCCGCTTCGCCCAGAATCGTGGTGCCTTGGTCGGACTGATCATACTGACCATGATTATCCTGATGGCGATCTCCGCACCGCTGCTGTTTCCTGAATCACCGTGGCGTATGGTGCAGCGCCCCTTCCTGCCGCCGTTGGAGCTGGACGGTTTCCCGATGGGAACCGACACCATGGGCCGCAACGTCGCCGCAGGCCTCATGCACGGCGCCTGGGTGTCGCTGTTGATTGGGCTGGTATCAACCTTTGTGGCCCTGGTAATTGGCGTGCCGCTGGGGGCTATCGCTGGTTATTACGGCGGCTTGCTGGACGACGCTTTGATGCGCTTCACTGAGTTCTTCCAGATCATTCCCAACTTTGCGCTGGCGATTGTGCTGGTGGCCATCATGCAGCCCAGCGTGACCTCGATTGTGCTGGCTATCGCGCTGGTAAGCTGGCCGCCGGTCGCCCGCCTGGTGCGCGCCGAATTCATGTCGTTGCGCCACCGCGAATACGTCGAGGCGGCGCGCCTGGTGGGTCAGAGCAACCGCACCATCATCCTGCGCCAGATTCTGCCTAACGCCATGTCGCCCATCATCGTGATGGCGTCATTAATGGTGGCGACCGCCATCCTACTGGAATCATCCCTTTCATTTCTGGGGCTTGGCGACCCCAACGTCATGTCATGGGGTTACATGATTGGCGCTGCCCGCACGGTGATTCGTCAAGCCTGGTGGCTGAGTTTCTTCCCGGGGCTGGCCATTCTTCTGACCGTACTGGCCCTTAACCTGGTAGGCGAGGGTCTCGACGATGCACTCAATCCGAAACTCAGCCGAGAACGCTCATGAACGAGGGGAATAGCATGAATCATACAACCGATACCCCCTTGCTGAGCTTGCAAGGCTTGACCATTGCGTTACCCAAGGGGGCTGACCGAGCCTATGCCGTTGAAAATCTCAGTTACGATGTACAACGCGGTGAAATCCTCTGCGTGGTGGGTGAGTCCGGTTCTGGTAAATCCATGGCCGCCAATGCGGTCATGGGCCTTCTGCCCAAGGGCGTACGCCCAGTTGACGGCAAGGCGATCTTTGCTGACCAGGATTTGCTGAGCATCACTGAAAAGCAGCACAGGGAACTGCGTGGCCTACGCATCGGCATGATCTTTCAGGAGCCGATGACCGCGCTGAACCCGCTGATGCGGGTCGGTGCCCAGATAAGCGAGGTGTTCGAAGCCCACGGTCAGTTGAATGGCGCAGAGCGCTCCATCAAGGCCCTTGAGCTGTTAACGGAAGTAGGGCTTCCAGAGCCGGAAAAAGCCATTCGCGCTTACCCTTTCCAGCTTTCTGGTGGCCAACGCCAGCGGGTGATGATTGCCATGGCGCTGGCGCTCGAGCCGGAGCTATTGATTGCTGATGAGCCGACCACAGCATTGGATGTCACCACCCAGGCCCAAATTCTGGACCTGATTATTGACTTGCAGAAGCGTCACGGCATGGCAGTGATGTTTATCACCCACGACTTTGGGGTGGTGGCTGAAATTGCGACCCGGGTTTGCGTGATGCGCCAGGGCAAGATTGTCGAACTCGGTGAGGCCCGCGATGTACTGGCCAACCCGCAGCATGAGTACACCCGCGCGTTGATTGAAGCGATACCCAGCGATGTGGTGCCGGAAGCACGGGGCGCTGAAACTGACACCCCGCTGCTTGATGTCAAAAACCTCAACAAGGTGTTTCGCTCGAAGGGCGGCTTGTTCAAGCCCGCCCGTGAAGTGCGCGCCCTCAACGATGTCTCGTTTTCGCTGGTCAAGGGAGAAACTATCGGCATTGTAGGCGAATCCGGCTCGGGAAAATCCACCCTCGGCCGTTGCATTGTTCGCCTTGAAACCCCGGACAGCGGCTTAATGAGTCTTTCCGGCACCGACTTCATGACGCTCCACGGAGAGTCACTGCGCCGCGAACGCAAGCGTGTGCAGATGATTTTTCAGGACCCCTACGCCTCGCTCAACCCACGCACGCGCGTCGGCATGGCGATCGCTCAGGGTCCGATTGCCAACGGGATACCCAAGCAGAAAGCCCTGGCACAGGCGGATGACTTGCTGGAACTGGTAGGTCTGGCCAACACCGCTGATCGCTTTCCTCATGAATTTTCCGGCGGGCAGCGCCAGCGTATTGGCATTGCCCGCGCGCTGGCATTGGAGCCGGAACTGATTGTCGCGGATGAAGCTGTCTCCGCGCTGGACGTCTCGATTCAAGCACAGATTCTGGAACTGCTGGAAGACCTCAAACAGAAGTTCTCCTTATCGCTGCTGTTCATCACTCACGATTTGCGGGTAGCCGCCCAGATATGTGATCACATTATCGTGATGCAGCATGGCCGTATCGTCGAACAAGGCCCCGCACGCGATATCTTCCTTGCCCCGCAGCAGGCGTATACCCGCCAGTTGCTCGACGCGATTCCCGGTCGACCGGAAGCAACCGAAATCGCATCATGATAGCGAGGCCTTAAATGGATGCACTATTCACAGAAATCATCGCTATCGTCGGCGGCCAACACCTGCTGGTGGGTGACGATGTGCACGCCCGCCGCGATGACTGGATGCAGGCAGCACCCTGCCGGGCACGCGCTATTGTGCGCCCAGCAGATGCCGAGCAACTCTCTCGGGTAATGGCAGCCTGCCATCGGGCTCGCCAGCCGGTCGTGACTCATGGTGGGTTGACGGGGCTTGTACGCGGCGGCGTGGCGAGCCCTGACGAACTGGCGATTTCGCTGGAGCGGATGAACCAGATCGACGCCATCGACCCGATCAGCAGCACCTTGACCGTACAAGCGGGCACGCCGCTTCAGCGGGTGCAGGAAGCGGCCGCCGAGGCTAGCATGCAATTCGCGCTGGATCTGGGGGCGCGTGGTTCCTGCACGATTGGTGGCAACATCGCCACCAACGCAGGCGGCGTACGGGTGATTCGCCACGGCATGATGCGCGACCAGGTGCTGGGGCTGGAAGCGGTGCTGGCAGATGGCACACGGGTCAGCTCCATGAACCATATGCTCAAGAACAATGCCGGTTACGACCTCAAACAGCTGTTTATCGGCAGCGAGGGCACGCTGGGCATCGTCACCCGCGCGGTGCTCAAGCTGCAGCCTCAGCAACTGGCCATGCAAACCGCCATGGTCGCCTGCGAGACCTTCAGCGACCTGACCGCGTTACTGCAGTTCGTGCGTAAGACGCTGGGCGATCAGTTGGCGGCATTTGAAGTCATGTGGCACAGCCACTATGCGCTGCTCACTGAAGAAAGCGGACGCCATGCGCCGCCTTTGGCCACCGATGCCGCTTTCTATGTGCTGATCGAGACCCTCGGCAACGATCAAGATACCACGGCGCAGCGTTTTGAAGCCGCCATCGAAACCGCCTTTGAAAACGGCCATATCAACGATGCAGTGATTGCCAGTGCCAACCATCAGCGTGAGCGTCTATGGGCGATCCGCGAGGATATCGAAGGCCTGCTGTGTCACCTCAACCCACGCTTCACCTTCGACATTAGCTTGCCGATTCCCGAGATGGATCACTATGTTCGCACCCTGGAGCAGCAGGTAATCCAGCGTTGGCCGGATGGCAGGGTTGTCGTTTTCGGCCATCTGGGTGATGGCAACCTGCATGTCACCATCGCCACCGGCAACGCCGATGATGACACCAAGCTGGCGGTAGAAACGCTCGTTTATACGCCGCTAGCCGCAATGGGAGGTTCCGTTTCGGCCGAACACGGCATCGGTCTGGATAAACGCCGCTATTTACATGTATCGCGCACGCCGGCGGAAATCGCCCTGATGCATACGCTGAAAAAGGCACTCGACCCGCACACCCTGCTCAATCGCCATAAAGTCCTGCCGGATGCGGCACCATGATCTTTTCCGGGATCGAACGACACTTCACTCAGCTACGCGATAGCGGACAGTTATCTACCATCCTGCTGATTGTTACCATCGGGCTATTCTGGGGCGGCAACTGGCCCGCGGTGCGTTTTATTCTGGTTGATATCCCCCCGTTTACCCTCAGATCTATCGGCTTCACCACTGGTGCCGTCTTGCTGCTTTCCTGGGCACGTTGGCGGCGCCTGCCGCTGGCCGTTTCGTCAAAAGAGTGGCCTTGGCTGGCGGCAACAGGCCTGTTCACCATCCTGGGCTTCAACTTGGCCACCGCGTTTGGCCAACTGCACATGCCGACCTCGCAAGCCGCCATCATCGCGTTCAGCATGCCCTGTTGGGCACTGCTGCTGGGTTGGTGGCTGCTCGGCCAGCGCATTACCAAACGCCAGTGGCTGGGGCTTGCATGCGGGCAGGTGGGTCTTTTGGTGCTGCTAGGGCCTTCGGCACTGAGCGGTGGCAGCCAACAAGGGCTAATTGGACCGCTGATCATGCTGGGAGCGGCGCTGTCATGGGCACTGGGCACCGTATTAATCAAGCTGCGCGGCGGCTGGGAAAGCCATGCGGTGGTAATCACGGGGTGGCAATTTGTGCTGTGTGCCATTCCCATGATTATCATGATGATTGCCTTGGAACCCATGGCCAGGCCATCAGTCTGGCAGACATCAACCTGGCTGGCGCTTGGCTATCATCTGCTGTTTTCGATCACCCTGGCGCAGATGCTGTGGTTCATGAACGTTAACCGGCTGACAATTGCACAGGCGACCATTTCTACCCTGATCATTCCCACCGTGGGAGTGTCGAGCGCCATCATGCTGCTGGGTGAGCCGCTTAGCCCCCGAGTCTTTATCGCCCTGTTGCTGACCCTAGCCGCCGTGGCCATCGTGATGCTCAAGCGCGCTGCCCCAGCATCCAGCACACAGTAACCCTAACCACTCTGCCCGTGTGGCGTGCGAAGAACAAACGCCGCCAAAGGAGGAAACGATGCCGACCTTTCCCGACCACCTTTGTGGTGATGGCCCAACCAACCCATTCCCCGGTGTGCGCGTGTTGGAGCGCCGCCTGAACCGCGACATCCCCCATCAACTGGGCTCCAACGAAGGGCTGGATATGCCCCACCGTGCCCTGCGCGAACACTTCGGGGATGCCATGGCCGCCCACGTTTACAGCTACGGTGACAGCGAAGCGCTGGGCATTCGTTCGCGGCTGGCCAAACAAAAACAGATTCCACCTGAGGCGATGCTGGTGGATGCCGGTGCCGATAGCCTGCTAGCGCTTTCCCTACGCGCTTTGACGCAATCCGGCGACTGTGTCATCAGCACCGCCGGCACCTACCCCACCTTTGGCTACTTCGCCCGCGGTCATGGCTGCCACTTGGTGGAGCTGGCCTATCAAGAAGACGTTGGGTGGCTGGCGCCGGATTTATCTGCCCTTGCACGCACCGCTCATGCCGAATGCGCCAAACTGGTATATCTGGCCAACCCAGACAACCCCAGCGGCCACCTGCATGACGATGACGCCGTGCTGGCTCTGCGCCGTGATCTGCCCGCTGACTGCTGGCTGCTGCTGGATGAGGCCTATCATGATTTCCGCGAGGACGCCGATGGCGAATTCGGATGCCGCGTACTGCCCGGAGTGATTCGCGTACGCACTCTTTCCAAGGCCCATGGTCTCGCCGGTTTACGGGTGGGCTACGCCATCGCTGAGCCGGAAACTCTCGCGGTGATGATGAAAGTGCGTATTCACTACGCAGTCTCGACGCTCACTCAGAAGGCGGCCGAAGTGGTGCTCGATCATCCTGAGGAGGTTCAGGCCCATGTCAACGCGGTGCGTGAGCGGCGTGAAAGACTGGCGGCGCATCTTTCAAGGCTGGGAGCCGATGTGCTTCCTAGTGCTACCAATTTTGTGAGTTTGCGTATGGCAAGCGCGGCACTGGCGGAACAGGTACACAAAGCACTGCTCGAAGAAGGCATGCTGATCTCGCGCCCCGCTGACCCGGCACTCGGGCATATACTGCGTGTCACTGCCGTGGAAGACGCACTGGTCTCGGGCAGATTGGCAACGTTAGAGCAGGCGCTAGCTCAGAAGGGTCAGGCCCTAGGGCAACAGGTTAAAAAAACGGTACAGAAGTGAATCACGGCTGTATTTTTTGATCAAGACCGTAGCCATCCGCCAACAGCGTTTTGGCGCTGTCACGCAGAAATGCCAGCACCTTGGACTGCTGCCACTCAGCGCGATAAACCAAACCAAAGCTGAATGAGATACTCGGTGTAAAGGACAGTATCTTGACCCTATCCTCAGGGGTTAATTGGTCTTCAGCCGTGATCGGGTTGATCACGGCGATGCCCACTTCGTTCGCCACCAGAGAAGTAATTGTTCCGACATTCGCTTCGGTCTTGCCGGCGATTCTAACGCCATGAGCCGTCACCAGCTCCAGCAGGGGATTGGTGCTGATACTCGGCTGGTTACTGATTACCAGATGCTGATCGCGCAGCTCCTTGACATCGACGACCTGACGTTCGGAAAGCAGATTCGCTTCCGGCACCAAGCACACGGCATCGGTAGTCAACAGCGTCTCGGTAAAAAGCTGCGGCGAGGTAGCTGGCAAGGTGATAAAGCCGATATCGGCGTGGCTGGACTCCACTGCGATTTGCACATCATGGCTGGACATCATGTCCAGACTGACACTGACATGGGTATTTTCCGCCAGCAGCATCGCCACCAGCCGCGGCACAAAGCCAAAACTCAGCCCTGGAATGGCCGCAATGCGTAGCCGTGACGTACCAAACTCCTTGAGTGCCAGCACACTATGGCGCAGCTCTTCAATATTGCCCATAAGACGCAGTATTTCGTCATACAGTTCACGCGCTTCCGGGGTGGCAATCAGGCGGTTCTTTTCACGCAAAAACAACTGAATGCCCAGGTTTTCTTCCAACTGAGCCAGCGAGCGGCTAACCCCTGATTGAGTAATCCCTAAAAGCCGTGCGGTGCCTGAGGCACTTCCTACCTCAAACAGCGTTTTGAACGTTGCCAATGCTTTTAAGGAGTTAATGGTAACTTCAGGCATGACTTTTACTCATTGAAAATCGATAAACAATCATATATTGAAATATATCATCAGGGCTGCCTAGACTGCAAAGGCAACGTTATTTTCACGTTGACGCTGATTATTACCACAACGAAAAACGGAAACCTTGATGTCCGACTCTCCGCTGTTCTATCAGATCGGTCCTGCCCTGCCGGAAGTCAGCCACGCTGATGGCGTCATGATCTGGGATACCCAGGGCAAGGATTATTTGGATGGCTGCTCCGGGGCCATCTCATGCAACCTCGGCCACGGCCGCCAAGATATCCGTGACGCCATGCTTGCCCAGATGGATAAGGTAGCCTTCACCTACCGTACTCAGTTTGAAAATGCCCCAGCCCTAGCGCTTGGCCATCAACTGGTCGAGCTGTTTGACGCTGAATTGGGCAAGGTATTTTTCATCTCCAGCGGTTCTGAGGCAGTGGAATCCGCCCTCAAACTGGCACGCCAGTATTTTGTTGCCCGGGGCCAGCCCCAGCGCCAGCGGTTTATTTCGCTGCGCCCCTCTTACCACGGCAGCACCATGGGGGCGCTGGGCATGACCGGCTATCAGCCCCTGGAAGCCCCTTTTACTAGCATGACCCACGCCTCTATCAAGGTGTCGGGGCCAGATTTCTATCGCCATCAGGATAGCGATGACGACGCCCATGTGGACCGTGTACTGGCAGAGACTCGTGCCGCCATGGAAGCCGCCGAGCCTGAATCACTGATCGGCTTTGTACTAGAGCCGATAGGCGGTGCCAGCACCGGTGCGCGGCTATTGGGCAAGCGCTACCTGCAAGGAATTCGCACCCTATGCGATGAATTCGGTTGCCTGCTGATCGCCGATGAAGTGCTCACCGGCGTGGGCCGTACAGGCACCTGGTTTGCCTGCCAACATTACCAATTGGTGCCTGACATTCTGGTCACCGCCAAGGGGCTGGGGGCTGGCTATTACCCGATTGGCGTCATGCTCGCCCGCAACCACATTGTCGAGTCCGTGATGGCCAGCGGTGGCTTCCAACACGGTCACACCTATGCCGGCAACCCCCTGGCCTGCGCCACCGGTCTTGCGGTGATCAAGGCAATCCAGCGCGACAACCTGCTGGAAAACACCCGTCAGCGTGGTGAGCAGCTGGAAGCCGGGCTTCGTGCGCTGGCCGATCGCTACGACTGGATCGGCCATGTTCGCGGCGCAGGCCTTTTATGGGGCGTTGAGCTAGTCGCGGACAGCGCCTCACGATGCCCCTTCCCTGCCGAGCAGAACCGTTTCGCTCAGATCACTGCGCTGGCAAAGCAAGAAGGTCTGCTGATCTACCCACGCCGCACGCTGGATGGTATAGCCGGCGATCACTTTTTGGTCTGCCCGCCGCTGACCATTCAAGCCAATGAAATCGAGACCTTGCTGGAACGCTTGGAGCGCGCCATGGCGCGTTTCGAGCAGGCGCTTTCCACGCCGGCCGCCGCCCGCACAATCGTCTAGGGAGAACCGTACGCCATGACGCTACTGAACCAAAAAGTATGTGACATTGAAGCAGCCATAGCTGACATCCCTGATGGCGCCACCATCATGGTCGGCGGCTTTGGTTCGCCGGGCACGCCGTTTGCGTTGCTCGACGCCCTGCTCGCCAGCGGCCAGCGCGACCTGACGCTGATCAAAAACGATGCCAACGAACCGAGTATCGGTATTGGCAAGCTGATCGAAGCGGGCCGAGTTACCCATCTGATTACATCTCACCTCGGGCTGAATCGCTTTGCTATCGAGGCGATGAATAACGGAACCCTCAAAGTGAGCTTCCATCCTCAGGGACTGCTAGCGGAAAAGATCCGCTGCGCAGGCGTTGGCCACGGCGGCTTTCTGACCGATATCGGCCAGGGCACCGAGATCGCCGAGGCCCGCCGCAGTATCGACGTGGACGGGGTGACTTGGGGGATCGAAGCCGCCTTGCAGGCAGATGTCGCGCTGGTCCACGCCGAGCGGGCCGACCGCTACGGCAACCTGATCTATCGCGCCACGGCAAGTAACTTCAACCCCTTGATGGCCATGGCCGCCGACCGGGTGATTGCACAAACCTATCGCATCGACGAACCCGGCGATCTGCCCATCGACGCCATTCACACCCCCTGCGCCTTTGTCAGCCAAGTGGTGCAGGTCGACCGCGCTTCAAGCCAGCAAGGAGTCCGCCCTCATGATCTCTGATCAGCAGCGCATGTTGACGCGTGCCGCCCGTGAAGTCATCGATGGCCAAATCGTCAATCTTGGTATCGGGCTACCCACACGGCTGTTCCACTACCTGCCCGACGATATGGATGTGTTGGTGCATTCCGAAAACGGCGTGCTGGGCTGTCGCCTACTAGACAGCGGCGAACAGCCGGATATCGACATGATCGACTCCGGCGGTACTTACATTACCACCCGCGCTGGCGCCAGCGTGTTCGACAGCGCCACGTCGTTCGCCATGATCCGGCGCAGCCGTGTCGATCTCACCTTTATGGGTGCCTTCGAGGTCGACCAGCAAGGCAACCTGGCCAACTGGAAAATTCCCGGCAAGTTCTCGCCCGGCATTGGCGGCGCCATGGAGCTTGCTCAGAAAGTCGCGCGGCTAGTGGTGCTGTGTTCGCACAACGACAAGCACGGCAACCCCAAAATTCTTTCCCGCTGCCAGCTACCCCTGACCGCCAGCCGCTGTGTTTCCCGCATTATCACCGAAAAAGCGGTGATGGACGTCACCCCCGAAGGGCTTGACGTCGTGGAAATCGCTGAAGGGTTGAGCGTCGAGGCGCTGCGCGAGGCGACTGACGCCACGCTATTGATTGATGAATCACGGCTCGGGAGATTCTGATGCTCGACGCTACCGAAAAACGCATTGTTGCCTGCTGTGAAGCCTTGATGGACGACACCCTGGAGCTCACCAGTGACTTGGTGCGCGGCTATAGCGTGCTCGGACAGGAGCAGGGGGTGCTGGAAACCATGGAGCGCCATCTTGAACGCCTTGGCCTGCCGGTGACCCGTGTTCCACTCGATGCCCCAGGCTTCGCCGAGCACCCGCATCGGGCACCCACCGAGTGGCCCAGCGCTGGCCGTTACAATCTCATCTCGAACCTTAATCCCGGCGCGCAAGGTCCGCATCTGGTGTTCAACGGCCATCTCGATGTGGTGCCCGCCGAACCCACCGACATGTGGACACGCCCACCCTGGGAGCCCTGGCAAAAGGACGGCTGGCTGTATGGCCGCGGGGCCGGCGATATGAAAGCCGGTATTGCCGCCATGGTCATGGCGGTCAAGGCAGTGCGTCAGGCGGGGGTCGAGATCAACTTCCCGCTCACGCTGCAAACCGTCATCGAGGAAGAATGCACTGGCAACGGCACGCTGGCCTGTCTCCATCAGGGTTACAGCGGTGATTTCGTACTGATTCCGGAACCTTTTGGCGCCCAGATCTACGCCGGACAAGTGGGCGTCTTGTGGTTTCGAATGCGCCTGGATGGCGTTCCTGCCCATGTGCTTGACCCAAGCGCTGGGCGCAATGCGATTGAATCCCTGCAGCAATATTTTCCAGCGTTGAAAGCGCTGGAAGCAGAGATGAATAACCTGCCCCGGCCTGCACTTTACGTTGACCACCCCCATCCATTTAACCTCAGCATTGGCCGAGTGGATGCGGGCAACTGGGCCTCCAGCGTTCCTGCCCACGCCATTCTCGAAGGGCGTGTTGGCTATCCCCCTGGCATGTCGCCTGATGACGCCATGCAGCGGGTGCGCGATACCCTGATGGCTCGCCACGCCGAGCTTGATGACGCCACGCCACCGCCTAAGGTCAGCTTCCACGGCTTTCGTTCCGAAGGGCATGTTGTCGATCTCAACACCCCCGGCATTCAGTTGCTATCAGAATGCCATGAAGCGCTGCTGGGCGAGCCGCCTGCCCACTACATTTCCACCTGCACCACCGACTTACGGGCCTTCCATGTTTCCGGTGAGATCAACGGTACCTGTTACGGCCCGATCGCCCAGCGCATTCATGGAGTGGACGAGTGCGTTGACATCGACTCGATCCACCACGTACTGACCACCTATGCCTTGTTCATCCATCGCTGGGCGCGCATGGCCGAACACCAGGAGACGAAACAATGAGAGATGTTTATCTCGCCGACTATGCGCGCAGCGCTTTCAGTCGCGCGCATCCCCGCAAGCTCGACGTGGACCGCTGGGCAGACACCCGCAGCGATGCCCTGCTGGCCAATGTGATCGATGGCCTGCTGGCACGCAGCGGCGTCGACGGTGCGGCAGTGGAAGATTTGAGTATCGGCTGCGCCCTGCCAGTCAAGGAGCAATGGAGTTTCGGTGGGCGCTACCCCCTGTGGCTTGCCAAGCACTTAGGCCCCCATGGCCAGGCATGCGCTACCCGCCAGATTGATCAGCAATGCGGTTCTGGCCTTGCTGCGCTACGCAACACCGCACGGGAAATTCAGGCCGGTGCCGTCGATGTTGGCATGGCAGGCGGTGTGGAAAACATGACCCGTGTGCCCATGGGACCAGCACTGTTCAAGGAAGGCGTGCTGACCAGCCCACCGATCCTGCAAAAAGCTGACTGGCTGGCGCTGGATGTGGTGCTCAACATGGGGCTGACCGCCGAGCGGCTGGCCAAGGCGTCCGGCATCTCACGGGAGTCCATGGATGCCCTTGCCCTGAGCTCCCACCAACGCGCCGCTGCAGCCGACGCCGCAGGCCATTTTGATGCTGAGCGCCTGACCCTGAACAACACCGCTGGCGAGCTGGTCAACGAGGACAGCAATATCCGCGCCGATACCAGCGCCGAACGCCTGGCGGGACTTGACCCCGTATTTATGGAAGGCGGCGTTGTTACCGCAGGCAATAGCTCCCCACTGACCTCTGGGGCTGCCGCCACGCTGCTGATGTCGGAACAAGCCCTGCACCAGCATGGCATGAGCCCATTAGCGCGGGTGGTAGCCATCGCCGACTGCGGCGTCATGCCTGAGGAGATGGGCGCCGGTGCCGCCGCCGCCATTCAGCGCGTCCTCAAACAGTCGCAGTTAACGCCACAGGATATCGCGGTGTGGGAAATCAACGAAGCCTTCGCCGCCGTGCCGTTACATGCCATGGGTGAGCTTGTGATTGACCCGGCTAACGTCAATATCTGGGGCGGGGCCATGGCGCTGGGGCATCCGCTCGGTGCAACGGGTATCCGCCTCGCCGGTACGCTTGCCCGTCTTCTTGAGACCCGCCAGCAGCGCTATGGCTGCGCAGCGGCCTGCATTGGCGGCGGGCAAGGAATCGCCATCATTCTGGAACGCTGTTAACTGCCAAGCCTACTCGAAGATGTATTGCAGATAGAAGACACCTGGACGCCGCTTACTAAGGGCGGCAAGCAACACTAACTCCTTGCGGAGAACAACAATGTCAACAACAACGACGAATGACGAAAAAAAACGGCCCTCGTTTCTAGGGGCCATCATTGGCATCGGCTTTCTATGCTTCATGATGTTTGCGCAAATTTTTCTGCTCGGCGAAGATTGGGTGACCCATATCTCGCTGATCTTTGCCATCGTCGTCTGTGCCATCATCGCACTGGTCTCTGGCTTCAGTTGGCAGGATATCCAGAAGGGCATTCTCTATGGCTGTGAGATTGCCATGCTGCCCATGTTGATCCTGATGATGGTCGGGGTACTGGTGGCCAGCTGGATTGCTTCCGGCACCATCCCCTCGCTAATCTATTACGGCTTACAGCTGATCAACCCGTCTTTCTTTCTGTTCACCGCCGTGATCGTGTGCGCCGTGGCGTCACTGGTAACAGGCAGCTCATGGACCACCGCCGCCACTTTCGGCGTTGCCTTTATCGGTATCGGCGGCGGGCTGGATATTCCACCGCCCATGACCGCTGGCGCGATAATTTCAGGTGCAATCTTTGGTGACAAGATTTCGCCGGTGTCGGACTCCACCAACCTCGCAGCTGGCGTGGCTGAAGCCAACCTGTTCGACCATATCCGTTCGATGTTCTATACCACCGGTCCCGCACTGATCATTACCGTTATCCTGTTCTTCTTCATCGGCATGCAATTTGAAGGCGGAGAGGCTGATATTTCTCGCACCACGGAACTACTGGACGGCATCCGCGAGAATTTCTCCGTCGGTCTGCTAACGTTTATCCCACCGCTGGTGGTGGTCGTTCTGGCCTATCGGCGCATTAATGCACTGGCCGTTATGGTCATCGGTAGCCTGTTGGGGGCAGGACTTGCCGTGGCCACTCAGGGCGTTTCGCTGGGCAGCATGATGAACTACATGAATTACGGCTATGTGTCAGAAACCGGTGTTGAAGCGGTGGACAGCCTGCTCAGCCGTGGTGGTCTGCAAGAGATGATGTGGACCATTTCACTCGGTTTCATCGGCTTGAGTCTCGGTGGCCTACTGGAGAAAACCCGTATGCTCGAGGTGATATTGGAGAAAATGGGCAAACTGGTGAGCAATTCACGCGGGCTGATTGTCACCCACGTCTTTGCATCGCTGGCAACCAACCTGTTTTCAGCCAGCCAGTATATTGCCATCATCATTCCAGGGCGGATGTTCGTACCGGCCTACCGCAAGCTGAAAATCTTGCCGTCGGTATGTTCGCGTACCTGTGAAGACTCGGCCACCGTCACTTCGCCGCTGGTGCCCTGGGGGTTGGGAGGCGCCTATTTCATGGGTGTTCTGGACGTTTCCGCGTGGGATTACATGGGCTGGACATTCCTCGCCATCATCACGCCCATCATTGCCATTCTGTACGGACTGTTCAATATCTTCATCTGGCGTGAAGGCGAGCGTAACGACATTAATACCTACAATCAGCCGCTAGTCGAGTTCAGCGAGGCAGGGCGCTAAACAACAAACCAGGCACGCGAATGTGGGGCGGCTATTTAATGATGGCCGCCTTTCTCGACACGAACGAGTGTCGTGATGGGAGACACTGCATCGCTGCCTAGTCCACCTGAGGGCACAACCCATGTACAAGAACATTCTGGTCACCACTGCAGCCGACGACAATTCGAATGTCCTGCAGAAAATCGAGGTCGCACGCAAACTAGGCGACGAAGACAGCGTCATACAGATTATTTCTGTTATGGAGCGGATCCCACCCTATATTGCACCATCACTACCAAGCAATTATCGCGAAACCACGGCACAGCGTGTCAGGGAAAGCACTCAACGAAATATTGGCAACCATGGTTATGACATTCACATTGTGGAAGGCAACGCCGCGCATCAGATCGTTAAATTTGCCAAGCGTTACAATATTGATTGTATCGTCGTCTCATCTAACCGGCCGGGGTTTCCTGACCACTTTTTTATGGGCTCCACAGCCCTGAATGTTGTGCGCCAGGCGGAATGTACCGTCACCGTCGTTCGGTAAGAATTTCCGTCACTATTTACCTTGAGTGTGAGTGCCAGTGTCTCACCCTGCCCTAAACGCTCCGCAAGCGCTGAGGTGGCAAGACTGGCCGTCGAACCTCGTGAGTCGGAGCGACCCCGCGTTGTATTTAACTTGGTGCGATAGGCAAGCCCGCTACCGGGAATTCCTGCATGTGCATGCGCACCGCTGGGGCCGATGCTGACGCTTGCCCCACGCGGCCCAACGGAAAAACCGATACCGCGCTTACTCAGATTTAAGCGAATGCCAGGAGCTAGAGTGATTCGACGCTGAAAGCGAAACGCCATGTAACCTCTTTATTCAAGTGGGTGAAGTAATCAAGAATCGAACGGTATACGAATAAAGGCATCCATCCGCTTTTCTAGCTTCGCAGGACTCGCGCAATCGAGACTTTATTCCGTGCAAAATATTCCAGGGTGCCCTGCTTAACCCGCTTCTCCTTGCAGTGTCGCAATGATCCGACGCGGCCCGCCTTGATGCCGGTGTTCCCCGAGGTAGATGCCCTGCCACGTACCCAGCGCTAGCCGCCCGTGATGCACAGGAAGCATCAAGCTGACCCCCAGCAGGCTGCTTTTAAAATGAGCGGGCAAGTCATCCGGGCCTTCGAAGGTATGGCGAAAGCCCGGCGCCTTCTCCGGCGCCAGCCGATGAAAGAAGGTTTCAAAATCCACCCTCACATCAGGATCGGTGTTCTCATTCAACGTCAGGCTGGCAGACGTATGCTGCAGCAACAGATGCAAGAGCTCTACCTGCAGAGAGCGCATATCGGGCAACCCCTGCTCAATCTCGTCAGTGACAAGATGAAAGCCGCGTGATTGAGCACGCAGGGTGATCGTTTGCTGGTGCCACATTCTATTCTCTCTTTAGGCAAAAGGCGCATCCACCCAGACCATGTGCTCTGAGGTAAGCACTGTTTCTCCTTGCCAGCGATAGGCGCAGAGCTTGGGCGCGTCATCGCCTGAGAGACGCTCTGCCGCAATGCTGTAATCCAGGCAGGCAATCTGCTGATTGAGTGGTGCCGGCGTACCGGTCAGCCAATAGTGGCCGACAAACAAGGGCTTATCACTATCGTACCCCGGCAGCACATCATCCGGTATGGGCATATGCGGAATTGTCTCAATGGCTTCCGCTGGCACCATCGCCAGATCCCGGTACGTCAGGCCTTCCATCTCCCACCAACGGGTGCGAATACGCCGACGTGGATGGCCGTCCTTGTCGAGAAAGTCGTACCCGGCGGGCAGCGCTATTTCCAGGCCTTTCAACAAGGTCTCCAGCGCCTCGAACCCTGCCCCTTGCGTACGTGTCAGGGCTGGCCAAGCGGATGGCAAAATACAGTTTTGGTTATCCAGGTAAGGCTGCAAGGCCGCCATGGAAGGGGGATGCCAGCAAGCATGCACGACACGAAACCCGTCGAGTTCAAGGAAAAGGGGCAGTTGTCGGAACCAGGCGATATGTTCCTGGTGCAATGCACTGCCTTCCCCCACCTGCTCACGACGAGGACGACTGGCCAGCCTCCCGGATCGCCAGCGCATCGTGACATGGGGGCAAGACGCCCAGCGTGACGGTGCTCGGCTGGTCAAGGCCTGTCAGGTGATGGGCATCAATGTGCGAACCGACTACCGCTGGATCACCGAAGGCGAAGTGACGGCTGATTGCCGCACCGAGCCGACCGCCCGGAGCCTGCAAACAAGCTGTCTCCCTAGGAGTGGGAGGCTGTTGTGGCACTATAGTTTGGGGTCACGCTTCTTGTCGGACAACGTCGAGGAATCCTCGAGCAGGATCTTCTCGCTCATTTGACGGTGATCCTGTTCTCGACCTCGCTGCCCGAGCCATGATCGCGTGCGATGGCTTCAGCCCGCTCGCGCTGATCCTCGGTCTCGACGAAGCCTTCCAGGATGACGCGATCATTGCGCATGTCCACGTCGATGGCCGAACCGGCCAGATCCGGCTCCTCGAGAAGCAGGGCCTTGATCCTCACCGCCTGGGGAGAATCCTGGTTCTCGAGCCGCGCGGATTCGTTGATCGGGGTGTCGGCGCAGCCGGCAAGGAGTGCCGCTGCCAGCAGAAGCCCCATCCACTCGCCTCGCTTCATGGTCCGCCCACCTCGTCTCTGATCGCTTCCTGAGCGCGACTGACCAGCCCCTCGCAATACGCCATGTCCGGGTCGTTCCCCGTGCCCAAAAAGGGGATCAGGGCGGCGATGGGGCCAGCGATGGCCCCGAGCACGGCGCTGGCTCCGGCGCGCATTCCCAGCCCCAGGCCGCCATCATGGACACCTGGTTCGATGGCATCGAAGGTCCCACCCAGATGGAAGGGCGCGCTTCCGGTAAAGACGCTGGGGTCCTTGGGGTAGGCGAAGACGGAGATATCCAGGCGCTCCGTGTTCAGGTCCACCTCGCCACCCGCCGTGAAGGTGGTATCCCGGGTGTCGATGACGAGGGTATCCAGTTCGGCGACGCCATCCCTTGCCTGCAGGTCGGCGTAGACGCACTCGATGGGAATCGGCTCACGTCCGCGCAACCAGCTGAAGAACGCCTGGAGAGCATCGAGACCGGCCAGTTCCACGAGCACCGCGTCGAGTCGGCCGCCGGTCATCAGCAGGAGCAGGCCGCCATCGGCCGACGCCAGGAGTTGGGCGACCGAGCGGCCCTCGACCCAGAACTTCCCCCGTCCCCCCACGACGCCCGCGCTCTCTCTGGTCAGGTTCCAGTGGCGCAGGACATCGTTCAGATCCACGCGTCGCATCTCAACCTGCAGGGTACCGACGGGTGGCCAACTGCCGGCATCCAGGTCGAGTTCCAGGTCGATGTTTCCCTCGCCGATGCCGAAACTGACCGGCTCGAACCGGCCGTGGCCGTCCTCGAGGCGAAAGTCGATATCCACCTTGCTCAATGGCACATTGCCTGCCCGCACGGACGTTCCCCGATAGCTTACGTCTGCCGTCAGGGTGTGCCAGCCCTCGCCGACGAAGGGTGTGTCGGGCAGGATGAAGCGGTCGCCGTTTTCCTGGGTTGGCGGTGTTGCCCCGAAGATGCCCCCCAGATCCGCGATGTCGAGGGCGTCGGATTGCAGCTCGCCCGTCAAGTGCGGTGGTCGGGGCCGGGTATCGAGGCTGAGCCAACCATCGAGGTCACTGCCGCCGATCTCCCCTTCCATGTTGTCGAGCTTCCAGCGCTGGTCGTTCAGCTCCAGGTTGCCCGACACCGAGTAAGGCGGCAGCTTCGGCAGTGCCACGCCCAGCAGCCGACTGAGGCGCTGGGGGTTGGGGCCCTCCAGAGTGAACTCCAGATTCTGGCCCTGCAGGGAAAGCGGTCGCAGGAGTGGGCCCTGCAGCGCGATCCGGCTGCCTACGACCTCGGCCTCGAGGTCCAATGCATAGGGTCGATCCGGGTCGCGGGCATCGAGCAGGGAATCACCCACTAGAGAGAGCGTTGCCGGGTCGCCGTCAAAGCGGCCTTCCCCCTCCACATGAAACTGTCGATCACCCTCCTCCAGGCCGCGGGTCTCGAGCCTTAGGGTGAAATCCGTGTCGGCCTGGGGATTCTCGAAGCGTAGCGTCGAGGGTTCGACCATCATTCGGCCGATGAACGGTAGGAACAGGTTCTGGCGCCTGTCGACGGGCAGAGTCTCGCTCATCTCCAGATGCAATTCTCCGGAGAGCCTGCCCAGGCGGTCTTCCACCGGCGTGAAGGTATCGACCAGCCTGGCCAGTGACAGGTCGTCGATCACCGTGTCGAGGCTTCCCGATGCCGCCGCGCCGGTGACGTCCACCACCAGGCGACTGGTAATGGCGCCGCCAGCAAGATCGAAGCGGAGGGGATCGACGTTTAGCCTTCCGGCATCGAGGCCGGCGTCCAGGTCGAGGTCCTGCAGCACGGTGCCGTCGGGCAACACCAGGCTGTCGGCGCGCAGCGCCACTTGCCCATCGAACCCCCGCAGCGGCGCCAGTCGCGAGTCCTCCGCGGCCCCACCGTTCGTCTCAGCGTTCACCCCCTCGCCGGCGGGGAGAAGACGGGAAAGGACGATGCGCCCCACCTCGAGGTCAGCCTGCACCAAGGGCCGCTCGGCATTGCGGAAGGCGACGCTGCCGGCGACACGGGCGCGGCCTACCTGGCCCTCGAGCTCGGTGGCGGACCAGCGTTCAGCGTCCCGCGCCAGGCGACCGGCCAGACGAAACTCGGGCAGGGGCGGCAGCACCGCTCCTGTCCAGGCGTTCAGGTCGTCAGCGCCCGGGGCCTGTAGCATCACATCGGCGGAGAGTGTCGCCGGATCCAGCAGCGCGGCGAGAGTAGTGTCGACCTGGGCCTGCAGGTTTCCGGAGCTGGCCTTTGCCGCGAGGCGATAGTCCTCGTCCAGCGCGACCAGTCCGGGCAGAGGGCCGCCCTCGATCTCCATGGTCAGGGGGTTGTTGCGGAAGGTGCCCGTCATGCTGAGCCGCAGCGGCGGTGCCTCGCCGGTAGCGAGGGTAATATCGAGGTCGCTTCCCACCTGCGGGTTGCGGTAGGAAAAGCGGCCGTTGTCGATCTGCAGGTTGGCAAGCAGGGTCTCACGCGTGAACGCACCGCGCTGCTCCAGCGGCGAAAGGCGCAACGCGACGTCACCCGCCAGGGTATCGCCCGATGCGGCGTCACCGGGTTCGAGGGCGATGCCGAGGGCCTCCATATCCAGTCCCTGCAGCGAGATCCGCGCCTCTGCCGAGAGCCTGTCGGGGGTGCTGGTCAGGTCGGCGCTGGCCTCGACCTCACCGCCTGCAATGCCGAAGGTGATCGGCTCCAACGCCAGCGCGTGTTCGGCAAGGTGCATCTCGGCGTCCAGGTCCTCCAACACCCACTGATTCAGCGCCAGTCGTCCCACCGACAGCGCTATCTCGCCGCGCAGGTCCGGCAGAACCGGTATGGCCAAGCCTGCCGTCTCTTCCCCTTCCGGCAGGGCCTCGCGCCAGGCAGCGAGATCGATCTGGGTGACATCCAGGCGACCGTTCAGGCGCGGGGCCTCGTCGGCGGTCGTCACCTCCAGATCACCGGTGAGGCGGCTATCGAGGGCGGAGGCGTCGATCTCGCTGAGTCGCCACTCGCTCCCTTCGCGGACCAGGCGCGTCGCCACCTGCAGAGCGCCCAGCTCCACGATAGGCAGCCCCAGCCACTGGGCCCAGTCGGCGGTCGACGCCACGCTGAGCTCGGCGTCTGCCTGCAAGGCCGCCAAGGAGGGAAACTCAGGCAGACGGAAGGTGCCATTCAGCCGGTCATCGTCTGCGCCCAGGGATATCTCGCCACCGAAGGACCCAGCATATCCCAGCAGGGCCTCCAAGGGATCGGTGTGCGCCTGCAGCGAAAAGTGGCGCTCGTCGAAGACCCATTTCGCGGATGTGTCCAGGCCGTCGCCGGCACGCTCGCTCTGCAGGGAGGGAATCGTCAACGCCACCGGCGTGTCCGCGCCGGCGGCTCGGTAGCGCACCTGGGCATTGGTCAGGGAGAGCCGGCGGATGGCCACCGGCGGCGCCGAGGATTCATCGCCGGCAGCCGACGACTCGGCTGTCGTGCCCTGCGCATTCCGAAACACCCAATTGCCGGGGGCGTCATGGCGCTGTTCGAGGGTGAGGGTGGGGCCGGCCATCTCGACCGCGTCCAGCACGAACTCGCCATCGAGCAAATCGCCAAGCGATGGCGAGACACTGACGCGCCGCGCCTCCAGCATCTGCGGCGAGGCTGCCCATTCCGGGTTGCCGATCTTGACGTCGTGCAGCGAGATCTTCGGGCGCGGGAGCAGCTCGACGGTGATATCGCCCTCGATGGCTACTGAGCGTCCGCTCGCCGCCTCGAGACGCTCGACGATCAACGGCTTGAAGACGTTCCATGACATCAGCTGCACGATGACCACGACCAGCACCACCAACAGCAGCACGAGCCACCACCAGCGCCGCTTCCTTGAGGCTCCCTGTGTCATCGGCTCAGAGTCTCCCCCTTAAAGTAGTCGGATGCTACCTCCTCTTCTTAAATCTCCTCCCGGATTACCGTTCAAGTATAGCCTATCGTGCCTCGACTTCGATGTTGAGTTCGCAGAGTGCCCTGCATCTCTGTACCTCTACATCCGGCTGATTGTGATGACTTGACTAACGCCGACAAGCATTCCCATTCGAAGTACAAAGCGACGCTTTGAGCTTATATGCAAAGCTCCTAAAAGGCCGCTTTGGGTCGTCGCTTTAACAGCTGTGATCTGGCAACAGTTTTCTTGCGGAGACACCACAGCTCTACTGTTGACGCTTTGGAGGACAAAAAAGTACTCGGGGATATGAAAGGCGTGGCCATCTCGAATATAGGCCACAATTTCACCGCTAATGTCCGGTAAGTAAGCATCAACGCTTTGTACGCACTCTACATGATGGCGACATTTTAGCGGCTATGCCAAGGCTAGATAGCAATCCAAGTTGCTGGGTCGCGGCAGAGATGAGACAAGTTTGCGGTAATAGCTATATTAAATGGCGAAGCACTCACGTTTTCAGAAAAAATCGGGCTATTACGTCTCATATTTTAACGGAGGTAGCGATGCTTATTTTTGAGCCTGTTTATACAGCTGGCTTGGCGCAGATTTCCTATCTGGTCGGCGACAGCAAGGCGGCAGTGGCTGCGGTAATCGACCCACGTCGCGATATCGATATCTACTTGCAGATGGCAAAGGAACAAGGCCTGCGAATTGCCTATGCCATCGAAACACACATTCACGCAGATTTCGTATCCGGTGCCCAGGCGCTAGCGAGTCACACCGGCGCGCAGATCATTGGCGGCCATTCCGATGCCTACCAGTTCGAGCTTTGCCAAGTCAGCGATGGCGAGACATTGGAGCTCGGTCAGGTAAGGCTGCAGATCATGCATTCGCCGGGCCATACGCCAGAGCACGTTTCTCTGCAGCTGTTCGATACGCAGCAGGGTAGCGAGCCCATCGCACTGTTCACCGGCGACACCCTGTTCAACCTAGACGTCGGGCGACCCGATTTGCTTGGGGAAGGCAGCGAGCGGAAGCTGGCTGGCAAGCTGTTCCACAGCCTCTTCGATCGCTATCTACCACTGGGCGACCGGATAGAAGTGTATCCCTGCCATGGTGCCGGTTCGGCGTGCGGCAAGTCGATCGGTGACCGGCGTCATTCCACGCTTGGCAACGAGCGGCTCTTTAATCCTGCCCTCCAGGAAGAGCGCAGCGAAGAGGCGTTCATCGACTGGCTGCTTGCCGATATGCCAGAACCGCCGCGTCACTATGCGCGCCTGAAGAAGGTGAACGTCTGTCCCGCCGTACAGATGGAAGGCCCATCGCTGCCTCCGCCGCTGTCGCCTCAAGACTTCCAGGAACTAGCCGGCAACGCCAACATGCAGGTCGTGGACATTCGTTCGATACTGGCATTCGGCGGTGGACATGTGCCGGGGGCGATCAACATTGCGTTGCGTAACGAGTTCGTCAATTGGGCGGGATGGATGCTCGATGACTCCCGCCCGATCCTGTTGGTGGGCGAGTCGGCAGACGATGTCCATCAAGCCATTACCCAGCTCTACCGCATCGGTCTGGATGACATCCGTGGTTACCTGCGCAATGGCATGACGGATTGGCAAAACACGGCCCTGCCGCTGAACATGCTGCAGGAATGGACCGTCCACGAGCTGAACGCCCGGCGCGAAGAGCCCAATGTTCAAGTGCTCGATGTGCGCAGTCCGAATGAGGTTGCCAATGGTCGGGTGCCTGGCGCAAAGCATATCTTCGTCGCCCATCTTGCCGATCAGCTTGACGAGCTGGATCCGAACAAGACCACCGTCACCTACTGCGGTTCAGGCTATAGTGCCTCCATTGCCGCCAGCATTCTGAAGCGAGCTGGCTTCTCCGACGTGGCGAACACCCCGGGGTCGTGGGCGGCGTGGAACACAGCTGATCTCCCTGTTGAAACTGGCTGAACCGAACGGCACATCCGTGCCTTGATGAAGCAGAACAAGAAGAAGGTCACCCGCCGGGAACGGTTCTTGGCACATATGGGTGAACTGGTAACATGGCAACGGCTGGTTGAGATGCTGTCGTCGCCACCCCGGCCACCGTTGCCGATACCAACATGCCAGGTGCTATGGTCTGCGATGATGGTGTACGAGGATACGGCGATGCCGGTACCTCGGTGTGTGAAAATACCTGGACGGGGAGTGGATAATCAAGGTTATCCGACATGTTTTGTCGTTAGGCCCTGTCATGGTGGAGGTGTTCTCAAGGGAAGCATCAGGAGCCAGTATGTTCACCGCACAATGCCAGGTCCTCGACATGAAGCCAGTTCTCTCAGATATCCCCTGTATCAAAAATGAACAACTGACCTTATGGCAAGCTGATCGTGACGCCTGGCGTCGGCACCACCCGTTAATGACAATGCTTGCGGATGGCCTGGCACTGGTGCCGGTGCTTGATGACCGCCTCGCCACTGCGACTACGGATGGTCAGTCATTGTTTTTCAACGCGGCTTACAGCGCTGGGTTAAATGCCACCACCCGCGCCTTTTTACAGGCCCATCTGGTCTGGCATTGCGTCGCTGGCCACTTGCACGAGAAGCCTCATTTGGATGGCCACCGGTGGCACCTGGCCTGCGACCATGAAGTCAATGCGCTCTTGA
>NZ_QPIJ01000139.1 GCF_003336665.1 Vreelandella rituensis | reverse complement strand
GCCACCCTCTTTGCCTTGATGCTGCTGACCACCGCCGATGTCGTCGGCCGTTATTTCTTCAATGCCCCCATTCTCGGCACCGTCGAACTCACCCAGCAGATGCTGGCGGCGGTGGTGTTCCTGTCGCTGCCGGTGGCCTGCTGGCGAGAGGAGCACATCAGCGTCGACCTGCTGGACGCGGTGTTTCCATCGCGCTTCATCTGGTTGCGCCAATTGGTCGTCAACCTGGTGGTCGCCCTGGCGCTGTGGGTGATCGCCGGCCGCGTCTGGTCCCTGGGCGAGCGGGCCTTCGCCTGGGGCGACGTGACCGAGTTCCTGCGCATTCCCAACGGCTACCTGATCTACCTGATCGCCCTCATGTTGTTCCTTTCCGCGCTGCTCACCCTGGGGCGGGCGATTGGCTACCTGCTCGAGGGGGTTGGCGTCGTCGAACGCGGCGGCCCGGTCAGCCCGACCAAGCCCGACACCGACAAACAGCAGGGAGACACGCATGATTGAAGCACTCTACGGCTTTGCCGGCCTGTTGATTCTGGTGTTCCTGCGCCTGCCGCTGGCCTTCGCCATGGGCATCGTGGGGTTCGTGGGCTTTTATTACCTGACCGGCAACTGGGGCGCCGCCGAAGCCATGGCCTCGCGCCGGGTGGTGGACACCGCCATGAGCTACGGCCTGTCGGTGATTCCGCTGTTCATCCTGATGGGTAACCTGGTCTCGCATGCGGGGCTTTCGGATGCGCTGTTCCGGGCCTCCAACGGTTTTCTCGGCCACCGCAAGGGCGGCCAGGCCATGGCCACCATCGTCGCCTGCGGCGGGTTCAGCGCCATCTGCGGGTCGAGCCTGGCCACTTGCGCCACCATGGGCCGGGTGGCCATGCCGCAGATGCGCAAGTACGGCTACAAGGACTCCCTGGCCGCCGCCTCGATTGCCGCGGGCGGCACCCTGGGGATATTGATTCCCCCCAGCGTGATGCTGGTGATCTACGGCATCATCACCGAGACCAGTATTCGCGAGCTGTTCGCGGCCGGCTTCATCCCCGGAATACTGGGCATCGTGATGTACCTGGGGGCGGTGAAATGGGTGCTGTGGCGCGACCCCGACGCAGGCCCGGCAGCCGAGAAGGTGCCCTGGGGCGAGCGTCTGGCGGCGCTCAAGGACGTGGGCAGCACCGTGGCGCTGTTCGTGCTGGTGATCGGCGGCATCTACATGGGCATATTCACGCCCACCGAAGCCGCGGGCATCGGGGCGATGGGCGCCTTCGTCATCGCCCTGCTCAAGCGTGCCCTGACGCCCGGGGTGCTGATGAATGTACTGATGGATACGGTGCGCACCACCGCCATGTTGTTTGCCGTGGTGCTCACCGCCCTGATCTTCGCCAACTTCATCAACCGGGCGGGCTTGCCCAACGACCTGCTGGCGCTGGTCAACGGGCTCAATGTGGCGCCCTTCGTGGTGATCCTGGTGATCCTGGCGATCTACGTGGTGCTGGGCTGCGTGTTCGAGAGCATGTCGATGCTGCTGCTCACCGTGCCGGTGTTCTTTCCGGTGGTGGCGGGGCTGGGCTACGACCTGGTGTGGTTCGGCATTCTGGTGGTGATCGTGATCGAGATCAGCCTGATCACGCCGCCGGTGGGAATGAACGTCTTCGTGCTGCGGGCGGTGCTGCCGGACGTTAGCACCGGGACGATCTTCCGGGGCGTGACACCCTTCTGGGTGGCCGGTACGCTACGCGCCATTCTGGTACTGGTGTTTCCGGGCATCGTGCTGTTCCTGCCACAACTGCTCTATT
>NZ_QPIJ01000138.1 GCF_003336665.1 Vreelandella rituensis | reverse complement strand
GGCGGCAGAAGATAGTCGGTCTGGCGATCAACGGGGATGAAGCGGCTCATGGCGTCGTTCCGGTGGGGTGGCAGGAGGCAAGTATCTCATGACGTTATCTAAAATCCGACAGTCTCCTAGATCACGAACAAGTCCACAAACTTGTTCACCGGCATACTCTCAAGACGCGACTGATCCTTACACAGCTCGAAGATTTCATGGGTACGACCCTGCGGAAAGCGCGTCGCCAGATTACGCCTGAACTTGTCCTCCAACACTGTGATACCTTCAGGGCGACGCCGCCGATGCCCGATAGGATATTCAACGGCGACCTTATCCGTAGAAGTGCCGTCCTTGAAGAAAACCTGAATCGCATTGGCAATGGAGCGCTTCTGGGGGTCGTGATAATCCTTGGAGTATCCCTCGTCCTCCACCACTTCCATCTTGTCGCGCAACTGATCGATGATCGGGTGAGCCGCGTGAAAATCATCCTCGTAATGCTCGGCCACCAAGTTACCGAAAGCTAACGGCACCGCAGTCATGTACTGCAGGCAGTGGTCACGGTCGGCCGGATTGGCCAGCTTACCCGACTTGGAAATGATGCGAATCGCCGAGTCGTGAGTGGTCAGGACGATTTTCTGGATATCATCCAGGCGACCCTTGACCTGCGGATGCAGCGTCACGGCAGCTTCACAAGCCGTCTGGGAATGAAACTCCGCCGGGAAGGAGATCTTGAACAGAATGTGCTCCATCACATAACTGCCGAAATCGCGTTGGAAACTGAACTTGCGTTCGCTTTCGGGCTTCAGCGCCAGATCCTTGTTAGTATGACTGAACAAGACGTCGTAGAAGCCCCACTGCGGTGCCGTGAGCGCGCCTGGAACACCCATTTCGCCGCGCATGGCGATATCCGCCAGGCGCACGCCCCGAGAAGTGGCATCGCCAGCCGCCCAGCTCTTGCGTGAGCCGGCGTTTGGCGCATGGCGATAGGTGCGCAGGCTCTGGCCATCGACGAAGGCATGGGAAAGAGCGGAGAGCAGCTGCTCGCGGCTGGCGCCCATCATCTTCGCCACCACGGCGGTTGTCGCCACCTTGACCAGCACCACATGATCGAGTCCTACACGGTTGAAGGAATTATCCAACGCCAGCACGCCCTGAATCTCATGGGCCATGATCATGGCTTCGAGCACATCGCGCATGCTCAGCGGCTCATCACCTTCAGCCAGGCGTTTTTGCGAAAGATGGTCGGCCACCGCCAGAATTCCCCCCAAGTTATCGGAAGGATGCCCCCACTCCGCCGCCAGCCAGGTGTCGTTATAATCCAGCCAGCGAATAATCGCACCAATGTCCCAGGCTGCCTTGACCGGATCAAGGCGAAAGGAAGTGCCCGGCACGCGGGCACCATGCGGCACTATCGTGCCCTCAACAAGCGGCCCGAGGTGCTTGGTACATTCCGGAAAACGCAACGCCAACAAGCCACAGCCCAAAGTATCCATCAAACAGTTTCGGGCGGCATCCCAAGCTTCGCTGCTTTCGATCCTGTACTCGAGAACATAGTCGGCAATTTTTTGCAGCTCGTCATCGTAATCCGGACGAACATTGGCTTCGACAGTCGCGCTCATTCGCTTCGCTCCTGCTGGTGTTTTCGCTCAAGAATATATGCTGCTTTCGATTGAGCGTACGCTTTTGACCGAGAGTAAATTCAGCGTAGCACAACATGAACTACCACGCCTAAGCGGCTGCGCCGTTAGACGTGGTTTCACTCGCTCGTTGGCGAGCTTCTAATGTCAATGGGTGATCAATGTGCGTAATTGACATGGGCGTGTCCACAACGCCCT
>NZ_QPIJ01000137.1 GCF_003336665.1 Vreelandella rituensis | reverse complement strand
TGTATATGGAAAGCTTCATGATTCTTCTATATAGAATTGTCTACAAAGTATGAAGCTCCATGGATAAAGGCATTCACTCACCGACAGGGTTAGAGTGTTTAGATAGCGACCGGGACATCAACGCGGCGCTTAACATCAAGCGTCAAGGCATTTTGAAGTTGAAGGCGGAAGGGCTGTCCGTTTCTGCGTGCGCCGATGCGGCTGCACCTCTGTATGCTCAAGGAAGGAGCCCTACTGATGTCAAGGTAGGTAAAGTACCACGCTTAGCCAAGGGGGAAAGCCTCGTGGCGAACAAAGCATGCGTGGAAAAGGTGAGTGAGGAGAAGTTACCATCTCCAATAAGCTTATCAACCAAAAACGATATGGTTAAGCCTGATTGGCTGAACCCTAATTCAAGTCGGTTCAAGAGCGGACGACCCCTGCTCACGGTAACTTACGAGCAGGCCACCCCCTCCAGAGTAAGGGCAGTGTACTCTGGGGAGACATCGGGGGCGGGACTGTCGCTATGTGCGAGAGATGAATGTAAGGGGAACCTAAGTCGTTGGAAGGACAGGGTGCAAGTAACTTCGGGATCGCCTAAGGGGAGTAATCCCTATGGTGACGGAGCCATCGTAATAGTCGTTCCCTTCGGGGAATGTGGTTGGGGTAACGCCCAAAGAAGACGAAGGATGGCAGGATTGGACTTCGATAGGAATCTTAGTTATGTCGGATGACATGAACGGACTAAGAAGAATTGAGAAGCTTCGACAACTCAACACCGCTAATGGAGAGTGGGTGAATCGGGATGTCTACAGACTGCTCCTCAAGGAGGATGTGCTGATAGCAGCATACGAAACCATCAAGAGCAAAGCTGGGAATATGACTCCTGGTTCAAATGGGAAGACGCTGGATGGGACTTCTTTGGCCTCCCTTAGAAGAACTATCGAAAGGCTAAAAGACGAGAGCTTCCAATTCTCGCCTAGCCGTCGCGTCGACATCCCTAAGAGAAACGGTAAAACCAGACCTCTAGGGATAGCACCACCGAACGAGAAAATCGTACAAAAAGCCATCGAAATGATACTGACGGCAATTTACGAACCTTCGTTCAGTGAGTCCAGTCATGGCTTCCGTCCCGAAAGGGGCTGTCACACCGCGCTAAAACAGGTGATGACATGGTCGAATGTAAAGTGGATTGTTGAGGGAGACATCAAAGGCTTCTTTGACGCTATCTCACACAAAAAACTTATAGACATTCTGCGGAAAAAGATCATAGACGAACGTTTTATTAACCTTATATGGAAATCCCTTAGGGCGGGCTATGTTACATTTGACGGCAGTATAAGCGGTGCCAACAAAAAAGGAACATTCCACAACTCCCTTAAGGGTACTCCACAAGGAAGCATAGTTACGCCACTTACGATCTTGCATAATTGAGCCTCCACCTACTGAGTCAGTCGCCTTTTGTCCAACATTACACCCTGGATCTGGATCCACTCTGAACACTATCACAATCTCTTCTTTGTAAATTTCGATGCGCTTGACCAGGGCGCGAATAATCTCACGCTGCAAAGTAAAATCAGTTGTTGCTAATTGACCATTGACAGCAGCTGCAAACTCGTCGAGTCGGCTGATGATGAGGAACAGCTCAGACTGGCCCATGTGATGGCGCTTTGATGCTTCTATTTGGATGTCTAGCTGCTGCAGCCGGCATTTAATTTGCTGTACTTTGGGATCAAAGTCTGATTTCTCGATAACGCCTTCAGCATAGCTGTCAATAAGTCGTGATTTAGCTTGCTGAAGATAACGTTTTTGCTTTTCAAAGGCAGCCGTATCAGTGCCTTCTTTGTCCTTATCTTCGATTATATCCAGGCGGCGCTCATATTCTTGCTTCAGACGCTCAGGCTCGGACAGTAAAGCGACAACC
>NZ_QPIJ01000136.1 GCF_003336665.1 Vreelandella rituensis | reverse complement strand
CCCAGTCGACGCTCCGTCAGCAAGGCACCGACCGTATCCAGTAGTGCCTGAAGGCGTTTGGCATGAATAGAGGGGAGTGCTGATGTCAGCCAGTTGTGCAAGAATTGAGGGGCCTGCATGGATCTCCTTAGGCATATTGTTTGTTTGGCGATTAACAACATGCCGACCCATGCAGGCTCTTTCAACATTACCTGCTGATTTTATTGAAAATATTCGCGGGGATCTCTCAGATTTTAAACGCCTGTCATCGCCCCGAGTATCAGAGCTTGCCGCCGTCTCAGATCGTACCATTACTGGCGGATCAAGGCGTCTACCTGGCTTCCGAATCGTCGTTCTATCGGGTATTGAAAAAGCATCAACAGCAGCACCATCGAGGCCGTATGAAACCACGCCGCCAAGTGCCCGCGCCCACCAGCTTTACGGCGACAGGGCCGAACCAGGTCTGGAGCTGGGACATCAGCTATTGTGTGCCTCGACCCTGACGGCTGCGGGAAGCAGTTGAACGGGCACAAGCATGACTGGAATACCTTCGTGTCGGACAGGATGTTCTCAGCGAAGGGCGGCTCTCTGCTGTGAGAGAGCTTGAGCCGAAGCGGCGGTGACCTGCTGTGCACTGGCAGGGTGACGTAACCCGTGGGAAACGGGGTGTGAGGCGAAGCCGTTACGCCAAGATGCACCTCTAGGCTGAGTACGGAAAGGTTGAGGAACACGAACCGATTCATCCGCGTCTGTGGGCTGAAATGTCGCCATCTCCTACACGGCTTGACAGGAGATGCGCATCCTCAGCAATGGGTACAGGTATGGCCCGCTGCTGCTGCCGGTGGTGGATAAGTAGCCCGCCACCGGCGGAGTCACGAGCAGTGCGCAGCTAACTCGTGGCAGGTGCGCCAACTTGCAGCATGCAAGGGTAAAGACTGCGATCGGCAACCTCCTCCGTATGCTTGAGTCCAGCATGTGAACGAGGGAAGGCTTGCTCGGGATGCCAAGGGAGTGCGACCCCGACGCCCGACAAGCTGGCGGAGCCTCCGTAGTAGTCCGAGGTGGGGAAAGCCCACCACATGGCGAAGGGAGGCAGTTCAAGTGGCTTGCTCCACGGATTACCTGACCCAGAGAGGTGAAGACCTTTGATAATCGGGGAAATGCAAAGCAAGCTGGCAATGTGGTCAACAGCGGATTCGAACCGACGGTTCGATCGGCTGTTGAGACTGATTGCACGGCGTGACTGGCTCCAGGAAGCGGCGTTCAGAACGCTGGCGTCGTCAGGGGCCAGAACTGCTGGTATTGACAGAGTAGATCGGCGAGCGTTTGAGCAGAATTTCAGCCAGCATCTGGAGGAAATTCGTATTGAACTGCTGGACGGCACTTATCAGCCGCAGCCAGCACGTCGCATTTACATTCCAAAATCCAGCGGCAAACAGCGCCCGCTGGGGATACCGACCTTGCGTGACAGGATTGTGCAACGTGCGATGCTAATGGCCATGGAGCCTATTTGGGAAAGCGATTTCCATCGTCTCTCCTATGGGTTCCGGCCAGAACGCAGCGTGCACCATGCTATCCGCACCGTGAAACTTCAGTTGACGGACAGTGGAGAAACAAAAGGTCGCTGGGTCATCGAAGGTGATCTCGCGAGCTACTTCGACACGGTTCACCATAGAAAGCTTATGCGGTGTGTCCGCAAACGGATTCGGGACGGCCGTTTCCTGGCGCTGTTATGGCGATTCATCAAAGCAGGGCATGTCGACAAGGGGCTGTTCCATGCGGCTCATGACGGCGTGCCACAAGGGGGCGTGGTAGCACCGGCAACAATCTAGCAAACTCTGGGGTAAAGTGGGGTCTACGCATCGCGCGAGGATGCTTGGCAACCCATTTCACGGGGCATCCAGATGTCGAGATAACGTTCCTCATTGATGCT
>NZ_QPIJ01000135.1 GCF_003336665.1 Vreelandella rituensis | reverse complement strand
CACAGATCACTTGGTTCTCGTTGACGATCTGCCGGGTGAGTTTATGAAGGTGGTCAAGCCGGGCATCGGCGATTTTCGCGTGGCGCCTGGCCACTTTCTGCTTGGCTTTCGCCCGATTGTTGGAGCCTTTTTGCTTACGGCTCAGTTGCCGTTGCGCCCGCGCCAGTTGGCGCGCGTGACGCGCCGTATGGCGGGGGTTATTGACGCGCTTGCCGTCACTGGTCACGAATAGGTCTTTCAGCCCGAGATCGATACCCACCATCTTGGGGGTAATGGACAGTGATTCGGCGTCCACTTTGCACAGGCAGCTAATGAAATAGCGACCGGCGCGGTCTTGGGACACGGTAACGGTGCTGGGGGCTGACGGAAGCACGCGACTCCAGCGGATGCTGAGGGGTTCCTGGCACTTGGCCAGCGTGATCTGGCCGTTGCGATACGCAAACGCCGAACTGGCAAAGGTGGCGGACTGCCGCTGCTTCTTTGACTTGAATCGCGGGTATCGTGCGCGCTTGGCAAAGAAGTGCTTGAAGGCCGATTGTTGATGGCGCAGGCATTGCTGCAAGGGCACCGAACTGACCTCGGCCAGGAACGCGGTGTCAGGCTGTTTTTTCAACTGAGTCAGGAACGCACTGGCGTCGTTGTAGCCGATTTTCTCTTTGCGCTCGTAAAACGCATCGGTGCGATGTCGCAGCACCGCGTTCCAGACAACCCGCACGCACCCAAACGTCCGCGCCAGCAGGATTTCCTGCTCGGGCGTCGGGTAGAATCGGTACTTGTAGGCGCGTTCGGCTTTCATGACTTACAGCTTAGTATAATTTACGTAAGAAAACAAGGCGTCCTCTCGGACGCCGCGCTTGTATCCCCAATGAAAGGGACTCCTCCCCTCCTAAAGCTTCATCGAGCTACATGGATAGTCACTACGTGCATCAATGGAAAAAGGGGAAGCGTCATGCATCAGCATAAAGCGATTGGAATTGATTTGGCAAAGCGGGTTTTCCAAGTGTGCATCGTTGATACACGCAACCAGAAAGTTCATGTCAACAAGGCATTGAAGCGACGAGAAGTGCCCGACTTCCTGCGTCAGCAGCCCCCATGCCGGGTCTTTATGGAAGCATGCGGGGGTTCACATTATTGGGCACGACAAATAAAGGCGTTAGGGCATGTCGTCGGCTGATTTCACCCCAGTTCGTCACCCCGTTTCGCAAGGGACATAAAACGGATGCCAATGATGCGCTGGCGATTGTCGAGGCTGGTTTACGCCCTGATATGCGTTTCGTGCCTACCAAGGCAATAGAACAACAGGACATCCAGAGTCTGCATCGAATCCGTGATCGCTGTATCAAGCAACGGACTCAATTGACCCACCAGATGCATGGTCTATTACAGGAATACGGCATTATTTGTGGCCGTGGACAAAAATCACTGACCCAAGCCGTTTGGCGGGCAGTCGAAGATGCGGAAAATGAACTGACCATGTTGATGCGTCAGCTGCTGACTGAGCAAATGGAAGAACTGGAGCAACTCAACAACCGCCTTCTGGATCTTGATCAACAAGTGGAGCAAGTCAGTCGTGCGTTCGCCCCCTGCCGTCAACTGATGGCCATTGAAGGTATCGGCATAGTATCAGCGACGCAACTTTACAGTGCGTTAGGTGACGGTCGAGCTTTCGAGAATGGCCGTCAGGCCTCTGCCTACATTGGCCTGACGCCAAAGCAATATAGTAGCGGCGGCTCAGCCACTATGCGAGGCATTGGGCGCACTGGGCAACTATCCCTTAAATGCGCGCTTATACGAGGGGGGCACGCTGCCATTCGTGTCCTGGGCGATAAACAAGATGCCAGAAGTCGGTGGTTACGTGATTTAGTCAGTCGTGTTGGCAAAAACAGGGCGGCCGTTGCGCTCGCCAACAAAAATGTCCGTATTGCCT
>NZ_QPIJ01000134.1 GCF_003336665.1 Vreelandella rituensis | reverse complement strand
TCTTTCACCCATAGCGAATGGTCCTCTTGCATCAGGTTCTTGCCGGAACGTACTGATTTTTATAGAGGTTACCATTCGCTATCTTCGTTTTCAGGCCTGCGTCGTGAATAACCCGGGCTGAAGTGAATAACAAAGGAAATCAACAATGAAAAAATTGGCAACAGTGACGACATTCTCCGCCCTGATGACCCTGGGGGCCTTCCAGGGCGCCACGGCCGCCACCGAGCTGCAGGTCAGCACCTGGGCGGGGCCTAATCACGGCGTCAATACCATCGTCTGGCCGACCTGGGGCAGTTGGGTGGAGGAGGCTACAGAGGGTCGCGTTACTGTCAACGTGATCCACGACCTGGGTCCGCCTGATGCCCAAATGGAGCTGGTGGCCGACGGGGTAGCCGACGCCACTTGGCTGTTCCACGGTCTAATGCCAGGGCGTTTCGAGCTGACCAAGTTGCCCGAGCTGCCCACCTTCGAGGACTTCTCCTCCGAGGACGCCTCGGTGGCCTACTGGCGCACCCATAACGACTACCTGGCCGAGGCCGGCGAGCACCGCGGCGTCGAGGTAATTGGTCTCGGGGTGCATGGACCCGGCGCACTCTACCTCGACGAATCGATCGACAGCCTCGATGACCTTGACGGCAAGCGCGTGCGCATCGGCGGCGGGACCATGGCCGACATCTCCAACGCACTCGAGCTCACCGGTGTAGCGCTGCCTCCGGCCGGCACCTACGAGGCCGCCACACAGGGCGTCATTGACGGCGCCATGCTGACGTTAGAAGGACTCAAGAGCTTCCGCCTGGCCGAAGTGCTGCCCTATACAGTGCAGATGCCAGGCGGCTTCTACCGTGGTAGCTTCTCGCTGGTGATCAATCCCGATACCTGGGCGTCGCTCTCCGAAGAGGATCGTGCAGCCATCGAAGAGGTCTCGGGCGAGCGGCTTTCCCGCCTGTTCGGCTACATGATGGATGTGGTGGACGAGCGCGGCGTCGAGTTCGCCGAGGAGCAGGGCAACACCTTTATCGAGCTGCCTGATGAAGAAGTGGAACGCTTCAAACAGATGGTGGCGGACCTGCCGGAGCAGTGGGAAGCCGAGGCCAGCGAGCGCGGTGTTGACGGCGAGGCCGCCCGCGCCTTCTTCCTCGAACAGCTCGAGGCGGTGGGCGACGAAGAAGGCATGAGCGAAGACAACTTGGTCGATCAGAGCACCTAAAGTTCTGAATCGCGCCATACATAATGAGCCTGACGCGAGCACGGTACCGCCGTGCTCGCTGTCGTTACGCTCGCCGCGGTCGTTATCCGGTATTAAGTAAGACTATTTCAATTTGCGTCTAAGCAACTCGGGCGAGGTGCAGCCGGTTGGGAAAAGCATTTCCGAGCTACGTATCCTCTATGCCCGTGCCCGTAACATGAGACAACACCTTCCTGTTTCACTGCTTGTTGCAATAAAAGCAACATAAAGTGTATTGCATAGTCAACACGTCAACCTCTAGCAGTCTGTCGGATTTTAGATAACGTCATGAGATACTTGCCTCCTGCCACCCCACCGGAACGACGCCATGAGCCGCTTCATCCCCGTTGACCGCCAGACCGACTATCTTCTGCCGCCTTCCGTGGACGAATGGCTGCCCGATGACCACCTGGCGCGCTTCGTCGTGGACGTCGTCGAGCAGCTGGACCTCTCGGCACTGACGCGGCGGTACGCCGGTCGGGGACACAAGGCGCATCACCCCGCCGTGTTGCTGGGCCTGTTGGTCTACGGCTATGCCACCGGGGTGTATTCCAGCCGCAAGATCGAACGAGCCACCTATGACTCGGTGGCGTTCCGCTATCTGGCCGCCAACACCCATCCCGATCACGACACCCTGGCCACCTTCCGGCGGCGCTTCCTGCCGGAACTGGAGCAGCTGTTCGTCCAGGTGCTGCTGCTGGCCCGCGAGATGAAACTGCTCAAGCTGGGTGCCATCGCCCTGGACGGCACCAAGCTCAAGGCCAATGCCAGCAAGCACAAGGCGCTGTCGTATGGCCATGCCAAGAAGCTGGAAGCCCAGTTCAAGGCTGAGGTGAAGGCGCTGACCCAGCG
>NZ_QPIJ01000133.1 GCF_003336665.1 Vreelandella rituensis | reverse complement strand
TGGAGGGTAGAATCGGTCATGGCGTATCCACTCTTGTTGGTTGAGATCTTGGTCGTGATCAATCAACAGGATACGCCACCCTTCCTACTTCCTCCCATACACCAGAAGTCACCATAGCTCGCATTGCACATTGCACTGGTATATACTGAATTTTGATTAGTTCTACTGTGTCAACAATGACTTACAAAGGTATGGTAGTGATACTACTCACGGTGGTTCAGGTTTATGCCACGTCACACGATTTATGACCGAGGCATATCATCGGGGAACTGGTAGTTTCCAGCGATAAACCGTCTGCCATCATGGAAGGTTTTGGCTACACTTAATCCGTTGAGTAGCACTTCATATCTGACGGACCCCCACGAAATAAGTAATTAAATCATAGCGATATAATTGAAAAGACCTGCATGGGTCTCCTTTGGCATGTTGTTAATCGCCAAACCAACAATATGCCAAAGGAGACCCATGCAGGCCCCTCAATTCTTGCATAATCTGTTGACCTCATCACTCCCCGCGATCCATACCCAATGCCTTAAGACACTGCTCGATATAGTGGGTGCCCTGCTGGGGGAACGCCGCCTGGGCTTGACTGCCTTGGACCGCGCCTTGCCAGGATCCGTGGCGACCAAGCACACCATCAAGTGGGTCGACCGACTACTGGATAACCCTCACCTGCATCAGGAGCGGCCTCTGTTTTATTGGCTCGTGGCCAGCCTGCTGATCGGCCACACCACACGTCTGATGATTCTGGTGAACTGGTCGACGATCGATGACCGCGGCCGGCAGTTTTTACTGCGCGCCGCGGTCCCCTTTGCCGGTCGATCGCTGCCGATCTTCGAAATGGTCCACCACAAGGATGGCAGCCAACACGGTGAGGCGTGCTTGTTGGCTGCCCTGGCCGAGATACTGCCCGACAATGCCGCGCCGATTCTGATCACCGATGCCGGCTTTCGTAACCCCTGGTTCCGAGCAGTTGAGGCGCGTGGGTGGTACTACGTCGGCCGGGTGCGTAGTCCGGTTCGCTGCCAGCTGCGAGGGCATGAGTGGCATCGGTATCGCGTGCCGTGGGCTCCTTCCAGATCGCTGAAAGCAACCCGTTCACTGCTCTACCATCGGCCGCCGCAGGCGCGCAAACATCGCAACAAGGGAGACCAAATCTCTCAGAATAGCGCCAGTCGGGCAATAGCCCGGCGCCAGAAGGAGCCTTGGGTGCTGGTCAGCAACCTGCCGGAACGCTCAACGCTGGCAGACAAGCGGGTATCTATCTACCAACAGCGCATGCAGATTAAAGAGGGTTTCCGTGACATCAAAAGCCCCTTGTTTGGGTTGGGGTTGGGCTTCGGCATACACCCGTCTCACCAGGGCAAACGCATCGAAATCCTGCTGTTGATCGCGGCGCTGTCCCCTGGCTCTCTTGGAAGACAGTCCTGACGAGCCTCCAAAGGGAAGTCAAAAAGCAGGCCTTATGCGATGGATAGAAAAGTTCGAGGGGATTCCTCAGACTTCATATGCAATCTGTCTAAAAGACTGCTTTGGGTCGTCAGCAGCCTACCAGGTGCTCACAACCTGACGTTCACCAACTCATCCCAACGAGTCGTATAACGTGGCGTGCGATGTTCGCTGCGCAGTGCCCAGGCATTGCCTGCGCGGGGTAGGCCAAGCTGAATGGTTCCTCTGCCTAGCTCCCGATTTAGGCGGTCTACGGTGTCCATTAACCGTTCACTTCTACGCGCCTCCGCTTCCGTCTGGGATGTTTCAGTTAGGGTAAGCTGGCGGTTGGCTTTTGGTGAGAGGTCTAACAGCATCACCCCCACCTTGTGGTAAGCATATCCTTTACGCCATAGCTGTCTCAGCCCCTGAACGGCAGCGTTGATGAGATCCCTGCTATCGTCCGAAGGGCGATCAAGTGGGACAACCGTGCGGTTTCGGTACTGTGGCAAATCTGTCCGAAACGAATTCGTGTGCACGAACGTAAGCGTCTGGCGATCAGCAGGATTGCGGCAAAGGCGTGATATCCGCCATTGTCAGCTGTTGTGGCAGTAGCGATCGCACCGCGTCCGGCGTCTTGGCGCAAGGCAGATGCTCGAAGAT
>NZ_QPIJ01000132.1 GCF_003336665.1 Vreelandella rituensis | reverse complement strand
GGCAGCGGCGACCTGCTCAGCGAGCGCCTGCTCACGGCCGGCCATGTGCTGGTCGAGCGCCGCATCGTCGCCGACGATATCTATCGTATCCGGGCGGTGGTCAGCGACTGGATCGCCCGCGCGGATATCCAGGCGGTGCTGGTCAACGGTGGCACGGGGTTCACGGTGCGTGACACCACGCCGGAAGCGTTGGCGCCGCTGTTCGACAAGACCATCGATGGCTACGGCGAGTTGTTCCGTCAGCGCTCTTACGCGACGATCGGTGGCTCAACGATGCAGTCCCGTGCGGTGGCCGGCGTGGCCAACCGCAGCCTGGTGTTCGCCATGCCCGGATCGCCCAGGGCCTGCGCCACCGCCTGGGATGATATTATCGCGGCACAACTGGATGCGCGCACCCGGCCCTGCAACTTCGTGGCCATGGTGCTGCCGGATAGCCAGCACTGTGCCAGCCGCTCCACCGAAATAGCGCAGGAGGTCAGCGTATGAACTGTGGTTGTACGGATAATCCCACCACCGGTCTGCCAGTGCTGATACGTGTTCCCGGCGGTGCCGGTGTGATGAGTGATGAGCCTGCCAGGGGTCACATATGTTGAGCGCCGCGGTGGTGGTCCACGGTTACCTGATCATGGATCCACGCAGTGAGGTGAAAAAAAGGCGATGACGTTACCTATTGTTTCAGCAGATAATTCCTCACCTGAGGGGCCGCCAACGGCAACCGACCTGCGGGAGCTGATCCGGAGAGTCAGCTGGTTGGCCGCACTTGAGAACAACGATGTGGAAATGTTACTGAGGCATTCTCACGTGCAGACGCTCAAAGCCCATGAGTGGATTTTTCACCAGAATGGCCGGGCGGACTGGCTGTATATCGTACTCAGTGGCGCTGTGCGCCTGGTGCATGGTGTCGGCGAAAAACGCCTGGCCACCATACGCTGCGTGGAGCATGGCGGCACCCTGGGCGAACTGAGCATGGCATCGCACACCGGGTTTTATCTCTATTCAGCGGAAGCCTTGCGTAATACCCGGGTGCTGGCGATTCCCGCCGAACAGTGTCGTCAACAATTGGATGCCTATCCCGCCTGTCGTGCTGAGTTCATGAGCCGCATGGCCCTGGAGTTGAGCGAGCGCCTAGAAGACCTGGTGCTGGTAACTCAGTCTGACGCCATGGCCAGGCTGGTCAGTTATTTGCTACGCCAATTGCCCCCGGGACGCCATCAGCGCCCCAAGACATTGCCGTTGACCATTCCCCGCTATTGGCTTGCTGCTCAGCTTTCCATGACCCCGGAAACGCTGTCACGCTTGCTGGCCAAGTTGCGTGACCGGGGGATCATACAAGCGGATCGCCGCCATTTAGCGATCATCGATGAGGAACGCTTGCGTCATTGCCTGATGGAAGGAGATACCTGATGCCACAACGTGCCCGTCAAAAGACCGCCACCCTGGTGTATGCCTGCTCCGGCTGCTCCGATGTAGCGCAATTGGCTAACGACGTGGCACTGCGCCTGGACCATAGCGGTGTAGCGGAAATGTCCTGTATCGCCGGTGTCGGCGGCGGTGTGAAAGGGTTGGTTCGTACGGCGCGTTCCGGTCGTCCTATCATTGCAATCGACGGCTGCCAGCTGCATTGTGCCAGCCATTGTCTGGCCAATGCAGGCGTTGAACCCACCGAGCACGTCAAGCTCTATGAGCGTGGCTTTCGCAAGCGGCGCGGAATGCTCTATGGTGAGGACGAGGTGACTGAAGTTTCAGCTGAAGTCGGTGAGCTGATCGCCCGGCTGCAGGTGCATACGGAGAATACCCAATGAGTGTCCTGTTGACGGCTTCGGCCGCACGATTCGTTATGTTCGGTTATCGGTGACCGACCGTTGTGATTTTCGCTGTGTCTATTGCATGGCCGAGGAGATGACCTTCCTGCCACGCGCTCAAGTGCTGACCCTTGAGGAAATCGCCACGGTATCGCAAGCCTTCGTCGAGCTGGGCGTGGAGAAGATCCGTCTCACCGGCGGCGAGCCGCTGGTGCGCCAGGGGATCGAAACGCTGGTCGAGTCGATCGGTCGCCTTGAAGGGCTGCGTGATTTTGCCATGACCACCAATGGCAGCGGCCTGGTCAAGCATGCCAAGGCACTGCACCAGGGTAATGCCAGTCAGTTAAGCCTATTCTCAACAAGCTGATCATGAGACCTTTCCGTGTCAGGCAACTGATACGGAAAGGTCTCATGCATTTCAGCGACGCCATTGATGCCATCGCCAAGG
>NZ_QPIJ01000131.1 GCF_003336665.1 Vreelandella rituensis | reverse complement strand
GGAACACCACCGCCGCCAGCATCTGCTGGGTGAGTTCGACGGTGCCGAGAATGGGGGCATTGAAGAAATAACGGCCGACGACATCGGCGGTGGTCAGCAGCATCAAGGCAAAGAGGGTGGCACCCGCCACCCCCTCCAGTCCCAGCTGCATGACCTTACCGACGTTCGACCAGCGACTCGTCAGGGTCTGCATTATCGCCCTCCAGGTGGCGAAGGCTAATTACGACTGCGGCACCAGGGGTGCAACGCTGTCTTGTTCGGCAGCTTCTTCGAGCTGCTGATGGAAGTATTCCAGTGCAGCATCGGCATCCACGCCGCGATCACTGACGTTTTCAGACCAAGTTTCTATCAGGTCATCACTGATACCGCGCAGGGTTTCGAGATCTTCATCACCCAGGGAGGTGAAGGTGTGGCCCATTTCCTCGGCAAACTCGACACCGCGCTCGTCGGAAACATCCATCATGTAACCGAACAGACGTGACAGACGCTCACCCGACACTTCCTGGACAGCCTCGCGGTCTTCCTCGGACATCTGGTCCCAGATCATCGGGTTGACCACGATGGTAAAGCTGCCGCGATAGAAGCCGCCATCGACCATCAGCGTATGGGGAAAGACTTCCGCCACACGGAAGCTACGCAGGCCTTCCGGCACCAGCATGGCCCCGTCGATGACACCCTGAGAACCGGCTTCGTAGACACCGGTCGGCGGCAAGGCCACACCGGTCAGGCCGAGTGCATTGGAGAGGTCCCCCATCACACCGCCACCTACGCGAATACGCTCGCCTTCGAGATCGTCAAGCGTCTCGTATAGCTCGCTGCTGAAGATCCAGCCCGGCCCATGGACACCCGCAGCCACGACATCTACACCGCGGTGTTCACCGGCTTTAGCCAGGTATTCCTGGTGAGTGTGCCAATAGGCAGCGGAGGCATTCTCCGAGGAAAAGGCTTCGAACGTCGGGAATTCCGGCAGCTGGGTCGCCAGGAAGCGGCCTGCGTTGTAGCCATGAAACACCCAGGTCGCATCGGCGATGCCATCGGCAACCATTTCCATCTGCGAGTCCGGCGGCCCCAGGTCATGGATGACCTCGACAGTGACACGGCCATCGGTGGCTTCTTCGATCCAGCCCTTCCATGTCGGCCAGACCATGGAGTTGATGCCGTGATTGGGCCCCGCCCAGGTGCTTACTGTAATGGTGGTCTGGGCCAGGGCGGACGTGCTCAGTGTGGCGGCCGCCAAGGCACCGATCATCAGGCTTAATCTGGTCTTTTTCATTGTGCTCATTTTCCTTACCTCCGTCGTCACGAACCGGTGACGACCTGGTTGCTGTTATTGTGTGGAAAGGTCGTTCGTTGGATGGTGGAAGCTAAATCGTGCTCGAATGCAGCTTTCATGCGGCACGTCTAATCTCAAAAATGTGATACAGCAATTATTCCAGATTAGAAATAAAAGAAACACATTCATATACACAATGCCTGCAAGACGGTTGTAAACGCAACGACTTATGCGGCTTCACGTAATAATACTTAAGTAGTATTATTTTCAATTCATTGAATTTATTATATTTTTATAACAACAACTGTACTGAGCCGATCGCATGAGAATAGAACAGGAAGAAGTCTTCTTCCTGTTACACTAATTACCTCACTACAGACGATAAACATGTTTAAAGCCAGGGCCGCTTTCTCAAGTAGCCCCTCTAAAGTGCATTTCTCGAGCCTTGCTCAACAAGACGGCCCCAGACGCTCGAGCTGACGCTCCAGCTTGCCCATGGCGTGGAGCAGGTCGCGATACTCGCCTACCGACAACGTCTCGACCAACTCCGCCTCCCAAGCCTGGGCCTCGGGAATCAACTCGGCGAGCAGAGACTCCCCAGCGGCGGTGAGATGCAGATCATGTAGCCGCTGATCCCGGGCTGACGGCGTGCGGGTAATCAGCCCACGGTCCTCCAGCGCCTGCACCGCCCGCGAAACGCGCGCCTTGTCCATGTTGGTGTAGCTGCACACCTTCTTCGCCGTCAGCTCATCGCAATGGCTAAGCCAGGCCAGTACCCGCCACTGAGCCACATTGAGTGCATAGCGCTCCTGGTACATCAGCGCCAGTTCATCGCTGATGCGGTCGGCCAGGCGGTTGAGCCGATAAGGAAGGAACTGGTTGAGATCCAATTCGGCCTTAGTACGCAATTCCTCGGTGGTAGAAGAGTTTCGTGACCCTTCTTCGCCACCCAAAGGCTCGTGGTTAGCGTCCATCAAAGTCATTTCCCTATCGGTCATGTAACACTGCCGTCAATAGAGCAGTTGTGGCAGGAACAGCACGATGCCCGGAAACACCAGTACCAGAATGGCGCGTAGCGTACCGGCCACCCAGAAGGGTGTCACGCCCCGGAAGATCGTCCCGGTGCTAACGTC
>NZ_QPIJ01000130.1 GCF_003336665.1 Vreelandella rituensis | reverse complement strand
CGTAAGCGTCTGGCGATCAGCAGGATTGCGGCAAAGGCGTGATATCCGCCATTGTCAGCTGTTGTGGCAGTAGCGATCGCACCGCGTCCGGCGTCTTGGCGCAAGGCAGATGCTCGAAGATGTGAGTCAGGTAGGCATGGGGGTCCAGGCCGTTGGCCTTAGCCGTTTCCACCAAGGTATAAAGCATGGCACTGGCGTCGGCGCCCTTGGGGCTGCCAGCAAACAGCCATCCCTTCCTTCCAATAACAAAGGGACGGATGGCGTTCTCGGTGAGGTTGTTGTCGATGGCCAGGTGGCCATCTTCCAGGTAGGTAGTGAGCTGGGGCCACAGGTTGAGCGTATAGCGGATGGCCTCGCCCAGCTTGCCCTTGGGCAGCGCTTTCTCGGCCTTGCTGTCCAGCCAGGTCTTGATGTGGTCGAGGATCGGGCGGGCGCGCTCTTGCCGGGCCTCGCGGCGCGCTTCAGGCGTCAGCTCCTTGATCTCGCGCTCTACCTGGTAGAGCTTGCCGATCATCGCCACCATCTGGTGAGCCGCGCCGGTGCGCTGGCGCGCCTTGGCGGCATCCACGAAGCCACGCCTCACATGCGCCCAACACGCCATGTGACCGCGCACGGCGTCATGCCGGGCCAGCACGTGGTAGGCCGAGTAGCCGTCGGATTGCAGGTAGAAGCACGGCGCGCTAGCCGCCTCATCGGGAGGCACCTCGTCAGGAAACAGGAAGTCGTGTGGGACCTCGGCGGCACGGCTGGCCGCATACTGGAACCAGATGACCGGGTGGCCGGGTGGTCCGCCTCGATAGACCCACATGTAGGACTTCTGTGCGGCCTCGCGATCCGGCTCTCGCAGTACCTGCAGTGGCGTCTCATCGACCTGCACCACCGGGCCACCCAGCAGTTCTCGGCGAAACTCCGCCATCAACGGCGCCAGAGGATCGACCAAAGCCAGCATCCAGCCGGACATGGTCTGACGCGAGAGATCAATGCCCTCCCGGGTAAAGATCGCTTCCTGCCTGTAGAGCGGCAGGCCATCAATGAACTTGTGGGTGACCACCTGGGCAATCAGCGAGCTGTGGCCGAGGGCCTTGGGCAGGATCTGCGGCGGGCGTGACGCCACCTGTGGCCCCTGGTCAGCCCCGGGCACCTGATCGTTGGCCGGGGCGTACTTGGCCCGTTTGGTGACCACCACGTAATACTGCCGAGGGATCACGGCCAGCTGCTCGGCCGTTTCATGGCCGATCAGCACCCAGCCCTCGCCCAGCGCGTCTTTCTGCTCGTTGTCGAGATCAATGGTGCGCTCGACACGGGCCAGGTGGGAGGGCAGCGGCTTGCGCTTTGGCGTTTGCTTGGCCGGCGATGACGCCTTCGGCGCCTTGGCTTCTTGCGCCTGTTGGGCATCCGTCAGTTCGGCTTCGAGCTCACCGATCAGCACCTCCAGCTCTGCCTCGTCGAACAGGCTCAGCTGGTCCTTGCTCAAGCGGTCGGCCTTGGCACCGAACTGCTTCTGCCGCAGCAGATGGATATAGTCGAGCAGTTGCTCGATACGCTCGTCCTTGGCGCTGACTTCTTGCTCATACACAGCCAACTGCCTTGCCATTTTTTCGGCAAGTTGACGCAGTTCCTGCGGGTTGTCGGGCAAGGCATCGGGCACGTAAGTCATTGCACTATTATAAGGTAAAAGCCACGCAAAATCAGCAACATAATCTACTAAATCAGCGAGAAATCGGCTCTCCGATGTGCCTCGACACGGTTCAGGTCCAGGCCATCCAGCAGCCAGCCGAGCTCGCGCAATGACAGCTCGATACAGGGGGTATCGTCGTCGATATTCGGCCACCAGAATCGCTGGGTTTCCAGGCGGCGATACCATAGCCAGAACCCGTTGTGCTGCCAGAACAGCAGCTTGAGCTTGTCACGTCGGCGATTGCAGAAAACGAACAAATGCGACGACAGCGGATCCTGCTCCAGCACGTCCTCGACCAGGGCCGCCAGGCCATCGATGGCGCGGCGCATGTCGGTGGGGCCGGCGGCGAGGTAGACCTTGGTGTGACTGCCCAGCGAGATCATGCTGATGTCTCCAGCACCGTCAGCAGGCGTTGCAAGGTAGCAGGGTCGAAGTCGGTGGCGATCTCGACGCGCTGGCCTTGGCGGGTCACCAGGCAGAGCCCGGCATCGTTGCTGGCCGATGATTCTGAGGTGTCCGGCGCTGTTGTTGCCGCCACCGACACGGGTAACAGCCGAGGCCGCTGGGTAGTGGCCGCCGGCGACGACTCATGCCGGATCTTGCCATGCCAGTAGCTCAGGCTCTTGGAAGAAAGCCCGGCCTGACGAGCATAGCCCGCCATTGAAAGCCCGCTGTCACGCCAGGCCTCCAGATGCGAGTGCCAGAAGCGACGCTTTTCTTTCAAGGTGGTGGGAATCTGGGACATGAAGCCTCCATTCGATCTGAGATGGTGGTGAACACCACGCCATGATCAAGGCTTCAAGGCGACTTCAATAGATGCAGATGGCGGGACGCTTACG
>NZ_QPIJ01000013.1 GCF_003336665.1 Vreelandella rituensis | reverse complement strand
CCTCATCGGCAAGCGCCCACATGAATTACCTGATCAATTGTTAAAGAGCTGTCGCGAGACCGTAACCGTTTGGCCTCAGCGAGGAAGCGTATTCTACGCCTTCCTGGGTGGTTGTCAATGGGTGATTTTCGATGCCGTCTGGCCTGACCTCGAAACTGCTAACTCTCTGACAAACCGAGGTTTTTCAACCTCATTCACCGCTGGAAACGCCTGGCGTTCCCGGCAGCGGATGCGTACTCTACCGCCTGACCGGGAGACTGGCAAGCCCCCGGTGTAAAAAAACTCCAAACAAGCCGTAAACCCTCTGTAAAAGCCCTTCGGTGTAGCCAGGCCACACGGTTACACTAGAGGCTACTTCCCTAATCGCCGAGGTTCGAGATGAGTTCCCACCTGCTTTCCGTCGACTCCCTGGAACGCGAAAACGTTGATCATCTATTGCGCGTTGCCGCACGCATGGAACCGATCGCTCAACGCCGACAGATTACCCGTGTGCTTGAAGGTGCGGTTCTGGGCAATTTATTTTTTGAAGCCAGCACCCGAACCCGCGTGAGTTTCAATGCCGCCTTCTGCCGCCTAGGGGGCAGCGTATGCGACACCACCGGGTTCACGTTTTCCTCAATGGCGAAAGGGGAATCGCTTTATGACACCAGTCGCGTCATGAGCGGATACTGCGATGCTATCGTGATGCGTCATCCAGACCAGGGGTCGGTAGCAGAATTTGCCGCTGCAACGAATGTGCCGGTCATCAATGGGGGAGACGGCCCCGGCGAACACCCAAGCCAGGCATTGCTGGACCTTTATACCATCGACAAGGAATTTGCTCGGCTAGGCAAAAAACTGGCTGGAGCTCACATTCTGCTTACTGGTGACCTGAAGTATGGCCGAACAGTGCATTCATTGATCAAACTGTTGTCGCTCTACGATCCCTTGCGCATCACCCTGGTTTCCCCACCGGGACTGGAAATGCCTGGGCATCTGATCGATCTCGTGGCATCCCGCGGGCATCAGATTGAACAGCGCGAAACCTTGTCGTGCGATTTTTCTGATTTGGATGTGGTGTATACCACCCGCATCCAGAAAGAGCGTTTCACCACGGAAATGAATGAAAGTTTTAGTGGTGTCTCGCAGGACTTCATCGTCGACCGTGCCTTTCTTGACCAGCACTGCTCGCCTACCACTATCGTGATGCATCCGTTGCCACGCGACAGCCGGCCCGGCGCTAACGATCTCAACGTGAATTTGAACGGCGACCCACGCCTGGCTATCTTTCGCCAGACTGATAACGGCATCCCCATGCGTATGGCGATTTTCGCTACCTTGTTGCAGGTGGAGAACTTGATTGAAGAGAATATGCGACCGGTACGCTGGTTCGTACCCAAGCAGATCGGCGTCCTGGATCGCTAGAGCGCGCTTCGCCCACCCGGCAACCCTTCCCGGTGGGCGAACCAGCCTTCGAGTATCAACACCGCAGCGATACCGTCCACACTTTGCTCGCGATAGTTGCCACGATGCCCGCTTTCGCGAGCAATCGACTTGGCTTCACGAGTGGAGCCGCGCTCGTCGATCATTTCGCAAGGCTTACCGTAACGGCCGTGAAGTCGGTTGCCGAATTTACGCGCGCGCGTACTCATCGCAGATTCACTGCCATCCATATTGATCGGCAGACCCACCACGAAAACATCCGGCTGCCATTCATCGATAAGCCGGGTGACGACATTCCAATCGGGGATGCCGTCGCGGGCCGGCAGCGCAGAAAGCTCCCGTGCGCTATGCAGCATTTCATTACCGACGGCTACGCCGATGCGTCGCGTACCGTAATCGAATGCCAACACCAGGCGCTGTCCTACCTCGGCCATCAGGCGTGCCCCGCGTCTCGCGTCATCAGGTTGAGGTCAATGCCCAACACCCCTGCCGCTGCCGACAGGCGCTCGGCGGGAGGCACGTTGAACAAGATATTGCTCGGCCCTTCCACCGTCAGCCAGGCGTTATCCTTGAGTTCCTCTTCCATTTGCCCGGCGTCCCAGCCCGCACAGCCAAGGCACACCAGAAAATGCTCGGGACCTCGGCCAACTGCCAGGGCCTGCAGGATATCCATGGAAGTGGTCAGCGCAATTCCGTCTTCGACTTGAATGCTGGAGTCCCAATCGTCACTGTCACCGCGATGCAGGATAAAGCCACGATCCTTGTGCATCGGTCCTCCGAAATATACCGGCGTCTCACGATGCGGACTTTCCTCGCCTCCCAGTTCCAGCTGATCGAAGAGAGCATCCAGCGTAACGTCCAAAGGATGGTTGACGATCACTCCCATGCTGCCGTTTTCATCATGATCACAGAGATAGATCAGGCTACCGGAAAAGTTGGGGTCTTCCTGATGCGGCATGGCAAGAAGGAAATGATGTTTCAAGCTTTGCATGAGGCTCCCGGGCGTTCAGGCAAGTGCCGACGCTCCATCTGATCGGTGTCTGGCCGGAACGTAAAGCACAGCGCCACAGGCACCTTGTTCCGGCTGGCTAAACAATAAAAAAGCGGACGCATCACGCTAGACGACGCTCGATGGCATCCAGCAGCAGGCCGGCAATATCGGTGCCCCGCTGGTCGTCGATTTCACGCACACAAGTAGGGCTGGTGACGTTGATTTCAGTAATGTAATCACCTATCACATCCAGCCCCACGAACATCAGGTTCTTTTCACGAATCATGGGCTGTATCTGTTGAATCAGCCAGTGATCTCGTGCGGTCAATTCGCGGGAGACGCCCCGACCGCCTGCCGCGAGGTTACCGCGCGTCTCACCGGCTGAAGGTATGCGTGCCAAGCCATAGGGGACGGGCTCACCATCAACCAGCAGAATTCGGGTATCCCCGTCCTTGATTGCCGGCAAATAGCGCTGCGCCATGATCTGCCGGCGACCTTGCAGGGTGAGTTGTTCGAGCACTGCACCCAGATTGCGGCCATCAGGGGTAATGTGGAAGATGCCCGTGCCGCCCATGCCATCCAGCGGCTTGAAGATCACATCCCCATGCTCGGCATGAAAGGCGCGCAGCACATCGACATTGCTGGCCACCAGCGACGGCGGGCAACACTGGGGAAATTGCTGGGCAAATAGCTTTTCATTACATTCAAGCAACGCCCGGGTGGGGTTGACCACCAATACACCCTCACGTTCAGCAAAACCCAAGAGGTGAATGGCGTTGGTGAACTCGAGATCCACCGGCGGGTCCTTGCGCATGAGGATCGCATCCAGCTCGGCCAGCGGCCGTGCATCTGCTTCACCCAATGTGAACCAGCGGACCGGGTCACGATGTACCGTCAAGGGGCGGATGCGGGCATAAGCCTGGCCTGCATTCAGAAACAGATCCTGCTGTTCCATATAATGCAATGAGTAACCGCGATCCTGTGCGGCCCATAACATGGCCAAGGTCGAATCTTTCTTGTAGGCGAGATCGGCAATGGTATCCATTACCACACCGAGCTTGAGGCTATTTTGGCTCATCTAGGCAATATTCCGGCAAGAACAATAAGCTGGCAGTATGCCGCACGGCTGGCTCACGTCCAACCATCCTTGAAATGCACTCATTCTTCCAAAGCTCCCGGAAGCAGGCGAATGGCATTCGGTTCAAGAGAGATCAGGCGCTGTTTGTAAAGCCGTCCGATAGCCTGCTTATAGGCACTTTTGCTGACACCGAGGCGCGCCTTGATTTCATTGGCGGCGCTCTTGTCGCCCAACGCTAGATAGCCCCCGCTCAAACGCAGAGCTTCGAGAATTTTGTCACCCACCACATCCAGACGAGCGGCGCCCGGCGGCAACAACGAAATATCCAGCCGTCCGTCGTCACGGCGCTGTTTGACATAGCCAGTGAGTGCTTGGCCGCGCCGCAACGGCTGGGTAATGTCATCCTGAAAGATCAACCCCCAGTAGCGGTGATTGACCACCACTTTCATCCCCAGGTCCGTGGCATCCGCAACGACCAAGTTCACCGCTTCGCCTTCTTCCAGAACCCAGGCGTCGTCGGTCAGGAAGCGATCCAGACGCATCGTGGCAACCGGTCTGCCGCGCTCGTCCTCATATACCTTCACCAGCACGCGCTTGCCCGGGTCAGGACGAAAGCGCTGTTCGCTGTAGGGTAGCAACAAATCCTTGGGCTGGCCCCAGTCGAGAAAAGCCCCGGTATCGTTCACCGTAACTACCTTCAGATAGACCACATCCCCGGGTTGAGCCTTACCTGAAACGATCAGCCCGGCAGCAGGCACTTGGGGTTCATGAGCCATTGGTGTCTTCCTGGAAAAGAATGCCGAAGAAAAAATAGTGGTGCAGACAGAAACTGATGCAAAAAAATAGCTGGGGAAAAATAAACTCAAAGATCCCCAAAGCGATCCTGCAGGAGAGACAGGGCCACCACCGGCGCGGTTTCGGTGCGCAGGATACGCGGCCCCAACGTCAGCGAAGAAAAACCGACGGCCAGTGCTGCCTCGACCTCCTGGGAGGAGAGCCCCCCTTCAGGGCCGATCAGCAGCGCCACCTTCTCGGGGGAAACCACCTTTTCAAGCGCTCCCTGAGTGGCAGGATGCAGAACCAGACATAAGCTTTCATCACGCCGGGCAAGCCAGTCGGCCAATGCGAGGGGTGGATGCACCGGCGGCACCGTGGCGCGGCCACATTGCTCACAAGCGCTCACTGCCACCGCCTGCCAATGTGCGAGCTTTTTCGCTTCTCGCTCGCCTTTCAAGCGCACATCACCGTGCTCGGTATAAAGGGGGGTAATGGCGGCAACGCCCAGCTCCACTGCTTTCTGGATAGCGTAGTCCATGCGATCCCCCTTGGAAATCGCCTGGCCTAGATGCACGGCAAGCGGGGATTCCGCCTGTCCCGGCCAGCAAGCCTCTATCTCAACCACGGCTTGCTTGCGATTCACCTCGCTCAACCGAGCACCAGCTTCACGCCCCTGGCCATCGAAGATTACCAACGGTGCGCCCACGCCCATGCGCAGCACTCGCGTCAGGTGGCGTGCCGGACCTTCCGGCAACACCACCTGAGCCCCCGGCGTAAACGCCACGGGCACGTACAGACGCGGCATCTTGCCGTGTTGGGCATACCACTCAGAAGAAGTCAGCATTTAGTTACTGGGTCTGCTCAGCCTGCTGGGCTTCACGCTGTTTCTTCTGGGCGTACATCGCTTCGAAATTGACCGGCGCCAGCATCAACGGCGGGAACCCCCCGCGGTTTACCAGGTTGTCCACACATTCACGCGCATACGGGAACAGAAGGTTGGGACAGAACGCACCCAGGGTTTGATCCAGCTGCGCGCCTTCAATGCCGGAAATGCGGAACAGGCCGGCCTGTTCGATCTCCGCCAGAAAGGAGGTCATTTCAGTTTCGTTATCCTTGACCTGAGCGGTGACCTTGACCACCACTTCATAGAGGTTGTCGTCCACTTTCTGGCTACTGGTATTCAAGTCAAGGCTGACCTTGGGTTTGAAAGCCTGCTGAAACACCGCCGGCGAATTGGGCGATTCAAAGGAAATGTCCTTGACGTAAATGCGCTGCAACGAGAATTTCAGCTGCGGTTTTTCGCCTTCGGCGGCTGCCTGCGCGCCGGCACTCTGATTGTTGTCTTCCGCCATGGGAAACTCCTTGTCATGTAACAGTAAAAAGTAAAGTAGTAAGCGTCAGCCTGGTCAACCGAGCTTACTTTCTAACCACCGGCAGGCCATCGGCTTGCCATTGCGCCATGCCACCCTTGAGCTTATGAACATGCTCAAAACCCGCCTTGGTGAGCTTAGCCTGCGCGGCACCGGCGCTCTGGCCATGCTTGCAAACCAGAATGATCGGCTGGCTCTTGAGCTTCTCCAGCTCTGACATCCGGCTTTCCAGCTTACTCTGCGGGAGATGGCGTGCACCGGCGATATGGCCGGCCTTGAAGTCCTTTTCCTCGCGGATATCCACCACTACCGCGTCTTCGCGGTTGATAAGCTGGGTCGCTTGAGCCGACGTCACTGCATTGGTCGCAGCGCTACGTGCCTCGTAGACAAGCCAGGTGATCAATACCAGCAGGAAAGCCCCGACAAGCAGGGGATGGTTTTGCACGAATTCGAACAGCTGATCGATCATCGCGTACACAATCTCTTGGTCTATGCGGAAAAAAACGGCCGAGCCGAGGATGAAACGCGACAAGTATACACGCCACACCCTTTAGTGCGCAGGCATCTGCCATGACGCCCAAGGGCTGCCTGCGTTATGATGCCCCAAGCCGACGCCCGTCGCGACCTTGATCCGCTCAATAGCTCGTATCGCTTGCCAACCCCGACGTGCCAGAACAACGAGGTTTTCATGGACATTTCAGCAACTCCGCGCCCGGTGGCGTTGATTATTCTCGATGGCTACGGCCACAACCCGGACTCCGCTCATAATGCCGTGGCGGCGGCCCATACCCCGACCATGGATCAGCTGTGGGCGCAACGCCCCCATGCGCTGGTGCATACCGACGGGCGCCATGTCGGCCTGCCGGATGGCCAGATGGGCAATTCCGAGGTGGGCCACATGAACCTGGGGGCCGGGCGTATCGTCTACCAGGACTTCACCCGGATCACTAAGGCGGTTGAAGATGGCGAGCTGGATGCAAATACCACCCTGACCGCGCCCATAGACGCGGCAGTGGCCCAAGGGCGCGCCGTTCATCTTCTGGGCCTGCTTTCGCCCGGCGGCGTTCACAGCCACGAAGACCACTTTCTTGCCATGGCCGAGCTTGCCGCGCGCCGTGGGGCACAACGCATTTATTTCCAGGCCTTTCTCGATGGCCGTGATATGCCTCCGCAGAGCGCCCTGCCCTCGCTTGAGCGTGCCGATCGGCGCCTGGCCGAACTGGTCGGTGCGGAAAACGGCTTCGTCGCCTCCATCATCGGACGTTTTTACGCCCTGGATCGTGACAATCGCTGGGAACGGGTGGAGCAGGCCTACCGCTTGCTGACCGAAGGTGAAAGCGAGTATCAGGCAAGCAGCGCCGAAAGCGCCCTGGATGCCGCCTATGCCCGCAACGAAACCGATGAATTCGTTCACGCCACCAGCATTCGCCCCGATGGCCAGGCCGTTGTTATCGAAGACGGCGATGCGGCGATTTTCATGAACTTCCGGGCCGACCGTGCCCGAGAATTGACGCGCGCCTTTGTCGATCCTGACTTCAACGGCTTTGCGCGGCGTGTCCACCCCGCCCTGGCTGCCGACGGCCTGGTGATGCTGACCCAATACGCTGCCGATATCCCTGCGCCGGCCGCCTTTCCTCCTGCGGATCTGGCCGATACGCTGGGCGAAGTCATGGAAAATCGCGGCCTGACCCAGCTGCGCATCGCCGAAACCGAGAAATACGCCCATGTGACGTTTTTCTTCTCCGGGGGTCGTGAGACGGAGTTTGATGGAGAAACGCGCATCCTGGTGCCTTCCCCCCAGGACGTTAAAACCTACGACGAAAAACCCGAAATGAGCGCCGTCGAGGTCACCGACAAGCTGGTCGAAGCGATTGATAGCCAAGCCTTCGACCTGATCGTGTGCAACTACGCCAACGGCGACATGGTGGGTCACAGCGGCGACTTCGATGCAGCGGTCAAAGCGATTGAAACGGTGGATCAATGTGTTGCCCGTGTGGTGGAAGCCATTGAACGTGTCGGTGGCGCCTGCCTGATCACTGCCGATCACGGCAATGCCGAACAAATGGTCAACCCGGAAACCGGCGTTACTCAAACGTCTCACACCACCTTTGAAGTGCCGCTCATTTATGTTGGCAAGCGTTCGGCACACCTCGAAGACGGACGCCTATGCGACCTTGCTCCCACCTTGCTGACCCTGATGAACCAGCCTGTTCCCGCTGCCATGACGGGGAAACCGTTGATTCGCCTCGAGTGAGTTCCATGCGCAAACGCCACCTCGGGCACTTGGCGGTGTTGCTTCTGGCGCTGGGAATAGTCACCGGCGGGCATGCCAGCGTGGATGAAGAGGCGGCCCGCCAACAGCTCGATGCGGTCGGTGAACAGATCCAGGCGCTCTCCCGGCGCCTGGGCGACACCCGCGAAGCCCGCGACAAGGCCGGAAGCGAATTGCGTGACGTGGAAACCCAGCTGGCCGACACCCACCAACGCCTGGACCATCTTCAGGCGCAGCGTCGCCAGTTGAATGCCGAAACCGAGCAACTCAACGCCCACCGTGAAACTCTGGAAAACGAGCGTGACACCCAACAGCAGGCACTGGGCGCGCAGCTTGACGCTCTTTATCGTCTTGGCGCCACCCCTCAGCTGAAACTATTGCTCAACCAGGACGACCCGGCGGAGCTGGACCGCATGCAAGCCTATCTCAACCATCTGACCGAGGCTCGCGCACAGCGCTTGACCACTATCGCCCGACTCGACGCAGCCCTATTGGACACTCAACGCGAACTGGCCACCCGCAGCGAACGCCTGCACAAGCTCTCGGAGCAGCTGGAGACCCAAGGTGCCCAGCTAGCCCGGCAAACGGCTGAACGACGCCAGTTGCTTAGTGGCCTGGACGCCCGCTACGCCACGGAAGAAGCCCGCCTGGAAAGCCTCAACCAGGATCGCGACCAGGCTGAACGCACCCTGCGCGAAATACAGGCGGAGCTTGCACGCCTGGCACAACCAACGCCCAGCACCCAGATGGCGCGCACCCAAGGCGACTTGCCCTGGCCGGTGCAAGGCACGATCACCTCGCGCTTTCAAAATAGTGAGGGCGTGCATCATAACGGTATCGTGATACAAGCCAATGCCGGCACAGCGGTGACCGCCGTGCACACCGGCCGTGTGGTATTTGCCGACTGGATGCGTGGCTTCGGTAATTTACTGATCGTTGATCACGGCGACCAGATCATGACCCTGCATGCCCATCTGCAACATTTCAGTGTTCGTCCGGGTCAGAAGATTGCACGTGGTGATGAACTGGGCCGCGTGGGTGACAGCGGTGGCAGGTCCGAGGCGGCGCTGTATTTTGAAGTTCGCCAAGGGGGGGAGCCGATCAATCCCCAACGCTGGATCGCTAACCGTTAAGCGTGAAGCTACGCTTTCCTCTCACGCCACGGAAGGGATAAGCTGACAGCCATCCTGACTATCAAACCTTGACCACAAAAATCCTGACCATATAAAGCGCAGTGTACTGCCCCTGCCTTGCGGAGTTTGCATGACGCTAACTGTTAATCACCTTCCGGTTCCCGCCAAGCGCTTTTTGCTGAGCTTGCTTCCGGTTGTGCTGCTGGCGGCCCCGCTGCCCGGTATCGCCCAGCAAAGCCCCGCTATCGATGAGCTTCCGCTGGAAGACATTCAAACCTTTGCCGAAGTGTTCGAACGTATCAAGCGTGCCTACGTGGAAGAAGTCGATGACCGCACCTTATTGCGCAACGCCATGCGCGGCATGCTTAGCGAGCTCGATCCGCATTCCGCCTATCTCGATAGCGAGGAATATCAAAGCCTGCGTGAGTCAACGCAAGGGGAGTTTGGCGGCATCGGTATTGAAGTGGGCATGGAGAACGGTCAATTGACCGTGGTCACACCGATTGATGACACCCCGGCGTCACGTGCGGGGCTCCAACCACGCGACCTTATCATCAGTATCGAAGGTACCCCGACCGAAGGCATGTCACTGCAGGAGGCCGTCAACCTGATGCGCGGCGAGCCCGGCACCGATATAAAGCTGATGCTGTTACGCAGCGGTGACGACGCACCTCGTGAAGTGACCCTGACCCGTGAAATCGTGCGCACCGAAAGTGTCAAACACGACCTGCTCGAGCCGGGCTATGGTTACTTGCGCATCAGCCAGTTTCAGGCGCGCACCGCGCAACAGACCCAGGAAGCACTGGAAAGAATGTCACGCGACCACCCCCTCGAAGGACTGGTGCTGGATCTGCGCAACAACCCCGGCGGTGTGCTTCAGGCCGCGGTGGATGTGGCTGACATCTTTCTTGATGAAGGCTTGATCGTCTACACCGAAGGGCGGCTCTCCGATAGCCAGATGGAATTTTCCGCCACTCCCTCCACCCCTGCCGCCGATGTGCCACTGGTGATATTGATCAACAGCGGTAGCGCCTCGGCAGCGGAAATCGTCGCCGGCGCCTTGCAGGATCAGCGTCGTGGCGTGGTGATGGGTACCGACAGCTTCGGCAAGGGCTCGGTGCAACAAGTCATGCCCTTGGGTAACGGGGAAGGCCTGAAACTGACCACCGCGCTGTATTTCACGCCCAACGGGCGTTCGATTCAGGCCCAGGGCATCGAGCCCGATGTGGAAGTGGTGCGTGGCCGCCTGGAAGTCGCCGAATCTCGCCGTGAGATCCGCGAAACTGACCTGGAAGGCCACTTGCGTTCTCTCGAGGCGCCGCGCGATCGCCAAGAGGTCGCTCAGCGGCTACGCGACGATTACCAGCTGGGAGAAGCATTGAACCTGCTCAAGGCGCTTAATGTCGTCGACCGACGCCGACGTTAAGGCCTTATACCGGTGAGCCGGTTCAGCGACAGCTGGCCGGCAACTGCCCGCGTTCGCCGGTTGCCTGGCGCATTAACAACCGTTTGATCAGAGAAACCCGATTAACACTGTTCAAGCCCAGATTTCGCATTAGGGTAACCGCCGGATGGCGCGCACCGAATAACTGCTTGAACCCCATCATCAGCGCCAACATGCTGGTGTTATCCCAGCGCCGCCGACGCTCGTAACGCGCGAGAATACGGGAATCTCCCCAGGGGGCGCCCCGCCGCCAGGCAGTGACCACTTCTTCCGCCAATACGGCAGCGTCCATAAACCCCAGGTTCACCCCTTGTCCGGCCAGTGGATGGATACTGTGGGCGGCATCGCCGACCAGGGCCAGGCCGTCCAGGACGTAATGGTGGGCATGCCGCTGTATCAGTGGAAAACAGCGGGCGTCATCACAGACCTGAACCTCACCTGAGTGCTCACCAAATGCCGCGCTCAAGGCATCACCGAGCTCTGCGCGCGACATCGCACATAATGCTTCGGCATGCTCGGCTGAGGTCGACCATACGATGGAGCAATAATGCTCGTCACCGTCGACCGTCAAGGGCAAGAAAGCCAGCGGCGAACCGGCCAGGAATGCCTGGCGTGCGTTACCCCCATGCGGCTCGGCACAGCGTACGGTGGTCACCACGGCCTGCTGGCCGGTATCTTCTTGACTCACACTGATGCCTGCCATGTGGCGCAAAGAGGAATGCGCGCCATCCGCCGCCACTATCAAGGGTGCCTCCAGCTCACGACCATCGTCCAGCACCAGCCGGCGCGCCCCGGCGGGAGAAGAATGTAATGCGCTCACTTTGGCGGCGTAATACAGGCGGGCCTGGGAGTGCTGCGCAAGCCGGGTTTCCAGTGACGCCTGGGTGACATCGTTCTCGACAATATGCCCTAGCACCGTGACTCCGGCTTGCTCGGCAGAAAATTTCACTTCCCCGCTACCCTCCGCATCCCATACCTGCATATAGCGATAGGGTGTCACGCGCTTGGCCTGCATCAATGGCCATGCACCTAGATGGGTCAACAATCGCTGCGATACCGGCGTCAAGGCACTTACCCGCGGAGTAGGCAACCCCGTGCCCACATTTTCAAGCTTCAAAGGGGCCTGCCTGGCTTCCACCATGGCCACCTGCATGCCGGCCTCCGCTAGCAGAGCGGTCAGGGCTGCGCCCACCATGCCTCCACCCACCACGATGACATCAAAGTACGCGGCCTCGGCATTAGCTTCTTCGGTCATAACCACTCCCTTGTTTGATGGCGTTCATCTCAAAACCGAACTGGGTATTCATGCACTTAACGCTCCAGCCCCATAGCGCGCCGTGCCAGGCTTTTGCGCAAGGGACCGAGCAGATTCAGCCCGACCAGCCCGGCGGCCCGGGCGTGAGACAGCAAGGGATGATTGACACCGAACAGGCGCACCAACCCATCACTGAAACGTATCACGTTGTGGCGATCGTGGGCGCGGCGCTGCTCGAAATCCAGCAGTGTTTCCATCGACCCAAGCCGATGGCCGTGCTGCTTTCCTGCCTCCAGCGCCTCGACCAGATCCATGACCCCGCGCAAGGCCAGATTGAAGCCTTGCCCTGCCACTGGATGCAGCGCATGGGCGGCATTGCCCAATACGGCCAACCCCGGACGTACCGTTTCCTGGGCCGTTACCAACGAGAGGGGGTAGGCATGGCGGCTGCCCACACGGGTAAAACGCCCGGCACGATCACCGAAAGCCTGCTGCAACTGCTCCAGGAAAGCACCGTCGGAAAGCGCCATACGGCTTTTTTCTCTCCCATGTTGATGGGTCCACACCAGCTCCATAGCCTGCCCCGGGAGCGGCAACAAGGCAATCGGCCCGTCCTGAGTGAAACGCTCGTAGGCTATTCCTTGATGGGGCTTGCTTACCGCCACATTGGTTATCAGCGCCGTCTGGTCATAGGGCACCTTCTCGCTACTGATTCCCAATTGCTCTTTCAGCCCGGAGCGCCCGCCATCAGCCAGTACGGTCAAGGCAGGGGTTAACTCGCTGCCATCAGACAGACGTAACCGATGCCCTCCCGCCTCGGAGGTAATCGTTTCCACGCGAGCCGGACAATGCCATTCCAGAGGTAGTTCCGCCAACCGCCGATGCAATACCTGTCCCATCCAGGCATTGGGAATCACGTGCCCCAGCGCTTTTACGCCCAGCTCATCGGCGCTCAATCGCGTAGCCCCCATGCGGCCACGCTCACTGATATGTATGCGGGCAATCGTGGCCGCCTGCTCGGCCATCGCAGGCCACAACCCCAGTTGGCGAAAGCGCTGTGCCGACCCCTCGGCAATCGCACTGGCGCGCGCATCGAAACTCGGCTGCCAGCTTATCTCGGAAACTTTCGGCAAGGCGGTGGCTTCGATGACCGCCACACGCCAATTATAGCGTTCGACCAATGGTGCCAGCGCACAGCCCAGGCTGGCACCCACCAGACCGCCGCCAATAATCGCAATATCCACAGGGGATGAAGACGCCTTTACAGGGTTATTCATGGCTACCGGGCACCTCATTTCGTAACGTACATTACATAATGATGAAAAAGACCATTATTAAACTGGTTGTTTTTTAGCCATTAGTGCTTCGATATCAGCAAGCTGCTTGGGCACGCCAGCGGTCAATACCTCATGGCTTTCGGCCGTTACCAGCACATCGTCTTCGATACGGATACCAATGCCACGCAACTCCAGCGGAATGTCCTCGTCAGCCGGTATATAAAGCCCTGGCTCGACAGTCAGTACCATGCCGGGAGCCAAGGGGCGGGGCGTTTCAGGGTCCAGGCGAGTCATTCCCACGTCATGCACATCCAGTCCCAGCCAATGCGAGGTCGAATGCAGGTAAAAACGCCGATAATGTTGCTCATCGATACATGCCTGGATATCGCCTTGCAAAAGCCCCAGGGCGACCAACCCTTCCGTCAGGTCACGCACCACCCCCGCATGAATATCCACCAGGGTGGCACCGGGGCGTACCGCCGCTACAGCATTTTCCTGTGCCTTGAGCACCACCTGATACAGCGCACGCTGCGCATCACTGAAACGGCCGTTGACTGGAAAGGTACGGGTAATATCACCAGCATATAGATCGAATTCCGCACCGGCATCGATCAGCACCAGATCGCCGTCATTGAGGGGCGCGCTATTTTCAATGTAGTGAAGCACGCAAGCATTGGCGCCACCGCCCACAATCGTGCTGTAAGCCGGGCCGCTGCCGCCTTGCCAGACAAACTCATGCTCCAACTCCGCCTGAAGGTGGTATTCGAAAAGCCCTGGCCGTGCCCCTTGCATGACCCGTTGATGGGCCCGCGCGGAAATGGCGGCGGCATGACGCATCAGGGCAAGCTCGGCGTCGCTCTTGATCAGACGCTGCTCATGGATAAAAGGCGCTACATCGATAAAGCCTTGTACGCCCAAGCCTCCCCGCCGCTGGCGGGCTAGCGCTTGCTGGAAGGTCTCCTCGGCCAATTCCAGTGCAGAGGTATCGTCCAGAGGCAAGTAAAGCAATTCCCGCCCCTCGAAAAGCCCCGGCAAGCAGTCGTCACGCTCGGCATTCTCGAAGGCTTGATCGACCCCATGGGTTGCCACTGCGCCTTCCGCGCCCAGGCGAAGGCCATTCCAGGCCTCCATCGTCGGATCACGGTCCTGGCAGAACACTACGCTTTCGCCTTCAGTGCGTCCTGGCAACAACACCAACAACGCCTCCGGCTCTACGCAACCGGTCAAGTAATAAAAATCACTGTTCTGACGAAACGGATAATCACTATCGCGAGAGCGTGTCGCCAAGCAGGCGCCAGGCACCAACACGGCTGCCTTGGGAGGCAAGCGTGCCATCAGTGTTTCGCGGCGGCTGCGATATTCCGCGGAGGAAATGGGGGCCGGGCGTGGCAAAATCTCGGGAAGCATGGGTACTCCTGGGAAAGGGGGAATCAATGGACGGGAGCATCGACCTGTTCGACCTGCGGCTTGCCGGGATGCTGTTCGGTATAAAGCAACATCGCGGCCATGCGCGCATGTTCCGTCAAGGCAAAAAGGTCGTTTTCATTTTCTGGGCTGTCATCGATATCGGTTTCGATCTGCTCCAGGCCATGCAGGTCGGCCAACACCTCTTTAAGGGTATCCGACCACTGCTTGCGCTGAGCTTCGTCGGCCTCCTCCACCAGTTCCAGAAAGCCCTGCGCCCACTCCTTGAGCCCGGTGGCTTGCTCAGCCAGTGAATACAGTTCATCCGGCAGGATCGGTTCGTAATTCATCTCACTGGCGGCCAACGCCTCCAACGTTTGCCGCCGCCAACCCAGCAGTCGCTCGGCGCTGGCCGGATCACGCGGTTGCTCGATACCCAGCCCCAGGCAGACTTCTTCCAACCAGGCTTGGGGGGTGACCTCATGCAGCGCCAGCAGCGCGCACAGGCGTCCGTCAAGGAATGCCGGCGATTGCATGCTGCCATGCAACAAGAAGACATCGGCGATGTCAGAAAAATCCTGACGCTCGTTGAGCAGGGACATAACAAAACTCCGTTGAATTAGCTGGTCGAACCGACGTATCGCGTTGACCGCCCGCAAGCGGCTCTCTTATAGTGAGCGTGGATACATCCATCACTTGAACATCCATCACTTGATGTGATGTTAACGCATCGGGCCACTCACTGGCCCGCGCTGGAGCCTTTCATGAGCGACGCCAAGCGGCCGACAACCGAAATCACCCTACTCGGGCGCCATTACAAGATTGCCTGCGACCCCGGCGAGGAAGCCAAGCTCGAACGTGCCGCTCGCTATCTTGACCGCGCCATGCACGGCATTCATGGCCAAGGCAATGTTCTCGGCAACGAGCGCATTGCGGTGATGGCCGCCCTCAATATTACCCATGAATTACTTGAAACCCTGGATGAGCGGCGTGCCGGGGAAGTCACCATCACTCGCTTGAACGAGCGTCTCGAGAAAGCATTGCCCGATTCAAAAGGTAATTGATACGGGTCTTTGGCATTACGCCAGCCTCTGTTAGGATGAAGAGGTTCCCTGGGGTGTTTGCCAGTCGTTTATCGTCCTTGAGCCTATGCGCAATACCCAGGGGGCCAATTGCTAGCCAAGCCCGTGTGCATGTCCGTGCTACGGAAAGCCTGACGGCTTGGCTGCGGCCACCCACCTTGAACCAATGGGTTCAGGGCCAGAATGACAGCGGCACTCTGGGGAACACCATGCCACCTTCCGCCGACATCGCTCTTTCCACCCCCTTGCCCATCTCCTCCCCGATCGATAAACCTTCGCTACGCCGTGAATTACGCCGACGCAGGCGCACGCTCTCGCGTCGTCAACAACGTGATGCCTCACGACGACTCTGCCAACGACTAAAGAAATTGCCGGAAGTACGCCGTGCCCGACGCATCAGCCTGTATTTGCCGGTCGGAGGAGAAATTGATCCTACACCACTTATCGGTTGGCTACGCCGACGCAACGTAAGCGTCTACCTGCCGGTTTTACGTCCGTTTGCCGATAATCATTTGTGGCTAGTCGAATACCGACCCGATACGCCGATGATAAAAAATCGCTTCGGCATTCTTGAGCCTGCGCCCCGTTACAGCGCCCAGCGCCACAACCGCCTGCCTGCCTGGGGGCTGGATGTAATGATCGTTCCGCTAGTCGGGTTTGACGCCCAAGGTAATCGCATGGGGATGGGGGGCGGATTCTATGATCGCACCCTGGCCTTCACGCGAAGGCGTGGGCCGCGTCCTTGGTTGGTCGGCGTAGCACACAGCTGTCAGGAGGTGACACATTTGCCGCCCGAGCCTTGGGATATTTCTCTGCAGGCCATTGTCAGTGACCGGCGAATCATACGGTCTTGAGGATAATTCGAATAAAAAATGCGGGTCAGCCACCCGATAACGCCTGGGCGTATCCAGTGACCAACACACCCAAGGCGAATACCATCATCAAAGCCATTACCAGGTCAGGCTTTCTACGCCGCATGTTTCTTCTCCAATGGTTTGCGATGATAACGGCACCGGCTTCCGGCGCCGTCAAAATAGAGGTTTACTTAAAGTAAAAGCATTAGCGTGGCTTTGCCGATAGTCGCTCGACTATAGGGCCACAAGTGGCCCTATGACAACTGTTGTCAGCGTTATTTTACTACCCTGCGCCGCGATTGAATCATTCAGGGAACCCTTTCAGTGCCTACTCCCAAGAGCGAGTGATTACTTACTTTTTTTCACGCCATGAACAGTCGGTAGGCTGGGTTATCACTTTCCTTCCAGTAACGATAACCAATGGTATCCAGATAGTCTTCTACATGCACCCGGTCACCGTTGGGCACCTGCATTCCCACCAGGACGCGGCCGTAGGCCGCTCCATGGTTACGATAATGGAACAGGGAGATATTCCAGTTATGGGGAAGCCGAGTCAGGAAATTCATCAAGGCACCTGGGCGCTCGGGAAACTCGAAGCGATAAAGCTCTTCGGTAAATTCCTCGCAAGGACGCCCGCCGGCAAGATGACGGATATGCAGCTTGGCCAGTTCATTGTCGGTCAGGTCCTCGACGTCGTAGCCGGCTTCTCGCAGCTTGGACAACACCGCCTGGCGATCCTCACCGCCAGGCTTTACCTGGATACCCACAAAAATATGCGCTTCGTCAGTGTCTGCATATCGGTAGCTGAATTCAGTCACCATACGTTTGCCTAGAGTACGGCAGAATTTCTTGAAACTGCCCGGCTTTTCGGCAATGGTCACTGCCAGAATGGCTTCGCGCTGTTCGCCAAGCTCGGTACGTTCAGCAATATGCTGCAAACGATCGAAATTGGTATTGGCACCCGAGTTAATGCATACCAGCGTTTGCCCTTTTACCCCGGTTTGCTGAACGTATTTCTTGAGGCCCGCCAAGGACAAGGCACCCGAGGTTTCCGAAACCGCCCGGGTGTCCTCGAAGATATCCTTGACCGCCGCACAGATTTCATCAGTAGTGACGGTGATCACGCCATCAATCAGGTCACGCATGATCGAAAATGGAATTTCCCCGATCTGTGCCACCGCGACGCCTTCAGCGAAGACGCCGACCTGGTCCAGCACCACCCGTTCACCGGCGTCCATTGCCGCCTTGAGACAAGCGCTGTCCTCGGCTTCCACACCGATCACCTTGATGTCCGGGCGCAGGTATTTCACGTACGCCGCCACACCGGCAATGAGACCACCACCGCCCACCGGGACGAAGATCGCATCCAAGGGGCCACTATGCTGACGCAAGATTTCCATGGCCACGGTGCCTTGGCCGGCGATTACATCGATATCGTCAAAGGGGGGAATGTAGGTGTACCCATGTTCCTTGATAAGCTCCTGAGCATGCTCTGCCGCTTCGGCAAAAGCATCGCCCTTGAGAATCACTTTCGCTCCCCGGGCACGTACCGCAGCCACCTTGATATCCGGGGTGATCCGCGGCATCACAATGACTGCTTTTACCCCCATCAACTTGGCCGCCATGGCCAGACCTTGGGCATGATTTCCGGCGGATGCCGCGATCACACCCTTGGCCTTTTGCTCCTCGCTGAGCTGCGCCATCTTGTTGTAGGCGCCGCGAATCTTGAACGAGTACACTGGTTGCAGATCTTCGCGTTTAATCAGAATCTGGTTATCGAAGCGACGCGACAAAAAGGGGGCTGGTGACATCGGGGTTTCCCAAGCGGCTTCATACACCCGTGACTGGAGAATTTTCTTGACGGTAGCTTCGAGCATTCTGTTATCCCAAAAACTTGGCAAAGCGCCATGTCGGCGCGAATAAAGCCCTTATTCGTAGCAGATCGCTAGCCGTGGCGTCCAGCACTCATCCTCGGCAGGCTCACATTTGAGCGATATAATGGTCAGCGTTACCACTATCTTTCCCGACCTTGCAAAGGCAGTCCCTCATGACCCAAGACGAACTCAAATCCGCCGTCGCCGACGCCGCTCTCCGTGAAATCGAACCCTGGCTGGATAAAGACACGGTGTTAGGGATCGGTACGGGCTCCACGGCCAACCTGTTTATCGACCGACTGGCAAAGCACAAAGGCGACTTCAAGGGTGCCGTGGCCAGCTCCAAAGCCAGTGCCGAACGCCTGGAACGCCATGGCATCGAAGTGTTTCCGCTCAATAGTGTGGGCACCGTGCCTTTTTACATCGACGGTGCCGACGAAGTAACCGCTCGCTTGCATATGATCAAGGGTGGCGGTGCCGCCCTCACTCAGGAAAAGGTTGTAGCCGCCTGCGCCGAACGCTTCATCTGCATCGCCGACGGCTCCAAGTACGTCGCTCAACTGGGCGCATTTCCGCTGCCGATTGAAGTGATTCCCATGGCGCGCTCCTATGTGGCCCGCGAATTGGTCAAGCTGGGCGCGGATCCGGTTTATCGCGAAGGCGTGATCACCGATAACGGTAACCAGATCATCGATTGTTTTGATTTCATGATCGAAGACCCTCTCGCCATGGAAGTCCAGCTCAACAATATCGTGGGAGTGGTAACCAACGGCTTGTTTGCCGCTCGGGGCGCCGATGTGCTGCTGCTGGGCAAGGAGGACGGCGTGGAGCGTACAGCGCTGCGCTAAGTCGGCTCACTTGAGCCAAGAGGCGAAACCGTCGCTGGCAACAACCTCTCAAGCCCATCGAGCGTGCGCTGCAGCGCCCCTTGATGGGCTTTCACCACGTTTTGTGCAGCGTCACCCTGCTGTTGACGTAGCGCTGGCTGACAAGCCAACTGATAAAGTGCCTCGCTGAGCGACTGGCTGTTCTCGACGCGGGTCAAGGCGCCAGCCTGATGCAACAGCGGGGCGACATCCTCGAAATTCTCCCATGAGGGCCCGCTAATCACCGGTAGGCCCAAGGCTGCCGGTTCTAGCACATTATGCCCGCCCAACGGCACCAAGCTACCGCCGACAAACGCCATGTCGCCCGCCGCGTAAAGCATGGCAAGCTCGCCCAACGTATCGCCGAGATACACCGCCGTATACGGCTGCACGGCTTGATTTCGTCTGCGTCTCACCGTGGCCAGCCCAAAGCTCTCACATAATCTGGCGACGTCCTCGAAGCGTTGGGGATGGCGCGGCACGAGGATCAGCAATGCCTCGGGCAGCTTTTGGCGTAATTGCCGATGGGCTTCCAGCAGCAATTTTTCTTCGCCATCACGGGTTGACCCGGCCACCCACACAGGCCGTTTTCCGAAACTGTGACGTAAGTGCTCACCTTCTTTTAGCGCCTTATCCTGAGAGGGCATATCGAATTTCAGCGACCCTATCACCGCGGTTTTATCCCGGGTCATGCCCAGTGCTTGAAAGCGCTCGGCATCCGCCTCGGACTTGGCCGCCAACCAGGTGACTTGCTGCAAAGCGGCGTTCAATAACGGCCGAATGCGCTGATAGCGGCTAAAAGCACCGGGCGATAACCGCCCATTCACGACGGCTAGCGGTACCTTGCGGCGATGACAGGCGTCAAGAAGGTTAGGCCAAAGTTCCGTTTCGAACATCAGCGCCAGCACCGGGCGAACGCGGCGTACAAATCGTCGGGCGACACCGGGAAAGTCCAGGGGCAAGAACCCGTGGACAAGGCGCGAACTCCCTTTTTCAGCCATGAGCGCCTGGGCCTGCTGGGCACCGGTCGCCGTCATGGTGGTGAGTAGCACCGTGTGGACGGGATAGCGCGCCAGGAGCGCCTCAAGCAACGGCCTGGCCGCACGAACTTCACCTACCGAGGCACAATGCAGCCAGATCACAGGTGCATCGGCGGGTAAGTCAGGAGAGAAACCCAATCGTTCCCAGCGTGAGTTAGTGGGTACTTGCTCTCGATGTATTCGCCACCAGATAAGGGGGGAAAGCGCATAGAGCGCGGCACTGTAAAGATAGCGTGGAAGCTTTTTCGAGAATCCCATCAGCGCTCACGATCAACGATCGTCGCGATCATGGCCGTGGTGGAAACGCCGTCTTCGAACCCCAGCACCTTGACCTCGCCGCCATTGGCCCGCACGGCGGTACCGCCGGCGATGTCATCGGGATGATAGTCCCCGCCCTTCACCAGGACGTCAGGCAATACCACCTCAATCAGCGCTTGCGGTGTGTCCTCGGCAAACGGCACCACCCAGTCGACGGCGCCCAAGCCTGCCAATACCTGCATGCGCCTAGCCAGCGGATTGATTGGCCGCTGAGGCCCTTTCAGGCGTGCGATCGAGGCATCGTCATTGACCGCCACGATCAGTCGCTCGCCTAACCGCTTGGCCTGCTCGAGATAGGCCACGTGTCCGGCGTGCAGAATATCGAAGCAGCCATTGGTCATCACCACGCGCTCACCACGAGCCTGGGCGGCGCGTACCGCTTCCACCAGCAGCGTTGGGTCTATCACGCCGAATTCGGCCAGTTTGTCACCGTGCAAGGCGGTATACAGCTCGGCAACCGAGAGCGTGGCGGTGCCCGGCTTGGCCACGACCAAGCCCGCTGCCAGATTGGCCAGCATCATCGCTTCAGGCAGGCCATGCCCCGCCGCCAATGCCAGCCCCAGCACCCCGATTACCGTATCGCCGGCACCGGTGACATCGAACACTTCCTGGGCACGGGTGGGCAAGTGCAAGGGGGCGTGCCCTTCACGAATCAAGGTCATGCCCTTTTCACTGCGAGTGATCAGCAACGCTTCCAGTGCGAGTTCCGCACGCAGGGCTTCACCCCGCTGGGCAAGCTCTGCATCCGTACGGCAAGGCCCGGCAATGGCTTCGAATTCTGCCAGATTGGGCGTTATCACACTGGCGCCACGGTAACGTGAAAAATCCCGGCCTTTGGGGTCGACCAAGACACGCTTGCCATGGGCACGTGCCAAGTCGATCAAACGCTCGATCTGATCAAGGGTTCCCTTGCCATAATCGGAAAGTACCACCACGTCACAGGCGGGCAGGGCTCGTTCCACCGATACCAGCAACTCATCGGTATTCACCGCTTCAAGGGGGTCTTCGAAATCCAGGCGCAGTAACTGCTGGTTGCGACTCATCACCCGCAGCTTGGTAATGGTCGGCACCTCGCTGCTGTGCTGAAAGTAAGTATTTACTTCGGCGGATACTAGCCGTTCTTGCAATAGCCGAGCATTTTCATCGCAGCCGACCACACCGGCCAAAGCAGCATGCCCACCCAATGCCGCTACGTTCAATGCCACGTTGGCGGCGCCACCGGGGCGGTCCTCAGCGTTTTCCACTCGCACCACCGGTACCGGCGCCTCGGGAGAAATACGCGAAGTGCCACCATGCCAATAGCGATCCAGCATGACGTCACCGACGATCAGTACCCGAGCTTGCTCGAAGGCGGTGAGATCAACTTTCATGGGCGCTTCCTGTCTCGGATGAATGATCGGGTGGTTGCGGCACGCTATCGGCCAAAAGACTATCCAGCTTGGCGATCACATGCTCGGCACTAATGAGCTCCATGGCATCGGGATGACGTACACGTTGTCCCCAACTCACTTCTTCAACCCTTTTGTGCAAGTAGGCACGCACCGCATCCGGGTAGGCATTGACGACAAAGTCACGCCATAAATAGGGGCCGGTGCGGTTCGGGTCATTTGAAGCGTATAACCCTAGGGTGGGAGTCCTCATGGCATTCGCCATATGCACGGGGCCTGTATCAGGTGCAATGACGGCGCGCGCTTGGTCAATAAGTGCTAATACACCTTTAAGCGACGTGCCGCCGATCGCATTAATCACACTACCTGGCTGACACAGGGCTTCAATTTGATCGCCCATCTCACGCTCTCGAGGGTTTCCACCTCCGGTTAACACACTTTTGAGGCCGTGATGTATCCAGGCGTGTTCCACCACGCTAGCGTACCCTTCCACAGACCAATTACGTTTATTGCCAATTCGCGCACTGCTGCAGGGATTGATCACAAGATAAGGAGCTTCGCCACTCAGTGACAAGGCCTCTTCATAGGCAATGCCGGGCACCGGCATGTTCCACTCCAGGGTGTCATCTTCCACTCCCAGCAGCCGAGCGAAATCCATGAACGACTCCAGCACATGGGCACGGGGATGCGGAGCCAGCTGGTACTGAGTGAACCAATGCTGGGCATCCTTGGCACGCGCCTTGTCGTAACCGATACGCACCTCGGCTTTCAGGCCCAGCGACAGGATGCTTGCGCGAATGGCTTGCTGCATATGCAGCAACACATCGAAACGCGTCGCGGAAAGCTCCCGCCACAGCGCCCGCATGCCGGCAAGCCCTGTCGCCTTGTCGTAAACGATGAACTCGACCCCGGAAAGCCCGGCCAGTAAACTGTATTCTCCCTTGCCGATGATCCAGGTGATGCGTGCATTCGGCCATTGGCGCTGCAAGGCACGCACCGTCGGCACCAGATTGCACACATCGCCCAGCGCGGAAAGGCGAAGAATGGCGATATGTTCGGGATTAACAGGCAAAGGGGACTTCATGCGCTTGGCGACACTCCTGCAGGGAAAGAGTCTCATTTTACATGAGGTGGACAGTTTATGTGACGCCGGCCTTTCCCACCAAATCGGTAGCGCCTGGTTCGAGCCTGATCACTGGCGTCGCCAAGGCAAGGTGGTAGGAGAAGCACCGGGCCGAGGTTCGAGTCTTTTTCTGGATGCAGGCAATGCTCAGTGGGTACTTAGGCCCTACCGCCGTGGCGGCTTGATCGCCAGGCTCAGCGCTTCTCGCTACCTCTGGACAGGCCTTGAAAAAACGCGCGCCTTTCGCGAACTGCGTCTTACCGCTGAGCTTTTCGAGCGAGGCCTGCCAGTACCCAGGCCGGTTGCCGCAAGTGTGACGCGCCATGGTCTCACCTATGAAGCCGCGCTGATCACCGTGCGCATCCCCGGCGCCCGCGCCCTGGCGGACCGTTTGCTGGAGGGCAGCGCCGATAGCGCCTTACTCAGGCAGGTGGGAGAAACAGTCCGACGTTTTCACGAGGCGGGCCTGGACCATGTCGACCTTAATGCCCGCAACCTGCTCGTGGATGACCAAGATCAGGTATGGTTGATTGACCTGGATCGCTGTCGGTTGCGCCGACCGGGTAAATGGCAGGAGTCTAACCTGGGCAGGCTTGAGAGATCTGTGAAGAAATTTACCGCCCCCTCGCTCATGCAGATGATTCATCAGGGATATTACAATAATGGGGGTAACTGACCCGATTTTTCAAAATATTTACGCATAACCAGTAGCCCTATCAGCCTCTCACGCTTCTCATCCATGAATTGCGCTACATAAGCGTTGGCGTGGCCAATGATTCGCTTGGCTTCTTCGGGGTGGTCTCGATAATAAGTAATCTTTGCATGGCAATAGACTTAAATGGCTTACAATACGGCCATTATCGAAAAACACAAGGAATTAATCAGCTCTTCTTTAGCCTTTCTAAACGTATCACAAACCTTTTCCAGTGACGTTTTATTTTTTTTCTGCCTATTATTTTAAAATCTGACGATAACTTCAAAAACCCCCTATCTCCTATTCCATCGACAATCCAAAGAAATACTTCATCATTACCCCCACATTGGTACAAAACATTTTTTTCTTTAAGATCACAAACAATAATATTATTTTTTATCAAGTAATTTTTAAGCGTTGACAGTCCACTTTCTAAGCTCTCATCAACGCCTTTATCTAAAACATAATCTTCTAAATTTTTAGCTGGATTACCATTTGAATCCATAACAAAATCAAAAACCAAACCTGTACCTTTGTTAGTCTCGACCCACCCATAGCATTTAGGCATATGAAAAAAACTCTTTCTATTTCGAGCCAAATAATCATAGTAGTCTGCCTCTTTCTCATTTTGCTTTTTATTTCTATCTCTTCCATGCGAAATTTTTACACAAAAAGATTTACCTTTAAACTTATATAAATAGCAATCCCTTTCCGAGCCTGACGAAAACAAAGAATCTTCGTTCAACTCCAATTTATTGTTAAGATAAAAATCATTCATCTCTATATCGAACATCCAATAATTATTAAAAATACCCGCTCTTTACTATAAAATACTTCTAAGTAGCCGCTATTATTTACAATAACTCAACCGACTTTAATTAATTAAAATTAAATACCATTAAACATAAAAAATATTTAATTTTACTATATTCTTTATTCATTAAATTAGCCTCTATCAAACCATATCTTTATTTTTTTTTCAAATCGGAAAAATTGTTTCTTAGTTTTTCTACGTGCGTAGAAAGAAAAAATAATATATAAAATATTTTTTATGCTTACCCCTTCTCTCCCCCCAATCCCATCAATAAGAACAAATTTGCAACCTGATGCTTCTTTTCTTACCATAATATTATTCTCATTCGGCTCAGTTACTGCAATACTATATCCTAAACAGTGCTTCTTGAGCTCTTCGGCCATTTCCAATACAGTTTCGCAAGACAACTTTTCATACTCTTCTTTTATAAATTTTTTTAAAGTCAAAGAATCTGAGCCATCTTCGTCTACCACCTTATCAAAGACAACGCCATAGCCAATATTTGTTGAAACCCATCCATAACATTTAACCAAACAAGGCACTTCATATTTTTTGAAACTCAATGATCTTAAATAAAACCACTCAATCAAATTTTCTTCCCAGCCATCTCTCCTCTTTTTAACCTTTATACATTTCCTAAAATCATTAGGATGCTGAAAACAAAACCTTTTATTACCTTCCGCGAGCAGCATCTCTTTTTCAAGATAAAAATATTCCACAAGCTAAAACCTCATAAAATAAAATTTATTTTGAATGCCGCACACTCAAAATATTACACCTTGATTATAATTTTAAACTAAAACCGACAAGTAAACATCATAATATTTTTTAGCGGCAACTTCAGCACTGTAATGCTTTAAAATTACCCTAGCTTCTTTCTTTAATTTATTTCGCATAGATAAGGAAAAATATAATTTTTCCAACTCATTAATTAGAGAGCTAACATTTTCTTTATCAAAGAGAAGTCCTGTTTCCCCATGTTTCACTATGTCTGGAATTCCGCCTACATTCGATGCAATGATGGGGACTCCTGCATCCATAACATCGAGCAAAACAGACCCCAGTCCTTCATTACGCGAAGGAAAGGCAAACACATCCAGTCCAGCCAAATAATCACCGATATTTTCTTTGAAACCCATCCATGTAACATTTTTTTGATCAACTGACTCCTTTTGAAGAATAGCGGCATCTTTTCCTTCACCAAAAAAAACAAAATGAATGTCCGGATACTCTGTTTCTACTAACCGAGCTGCTTCCAATAAAATTCGCTGGCCTTTTGTTCTATCTACCAACGCTCCGGCATGACCAACCAAGAATTTACCAGAAAATTCATTTCTAAAAGACTGACTAATTTTTTTTGAAAAACTGAAACCTGAATAAGCATCAGCAATTAAATCTACCTCCCCCCACTTCCGAGCACTAAGCCCCTTCTTAATGGAATAGGAAATAGCAACTCGTCGTGCAGCGTGACAATAACACCATTGATTGCTTGCTTTTTTGCGCACCGGTGAGTTCACCCTCCGGGTTATTATATAGGGTGTTCTCTTGGTAAAATAATGCCAACAAGCCCAATGCACACCTTTTGCATCATGCGCATGTACAATATCAGCATCTTTTATCAAGGAGTGGCCTGACAATTGATGATTCGCCTTAATAAACTCTAGTCCAATCACCTCTGCTAGAAGCTTACGCAAAGGAGAATCTTTTCGACATACCAATATCTGTTGTAATTCATTATAATTGGAAAGTGCCTTAATCAATAAGGCAGTCTGCCGTTCGCCACCTCCAAAACCTTTTGCCAAATTCACATGGACTAGTTTCAAATTTTTCTCCTTTCAAAAACTACCATATTTTATTAAAATCTTCTTTTTCACGCACAAAAGAGTCGCGATAATACTCAAGAAGTTTGGCATATTTTAAATAACTACTAATTGCAGCACTTATTGAAACCGTCATCCCATCTACTCCCTCCAGAAAGCCACGTTGTAAAAAGTATTTTTTTAAAAAAGCGCTACTTCCATGAAGAAACGGAGAAAAAGCATTTACCTTCTTTCCTTTTTTATACAAAATTTTTGCTGCTCGCCCACTAAAATTCCTTCCAGGCTTGGCAAATAATTCACCTATATTTGAGAATGAATAATGGATCAAGTCGGCATCAAGAAATTTTACTTTATCCGTCTCAATGCTAGAGTGCTGCTCTACTTTCTTAAACTGGCATTTATCTTTGTTATAAAGACGCACACAAAAATCTGGATACCACCCACATTGACGAATCCATCTGGAACCAATCATGTTTCGGCGACGAAAAGCATAAGCATTGAAAGAAGCATTTTCAAAATCTATTTCGTTTACGCTTTTTACCGCCTCCGGCGTTAACCTTTCATCGGCATCAATGCTTAAGATCCATTTATTTTTTACATATTCATTAGCAATATTCTTTTGAAAACCATCGCCTAAATATTTTTGAAAAACTACCTTTGCACCCTTTGATTCAGCTATCTCCACGGTTTTATCAACACTCCCCGAGTCCACCACGATAACTTCATCACATACCTGAAGTACAGAATCTATACATGGGCCAATGTTTGATTCTTCATTCAATGTTATAATATTGGCACTAATCATTTTAAAAACCTAGCTTTATCAGTTTTGTACTTAAATATCTGTAAAAATAATTTCACTCTACGACTCATCCGTTAGTATAATTTACGATCCCATTAAATTCGAATCTAACAGAAAATTTTATCATGTTGAGAAGATTTTTTCGCACGTCATCCTTCAAGACACACCAATGGGCTCTACTCATCATCGGCCTATGCCTTGGCTACACCGTTGCTGTATTGACCCGTTTACCCCTCTGGACGCTACTGCCCATTGCAGCGTTGTGGGTAGCGGCCGGTCTCAAGTGGAAATGGGCCGACCCTGCCGCTCTGCTACGTTACCGCAAGGTATGGCCTTGGTCGTTGGTACCCCTCGTGCTGGGTGGGCTCTACGTCTACCTGGCCGCCAGTTTCGGTAACGTTGATTTGGGCGCTGTGTTCTTTCATCTTCAGGCGGGGATGAGCGAGCATGGTGGCTCGGGTCGAACTGTGGCAGCTGTGCTCTATACACTCAGCATGGTGGCCTTGTTATTTTCGGTCACCTGGCTGGTACGCCGCGACCAGCGCTGGCGACGGGCGGAAAGGTTTCTCGCTCTGGTGCTGCTGGCCGCCAACCCCCTGCTTTATGGTCTCGGCCAACGCAGTGCATCCATCGTTACCGATGACGGTGCCTGGCTGGAACGCCGTTACACGCCCCCCGTACTCTCGGAGCAGGAAAACCCACCCAACCTGTTGCTGATGTATCTGGAGAGCATCGAGCGTACCTATGCTGATGAGCGATTCGGTGAGGCCTATACCAGCCTCGATAAATTGGGCGAAACAGGCGTGGTATTCGAGAGAGTACGCCAGATGGACAATACCGGCTGGACCATGGCGGGCATGATTGCCAGTCAATGCGGTGTTCCGCTGATGCCTGCAGGACTTTTACATGACCGTCAATTTGAACCGCTTTCCAAGGTGGTGCCGGGTGTGGATTGTCTCGGGGATATCCTGGCCGAACGGGGTTATCAATTAAGTTATCTGGGGGGAGCCAGTGCGCAATTTGCTGGTAAGGGGCTGTTCTATCGTGGTCACGGCTTCGATCGGGTACAGGGCCGGGAAGAGCTCGAACCCCAACTCGATGACCCGGATTACACCAACAGCTGGGGCATCTATGACGATTCCCTGTATGACATCACCGTGGAAGAAATTCGGCGGTTGGCGGCAGAAGATGGCCCTTGGGGGCTAGTCAACCTGAGCATCACCGGCCACGCACCAAGCGGTTATCCAACACGCGCCTGTCGTGAACGTCAGGGGGAATTCGATGGGCAGGATATTCTTTATTCCGTGGAATGCTCCACTTGGCTGGCGCGCAATCTCATCGAACGGCTCCAAGCGGAGGGATTACTCGATAACACCCTGGTAGTGCTTATGAGTGACCATCTCACCATGCGGGTATCCGTATGGGATGAATTGATCACGATGGATCGCGACAATACCCTTATCATGCTCAGTGATGACCTTGAACCGGCGCGCATCCAGCGTGAATCCTCCATGCTGGATGTCTTTCCTACGTTACTCGATGCCCTGGGTTTCACTCCCGAGGAAGGACGTGCCGGATTAGGCGTTTCTCTCCTGCGTGACTCCCCCGCCACCCTGGTGGAGAAGCATGGGTTGGAAGTGATCAACGAACATCTGCAAGAAGAAACGGCCCTGCAACAACGCTTATGGGAAGGCCTGGCACCCAAAAGCCGTTCTTCTGAGGAATTCCCTTTCGATCAGATGCTGGAAACACCGGCTGACCAAGCCGATGAAATCATTATCTCGCATTGATTGCTCTTCTCACTCCTGTCTGGTGTGTATCAGGTTGGATGGTGCCTTTGTGTCACGGGTAATCGCCTGATACAGCCGCTGCACTTCCAACTGCTTCAAACAATTGGTATGACCCAGCGGGCAAGTGCGCTTGAAGCAAGGCGAGCAGGAAAGCTCAAGACTGTGGATGACGGCATTATCGCTCAACGGCGGCGTGTAGAGAGGCGATGACGAGCCATAAATGGCTTGCACCCGGGTGCCCACGGCCGCTGCCACATGCATCAGGCCTGAATCATTGGTGACCACTTGCTGGCAATCCGCCAGCAAATCAACCGCATCGGCAAGCTGCGTCTTGCCACACAGGTTATGCGCATGCGCCAACCCCGCGACAATGCTATCGCCAGCAACGGCATCCTTGGGGCCGCCTAGCACACGAATCTCGAAACCATCCTCGACCAGCTGTTCGGCTAGGGCGTGAAAATGTGCCAATGGCCACTGCTTGGCCGGGCCGTATTCCGCCCCCGGCATCATGCCGATCGCCGGACGTGAGGAGAGCCCATGCGCCAGGCGCAGATTGACCAGATTATCGCAGTCAATGTCTAGGCGCGGCGCAGGCACAGCGAACGTTCCCGAGATGGCTTGATCCTGCGAAAGGCCGAGCGAGACAAAGCGCTTGACGGTTTGGTTCAGCACGCTTTTATCCAGCTTGCGTCGTTCATTGAGCAGGCCGTAACGCTGCTCACCCAAGAATCCGATACGCCGGGGAATGCGCGCCATAAACGGCACCAAGGCCGCCTTCCAGGAACGCGGCAGCACGATCGCCTGGTCAAAGCACCCTTCCAGGCGTTTGGCCAATTCACGGCGTGCCGAAAAGCCGAATTCGCCATGTCCCACCGTCAGAGGTATCACCTCGTCGACTTCGGGCATACGACCAAGAATCGGCTGTGACCAGGCCGGAGCGACCACCCCGAGGTGGCTTCCCGGATAGCGTCTTTTCAAGATGATAAAAAGGCTCTGGGTCATGACCATGTCGCCGACCCAGGAAGGACCCACCACCAGAATGCGAGGTGCGTTATCCACCATTCAGGCGCTCCATATAGGCTTGCACACCTTGAGCGACGGTCTTGAATTCAATATCGCAACCCGCCTCACGCAAGCGACTGATATCCGCCCGGGTATAACTCTGATAACGCCCCTTGAGCTCTTCGGGAAAGGGAATAAAGTCGATTTTCCCTTGGCGATAATAGTCGATCACCGCTTCCCCAATGGCCTTGAACGGTTCCGCTCGACCGGTACCCAGGTTGAAAATGCCGGACTTTTGCGGATGGTCGAGAAACCACAAGTTCACATCCACCACATCGCCGACATAGATGAAATCGCGACTTTGCATGCCGGCCTCATAACCATCCCAGGCACCGAATAACTTGAGGGTTTCCCCGTTGCGTACCTGTATATGGTGATGATAGGCCACGCTTGCCATCTTGCCCTTGTGCTGTTCACGGGGTCCATACACATTGAAATAACGAAACCCCACCACTTGGGTGGTCAGCTCGCTCCAGCGTGAGCGCACGTATTGATCGAACAACAACTTGGAGTAGCCGTAGACATTCAGCGGCTTCTCGCATTCCGGTGTTTCTTGAAATACCTCACTGCCCCCATAGGTGGCGGCTGAAGAAGCGTACAAAAAGGGAATACCGCGCTGCTGGCAGAAATTCAACAATACCTTGGAGTATTCAAAGTTGTTCTCCAGCATGAAATGCCCATCCCATTCGGTAGTATCCGAACAGGCGCCCTCATGGAAGATGGCTTCGATTTCAGGCAGGTCACTTTTTTCACCGTGCAAAGCCGACTTTATGCGTGCCAGGAAATCATCCTTATCCAGATAGTCGCCCAGCGTTGCATCCGCTAGATTGACGAACTTGGTACCGTCGCGCAGATCATCCACCACCAGGATATCGCTGCGCCCACGGTCGTTGAGTGCCTTGACCAGATTCGAGCCGATAAACCCGGCGCCGCCTGTGACTACTATCATGCTGCTTTCTCCCTCATGTTAAGAGTCTTGGCCTGCGTGCCTATAACCCCTGTCTCTGGGATTGTATACTTGACCTCTTCTGAATTCATGGCCAACGGTGCTTTCCGCGATGACTGTCTCGACAAACAGCTCGACAACCGGGCCGACACCAGACGTGTCGACCTTTCAAGGTTTGATTCTCGCCTTGCAACAATATTGGGCGGAAAAAGGCTGTGTGATCCTCCAGCCCCTAGACATGGAAGTGGGTGCAGGTACCTTTCATCCCGCAACCTTTCTTCGCGCCATCGGCCCTGAAACTTGGAATGCGGCCTATGTACAGCCTTCGCGCCGCCCGACCGATGGCCGTTACGGGGAAAACCCCAACCGCCTGCAACATTACTATCAGTTTCAGGTGGTGATGAAGCCTTCACCCAGCGAGATCCAGGAGCTTTATCTGGGATCACTCAAATACCTGGGCCTCGACCCCTTGGTTCATGATATTCGCTTTGTCGAAGATAACTGGGAGTCACCCACCCTGGGTGCCTGGGGTCTGGGCTGGGAAATCTGGCTCAACGGCATGGAAGTGACCCAATTCACTTATTTCCAGCAAGCCGGGGGCATCGAATGCTACCCGGTGACCGGTGAGCTGACCTACGGTCTGGAACGCATTGCCATGTACCTTCAGGACGTGGACAGTGTCTACGATCTGGTATGGGCAATCGCCCCGGATGGTAGCCGCGTTACCTATGGCGACGTCTATCTACAGAATGAGCGTGAGCAATCGGCGTACAACTTCGAACATGCGGATGTGGAACAGTTGTTCGCCTCCTTCGACCATCAGGAACGCGAGTGCGGAAAACTGCTTGTAGCCGGGCTGCCATTACCCGCTTATGAGCAAGTGCTCAAGGCCTCGCACACGTTTAACCTTCTGGATGCCCGCCACGCGATTTCCGTAACCGAACGCCAGCGCTTTATCCTGCGTGTTCGCACCTTGGCACGCGATGTGGCTCACGCCTATCTGGAATCACGCAAGGCCGCCGGCTTCCCCATGGCACCGGAAGCATTGCGCCGTGAACTACTCGCCGAACAGGGAGATGCATAAATGGCTGCGACCACCTTATTGCTGGAACTAGGCACCGAAGAACTGCCACCTACAGCCCTCGACACTCTCTCCGATGCACTGGCCGCAGGCATCCATGACGGTCTCAAGCAAGCCGAGGTCGGTTTTTCTTCAATAACCGCCTATGCTACCCCAAGGCGGCTGGCCGTTCAGGTCAAGGAACTGGCCGACAAGCAGCCTGACCGCAATGTAGAACGCCGTGGCCCTGCCTTAGCGGCGGCGTTCAAGGAAGGCGTGCCCACCAAGGCAGCGCAAGGTTTCGCCCGCTCCTGTGGCGTCAGTGTGGATGAACTGATTCATCTGGAAACCGACAAGGGCACCTGGCTGGGCTATCGCGAGCAGCAACAAGGCGAGACCATTCAGACCCTGCTCCCTGAGATCATTCGCAAGTCGATCGCCGCCCTGCCGGTTCCCAAGAATATGCGTTGGGGCGCCTCTCGAGTGGAATTTTCCCGCCCCGTTCACTGGCTGGTGGTACTTTACGGCAACGAGGTGGTGCCGACCCAAGCGCTGGGGTTGGACGCTGGACGTACCACGCGCGGGCATCGCTTTCATGCCCCCGACGCTATCGAGCTTTCCCACGCCGAAAATTACGTTAGCGTGTTGGAAGATGCCTATGTGCTGGTGGACCGTCAGCGGCGACGCGAACGCATCCGTGAGCAGGTGCTTTCCGAAGCGGAAGTCCAGCACGCTGAAGCGGTGATTGACGAAGCGTTGCTCACAGAAGTCAGCGGCTTGGTGGAATGGCCTGTCGCCTTGACGGGAAGTTTCGATGAACGTTTTCTGGAAGTGCCGGCGGAATGCCTGATTTCTTCGATGAAGGCCAATCAGAAATACTTCCATCTTCTCGATGCCGACGGCAAACTCAAACCGCTCTTCATCACGATTTCCAATATCGACAGTCACGACCCCCAGCAGGTGATTGCCGGTAATGAGAAAGTCATTCGCCCGCGCCTGGCCGATGCTGCTTTCTTTTATGAAACGGATCGCAAGCACCCCCTGGCCGCTCGCCTGTCTAACTTGGAAAATGTGGTATTCCAGCAGCAACTGGGCACCCTGGCCGACAAAGCACGACGCATCGGCGTGGTGGCTGGCGCTATTGCCGAGCGTACTCATGCAAACGTGAGCTACGCAGAACGCGCCGCCGAGCTTGCCAAGTGTGACCTGGTTACCGAAATGGTGCTGGAATTTCCCGAGCTCCAGGGCATCATGGGGCACTACTACGCGGCCCAGGATGGGGAGCCCAAGGAAGTCGCCGAGGCCATTGAAGAGCAATACCTGCCACGCTTCGCTACTGATATTATTCCGCATACCTCCACCGGCAAGGCCTTGGCATTGGCGGATCGCCTGGATACCCTAGTCGGTATCTTCGGTATCGGACAGCGCCCCACCGGCGCGAAAGACCCCTTCGCGCTACGCCGTGCGGCTATCGGTGTGCTCAACATCCTGGTCAAGGGTGAGCTAGATCTCGACTTGCGTGAGCTTCTCGAACTGGCCGTGGCACAGCACAGCAACCTGCCCAAGACGGAAGGATTGGTAGAGGAAGTTCTCACCTATCTGCTGGATCGCTTCCGTGCCTGGGGTCAGGAAGAAGGGATTTCCGCCGAAGTGTACCTGGCGGTACGTTCGCGTCCGGTGTCCAAGCCGCTCGACTTTGCTCGCAGGCTTCGTGCGGTCAAGAACTTCACTCACCGTGAAGAAGCCGCCGCCCTGGCAGCAGCCAACAAGCGCGTTTCCAATATCTTGAGCAAACAAGGCCATGACGGCAGCACTCAAGTACAGGGCGAGCTTCTCCAGGAACCTGCTGAACAGGCACTGTTCAAGGCCTTATCAACACGTCGCGATAGCGTCATGCCTCTTTTTGCCGCGGCGCATTATATGGAAGCGCTCGATGCGTTAGCCACATTGCGTGAACCGGTCGACGCTTTTTTTGACCAGGTAATGGTGATGGCCGAAGACGATGCCATCCGGCGTAACCGAATGGCGCTACTCGCCAGCCTGCAAGCTCTATTTCTGGAAGTGGCGGATATCGCGCAATTGCAGCAATAACCTTGCCAGCAGTATTTAATATCTGTTGTTTCCCTAACCCGGCGGCTCACGTCGGGTTTTTTTGTTTCACGTGAAACATTAAAAGTCCCCATAGCTCCCTAGGCCTCCATTTATGCTCTCTGCACAGAAGCTGGTTATTCTTGACCGAGATGGCGTGATCAATCAGGACTCCGACGCTTATGTAAAATCATTGGATGAATGGGTTGCTTATCCCTCCTCCATACATGCCATTGCTCGACTTTCGAAAGCAGGCTTTACGGTGGCCGTAGCCACCAACCAATCAGGAATCAGCCGTGGCTACTATGATATTGCCACCCTGGAAGCCATGCACAGTCGCCTACATCAGTTGGTCGGTCAGGCGGGAGGACAGATTGCGTATATCGCAGTCTGTCCTCATGGGCCTGATGATAACTGTGAATGCCGTAAACCCAAGCCAGGCCTTCTAGATGAAATTCGTCACGCATTACAGCTAGAGACTCTTGAAGGTAGCTGGATCGTGGGCGACAGCCTGCGCGACTTGGAGGCAGGCGAATCTCGAGGATGCCAGCCTGTTCTAGTAAGAACCGGCAAAGGAACGTGGACTGAGGCTCAGGGCAAGGGACTGGGAAATACTCGAGTTTTTGAGAATCTCGAAGTGTTTACTGATTGGCTGCTCTCGAAGTGACATCACCTCATTTGCCATGTATAAAAAAACGCCGCATTGAGCGGCGTTTTTATGTTTCACGTGAAACATCTATACTCAAACATCCAGGTTAGCAGCCAGCGCATTGGTTTCAATGAAGTCACGGCGTGGCTCAACTTCGTCTCCCATCAATGTATTGAACATCATGTCTGCAGCGACAGCATCTTCAATCGTCACACGCAGCATGCGGCGACTATCAGGGTCCATGGTGGTGTCCCATAGCTGGTCCGGGTTCATCTCGCCCAGCCCCTTATAGCGCTGCACGGAAAGGCCACGTTGCCCCTCGTGCATCAGCCACTCCAGAACCTCATTAAAGGTATGGATAGGCTTCTGCCGTTCACCACGCGCAATGTAAGCGCCCTCTTCCAGCAAACCATCCAGCGTTTCACCCAGGCTTGCCATCGCACGGTAGTCAGTGCTTTCGAAGAAATCGAGTTCCCATTGGTAGTCCGTCGTCACCCCATGCGCTACCAACGAAACTGCGGGCAAAAACAGGCCGCGCTCAGTGTCTTCTTCGAGGCGGAAGTAATAACGCGGCCCGCCCTCGTAAGCCACCATCGCGTCCATTTGCTGTTGCAGATAATCAATCCAGTACTGCATGGTAATGCGATCTTTCAGGCTCTGCTCACCATTCAAACGCGCCGCATGCACCACTTTCCGCAGAGCTTCCTTGGGATAGACCCGCGACAGACGATCAATCCGCTTCATCACGTCACGATACTGGACAACCAGTGCTTCAAGCTGTGAGCCCGAGATACCCGGTGCATCTGCATTGACATACAGGCGCGCACCGTCCAAAGCGGTGGTGGTAAGGTAATCCACCATGGCTTGCTCGTCTTTCAGATAGAGCTCTTGCTTGCCACGCTTGATCTTATATAGCGGAGGCTGGGCAATAAATACATGGCCTCGTTCTATCAGTTCCGCCATCTGGCGAAAGAAGAAGGTCAATAAAAGCGTACGGATGTGCGAGCCGTCAACGTCGGCATCGGTCATGATAATGATTGAATGGTAACGTAGCTTATCCGGGTTGAATTCTTCACGGCCAATACCGCACCCCAAGGCGGTAATCAAGGTACCCACTTCAGCAGAAGAAAGCATCTTGTCAAAACGTGCCTTCTCGACGTTCAGTATCTTGCCCTTGAGAGGCAGAATAGCCTGGGTACGCCGGTCACGCCCCTGCTTGGCGCTGCCCCCGGCTGAATCACCCTCGACCAGGTAGAGCTCCGACCGACTAGGATCTTTTTCCTGACAGTCAGCAAGCTTACCCGGCAGACCCGCGATATCCAGAGCGCCCTTGCGTCGAGTCATATCGCGTGCCTTGCGCGCCGCTTCCCGAGCCCGAGCGGCATCTAGCATCTTATTGACGATGGCTTTGGCTTCTGAGGGCTTTTCAATAAGATACTCGGAAAACAACCGGCCCATCTCCTGCTCAACGGCGGTTTTTACCTCACTTGAAACCAATTTGTCCTTGGTCTGCGAGGAAAATTTCGGATCCGGAACCTTGACCGAAATAATCGCCGTTAGCCCTTCACGTGCATCGTCACCCGTGGTGCTGACCTTGGATTTTTTCAGCAGCCCTTCAGCTTCAATATAATGATTCAGGGTGCGTGTCAAAGAGGCACGAAAACCCGCGAGGTGAGCCCCACCATCGCGCTGGGGAATATTATTGGTGTAGCAGAAGATATTTTCTGTAAAGGTGTCATTCCATTGCATGGCCACTTCCACCTCAACCCCATCCTCACGCACGGCATTGAAATGGAATACCGGGTTCAACACGGTCTTGTTGGTGTTCAAGTGGTTGACGAAGGCTTTCAACCCGCCTTCATAATGGAAGCGTTCTTCCTTGCCACTACGTTCATCCGTCAAGCGGATGGCTACGCCGGAATTAAGAAAGGAGAGCTCACGCAAACGCTTGGCGAGAATATCGAAATGAAATTCAATATTGGCGAAGGTATCTGTAGAGGGACGGAAATGCACGCGGGTGCCGCTTTTTTCCGTCTTGCCCACCACTGCTAGAGGCGCCTGAGGCACCCCATGATGGTAAATCTGCTCAAATACTTCGCCTTGACGCCAGATGGTTAGCCGAAGCTCTTCAGACAGCGCATTGACCACGGAAACGCCGACGCCGTGCAACCCACCGGAAACCTTGTAGGAGTTGTCGTCAAACTTCCCCCCGGCATGCAACACGGTCATGATGACCTCTGCAGCGGAAACGCCTTCGCCCTCGTGCAGTTCCGTGGGAACACCACGTCCGTTATCACTTACCGTGACACATTCATCTGGATGGATGATGACGCGGATCTCACTGCAATGACCAGCCAACGCTTCATCAATGGAATTATCCACCAGCTCAAACACCATATGGTGCAAGCCCGTCCCGTCGTCCGTGTCACCGATATACATACCGGGACGCTTGCGTACCGCATCCAGGCCCTTGAGAACCTTAATGCTTGATGAGTCGTAAGCTTGTTCGCTCATTGACCACTCCGTCGTGAAGTCTGTCGTTCCAACATCGCCTATTCTTCCATGAGCAGCCGGCTTTCGCCGTTACTCTCATGTTTCACGTGAAACATGCGTACCGGAGTGGCAGCATGCCATACGTCGTTCAAGGCGCTCGGTTCAACACTGGTGATAAATGCCTGGCACTGCATTTGCTCGAGCAGCTGACAGAAACGTTGCCGATGCTGGACATCAAGCTCTGCCGGCAAATCATCGATAAGGTACACACAATGCCTTGCTGTGATGCTTTCCAGAAGCCGGCCCTGAGCTAGCTTCAGTGCACTGACTACCAACTTTTGCTGGCCTCTGGAAAGCACCTCGACAGCGGGCTGTTTGTTGAGGCGTATTTTGAGATCGGCACGCTGAGGCCCCTGTTGCGTGAATCCCATCTGTTCATCGCTTTTTCTGGCCTGAATCAACACGTCGGCCAAGGAGCGGGATTTATCCCAGCCACGCGAATAGCGCAACGTTAATCCAGAAAGTGGTAACAATGCCTGGAGAGTATCTTCGAACACCGGAAGAAACTCTTGGAACCAGGCTTGGCGTAACCTATCTATCTGGTCACCCCAAACGGCCAATTCGTGCTCCCAGGCCGACAACAGATCAGGCTCTATTCTACCATGCCTGAGTAACGCATTCCGATGTTTCAACGCCCTCCTGACTCGCTTCCAGATAGACAAAAATTCATGTTTCACGTGAAACACTCCCCAATCGAGAAACTCACGCCGCCCACTTGGAGAACCTTCCAATAACCGAAAAGCATCGGGATTTATCAGTTGAATAGGCAATGCCTCTACCAACTGAGAGAGACGCGATACCTTTTGCCCCTTGAGCCGCATTTCCAGCTCACTGGATGCCCGTGTGCGGCGTACCCCTAGGGTGACTGGGGGGTCAGCCACCATACTCCCATAAAGAGTGAATGAAGAAGCCGTATGGGCAATGACGTGCTTGAGGTGACGGGTGCGAAAGGAACGGCCCATGCCCAGGATATGAATACCTTCCAACAGGCTGGTCTTACCACTGCCGTTATCGCCGTGGATCACATTGATACGTTCAGACGGGGCCATCTTCAGAGACTGAAGGCTTCGCAGGCCTTGAAATACCAATTGATCCAGGCTCATTACGATTCTCGATAGGAAAGGCAGGGACAAAACAGCAGAATAAGAACGGCCGGAACAGTCACTGAAATGCACGGGTATGTAAGCGCAAAACGGCGCTACTGAATCATCAGCCGCGCCGTCCGGTCATTTATCCGCCTAGCGGTCTTACAGACGCATCGGCATCACCACGTACAAGGCATCACCACCGCCTGGCTCTTCAAGCAAGGCACTGCTATTGGGGTCTGCCAACGTCATCTGGACACGGTCCTCATTGATTGCCGCCAGTACATCCACCAGGTAACCGACATTGAAGCCCATCTCCATGGCCGGACCACTGTATTCCACACTGACGTTTTCTTCCGCTTCTTCCTGCTCGGGATTGTTGGCCATCACCTTGAGATTGCCTTCTTCCAGGTGCAGGCGAACGCCACGATATTTTTCGTTGGATAGAATGGCGGTACGTGAGAGCACCTGGCGCAGCTGGGCACGCTCGGCAATCAGTACCTTGTCGCCGCCTCGCGGTACAACACGCTCATAATCGGGAAATTTACCGTCGATCAATTTCGAGGTGAACGTGAAGTCACCCGTATGCGCTCGCACATGGGCCGCGCCCAAGGTCAGGCTTACTGGCTCGTCACTGTCATCCAGCAACCGGGATAATTCCAGGATGCCCTTGCGGGGCACGATGATCTTGTAAGATTGTTCAAGCGCCACATCGATCGGACGAGAACACATCGCCAGACGATGGCCGTCAGTGGCCACGGTACGTACAAGGTTACTTTTAATCTCCAGCAACATGCCATTCAGGTAGTAGCGAACATCCTGCTGTGCCATGGCAAAGGAAGTGGCTTCAATCAAATGCTTCAAGGTGCCGCGTGGCAGGCTCAGTTCCTGGCTGCCCTCTGTGTCTTCAATATTGGGAAATTCCGCCACAGGCAGGGTGGAAAGTGTAAAGCGAGAGCGTCCGCTGCGCAGTACGGCGCGGCCGTCTTCCAGACCCAACTGGATCTCGGCTTGGTCCGGCAATGACTTGCAGATATCCATCAGTTTACGCGCTGGAACCGTGGCACTGCCGGTCGCTTCCACATGGCTTGCCACGGTACGCCCAATCAGCTCGACTTCCAGGTCGGTACCGGTCAACGCGACCTGATCGCCTTCTACCTGTATCAGCACGTTGGATAACACGGGCAGCGTCTGGCGTCGTTCCACCACGCCGGCCACCAGCGTCAGCGGGCGCAGCAACGCCTCACGGGAAATAGTAAATTTCATCAACACTCCGGGCTTATTCTGGAAACTTGGCCAGACAATTTGGCAGACAACTTGCGGCCGACTCAGTGTATCAGCTGGTCAGAAGACGCAGTAGGTTCTTGTAATCCTCACGGATATCCGCATTTTCTTCCTGTAGCGCCTTCACCTTGCGACAGGCATGCAACACCGTAGTGTGATCCCGCCCGCCAAAGGCATCGCCAATCTCCGGCAAGCTGTGGTTGGTCAATTCCTTAGCCAACGCCATGGCTACCTGCCGAGGCCTGGCTACCGAGCGTGAACGCCGCTTGGAAAGCAAATCCGCCAATTTGATCTTGTAATATTCAGCCACCGTGCGCTGGATATTGTCCACACCCACCTGCTTGTCCTGCAAAGCCAGCAGATCTTTCAAGGATTCGCGGATAAAATCCTGAGTGATCGTCTTGCCCATGAAGTGGGAGTCTGCGATCACCTTCTTCAAGGCACCTTCCAGTTCTCGCACGTTGGAACGAATTTTCTGGGCAATAAAGAAGGCGGCATCATGCGGCAAATCGACCTTGGCCTGATCGGCCTTCTTCATCAGAATCGCCACTCGGGTTTCAAGCTCAGGCGGTTCGATTGCAACGGTCAAGCCCCAGCCAAACCGCGACTTCAAGCGCTCCTCCACCCCACTGATTTCCTTGGGATAACGGTCGGAGGTCAGAATCATTTGCTGACCGCCTTCCAAGAGGGCGTTGAAAGTATGAAAGAATTCTTCCTGGGAGCGCTCTTTGCCGGCAAAAAACTGAATATCATCAATTAGAAGCGCATCGACACTGCGATAGAAACGCTTGAAATCGTTGATCGCATTAAGCTGTAGCGCTTTTACCATATCCGCGACAAAGCGTTCGGAATGCAGATACACCACACGAGCGTTTTCCCGCCGCGTGGCTAACGCATTGCCCACGGCATGCATTAAATGGGTTTTACCCAAACCTACCCCACCATAGAGAAACAAAGGGTTGTAAGCCCCACCGGGGTTTTCCGATACCTGACGTGATGCCGCACGCGCCAACTGGTTGGACTTACCTTCCACAAAGGTATCAAAGGTAAAATTCGGATTCAGTCCACTACCATGCTTGAGACTACCTTCCACCTGAACCTGGCGGGCGTTACCTCGCCGACGATGAGCGGCATTTTCCTCACGCAATTGATCGATTTCACGCTCATCGCCAATATCACCTCGACGCTGCGTATGCGGCGTGGGTGCCACTGATCTGTGGGGGGCGGCAGAGACAGGATGGCCGAGCTCTCGTGGTTGCGGAGCCGGCGTAGCGGGACGACGACTGCCTACCGTCAGGCTCACCTTAGGAGGTTTAGCCGGGGCCAGTTCGCGCATCAGCTCACTGATACGCTTGGCGTACTTGTCACTCACCCAATCGCGCACAAAGCGATTGGGTGCCAGCAAACACAGTTCATTGGACTCCCCTTCCTCCGCCTGCAATGGGCGAATCCAGGTATTGAACTGCTGGGAATTCAGTTCGTCCTGCAGGTAATCCAGACACTGCTGCCAGAGCGCGAGCGACACACATCTCACCATCGGTTGGAAACGGCCGCACATTGTAGCGCCCCAAGCTCAGGTTATCCACACGTCCTTTGGCTGTCTTTTCGACTGTGGATAACTTAAAAGGAGGGCTTTGGAAAAATACCCAATAATCGGGGGATAGCTTGTCAGCCAGTATCAACACCCAGTTTCATTCACAGCTTTCTAACACTCTCTCAACCTTTTTACCCAAGCTTATGCACAGATTTTTTATAACTATATAGCATTGAAATACATTTAAATTTTAATCTTATCCACAATTACTATCCCCACTATTAATAACAGCATTAAAAACTCTATTAAGTTAGTAATTATAGCGAGGTAGTTTTTTACATTCAGCCTGCACCAGTCCATTCATGACCGTTTGTGCACGTCACCTGAAGGCTTTTGTGCACGGAAGAATTGCACCGGGCTCACGAAGCCTCTACAATTTCCGGTCTTGAATTGAATCTCCCCCGGTCAGAGCCTCTCTATCCGGGGCTCCCTGGAATTCATCTTCCGTTCTAAACCACGTGGGAATAACGAGTTATGAAACGCACTTTTCAACCCAGCGTTCTCAAGCGCAAGCGCGCGCATGGATTCCGTGCTCGCATGGCTACCAAAAACGGCCGTGCCATTCTGGCGCGTCGTCGTGCCAAGGGCCGTAAGCGTCTGAGCGCCTGATCTCAGATTGCGTGCATCCGCTCAAGACTTTCCCCGACGCTTACGCTTGCTTAACGCCGGGGATTACAGTCACGTTTTCGAGCATGCAGATATCAAGGTTCATGGCAAAGGCATGATGGCGCTTGTGCGTTTCAATGCCCTGGGATATCCCCGCCTTGGCTTGATAGTCAGCAAGAAAAATGTGAGGCACGCCGTTGCCCGTAATCGCTTCAAGCGGCTTGCTCGTGATTCCTTTCGTCTCAGGCAACACCACCTTCCCGCTGTGGATATCGTGGTACTCGCCAGACGCGGCGTTCATGAGCTGGACAACGACACTCTGCATCGCCAGCTTCACGGGATGTGGAAACGGCTCTTACGTGAAGCACAAGCTGACAAGCATACGGTTTCGTCCCGTCAGACCAGTGGTTCTTGACCGGCATACCTTTCGCCGCTCGACCTCGGCCTGCCACATGGCAGGCTTTCGTGTGTCAAGGGTCGAGCAAATGACATTGCGCCATTAGCATGTTCACCACCCATCGGGCAGAACCCTTATGGACGTAAAACGACTTATTCTGCTGATTCCTTTAGCTATTCTGGCTTACCTTCTGGTAATCCAGTGGAATCAGGATTACGGGCAGCCAGTTACTGAACCTGTTGCCCAGGCACCGGGGATTTCTCAGCCCGCCAATGGCGTTAGTGAAGAATCCCCTGACGGTAACGGGCTTGCCGTTCCCACCGCACCCGAGCGTCAAGCTGGGGAGGAGGGCATGCCAGCGGTGGAGGAAGACACCTCGACCAGCAGCCGTGACTTCATCGCCGTCACCACCGATGTGCTGGATGTACGCATCGATCCGCACGGGGGTGATATCGTCTATGCCGCCTTGCCACAGCATAAACAGACGCTGGCCTCGGAAAGAAACTACATACTGCTGTCTGATAGTCAAAACCGCAGCTATGTGGCACGTTCCGGTCTTCAGTTGGAAGGGGAAGCGAGTCGCATCGCCTTCACACCGGAAGGTACCGAGTACCGGCTGACCGCGAACGAAGATAATGTCGTGGTTGACCTGAACGCTGAAATCAATGGGGTCGATGTACTCAAGCGCCTCACATTCACGCGCGGCAGCTATGCCGTGGATGTCAGCTATTACGTACAAAACAATACCGAGTCGCCGGTCAGCGCACGCTTTATCGGGCAACTGGCGCGGGATAACTCGCCGGACCCCTCAAGCGGTGTTTCGATGGGAATGAGCTCGTACCTGGGGGCCGCCTTCTCGACACCGGAAGATCGTTATCTGAAAATTGATTTCGAGGATATCCAGAAGGGTGCGTTTGAAAACCGTGATGCTCAGGGCGGCTGGGTAGCGATAATTCAGCATTACTTCGTGTCTGCCTGGGCGCCTCCTCAGGATCAGCAGAACCTGTATTACACCACCACTGATTCCCGGGGGCGCAATGTCGCCGCCGTCGCCGGCCCGACCAATACCATCGCCGCTAACGAAGAAGCCACGCTAGGCGCAACGCTTTACATGGGTCCCAAGGTTCAGGATCACCTGGAGCAAGTGGCCCCTAACCTACGCCTGACCGTCGACTTCGGCTGGCTATGGTTCATCGCCAACCCGTTGTTCTGGCTGCTTGATCATATCCATGACGTGGTAGGCAATTGGGGGTGGTCGATTGTTCTGTTGACCGTCCTGGTCAAGGTGGTGCTGTTCCCCCTGTCCGCCAAGGCCTACAAGTCCATGGCACGGATGCGCAAGCTTGGCCCGGAAATGACGCGTCTCAAGGAGCTCTATGGCGATGACCGCCAGAAGATGTCTCAAGAGATGATGAAGTTCTATAAGAAGGAAAAGATCAATCCGTTAGGGGGTTGTCTGCCCATTCTGATACAGATGCCGGTATTCATCGCGCTTTACTGGATGCTGCTGGAATCGGTTGAATTGCGTCATGCACCGTTCATGTTCTGGATTCAGGATCTGTCGGTGAAGGATCCTTACTTCGTTCTGCCGATCCTGATGGGCGCCTCGATGTTCGTGCAACAAATGCTCAACCCGACGCCTCCCGATCCGATGCAGGCCAAGATCATGAAGATGCTGCCTATCATCTTCACGTTCTTCTTCCTGTGGTTCCCGGCCGGGCTGGTCATCTACTGGGTGGTCAACAACATCATCTCGGTAGCTCAGCAGTATCTCATTACACGCAAGATCGAAAACGATCCGAGTATCGGCAAGGGCATGAGAACCAAGTAAGTTCTTTCCGAGCCTGACCCTCACCAGACCCCCGCCGCTGTCTTCAGTTGCGGGGGTCTGGCGTTTTACGCCATACAACCCGACAATACCGCCTCTTCTCAGGAGGATATAGCACATGGCTGACCGCCTTTATATCGAAGATAGCATTACCGCCTTGGCGACTCCTCCAGGGCGCGGTGGTGTGGGCATCATTCGCGTCTCCGGGCCTGCCTGCCGGCCGATCGCTGAAAGCATGCTTGGACAGTGCCCCGCCCCGCGTCGCGCCCATTACGGCCGGTTTCGGGGCCATGCCGGGCTGATCGATGAAGGCATTGCGCTGTTCTTCGAAGGGCCTCACTCCTTCACCGGCGAAGATGTGCTTGAGCTCCAGGGCCACGGTGGGCCGGTGATCATGGACCTTCTGCTGGAGCGCTGTGTCGAGCTGGGGGCGCGCCTTGCGAGGCCCGGCGAATTTTCCGAACGTGCCTTTCTCAATGACAAGCTGGACCTTGCGCAAGCCGAAGCCATTGCCGACCTGATCGATGCCAGCTCGAAATCAGCTGCGGAAAACGCCCTGCGCTCGCTGCAAGGCGAGTTCTCCCGACGTATCGAAGCATTGGTGCAACGCCTTGTCGAATTGCGTATCTACGTCGAGGCGGCTATCGATTTTCCTGAAGAGGAAATCGATTTCCTCGCCGACGGTAAAGTATCGGCGATGCTTGGCCAGATCCAACAGGAACTGGCCACCATTCGTGCCACCGCCGGGCAAGGCGCCTTGATGCGTGAAGGCATGAGTGTTGTGATCGCCGGGCGCCCCAACGCGGGAAAATCCAGCCTACTCAATGCCCTGACCCAACAGGACACGGCTATCGTTACCGCCATTGCCGGCACCACACGAGACGTGCTGCGCGAACATATCCACCTGGATGGCATGCCGCTGCACATCATTGACACCGCCGGCTTGCGTGATACGCCTGATGCGGTGGAAAAGATCGGGGTAGCCCGCGCCTGGGCGGAAATCGAGCGAGCCGATCGGGTACTGTTACTGGTGGATGCCGGTACTACCACCTCCACCGACCCTCTAGCCATCTGGCCTGAATTCATCGAGAAACTTCCCGATAAAACCCGCCTGACGCTGGTGCGCAACAAGATCGATACCAGCGAAGAAACGCCCGGAATGGATTTATCCACAGGCCACCCCATTGTGCGTCTTTCCGCTAAAACAGGAGCGGGTGTGGATAACTTGAAAACCCACCTCAAGGACGTCATGGGTTTCTCGGCGACTACCGAAGGACGATTTTCCGCCAGACGCAGGCACCTGGATGCCTTGGATCGCGCCGCCACCGCCCTGGAAAATGGTGCTGGCCAGCTTGAAGGCTTTGGTGCCGGTGAACTGCTGGCGGAAGACTTGCGTGATGCTCAACAGGCACTGGGAGAAATCACCGGCGAATTCAGTGCCGACGATCTCTTGGGTGAGATTTTTGGTAGTTTCTGCATCGGGAAATAAACAGGGAAATCTAGAGCTACTCTTCCACCCACCAGTCTGCGGCATGGCGACATTGTTCGCCCAGCAACGGCGCCAGTTCCGCCATGGCGCCTTCAAGGCGCTCTTGCATCCCCCAGGGCGGGTTGATGACCAGCATGCCACTGCCGTACATGCCGTGGGTTTCCTGTGAAGGGTCACGCAGACGTAGTTCGCTGCGCCATATCTTGCGTACCTGGCTGGCGCGCAGAGCCTCCAACAACCCCTGAAAATGCCCTGCAGGCAGCAATGGATACCATACCAGCACGACGGCATGGCGTGCTTTGTGCATGAGTTGCGTGACCGCCTGAGCTACCTCCTGATATTCCGACTTGCGCTCGTAGCTGGGGTCGAGCAGCACGCATAACCGTGGTGTCACCACCGGGAGTAGGCGGGCCAGCCCAGCCAGACCATCCGCGTAATGACGCCGTGTATTGGCGGGAAGGGGCTGCGCTGACAGATGCTCATGTTCACCTGGATGCAGCTCGAATAGATGCAGTTGATCCTGCTCACGCAAGCGTTGCCCCAACCACCAGGGCGAACCGGGATACAGGCTCAAGGCTGCCTTGGCATTGGATGCTTGAAGCCCCTCCAGAGCCGACAGCCACGACGTCAACAAAGGGTCGCAAAACTGCTTGCGCGCTTGCCACAACGGCTCAATGCCACCCAGGTGCTCCTGTAGCCGAGTGCTTTCTTTTGCAGCTAATTGATAAAGACCTCGTCCAGCATGAGTATCTATATATGTAATGGCTGATTTTTTACGTAATAGATGTTCGATGACGGCAAAAACCGTCAAATGCTTGTGAACATCGGCAAAATTCCCGGCATGATAGGCATGTTGATAGGAGAGCATGGTGGCCCTTTGAGTTAGCCAAGCGATATCAATCGCATGATGACAAAATAACGTTTGTATGAAAAAGGCCCGCTTTTGTCAGCGGGCCTTTTGTTTTTCAGCTAACACTGACGAAAGTCAGTACCCGCTGGAGATCGGCTATCCCTACCCGTTATTGCTGACCTTCGCCCGTCGGTGTCAGGGTAATTTCCACGCGACGATTCTGGGTGCGACCTTGTTCGGTCTCGTTGCTTGCCACTGGCTGAGCTTCTCCATAGCCACGCGTGTTGATACGGGTTGAGGGAACCCCAGTCTGGTTCAGGTAACTGCCCACTGCCTGAGCGCGTTGCTCGGAAAGGCGCTGGTTGTAGGCGGCATCGCCGGTACTGTCGGTATGCCCGGCAATATTTACTCGAGTATCGCCGTATTCACGTACTACCTGAGAGACTTCACTGAGTGCATCTCTCGCCTGTGGCGTCAGTTGTGCGGAGTCGAAACCAAAGGTCACGCTGCTGGGCATGTTGAGTACGATATCATCACCGCGGCGATCGATTTCGATACGTGAGCCTTGCAGGTTCTCACGCAGCTGCTCTTCCTGGCGGTCCATATACACGCCGACACCCGCACCGGCAGCGGCACCTACGGCGGCGCCGATCAAGGCGCGATCACGACGACTGGTACTGCCATCACCGGAAAGCGCACCCGCTGCCGCCCCTATTGCGGCACCGATACCGGCGCTCGTGCCGGTGGTGGAACGCTGGGTCTGACCGCTATAGGGATCCGTGGCACAGCCTGCCACTAGAATCACGGCGGCCAGAGGCGTCAACAGTTTATAAAAAGTGCGCATATAAAGTTCCTTACGTTCAGAGGTGGTTCATTATTCGTCACTGATCAGGGCCAGTAACTCATTCAAGAATAGTAGACCTTGGGGCGACGTTTGTAATCGAAAAGGGATTTCCTTCAAAAGTCCTTTTTCTTCCGCGTCCGATAAACGTCCAAGCAAGGTGTCGAGCGGTTGTCCCGTGTGCGCCGTCCAAGTCTCTACAGCCACACCTTCGGTCAGGCGTAGCGCATTCATGGCAAACTCAAGCACCAATGCATTTTCAGGTATCTCCTGCTTGCCGGCGATAAAGCCACGCGGATCGTTCACACGGCGCAAGTAGGCCTCGGGCTGGCGAGTCTTCCAGCGACGCTCGATACGCCATTGGCCATGTTTATCGATATAGCTGAGTTTTCCATGGGCGCCCGCCCCTATACCCAAATAATCGCCGAACTGCCAATAATTGAGATTGTGGCGGCTTTCACGGCCCGGCCTGGCATAGGCGGAAATCTCATAGCGCTGCAACCCGGCGCGTTCAAGCAGTTCGTGTCCCGCATCCTGAATATCCCAGAGGGTTTCCTCTTCGGGTAATACCGGAGGGTGGGAATGAAAAGCGGTATTGGGTTCAAGCGTCAACTGGTACCAGGAGATATGTTCAGGCTCAAGTGCCAATGCCTGTTCCAGGTCAGCGAGCGCTAACTCCTGAGTTTGCCCAGGCAGGCCGTGCATCAAGTCCAGGTTGAAGTTATCGAACCCGGCTTCACGCGCCTGAGCCACCGCCATCAAGGCATCCTGGCCGGTGTGAATTCTACCCAATGCCGTCAACTGCGCATCATGAAAGCTTTGCACGCCCAAGGAGAGCCGATTGATGCCAGCCGCGCGATAACCCGCAAAGCGCCCTTGCTCCAAGGTGCCGGGATTGGCTTCCAAGGTGATTTCGATGTCATCAGCAAATAGGAGCCGCTCGCGAATGGCCTCGAAAAGCTTGGCATAGAAGTCAGCGGACAGCAGACTCGGTGTGCCCCCACCGATAAAGATACTCTGCAGCTTACGTGGCGGTAACGACGCCAGGTCATGATCGAGATCAGCCAACAGTGCTGCTAAATAAGCTTGTTCCGGCAATGCTTCACGCCCCGATTCATGGGAATTGAAGTCGCAATAAGGGCATTTGCGCACGCACCACGGGGTATGAATATACAACGACAAGGGAGGTAGGCAATCAACCATGCACCACCTGCAACATATCAACCAATCCCTGCAATGCCCGGCCACGGTGGCTCAAGCGATTCTTTTCTTCCGCGGGTAGCTCGGCGGCACTCATTGCCTGCTCCGGCACCCAGAACAAGGCGTCATAACCAAAACCGCCTTCGCCGCGTGGATGCGCCAGAATTTCTCCCTCCCAGCTACGTTGCACTATGACCGGCACCGGGTCTTCGGCATGGCGTAGATACACCAGCACACACCAGTATCGGCCGCTGCGTTGTCCTTCCGGGCACTCACTCAATGCCTGTAACAATTTCTGATTGTTACGCGCGTCGCTTTTAGGTTCACCGGCAAAACGGGCGGAATAGATTCCCGGGGCGCCCTTCAGCGCATCCACTTCAAGGCCGGAATCATCCGCTAAAGCAGGCAGTCCACTTATTCGGCTAGCCTCGCGTGCCTTGAGAAGCGCATTTTCTACAAACGTCAATCCAGTTTCTTCCACTTCACTAACACTAAAGTCTGACTGAGGGCGAACATCAAACCCCAGCGGGGAAAGCAACGCATTGAATTCTTTCAATTTACCAGCGTTTCCGCTGGCTAGCACCAGGGTGGCCACAGTCTGCATAGCAACGTTCTCCTTCAGGGCTTTCATTAGGTTACATTTCAGAGTGATTACATCAAACTCATTGGCTTGTCAGTTCACCATATAAAAAACTTAATATCCAAAAAATTAAATAAATACAATAACTTAGAATTTATATTCTTTTTTAGTATATAAATATATAAAAATAGAATAAATTATATTAATAACAAAACTTTACGAAACGAACTCTTTGGACAACACTTCATGAGCTGCTTCCTAATGATTTTTATCCATGAGGGTCACCCAATGGCTTTGGCGACATCATCCGATCAGGTTTATGTAATAACCGAAAAAAGTCCGCAAACTCAATTATTTGTTGACTACTTGATTCAGCACACTGGTTGTAACGCAACGGTATATGCACCCTCTTCCGTGCTTTCGGTCAAACCACCCGAAAAGGCATTGTTACTGATTGATATGGATCACATCAGCCTGGAAACCTTGCCGGAATGGCAGGCAAAACTTCCGGAAGCACTGAAAAAGGTACCCATCGCCGCCTTCAATATCAGGAACATGGATCACGCTCTGGAGGCTTTGGCTTGCGCCCAACTCAAAGGGGTTTTTTACCGTAACGAAAGCCTCGATGTGATCTGTAAAGGCATCAAAAGCTTGATGGAAGGTGAGCTTTGGATGTCACGCGATCTAATGGCGCAGCTGATTCTGTTTTATCGCAAGTATCAGAGCAATGTGTTTCGCCCGGCATGCGGCCTGACCAACCGCGAGATGGAAATCATTTCCTTACTCAGTTCCGGCGCTTCCAACCAACAGATCGCCGACAAGCTGTTTGTCAGTGAACACACCGTCAAATCTCACCTTTACAACATTTTCCGCAAGATCAATGTCCACAACCGTATCCAGGCCTTGAATTGGATTCATCAGAATATCGGGCCGATTCTGCCCAATATCGACAATGGCCGAAACGGAAAAAGTCAAAGTCATCGTTAACGCCAAGGCGTGAGGATTTTCCGATGAAATTCACAAAACAATTGTGCCACCAGTGCCGAGTAGCCGGTAACGCTCTTCTGTTCACAATTATATGCAGCGCTTCTCTGTGGGCCGCTTCCCCTGAAGCACCCGAAGTGCCCAGCGAGGCGTCAACCGAAGCGCAACAACAAGAAGCCATCAACCAGATTGAAAGCCTCGACGGCCCCGCGTTACAGCGCCAACCCAACCGCAGCAGTGAGTTAACCGGGGTGCTGGTGGACCGCACCATCACCATGGCCGGCAAGACCTTTTACCGGGCTTTCAGTCAAAGAGCCATGGACAGCCTGTTTATCAGCCAGGCCACGCTCACCATTGAAGAGCGTCCGGATGCACGCTGGGGAAGCCAGGTATGGGTGATGGAAGGTCCCCGCATGTATTTTCGCACGCAACTTTCTCCCCGAATCAACGAAGCCGACCGGATGGCGGGGGAAGCAGTGCAGACGGTCGAGGAAGCCTTACTGCAACGCCAGCTCGCTTCGGCCATGTCATCTAATCCAGACCTAGGAAGTGAGGAGTTGAACTGATGAAAACCACCCGTATACCCCATGCCATGAAGATGCTGACCACCGCCACCTTGTTCAGCGCACTATCGCTTCCGGCGTTTGCCGGAGAACTGGTTTACCAGCCCATCAACCCATCCTTCGGCGGGGATCCTTTCGTGGGCAGTTATTTGCTGGGCAAGGCACAGTCCCAGGATACCAACACCGATCCTGATGCTCGACGCTCCGAACCACTGTCACCCACCGCACGTTTGATCCAAAGCCTGGAAAGCCGGCTGATTTCCGAACTCATCAACGATGTAGGAAACAAGGACAACGGTATCGATGAAGGCAGTTTCGATAGTGGCGATTTCAGTGTCGTGGTCAGTGACGACGGTGGCCAGCTTTCTGTTCAGGTGTTGGACAAGCTCACTGGCGACTTTACCACCATCAGTGTCGGCGGTTTGGACTTCAATCCTTGACGTGTATCGATCCGCTCACGCCAAAAAAAATTCAGACGCAACAAGACAAGGGGACATTTATGAGAATCATCATTGTTGGGATGCTGGCACTCTGGCTGAGTGGCTGTGCCGGCGTCGTCGCCACCTCGGAAGACCTGGAAGGGGCACCCGCGACACTCACGCCCAGAGGCGCGGCCTATCAAGACCTGATCTCGCTGCCACCGCCTGCCGGGCGCATCTTTGTCTCGGTGTATGATTTCCGCGACCAGACAGGCCAATACCGCCCGGCGCCGGCCAGTACCTTTTCCACCGCAGTGACCCAAGGCGCGTCCGCCATGCTGACCGGCGCCCTTGCTGACTCGGGGTGGTTCATTCCCCTCGAACGGGTAGGGTTACAGAACTTGCTTACCGAACGGCGTATTATCCGGGCGGAATTCGAGCGCTTCGGCCAACCCGATACCTTACCCTCCCTAAGGGCGGCATCAGTGATGCTGGAAGGCGGCATTATCGCCTATGAATCCAATGTGCGTACCGGCGGTGCCGGCGTTGAGTATTTCGGTATCGGTGCTTCCGGGGAATACCAGGTGGATCAGGTCACCGTCAATCTCAGGGCAGTGGAGATTTCCACCGGTGAAGTGCTGGCCAACGTGACCACCACCAAGACCATCTATTCCAAGGAGTTACGGGCCGGTGTCTACCGCTTCATCGATTTCAGCCGGCTGCTCGAAGCGGAAGCCGGCCTTACCACCAACGAGCCGGTACAAATGGCGGTAATGGCCGCTATCGAATCGTCGGTGATCCATTTGATCGCCCAGGGGGTGGAAAACCGTTTGTGGAACCTGCCCAACGATACCGATTTCAATCAGACCATCTTGGCCGACTACCTGAACGCGCCCATTCCGCAGCTGTAAACCAGGCAAAACCGCCCCGGCGAAGGCGGTCTCAAACTCCAGGGCCATGCTTATGCATGGCCTTTTTTATTTAATCTTATAGCTAAATAAGTTGCCCTAACTAGAACATAAAACCGTTGAAATAGAAAAACGTTGCTGTACTGCTATTTAAATTATTTTCTCCGATATGACTAATAACCTATGTGCTGCGTATTAAAAATAACATTATTCCAATTTTTAAAACCATGATCTTTTTAAACTTACATTTCAGTTCAAATGCTCATGGAAACGCTATCGATCCGATCCATACTGAACCCAACAAAAAGTTACACGAAATTTACAAAATGAACGAGAGAGTAACCATGCATACCAGACAGCATTGCCCAGGCGCTTCAAAGCGCGCCAACGCTTCCAAGGTTACCCAAGCCATTTCACTTTGTACCCTGGGATGGGTGGCCATGGCTTTTTCTCTTTCTGTTTCGGCGGAGGAACAGTCGCTTATTTATCCCGGGGTCGACGATAAGACAGCCCAGACGTTCATCACTGAAACTGAAGTAACGCTGCCCAATGAAATCCGGTTTTCCGATCGCCGTGCCAATGTTGCGCTAATCAAGCAGATAGGTGACGGCAATACCAACGTGATCACTCAGAACCGAAATACAGTGGGTCGAGCGAACATGGCTTCCATTTACCAGAATGGTAACTTCAATGAAGCCACGATCACTCAAGAAGGCTCCAACAATATTGGCCTGGTTAACCAGCAAGGTAACCGCCTGGAGGCCAATATTACCCAGAATGGCAACCAATTCGAATCTCAAGTCAATCAGTACGGACTTGAAGGGAAAGTAAACGTTTCACAATCGGGTAGTGGCTACCGAACCCTTACCGTGGAGCAACTCAGTTCTTCCGGTGCGGGTACAACAGCCACAATCGTAACCAACTGATACGTCCTTTTCGCCGTAAAAAGACCTCTGTCAGAAATCAAAATTTTAGCAAGACCTCAATAAACAAGGGGAATAACCATGAAAATTCAATTGACTAGCATCGCAGCCGCCGTCGCTTTCGCCGTATCCGCTTCAGCAGCAATGGCGCAAACCGCACCTGACTCTGTCTTCAACGGTTCCAGGGCAACTATTGATGGCATGGCCGGTTCAAGTTATGACGGCAGTGCCGTGGGTAGTGATTCTTTCATCGACCAAGATGGGAATAACAACGTCAATGTTGTCACTCAGTGGGGAACGCAGGTTTCCCGCATCAAGCAAGACGGTAACAACAATAGCACCAATGTGACTCAGGACGATGTCGTGGGTAGCGCAGCAGCGGGTAATAACTACTCAAAGATCGATCAGAAACATAACAACAATACTGCGACCGTCAATCAATTAGGCGTGGAAAATGATTCTGTCATTGCGCAAGATGGCAATAAAAATTACGCTTCTGTAGACCAGGATGGCTACAGAAATGATTCCTGGGTCGAACAGCAGGGCAATAACAACTGGGCCGATGTAAATCAATACGGTGACCTGAATGATAGCTATATCAAATTCAAGGGTAATTCCAATGATGCGAGCGTAAATCAAGTCGGCGACGAATTGGATAGCGATATTATCACTTACGGCGATCATAACTATTACAGTGTTAACCAAAGCGGCTACGGTCACGACTCCTTTATTCGTACCGTCGGTTCTAACAACTCTAACATCGTCAGCCAAAGTGGTGATTTCGGCACTTCAGGTCAGCACTTCTCTCAAATCAAGACTCACGGAAACAACAACTATAATGAAGTTAGCCAAGGTTATTAATCCAAGCGGATTATTAGGTAAGCTATATAAAACAGTAGGATAAAACTACCGAAGCGCCCTGTCATCAGCAGGGCGTTTTTTTCATAACTGTAAAATTTTTATAGTTTTAAAATCAATTACCCGAGACATTAATCTGTAACGTTCCCCCTTTTCCTTGGGTGGCCGAGCGCGAGCGGTTACCGCCTTTGGCGATGTCGATTTCCAGGCGTCCTTCGCTTAGCATCGAGACCGTACCTTCTAGGGCTTCACCTTCATAGGTGTAATCGGCGGGCACCGTGCCATTGTCTTCCTGGTATTCTTGAATCTCACCGTTCTGGGTCACCCGCCAACGCGCCGAATAGCGCGTTTCAGGCGAGCCGGTGATACTGATGTGGATTCGATTTGCGTCACTCACGGGGTTCTCCTTCTGTTCTGCATGGGCACTCATGGATAATAGTCCGCTACCCAAGCCGATAACCAGCAGGGCGCTGCGGTATACATTCATCATGTTGAATTTCCTCGTATTCCTTGCTGCCAACTCAGGGCGCTATGGCCCGCTGTGATCATGTCAGCTGCCTATACGACAAAGGCCACACCCAGACGGGTGCGGCCTTTTCAGTATAGCGTTTAACGCGGAAACAACATTAAGTTACATTAGAGAAAATGCCTTTTCAGCGGCGTCCAGCGTCAATTGAATATCTTCGGCGGTGTGAGCACTGGACATGAAGCCGGCCTCAAATGCCGAAGGCGCGAGGTAAACGCCTTGATCGAGCATAGCGCCGAAGAAACGCCGGAAAGCTTCCGGGTCGCAGGCTGTCGCTTGAGCAAAGTTATCCACACGACGTTGCGCGGTGAAAAACACCCCGAACATACCTCCGGCATGCTGGGTCAGCATGGGAATTTCAGCGGCATCTGCGCGCTCTTGAAGACCATGGCAAAGAGTTTCCACACGCTGGGTCAGAGAGGCATGAAAACCGGGCACCTGCAATTTGGTGAGTAGCGTGATACCCGCAGCCATCGCCAGGGGGTTACCCGATAAGGTACCCGCATGATAGACCGGGCCCAGTGGGGAGATTTGCTCCATGATCTCGCGCTTGCCACCGAAGGCGCCCACCGGCATTCCGCCCCCCACGATCTTGCCCAGACAGGTCAAATCCGGCGTAACCCCGTAATGCGCTTGAGCACCGCCCATGGCCACCCGAAAGCCGGTCATCACTTCATCGAAAATCAGCACACTGCCGTGCTCGTTACACACACGACGCAGGGTTTCCAGAAAGTCCGGCTGGGGGGGAATGCAATTCATATTGCCGGCCACCGGCTCGACGATGATGCCGGCAATCTCATCGCCAAGCTCGCTGAAGCACTGCTCGACGCCTTCCGGGTCGTTGAACGAGAGCGTGATGGTATGTTCGGCAAGTGAGGCGGGTACCCCTGGGGAATTGGGCACCCCATGAGTCAAGGCGCCTGAACCGGCCTTGACCAGCAGTGAATCCGAATGACCGTGGTAGTTGCCTTCGAATTTGACGATCTTGTCCCGCCCGGTAAATCCGCGTGCCAGGCGAATTGCCGACATCGTGGCTTCAGTACCTGAGCTGGTCATGCGGACCATCTCGATGCTGGGGATCATTTCGCAGATCAAGTCGGCCATGGTGGTTTCAATGGCCGTCGGAGTACCGAAGGAAAGGCCGTTATCCAACCGAGCGCGCACTGCGGCCAGTACATCCGGGTCGGCATGACCGGTGATCATCGGGCCCCAGGAACCCACGTAATCCACGTAGCGGTTGCCTTCTACATCAAACAGATAAGCGCCCTGGGCGCGCTCCATGAATACCGGGGGACGATGCAAGCCCTTGAAGGCGCGCACGGGTGAATTGACACCGCCGGGAATGTGGCGGCTGGCGAGTTCGAATAATTCGGCGGATGTTGTCATCGTGCCCTCATTGATCAGAATAAAAAATCACCCATCGCGACGTAAACGACAGGGCAGGGATTGCCCTTGGGACGGTCGATAGCTCTGGGATAAGGCCTGCCAGGTAAAGCGCTGCGCTTGCTCACAGGCCATAGGTAAACGCTCACCTACCGCCAGGCGCGCGGCCAAAGCGGCGGCCAAGGTACAGCCGGAGCCATGAAAGCTGCCTTCCAGGCGCGGCCATTGCCACTGGCGTGTGGTTTCCGGCGCATGCAACGTATGGGTTACCACGTTGCCTTCACTGCCCGGAATAGGGTCATCGGTTCCGGTCACCAGCACCGCCTGGCAGCCTTGTCTTATCAGCGCAACGGCACGGGCCGTATCGTCATTGATATTTTGGATCTCGGGGGTCAAACGCGCCAGCTCAAGTCGGTTGGGCGTCAAGATATCCACAAGGGGTAGCAGGCGCTGACAAAAGCTATCGAGCAAACCCTCTGTGGATAACTCAGCGCCTCCGCCGGCTTTAAGCACCGGGTCGACCACCACAGGTATCCCGGGAAAACTTCGGATCACTGTTTCGACAACCTGCAAGGTAGCCTCATCAGCAATCAGACCCACTTTGATGGCGGCGATTTCCATGTCCTTCAGCGCCTTGACCATGGCATGGATAAGCGCCGGGGCCACCGGCATTACCTGAGACACATTCCGACAGTTCTGTACGGTCAAGGCCGTTGGAATGGTGAATGCCCAGCCACCACAGGCAGCAATCGCTTCACTGTCGGCAACTATACCGGCGCCACCGGTGGGGTCATGACCACCTAACACCAACACAACCGGCGGTAACGGAGTCCCCATCAATAGGGTTTCACAATCGCCAGCACGATAATGATGATCAGCGCGATCACCGGCATTTCATTGAACCAGCGAAAGAATATATTGCTTCGCGTGCAGCGGTCCTCAGCGAACTGCTTGAGGTAAATGAGACACACATGATGGTAGGCAATCAATATCACTACCAGCAATAATTTGGTATGCAGCCAGCCTTGCGTGAACCAGCCGGGTACCAGGTATAAAAGCCAGCCACCAAACAGGACCACCGCGATCATGGAAGGCGTCATGATGCCGCGATACAGCTTGCGCTCCATGGTCTTGAAATACTCCATGGCTTGATGGTCACCTTTGTCGCGAGCCATGGCGTGATACACATATAAGCGCGGCAAATAGAAAAGGGCGGCGAACCAGGTCACCATGGCAATCAGGTGTAACGCTTTTATCCAGTCGTACATGCAAACTCCTTTGGGTTGTTTATCCAGTCGGCCCGGTGTCGGTGTACCGATAATACCGCTCTATGGCGTCGCGGGTGATGATACCGGAAATTCGTTTCTGCTTGGGCCGGTGTCCGTGCACCACGTAAAGGGCACCAAGCGCATCGTTTTGCAAGGCAATAAAGGCTTCAGACAGGGTCGCCTGCAAGCCGATGGGCGCCATTTCCAGGCGTTCTCCGGGAATCTCCAACAGATCGATCAAGCCGTCCGCATTCAAGCCTTCGTAGTGATCCGGGGCATCTTCATGATCGATCATCCAGCGCGCCAGTTCCGCCGCCTTCAGCGCCAGCACCGGTTTATCTTCGGTGGAGCGCTCGATCACCAGCCAAACCGGATTGCTTTCCAATAGCCGTCGGGCCTCCTCCGGGGAAAGCATTCGCGTGGTACGTTCGACACTGCGCTCCATCACCGCTGGTACGGACACCCGGGAAAGTGCCTGCATCAAGGGTTGTTGCAAGGGATGGCGACCGTAACGCGTCGAGCTGATGAAAAACCCTTCACACCCGGCAAGCTGGCGCGAGGTGAGACAAGCCACCACCACCGCCAACATGCCCGGCAACATGATGGTGGGGTTATGGGTCAGCTCGAGGAGTGCCATCAATGCGGCTAACGGTGCCTGGAGAACCGCCGCCATCATCGCGGCCATTCCCAGCATCGCGTATACGCCCACCTCGGAAGCTATTTCCGGCCAGACCAGCCCTCCGAGCAAACCGCTCAGGGCACCACTCGCCGCCCCGACCACCAACACCGGGCCGATGATCCCGATAGGAATGCCACTGGCAACGGTCAAGGCGGTGAGCAGCAACTTGGCGATGATCAAGGCCAACAGGACATCCACACTCAGTTGGCCGTTAAGTGCCGCGGCCAGGCTGTCATAACCGATCCCTTGCACCTGGGGGTACCACAAGGCGACACCCCCGGTAACGACCCCCACGAGGGCCAAGCGCAGCCACAGGGGTAACCGAGTGATACGGGGGGTACGCGACACATGGATGAAGGCACCTGCCAACAGGCCAATCATCAACCCCATCAACACCACCCAGGGTAGATTGATCAAGGAGCCCAGAGAAACATCCGGAACCGGAAAAGCCGCTTCACTGCCATACACCAGCTGGGCCACGAGCGCCCCCATGGTAGAGGCCAGCATCACCGGCATGAAGCTCATCAGGGTATATTCCATCATGACCACTTCCATGGCGAAGATGACCCCGGCGAGCGGTGTATTGAACGAAGCGGAGATACCGGCGGCGGTACCGCAGGCCACCAGCACCCGCAGACTGTTATGCGGCAAGCGCAGCTGTTGCCCGAGCCCACTGGCGGCCGCCGCCCCCAGATGAATGGCCGGGCCTTCACGCCCCGCGGAAAGCCCGCCGAGTACCGACACCACCCCCACCCACCATTGGTTGAGCCAGTTACGCAACGGGAAGCGGCCTTGATGGTAAGTCAGCCGTTCAATGACATGGCTGACGCCCAGCTTGCGTGCGGTGGGTTTCTGGCGCCATAGCAAGACACCGATAAGGATCACCGTGACGATTGGCAGCAGCGCACGAAACCAGGGGGCCAAGCCTTCGAAGGCTTCCGGGTTGCCTTCGGGCATATAGACATTGGCGCCCCAATCGAGCAACAAGCGAAATCCCACCATCAAGGCGCCGGTGATGACCCCGGAAACCATGCCCAGCACACATAACTGGGGCAACGCATCGACGTTGGCCAGTTGGCGACGAAAACTCTCCAGCGTGAAATCCGAACGTGAAAAACGCGACACGAGCACCTTTCCTTGATTGCAAAGTTCTTAAGACCGATTCTGTGATAGAAACCCCGAGGCAGTACTCTCGAAATAAAGACATCCAAGGGGCTGATGCCGCAATGCCGCTATTAGCTTGTCCTCTTGTGTATCATAGCGAGTAACCCTTCGACAGCCCGGCGGATGAGTTTGGCCGGTTGTCTCAATGTGAAAACGCCAAGGAGTTCATCGTGATCAAGGTCGGAATCGTCGGCGGCACAGGCTATACCGGTGTCGAACTGCTACGCTTGCTGGCGCATCACCGCGACGTCAGTGTCGAGGCCATCACCTCGCGTTCGGAAGCCGGGATGAAGGTCTGTGACATGTATCCCAATCTGCGCGGTCATTACGACAACCTGACATTCAGCGAGCCTGAGGCAAAACGCCTGGGCGCCATGGATGCGGTGTTCTTCGCCACCCCTCATGGGGTCGCTCACGCCCTGGCCGGTGAACTACTCGCCCAAGGCACCCGAGTGATCGATCTTTCCGCTGATTTTCGTCTGCGCGACGTCGACGAATGGGCGCACTGGTACGACCAGCCCCACGGTGCTCCGGAGCTGCTGCAGGAAGCGGTTTACGGCCTGCCCGAAATGCACCGCGAGCGTATCAAGTCGGCACGCCTGATTGCGGTGCCCGGCTGTTATCCCACCGCGGTACAGTTGGGCTACCTGCCGCTGCTCGAGGCCGGCTTGATCGACCCGACCCAATTGATCGCCGATTGCAAATCCGGGGTCACCGGGGCCGGGCGCGGTGCCAAGGTACCTTCGCTGCTGGCCGAAGCCAGCGAATCGATGAAAGCGTATGGGGCGTCGGGCCATCGCCACTTGCCGGAAATCCGTCAAGGGTTGAAAGATATTGCCGGTAGCGACACCGGCCTGACTTTCGTGCCACACTTGACGCCGATGATACGCGGTATTCACGCCACGCTTTACAGCCAGCTGACAGCCGAACCGGAAGATCTCCAGGCCCTGTTCGAAGCCCGCTACGCCAACGAGCCGTTCGTCGATGTGTTACCCGCAGGCAGCCATCCGGAAACACGTAGCGTCAAAGGCACCAATACCTGCCGTCTGGCGGTGCATCGTCCGGGCAACGGCAATACCGTGGTGGTGCTGTCCGTCATCGACAACCTGGTCAAGGGTGCCTCCGGACAGGCAATTCAAACCCTCAATCTGATGTTCGGTCTGGATGAGCGCAGGGGTCTGGACGCGCCTGCCGTCATGCCCTGATTCGTTTCTCGCGAACTTCCCACGCCCCAGTAAAAGTTGACCCTTTTACTGGGTATTACCGATAATCCCTTTATCAGCTAGTCACGTTTTTTCCTTAAAGCTCGCGGGAGGTACCCATGAGCGGTGCAGAATCTTTTGTTCCCACACCCCTGTTGCTGTCTGACAGTGCCCGAAAACGTCTTCAGGCGTTGATCGCCGAAGAAAATAACCCTGAACTCAAATTACGGGTGTACGTCACCGGTGGTGGCTGTTCCGGTTTCCAATACGGTTTCGACTTCGCCGAAGACGTAACCGAAGACGATACTCTGATTCCATTCGGTGAAGTCTCGCTGGTGGTCGACCCGCTTTCCTATCAATACCTGGTCGGTTCCACCGTCGATTTCGAAGAAGGCCTGGCCGGTGCTCGTTTTCGCATACAGAACCCCAATGCCACCACCACGTGCGGCTGCGGCGCCTCCTTCATGGTGTAACCTCACAAGAAACCAGCCAAAAGCTTGATTGCTTACCAAGACTGACCAAGGCGTCAATACAGCGTTGGCGTAACGCAATGTCGCTAACTTGACGCCTTGGGGGTTTCTCGCCACTGTTAAGCAGGCACAAGATTAAAATCGATTGTTAAGCACGCCTGGCGTCGCTGAGACAATCGGCCGTTAACAGATCACGGGGACACCTATGAAACCTTCTCGCATGGCTTACCTGGCCCTACCTAAAACCGCATTGGTCGCCGCTGTCGCACTCGGCCTGGGCAGTGCTTCCGCCGTCATGGCGCAAACGCCCACCGTCAATGTGGTCACCGATCCAAGTTTCGTGCCGTTTGAAATGATGGATGCCGATACCGGTGAGATGATCGGTTTCGACATGGATATCATCAACGAAGTCGCCGAACGCGCCGGCTTCGATGTCAATCTGACCACCATGGAATTCAACGGCATCATTCCTGCGGTACAGACTGGCAATCAGGAAATCGCCATCGCCGGGGTCACCATCACCGAAGAACGTGCTGAAATCGTCGACTTTTCCGACCCCTACTACGACAGCGGTCTGCGCATCATCGTGCGCGCCGACAACGACAGCGTAGAAACGATCGATGACCTCGCCGGCATGAACATCGCCACCAAGATCGGCTCGACAAGCTACGACTATTTAACCGAAAAATTCGGTGACGATGCCGAAATCACCCCTTACCCCGGCACCTCCGACATGTACATGGCCCTGCTGGGACGCAATGTCGATGCAGCGTTCTATGACGCCCCCAATGTCGCCTATTTCTCCCAGACGCGTGGGGAAGGCCGCACCAAGGTAGTCGGCCCCCTTTATGAAGGCCAACAGTACGGCATCGTTTTCCACAAGGGCAGTGACTGGGTGGAACCCACCAACGAGGCACTGGAAGCCATGCGCGACGACGGTACCTATGCCGAGATTTATGAAAAATGGTTCGGCGAAGCGCCCAACGAGGAATAATCCTTTCCTGATCTGACGCTTTTGCTGGCCACCCCAGGGCCGGGCGGTAATCCCCCCGGCCCTGTCTCGTGGGTGGCTGGCTTTTCGCCTATGCCGGTAACCCCGGCAGTCACCGATGACTGACCTCTCGGGAGGTAACGTTTGTGGAAATCACTTTTCAATTTGATTGGGCAGCGGCATTCGGTTCGATTCCGCACCTCCTCCCCGGCGTCCCCTGGACCCTACTGATTTCCTTTGGTGGCCTCGCCATCGGCTTTTTCATCGGCATCCTGTTCGGTCTGTTACGTATCAGCCCCTTGCGCTGGCTACGCTGGCCGGCAATCGTGTATGTCGAAGTGTTCCGTGGCACGCCTATCCTGGTTCAGGTGCTGTTTATCTTCTATGGCTTGCCCCAACTGCTGGGTAGTCCGATCAATGCGCTCACCGCCGGCATAGCCGCCATTGCGGTCAATTCCGGGGCCTATATTTCGGAAATCGTGCGGGGTGGCGTGCAGTCCATCGAACGCGGGCAACGTGAAGCGTCGCTTTCCCTGGGGCTTTCTCGCTCCCAGGCCTTTCGCTATGTCATCTGGCCCCAGGCTTTCCGACGCATGATTCCGCCCTTGGGCAACCAAGGCATCATCAGTATCAAGGATACCTCGCTGTTCTCGGTGATCGGCGTCGGCGAGTTGGTACGTCAGGGGCAGATCTACATCGCCACGACGTTTACCGCTCTGGAGGTCTATTTCATGGTGGCCCTAATGTACCTGGTCATCACCTGGACGCTTTCAATCCTGCTGCGCCAACTCGAGCGTAGAGGCCTGGCCGGACAATAAGGACCCCTGCGATGAATGATGATGCAACCCAACCCATCGTGCGCATGCAGGCGCTGAACAAGCATTTTGGCAACCTGCACGTATTGAAGGATATCGATCTGGAGATCGTTCCCGGTGAAGTGGTGGTGGTGATCGGGGCCAGTGGCTCGGGCAAATCCACCTTGATTCGCTGTATCAACGGCCTCGAGGAATACCAGCTGGGCAAGCTGGAAGTCGATGGCAGCCAGCTTCTACCCTTTGGCAAGAGCAACCGCGCCTTGCAGCGTATTCGTACCGAAGTCGGAATGGTGTTTCAGCAGTTCAATCTGTTTCCGCACCTCAGCGTGGTCGACAACATAACGCTCGCCCCGATGAAAGTACGCGGCTGGAGCCGCGCTGATGCCCTGGAAACCGCCAACCGCCTGCTCGAGCGCGTGGGAATTACCGATCAGGCTCACAAATATCCCGCACAGCTTTCCGGTGGCCAACAGCAACGCGTCGCCTTGGCGCGTGCCTTGGCCATGGAACCCCGCCTGATGCTGTTCGATGAGCCCACCTCGGCCCTGGACCCGGAAATGATCGGGGAGGTATTGGACGCCATGCGTGAGCTCGCCAAGGAAGGCATGACCATGGTGATCGTGACGCACGAAATGGGCTTTGCCCGTGAAGTGGCCGACCGGGTCATCTTTATCCATCAAGGTGAAATCACCGAACAGGGAGAGCCCGAAAGCCTGTTCGATAACCCTCAACACGAACGTACCCAGTCGTTTCTTTCACGGGTTTTGACTCACTAAAACCTACGTTTCGGCATGCAATGCACCCTAAATTACCGGCCTATCTTCGTGATAGGCCTTTTTTTTGCCTGTGGACAACTTTATTTTTGGCCAGTGGAGAAACCTTTGCCCAGGCAGAGCATGGCAGGCATGAGCGAAACAATAAGGACGCTTGCAAAATTGTTCACAGGTGCGGTAACAACTAGGGTATGGAGCGGTGGACAAACCGTGAATTACTGGCCCTGTGGATAAAGCGCCTTTTCATCCACAGGAGGTTCACCGTTAACCAGCAGGTAGTACGCTGCTTTCAACCGCGATCATCAACAACGTAATAATATGATTTTTATAGGATTAAATGGCTTAATAACAGATTTTGCCCACACTAGTAATTACAACAACAACAGAACTTCTTTATTTATATTTATATTGTTATTTAATACTTGAGTCGCTGGCTGACAGGGTGTGGAAAAACCTGACGGTTACCCACAGGAGGTTTATACTGCCCAGCTTCATTTTGAATACCGCCAAGGCAGCGTCCTTGCCGGCTGATCACATCGCGCCGTCATCGGTGCAAGACGAGGTGTCTTTTGAATTACCCCGACCGCTTTGACGTCATCGTCATCGGCGGAGGCCATGCGGGAACTGAAGCCGCACTGGCCTCCGCTCGCATGGGCAGTCAGACCCTGCTGCTGACCCACAACATCGAAACCCTGGGGCAAATGTCCTGTAATCCAGCGATTGGCGGGATCGGCAAGAGCCATCTGGTCAAGGAAATCGATGCCTTGGGGGGAGCCATGGGGCTTGCAACCGACCTCGGTGGTATCCAGTTTCGTGTGCTCAATGCTCGCAAAGGCCCGGCAGTTCGAGCGACAAGAGCCCAGGCCGATCGCATCCGCTACAAATCCGCTATCCGGGGAATGCTGGAAAACCAGCCCAACCTGACGTTGTTTCAGCAAGCGGCAGGCGATCTGATTGTGGATAACGACAGCGTTTGCGGTGTGGTGACCGAAACCGGCATTCGCTTTCTTTCCAAGACGGTTGTGTTGTCCACAGGGACTTTTCTGGGCGGTGTTATCCACATCGGTCTGGACCAGAGTCGCGGCGGCCGGGCCGGCGATCCTCCCTCCAATGCGCTTGCCGAACGTCTGCGCGCACTGCCATTTCGTGTCGACCGCCTAAAAACCGGAACACCGCCACGCCTGGATGCCAAGAGTGTGGATTTCTCGGGGCTCGAAACTCAGCCAGGAGATACACCCACTCCCGTGATGTCGTACATGGGCAAGCAGGAAATGCACCCGGCGCAGGTCAATTGTCATATCGCGCATACCAACGAGCAGACCCACGACATCATCCTCGCCAACCTGGAACGCTCACCGATGTATTCCGGGGTGATCGAGGGCGTGGGGCCGCGTTACTGCCCTTCGATCGAAGACAAGGTGCATCGTTTCGCCGACAAGAATAGCCATCAGGTGTTTATCGAGCCTGAAGGGCTGGATACCCACGAGCTTTATCCCAACGGGATTTCGACCTCGTTGCCGTTCGATATTCAGCTCAAGGTAGTCCGCTCGATCAAGGGGCTGGAAAACGTCCATATCACCCGGCCGGGCTATGCCATCGAATACGATTTCTTTGACCCACGCGATCTCAAACATTCATTGGAAACACGTTTTATCCACAACCTGTATTTTGCCGGACAAATCAACGGCACCACCGGCTACGAAGAAGCCGGGGCCCAGGGCCTGCTGGCCGGGCTGAATGCCGCACGTCGGGCCCAGGGTCTGGACGCCTGGTGGCCTCGCCGTGACGAGGCTTATCTCGGCGTTCTGGTTGATGATCTGATCACCCTGGGCACCAAGGAGCCCTACCGCATGTTCACTTCTCGGGCGGAATATCGGTTATTGCTGCGCGAAGACAACGCCGATTTGCGTCTGACCGAGATCGGTCGCGGACTTGGGCTGGTCGATGATCAGCGTTGGCAAGCCTTCAGCACCAAGCGCGAGGCAATCGAAAGGGAAAACCAGCGGTTGTCTTCGCTTTGGGTGCATCCCGGGAGTGCCGGTGCCGCTGAATTGGAAACCAAACTCGGCAAGCCCTTGAGTCGCGAATACCGGGTAAGTGATCTGCTCAGGCGCCCGGAATTGAGTTACCAGGACCTTGCCCTGCTCGATGGCGGCACGGCAGTCGATGATCCCCAGGTGGCAGAACAGGTCCAGATCCAGGCCAAATACCAAGGCTATATCGAGCGTCAGCAGAACGAGATCGACAAGCTCAAGCGCCATGAAGCCACAGCGTTACCAGAAGCGCTGGATTACCAGCGGGTGGAAGGGCTGTCTCATGAAATTCGCCAGAAGCTTGAAGAGGCGCGTCCTGCCACCTTGGCGCATGCCGCGCGCATTTCTGGGGTCACCCCGGCTGCGGTGTCGATACTATTGATTCACTTGAAAAAACGCCGTTTGCTGGATGAGACTAAGGTGGCCAACGGATGACACCGCTTGCCCTGTTGCGCTCACAACTGCCTGACTCCGCCGTTGTGCGGCTGAGTCAAGGCCTGGCCGAACTACAGCTTGAGGTCACCCCAGAACAGCAAGAACGGCTACTGGGATTGCTGGCGCTGTTGCACAAGTGGAACCGGGCTTATAACCTCACCGCAGTACGCGACGTCGACACCATGGTGTCGCGTCACCTGCTCGACAGCGCTGCCGTGCTGCCTTTCGTCAAGGGGCCGCGTCTGCTGGACGTGGGTGCCGGGCCTGGATTTCCGGGTCTGGTGCTGGCGATTCTTGCGCCCTCACTTGAGGTCACCCTGCTGGACAGCAACGGCAAGAAAGTACGTTTTCAGCGCCAAGCAGTGATGGAACTGGGGCTGAGCAACGTCTCTCCGGTGCAGGCACGGGTGGAAAGTTTCGCCCAGGGACAGTTCGATCAGGTCATTTCACGTGCCTTTGCCAGCCTGGCCGATTTCATCGCCATGACCCGCAAGCTTCCGGTTACGGATGGCCAATGGCTGGCGATGAAAGGCCCCGGTGCGGATGAAGAGTTACGCCAATTTACCGACCATCATCAAATGCCCGAGGGTATTCGATTGCACAGCCGGCATAAATTGAACGTGCCCTTTGAAAGCGCCGAGCGGCAGCTGTTGATTCTCACCCAGCAAGGAGTGGAGTAAGTGAGCCAGATCATAGCCCTGACCAACCAGAAAGGCGGTGTCGGCAAGACCACCTCGGCGGTCAACCTGGCCGCCGGCCTGGCATCGCTCAAACATCGGGTGCTGCTGGTGGATCTTGATCCACAAGGCCATGCCAGCATGGGCAGCGGTATCGACAAGCATGGCCTCGATACCAGTGTGCTGGATGTCCTGCTGGGTGATGTCGCGGCGGAAGCGGTGATCAAGCGCAAGACGCCGGCGGGATTCGATGTGCTGCCGAGCAATGGCGACTTGACCGCCGCCGAGGTGGAGCTTCTTTCGCATGAACCGCGTGAAGCCTGCTTAAAAAATGCCTTGCTTGGCGTGGCCTCGACCTATGATGTGGTGCTGATCGACTGCCCGCCATCGCTCAACATGTTGACGGTGAATGCGCTAACCGCTGCCGATAGCGTGCTGATCCCCTTGCAGTGCGAATTTTATGCCTTGGAAGGTCTGTCGGCGCTGCTCGATACCATCGAGCAGATCAAGCAGAGTGTAAATCCCTCGCTCAAGGTTGCCGGTATCCTGCGTACCATGTACGACAAACGCATGAGCCTGACGCGGGAAGTGGACAAACAGTTGCGTGACTTTTTTGGCGATGCCCTGTTGAAAACCACGATTCCACGTAACATCAAGGTCGCGGAAGCCCCCAGCTACGGCCTTCCGGTGACACAGTACGCGCGTTTTTCCCGGGGCAGCCAGGCATACCGCGTGCTGGCCAAGGAAATGATTCGCCGTTTGTCGCTGTAACGAGTCGTTGTTTTTTCAGGTACCTTTTTCAGGTGCAGTGATACGCCGCAGTAGGGTTATAAACGTGAGGAATGAGCGATGACGCGTAAACGCGCTCTGGGACGTGGCCTGGATGCCCTGATCGGCGCCGGTGCCCGTCGTCGAGAAAGTCTGGAATTTTCCGGTAAGGAACTGGCCGGCGCCGACCTGTTCGGCGCGCCGCTCGCCGCTGAGGAAGATCTGGGTACGTCTGAATCTGATATTGAAGCCCCCGAAGCAGCCAAGGACCGCCTCGACTATTTGCCTCTGAGTCAGCTGTCTCGGGGCAAATATCAGCCTCGCCGTGATATTCAGCCTGAAGCACTGGAAGAACTTGCCGATTCCATTCGCGCCCAGGGCGTGATGCAACCCATTGTGGTGCGTCCGACCGGAACCGACCGCTATGAAATTATTGCCGGGGAGCGCCGCTGGCGCGCTGCCCAGCTTGCTGAACTCGACGTCATCCCGGCGGTGATCCGCGAAGTCACCGATGAAGTCGCCCTGGCATTGGCGCTGATCGAGAACATTCAGCGGGAAAATCTCAACGCCATCGAAGAAGCCCTGGCCCTCAAGCGGCTGGGAGAGGAGTTTTCCCTTACCCAACAGCAGGTAGCCGATGCGGTGGGTAAATCCCGCACTCAGGTAGCCAACCTCTTGCGCCTGTTGGCGCTGGACCCGGAAGTGCAGACGCTGCTTGAACGTGGTGATCTGGACATGGGGCATGCCCGGGCACTGCTGAGTCTTCCCGGAGTCAAGCAGCGCCAGATAGCGCATGAAGTCGTCAATAAGGATCTGACCGTAAGGGCCACCGAAGCGCTGGTAAAAAAATATCAGCTGCAGGGAGAACCGGCCCGTGCGGAAAGTAGTCGTCCGCAGCTTCCGGACGTGGCTCGGCTGGAAACTCAGCTGGGCGAGCTGCTAGGCGCGCCGGTCGCCATTCAGCATGGCAACCGTGGCAAAGGCAAGCTGACCATTCGCTATACCAGCCTGGAAGAACTCGACGGAATTCTGGAACACATTCGCTGAACCTGATCAGAAAATCGTGAGCAAACTAAAGAATGTTGACAATAATTCCCCCTTTGGTCGCAAGTTAGTCGCTCAAAGGGCAAAAACGCCATAGCTTTGGTTGAAGGTGTGATAGGGCTTCCCTATAATCCGGCGGGGTTTGCCTGATTGTGGCGGGAGTCAGCCTGTAGACGTAATACCTGCCCTGCGGAATGTCGACACATGCATAAAACGAATTCAGTACAGCGTCGACGCATGGATTTCAGGCGACTTTTTCTAGCCCAGGGGCTCGCGATACTGGTGACAATGGGCATCGCAGCTTGGTGGGATAGTCTGGAAGGGTTGATATCGGCGTTGCTGGGTGGCCTGGTGGGCCTGTTGCCTTCGGTATATTTCGTGTGGTGCGGCTCGCGTCGGCGAGGAGGTAAGACCCCGCGTGCCAAGGCGCTCAATTTTTATCAGGCAGCGATGGGCAAGTTTGGTTTGACGGTGGCATTGTTCGTTGTGGTGTTCATTGCAGCGCCCCCCTCAAACCCCGCTTTCTTTTTTAGCGCTTATGTGGCGGTAGTACTAATGCATTGGCTAGCACCTTGGCTAATGTCTGGAAACCGTCCAATTGACTTGAGGTGAAATTTCCATGGCAGCAGGAAACGACGTCACACCAACGGCTTATATTCAGCACCATTTGCAGAATTTGACCTTCGGCAATCACCCGGAAAACGGCTGGTCACTGGCGCATTCCGCACTGGAAGCGCGTGAAATGGGCTTCTGGGCGATCCACCTGGACACCATGGGCTGGTCAATTGCCATGGGTGTGCTGTTTATCTGGGTCTTTCGCAAGGCGGGAAAAATCGCCACCACAGGCGTGCCCGGAAAATTGCAGAATGCTGTCGAAATGGTCATCGAATTCATTGAAAACCTGGTGCAAGGGGCGTTCCATGGACGTAATCCGCTGATTGCTCCCCTGGCCTTGACCTTGTTCGTCTGGATTCTGTTGATGAACACCCTTAAGCTCATACCGGTCGATTATTTCCCGGAATTGTTCATGCGTCTCGGCGTGGATTACATGAAGATCGTGCCCACCACCGATCCTAATGCCACCTTGGGTATCGCCTTAGGTGCCTTCTTCCTGATTCTTTTCTACAGCATCAAGGTCAAGGGCGTAGGTGGTTTCGCCAAGGAGCTGTCCTTGACTCCGTTCAACCATTGGGCGCTGATTCCCTTCAATCTGTTGCTGGAAATCATCGCCCTGCTGGTCAAGCCCTTCAGTCTGGCCATGCGTCTGTTCGGTAACATGTTCGCCGGTGAAGTCATCTTCATCCTGATTGCGCTGTTGCCGTTCTGGGCCATCTGGTTGTTGGACGTGCCATGGGCAATCTTCCACATTCTGGTGGTCACTTTGCAGGCCTTCATCTTCACGACCCTTTCGGTCGTGTACCTGAGCGCCGCACACGAACACCACTGAAACGAGCAATGCTTGCAATACGTTAACCCTTAACCTCAACCCTTAACTTCAAATCTCAACTTGAGAAACTAGGAGCATCAACATGGAAATGGTTTACCTCTCTGCTGCTATCATTATCGGTCTGGGTGCATTGGCCACAGGCATTGGCTTTGCCATCCTGGGTGGCAAACTGCTTGAATCCACCGCGCGTCAGCCGGAGCTGGGCGACCAGCTGCAAACCAAGACATTCATCATGGCAGGTCTGCTGGATGCCGTGCCGATGATCGGTGTGGGTATTGCGATGTACCTGATCTTCGTTGTTGCCGGTTAATGAGCCTACCGGGCGGATTACCCGCTCGGTTTTGTTTCACTCCGGTCGCCACGAACCTGTCAGAGGTACATCCCTGTGAATATCAACATGACGCTTATCGGGCAGACGATCGCCTTCGCGATCTTTGTCTGGTTTTGCACCAAGTACGTGTGGCCACCACTCAGCAATGCGCTCAACGAGCGACGGAAAAAAATCGCTGACGGCCTGGATGCGGCTAGCCGGGCATCGCGTGATCTTGAGCAAGCTCAAGAACAAGCGGCTCAGACGTTGCGAGACAGCAAGGAACAGGCTTCACAAATTCTCGAGCAAGCCAATAAGCGCTCCGCGCAGATTGTCGAGGAAGCACGCGATCAGGCGCGCGCAGAAGGCGAGCGTATTATCGCCGGCACGCGTGCCGAGATAGAGCAAGAAATCAATCGTGCCAAGGAAGAGCTTCGTGCCCAGGTATCGCACCTTGCGATCATCGGTGCCGAGCGTGTTCTGGAAGCTTCCATCGACGAGAAAGCGCACCGCAAGTTGCTTGATGAGCTTGCTGCCGAACTGTAAGGAGGTGAATTATGGCGGAACTATCTACCGTCGCTCGTCCTTACGCCAAGGCGGCGTTCGAGTCTGCCCGTGACCAGGAGTCATTTGACCAGTGGTCACAAGCACTCAATTTGCTGAGTCATGTCATCGCCGATACGGACGTTCGTCGCCTGCTGGGAAGTCCCAAGCTCGACAATGAACAAAAAGTGTCGCTGTTGGCGGACATGTCGCCAAATGACACCAATGATGCGATTCGTCGTTTTCTTGAAACCTTGGCACAGCATCATCGCTTGATGGCTCTGGGTGAAATTGCCGAGCAGTTCGAGCAGCTTCGCGCCGAGCACGAAAAGCGTATCGACGTCACCGTGGTCTCAGCTTACGAGTTGAACAGCAAGCAAAAAACCAAGCTGGCAGGCGCGCTCAAGAAACGTCTGAATCGCGAAATCTCCATTACCACTCAGGTAGACCCGGCGCTGCTGGGCGGTGTGATCCTGCGTGCCGGCGATACCGTCATTGACGGCTCGGTACGTGGTCGATTGAACCGCCTTTCTGAAGCGCTTTCCGCCTGAGTCTGAGGGACATGGCATGCAGCAACTGAATCCTTCCGAGATCAGCGACATCATCAAGCAGCGTATCGAAAAGCTTGACGTCGCATCTGAAGCCCGCAATCAGGGCACCATCGTCAGCGTTTCCGACGGTATCGTGAAAATTCACGGCCTCGAAGACGCTATGTTCGGTGAAATGATTGAATTCCCCAATGGCGTCTACGGCATGGTACTCAACCTGGAGCGCGACTCCGTGGGTGCCGTTGTCCTGGGTGATTACCTTCTGCTTCAAGAAGGCATGACTGCCAAATGTACCGGTCGTATCCTTGAAGTGCCGGTGGGACCTGAACTGATCGGCCGTGTGGTCGACGCTCTGGGTAACCCCATCGATGGCAAGGGCGAGATCAACGCCAAGCTGACCGATGCGGTAGAAAAAGTCGCTCCGGGCGTCATCACTCGTCAATCCGTTGACGAGCCGATCCAGACCGGTCTGAAATCGATCGACGCCATGGTGCCGATCGGCCGCGGTCAGCGTGAGCTGATCATCGGTGACCGTCAGATCGGCAAGTCGGCGATTGCCATCGACGCGATCATCAACCAGAAAGGCACGGGCGTGACCTGCGTCTACGTGGCGATCGGTCAGAAGCAATCGACTATCGCCAACGTGGTGCGCAAGCTCGAACAGCACGGCGCCATGGAACACACCATTGTTGTAGCGGCCGGCGCTGCCGACCCTGCACCGATGCAGTTCTTAGCACCTTACTCTGGCTGCACCATGGGCGAATACTTCCGCGATCGCGGTGAGAATGCCCTGATCGTCTATGATGACTTGTCCAAACAGGCCGTGGCTTATCGCCAGGTTTCCCTGCTCCTGCGTCGTCCGCCGGGTCGTGAAGCCTATCCGGGTGACGTCTTCTATCTCCACTCGCGTCTGCTGGAACGTGCAGCACGGGTCAACGTCGATTACGTCGAGAAATTCACCAACGGTGAAGTGAAAGGCAAGACCGGTTCCTTGACCGCACTGCCGATCATCGAAACCCAGGGTGGCGACGTTTCGGCCTTCGTTCCGACCAACGTGATCTCGATCACCGACGGTCAGATCTTCCTCGAGACCAACCTGTTCAACTCAGGCATCCGTCCGGCCATCAACGCCGGTCTCTCGGTGTCGCGTGTAGGTGGCTCGGCGCAGACCAAGATCATCAAGAAACTCGGCGGTAGCGTGCGTCTGGCACTGGCTCAGTACCGTGAGCTGGCGGCATTCTCGCAGTTCGCCTCGGATCTTGACGAAGCGACCCGCAAGCAGCTCGAGCACGGTCAGCGTGTCACCGAGCTGATGAAGCAGAACCAGTATTCGCCGCTCTCCGTGGCTGAAATGGCGCTGTCGCTGTATGCCGCCAACGAAGGTCATCTAGATGACGTCGAGGTTAGCAAGGTACTGGACTTCGAACGTGCGCTGCACGACTTCATGAAGTCCGAGTATTCCGAGCTGCTCGACAAGATCAATCAGACCGGCGACTACAACGACGAGATCAAGGATGGCTTGAAGTCGGGTCTCGAGAAGTTCAAGGCGACTCAGAGCTGGTAATGCTAAGGGCTCGCCTGCTAGCGGGTGGGCCGGCATGCTTTCTGATAGCCACGAACGAAAGGTAGATCGCTATGGCAGCTGCAAAAGAGATACGCACCCAGATCGGGAGCATCAAGAATACGCAGAAGATTACCAGCGCCATGGAAATGGTAGCTGCATCGAAAATGCGTAAAGCACAAGACCTGATGAGGGCCAGCCAGCCTTACGCCAGGCAGATCCGCAACGTTGTGGGCCACGTTGCCGATACCAACCCCGAGTACAAGCACGACTACATGGTCGAGCGCGATGAGGTGACGCGGGTCGGTTATATCGTGGTGTCCACCGATCGCGGCCTGTGCGGCGGCTTGAACCACAACCTTTTCAAAGCCTTGCTGAAAGATGTCGTAGGCTGGAGAAAGGAAGGCGCCGAGCTGGATTTTTGTGCCCTGGGCACCAAGGCCAGCACCTTTTTCCGCAGCTATGGCGGTAATCTGGTGGCAGCCAAGAGCGGGCTGGGGGAATCCCCCACGGTTGAAGCCTTGATCGGTAGTGTCACGGTCATGCTCGAAGCGTATGACGAGGGGAAGATTGACCGCCTGTACGTGGTGTACAACGAATTCGTCAACACCATGACGCAAGCACCGGTGGTACGTCAGCTTCTTCCTCTGTCAACCGATATTGGCTCGGACGAAACGACGCAAGACGCTGAAAACGCCCGTCCCGGAAGCTGGGACTACCTGTATGAGCCGGATGCCAAGGCGTTGCTGGATAGCCTGATGATTCGTTTCATTGAATCCCAGGTATATCAGGCGGTGGTGGAAAATGGGGCCTGCGAACAGGCGGCCCGCATGATCGCCATGAAGAGTGCCACCGACAATGCCGGTGGTCTGATCGACGATCTCGAGATGGTGTACAACAAAGCCCGCCAGGCGGCCATCACCCAGGAAATCTCCGAGATCGTAGGCGGCGCCGCTGCCGTATAGCGTCAGGGAAGGATCGACCTTCCCGGCAACCAGGTTTCATTTGCAGGTTTTTGAGAGGAACCAAGATGAGCGGACGTATCGTACAAATCATCGGCGCGGTGATTGACGTAGAGTTTCCGCGGGACAATGTTCCCAAGGTCTACGACGCGCTGAAGGTCTCGGAAGTCGAGACCGTGCTTGAAGTCCAGCAGCAGCTGGGCGACGGTGTGGTGCGTACCATTGCCATGGGCTCCACCGAGGGGCTCAAGCGTGGTATGGAAACGAATAACACAGGGGCTGCGATTTCCGTGCCGGTAGGCAAGGAAACCTTGGGTCGGATCATGAACGTGCTCGGCGAGCCGATCGACGAAGCAGGTCCGATCGGTGAGCAGGAACGCATGCCGATCCATCGCAAGGCTCCCGGCTATGCGGACCAGGCAGCTTCCAACGAGCTGCTGGAAACTGGCATCAAGGTCATCGACCTGGTCTGCCCGTTCGCCAAGGGTGGTAAGGTCGGCTTGTTCGGCGGCGCGGGTGTGGGCAAGACCGTCAACATGATGGAATTGATCCGCAACATCGCCACCGAGCACAGCGGTTATTCAGTGTTCGCCGGGGTGGGTGAGCGTACTCGCGAGGGTAACGACTTTTACCACGAAATGACCGAATCCAACGTTATCGACAAGGTATCGCTGGTGTACGGTCAGATGAACGAGCCGCCCGGCAACCGTCTGCGTGTAGCGTTGACCGGCCTGACCATCGCTGAAAAATTCCGTGATGAAGGCCGCGACGTACTGTTGTTCGTCGACAATATCTACCGTTACACCCTGGCGGGTACCGAAGTATCCGCCTTGCTGGGTCGTATGCCGTCCGCGGTAGGCTACCAGCCGACCCTGGCGGAAGAGATGGGCGTTCTTCAGGAACGTATCACCTCGACCAAGACTGGCTCGATCACCTCCGTACAGGCCGTTTACGTACCCGCGGATGACTTGACCGACCCGTCGCCGGCGACCACCTTCTCGCACCTGGACGCCACCGTGGTATTGGCGCGTTCGATTGCCGAATTGGGTATCTATCCGGCCATCGATCCGCTGGACTCCACCTCGCGTCAGCTGGATCCGCTGGTGGTGGGTGAAGAGCACTACAACACCGCGCGCGGTGTACAGAACGTGCTGCAGCGTTACAAGGAACTCAAGGATATCATCGCGATTCTGGGCATGGACGAGCTGTCTGACGAAGACAAGCAAGCCGTGGGCCGTGCGCGTCGTTTCCAGCGTTTCCTGTCGCAGCCGTTCTTCGTCGCCGAGGTGTTCACCGGGTCGCCGGGTAAATACGTGTCACTGAAAGACACCATTCGTGGTTTCCAGGGCATTCTCAGCGGTGAGTACGACGAACTTCCGGAGCAGGCCTTCTACATGGTCGGTTCGATCGACGAAGCCGTCGAGAAAGCCAACCAGATGAAGAAGTAATCCCGTCCATCAGGGGGATTCGCTATGGCGAACAGCTTCACATGCAATATCGTCAGCGCTGAAGCGGCAATTTTCTCGGGTACTGTCGAGCAGGTCGTCGCTTCCGGGATCATGGGTGATCTGGGCATCTTGCCGGGTCATGCCCCGTTGCTGACTGAGCTTCAGCCGGGTCCGGTGCGGGTGTTTCACGACGATGGCAAGGAAGAGCATTTCTTTGTCTCCGGCGGTTTCATGGAAGTGCAGCCGAGTGGTGTGACCATTCTGGCTGATTCCGCTTCGCGTGCCACTGACCTCAATGAGGCCGCTGCCGAAGAGGCTCGTCAGCAGGCGCTGAGAGCTCTCAACGAGAAATCAGCAGAACTCGACTACGGTCGTGCTGCTGCGGATCTCGCGGAAGCCATGGCTCAGCTGCGTACCATCCAGCAGTTGCGCAAAAAGGCCGGCAAAGGCTAATTTGCCGCGCCGGCATAAAACGCTCCTTGTTCCCCGTTGTCATGACAGGGTTCGAGGGGCGTTTTTTTTGTCTGGTATGATGGTTCCTCACGGCGAAATGTCGTCAATGGCCGTAAGCGCTAAGGGGATGAGCAATGTCATTGAGTGATGAAAGCTTGCAAGAAACCAAAGTGGAGCTTCTCGAGGCGCTGACCCAGGAAGCACCCAACAAGGAGGTCTTGGCGGAGCGCTTATCGGAACTTCGTTCGGCGGATATTGCCGAGATTCTCGAAGATATCGTCGAGGACGACGAAGACCTGCCAACGGTCCTCACGCTGCTGGACATTCTATCGCTGGAGCGAGCGGCTAACGTCTTGGGTTACCTGCCTGGCGAAGTCCAGGTGGAAATCGTCGAGAAGCTGAGCGACACCACCTTTCTGGCCTTGCTGGAAGAAATGGGCTCGGATGAACGCGCAGACTTGTTCAACCTTTTGGATGAGGATCGCCGCGAAGCATTGCTGCGGCAAATGGCGCACCAGGAGCGGGAAGACCTGAAACGCCTGGCCAGCTATGAAGAAGGTACCGCTGGCGCCATCATGACCTCTGACTATGTCGCCATAGCCAGTGGCATGACGGTGTCGCAGTCGATGATGCGGGTGCGCCAGACCGCACCGGATGCCGAAACCGTCTACCAGATTTATATTGTGGATAGCGACGGCAAGTTGACCGGTACGATGTCATTGCGCCAGCTGATGGTGGCACGTCCGGGCGCCGTGGTGGATGACATCATGATCAAGGATGTGATCAGCATTGGGGTGGACGAAGCCCAGGAAGAAGCCGCCCGCGTGGTGGCGCGCTATGACTTGCTTGCCTTGCCGGTCATCGATGCGGATAACCGTATGGTCGGTATCGTCACCCACGATGATGCCATGGACGTTGCAGAATCCGAGGCCACGGAAGATTTCCACAAAGGGATGTCCATCGGTCAACTGGAAGACGGTGTCAGCCGTGTGCCGATCTGGAGTCTGTACCGTAAACGGGTCTTCTGGCTGGTATTGCTGGTATTCGCCAACCTGTTTTCCGGTGCCGGGATTGCTTACTTTGAAGAAACCATTGCCGCTCAGGTGGCACTGGTATTTTTCCTGCCGCTGTTGATCGGCAGCGGAGGCAACGCCGGGGCTCAGGCCGCCACCTTGATGGTGCGTGGTATGGCCACGGGGGATGTCGGCGTCAAGGACTGGGGAAAATTACTGGGGCGTGAGCTTCTGGTCGCGGGATCGCTGGGTATCACGATGGCGATTGCCGTCACTCCCATCGGCATCATGCGCGGCGGTGAGGCGTTGGCAATGGTGGTCGCCTTCAGCATGGTCACTATCGTGTTGTTCGGTAGTCTGCTGGGGATGTGCCTTCCATTCGTGCTGGAGCGCTTCAAGGTCGACCCTGCGACGGCGTCGGCACCTCTGGTCACTACCTTGATCGATGCCTCCGGAGTGGTGATCTACTTTAGTATCGCCACCGCCATATTATAGGACTTGGCAATGTAGCTAAGCGTTTAAGATGAAAGCAGCCGTGTTACAGATACATGAGTAAAAATAGGCCTGAGACGATCGCCAGCGATAGGCCTATCACTGACCAGTGTCGCAACCGGCGCTCTATTACCCAGGCGAGCCGTATACGGCTTGCCTGGTGCCACGGTGGATGAGGTAGCGTTAGTAAGGTAAGCGGCTGAATATTGAAAGTCTTGTGAAAATAGATAATGACCACTGTGAAGCAACCACTGGCGGTTACTACCCCTAGCGCTTTCAAGTTCGACAATACCCAACTCCCTGGATAGGGCAACCACCATAGCCATAAGAGCGGCACCAGCCATGCACTGGCACATAGAACGAACCAACTCCCCCAGAGCCACCGGTTTCCAGAAGGCTCAGTGCCAAGCTTTTCAGCGCTAGGTTGTCTTAGGAGCAACCAGCCAAACCGCAGCATTGCACCTGCGGTGGCGAGACTCGCCAGGGTCAGCAGGTCGCCTGCAACGCCTTGTGTATTCATTGCAAGGGTCAACCAACCCTTGATATACAGCCCACCACTAAGCGGTACCCCGATCAGCGTCAGCGATGCGACTAGCATGCCACCGCCAATGAATTGTCGTTGCCTGCTAGATAGCCACCGCCACTGTCCCGCTCCTATAAATAGGGCCGCTTTTGCTAAACCGTGACTGAGAACCAGCAACATAAGAATTGTACGCAGAACACTATTTTCAGGACTATTCTCAGGCGCCAATAACAGGACTCCCATCCCTGCAGTAAGTAGCCCCATTTGACCTACACTGGACCATGCCAGCACGGTTTTAGCTGTGTGAGCGAGCGCGCCTCGCATACCGCCGTAAACTGCCCCGAGAACACCCCAGTAAAACAGCATCTGACCAGCGGCTATCCCGGAAGCACTTTCAGGGTTGAGTCGCAGTACACCAAGGATACCCAGCTTGATCATCACACCCGAAAGTAACGCACTGGCCAGAGCAGGCGCCGCTGGGTGGGCGACCGGCAGCCAGCCGTGGACACCTAACACGCCTGCCTTAATGGCCAAACCGCTGCCGATTAGCAACGCGGTGCCTGTTGAAAGTGTGGCAAAGGTGGCGTTAGCAAACGCCAATGTTCCTTGAAGCGCCATGCTGGCGGTGGCGGCAAACAGGAGTACTTCGGCAACCAGCATCATCGCTAAATACGTGCGTCCTGCCTGAGCGGCTGAATGGCTTGCGCCCTGCAGAATCAGTAGCCATCCCAATATACCCAGCCACGCCAGTGCGGTATAAAACGTCAGCCACTCTTGGGAGGTGAGTGCAACGGCATGCAGCAGTGCTGTCAGCCAAAGTAGCGCGGTGAAAAAACGCGAGGGCGGTGACGGGCGCCAGTATTGCCAAGTGAGTACCAATGACCAGATCATCAGTGCAGGAAAGGCAAAAAAGCCTGTGGTGCGATCAATGCCAGGAAACGAAAGATAGCCATGGTGAACGACCAAAACAACACCGACGCCCCAGGCTAAACCGCCCAGTAGTATTGAAATTGACGTTGTCGCGAAGCGTGCGGCTACTTTCGTTTGGTCGCTGGAAACTGGACGCAAAGCAATGGCAATCACCCGAATCAAGTAAGCGGCGGCAAGCAGTGTCCCAACCAGAAAGGCCGTTGCACTTAGCCAGCGCTGCTGCTCCCACAACCCCATGAAAAGCCACCATTTACCTACAAAACCGCCGCTGGGCGGCAGCCCGACTAAACTTGCCGCTGAAAGGGCAAACCCTGCCCATAGCCAGGGGAGCTGATAGGCACTGCCGGTTAATCGCTGAAGCTGGTCGCCTTGATGATAGGTAACCAAGTAGCCTGCTGTTAGAAACAGTCCAGCTTTAGCCAGGCCGTGGGCAACCAGAAGCGTTGTGGCCCCTTGCTGTGCCAACGGGTAAGCGGTGAGTACAGGTGAAAGGCTTAATACCAGCAGTGCGTAACCCATCTGTGAAATAGTCGAGTAGGCAATCAAACGTTTTAGCTGCGTCTGTTGTAGTGCGTTAATGCCACCCCACAAAATCGAAAGGCTGCCTAAAAGGGCAAAGACCGGCTGCAAGGAAAGTGCTTGGAACGGCCCCTGCCATAGTTGCCACAGCCAATAAAGCGCCACAGCAACGACCACTGACGACAGCATTGCACTGACCGGAGGGGACGCTCGAGAATGGGTTTGGGGTAGCCAGCTGTGTAAAGGTACCAGCGCAGCCTTCATCATGAGCCCAAGCGTGATGCACAGGGCGGCGATAGCATGCAATGTATCGGGGGTGGCCCGTTCGCTGAGCAAGTCGATATCCAGCGTGGCATGGGTGCCATACATGAGACCCACCCCAAGTAGATAAAGTAACGATGCAATGAGCGCCACCAGCACATAGCGAAGCGCGGAAAATCCGTAGGGGTCTTTGGGTGACAGCGCCACTAAACCGGCGGCGCTCAGAGTTAACAGTTCAAGTGCCACATAGACATTAAACAGGTCTCGAGAAAGCCATAGGGTGTTAAGTGCCGCCCACATTAACCACCATAGCGTCCAATATTCGTGGCGGTTTATGCGATCACCGTAGGCAGCCAGACTAGCGGCGCTGGCCACCACCGTGGTCAAGGTTAGCAGTGCCAGTGTAGTGGGCTCCAGCGCCCAGCGTATGCCCACCGGCAATGTCCAGCCGCCTAGCAGCCACTCGGGGCCAAGACCTATATGCCAAGCCCCAAGGGCGTTGCCTAACGCAATCAGCGGTAACCCAATCAATAGCTGTTGGTTGACGCGTAGAAGCCGAGTAAACGCTGCCACGCAAAGCAATAGAGGGACGATCACCAAAAAAGCAGGCATACCGCCAACGCCCATGGTCAAACCGAAAGGGGGCAGCGTCAGCATGGAGGTTCCCGGCGGTAGCGCCGCAAATAGAGCGCCAACACGACGGCGGTGGTACTAACAGAGACGACAATGCCGGTCAGTACCAGCGCATGGGGTACCGGGTCTATGCCATCGGCTGTACGTGCCGTTAATACCAGGAGCAAAAATACCGCGCTGGAAAGTATATTGAGGGCAAGCAGGCGACGAATGAGGTGCCGAGCGGTAAAAATGCTTACCAGCGACAGCGCTATAAGGAAGGCCGCAAGCAGTGCGAAAAGAACGTCTGTTGTTACGGCTAGATGGGACAGTGCGTGCTTCATGGCCAGTTTCCTGGTCGCCCAAATAAGTAAAATGTCATCAGCATGAGAGCGATAGAGAGTGCAGTCGCCACTTCGATGGCAATAATGAAGTAGCCGGCTAGTGGCGGTGGTAGGCCGTAGAGCGTGCCTGTCATAAGAAAACCGCTTAGCGCGGTGGCAAGAAAGAGCAGTAATCCTGCGGATAATAGCCAACGCAGAAGTGGGTTATAGGCGCGTTGGTGCATCCACTCAATGTTGCTCGTGAGGAGCAATAACACCCCCCCGGCGCCAAGCACGGCCCCCGCAGGAAAAGCCCCGCCCGGTGCGTGCGTTCCTTGCCAGAGAAAGTAGCAAAATGTCAGTAGAAACAAGGGGTGTAGCCAGCGTGCCAGCGTCGTCAGTCCAGGGTAGTTGACTCCCGCCAGTACCGGGGGAGGTATCGCCTGCTGGAGTGACCAAATCGCGGCAACAGCGCATAGCATGACGGCAATTTCCAGCAAGGTATCAACGCCGCGCAGGTTAAGTAGAATTGCAGTCACCGCGTGTTCAGCACCGCTATAGGGGAGTGTGGCTGCTATTTCTTTAACTAAACCTAATTTGGGTAGCGAGAGCATTGCAGCCCATACCAAGCTTCCAATGAACAGCACAATAATAGTGATGGGAATAAATAGATGTGGAAAACGATAATTCACATGTTGAAGCTGTCGTTGAGAGGCTGGCAGTTGTCCTAGGGCGGTCAACAGCAGTGCGCCAGTAATACCTGCGCCAATGGCGGCTTCCGCGAGAGCAACATCAGGGGCATCGAGCCGCACCCAAATCAGTGCCATTACCAAGCCAAAGGCCATTAAGTTGGTGACTGCGCGAAATAACCCGGGGAGTAATAAACACTGCCCAGCGGTGGCCAGCGCTGCCAAGGTGAGCAGGAGGTCAACGGCCAGCATCGGGGTCCCTGTCATCAAGGCGCAGCGGCGAGGGACCATGTTGTAACGCTGAAGTGGAAATCAGTGTGGCACCAGTGCTGGAGGCTAGAAGTATTAGCCCCCATATCAAGAGTATTTTAAGTGCAACGGCTAAACTACTGGCCTGCAATGCGAGACCTAAACAAATCAGCCCTAAACCGACGTTGTCCGCTTTGGTAAGAGCATGTAGCCGGGCATAAACATCGTGAAAACGCAGCAGGCCCAATGTGCTGGCAATGAAGAAGGGTAGACCGAGTAGAATGAGTCCGGCAGCGAGTAGCTCACGCATCGTCGTTTGACTCCTCTCGCTTGGACGGATAGTACCGAACAACAAAATTAGCGGTACCAAGCGCGGCTAATAGGGCAAACAGCAGCGCAATATCTACTAGGGCAGGCAGGGTAAAATAGGCGCTGAACAGCAGTATAATTGCCAGGGAAGAGGTAGTGAAAAAACTTACGGCGAGCATACGATCAGCGTTAGTGGGACCACGGTAGAGTCGCCAAAGCGACACAATGGCATTAGCAAGTAGCACGGTGCTGGCAAGTAGGTAAACGATTGGCAATCACTCTTCAAGGTTCATGTTCCCAAGACTCATGTTTCAAACCATAGAGCCCCGCGATGCGGCTTTCAAGCACCTTAAGTTGAGCCTCGACTCGAGGATGATGGTGAAGGATGTGAATATAGAGTGCGTCGCAGCTAATGCGTAATGTCAATGTGCCAGGCGTTAGGTTTACCAGATTGGCCATCAATAATTGTTGAGGTTGCTGCGTTAGACAGCGAAAACGATAAGTGTGTGTAAGAGTATTGGCATCGCAGCGCTGGCTCATTGCCAACCTGGCGACTTCCAGCGCACCGTTTACGCTAAGTTTCAGCATAAGGATGATGAAAGAGGGAAGTTTCCACCAGCGTAACCGCCTTGGCCATGTCGCTACCTTGAGCGGAGCACAGAGTGCTATGGCTAGCGCCAATGCAATACGAGTTATTGTCAAATCTGGTGTACGACGGTCAGGCGGCGTTCCTGTCTGACTGATCGATTACTTGCTCTCCGTCCTGGAACTTGACGTTGTTGATGACCAGTTCCAGTTTCTGGAAATG
>NZ_QPIJ01000129.1 GCF_003336665.1 Vreelandella rituensis | reverse complement strand
GTGGAGTTTGTGTAAGACCGGCAATGCCAAGGCATTGAGGCGACGGACAGCGAAGCAGGAACCTGGGAGGTAACGACCAGGGAATCCCCTTCCACAAGCGCGCTAGCGCTGAAGGTGGGGGGGATGTCAAGTGGCTGGCTTGCTCCCGAATCTTTGAGGACTACTTTTTGATGTGCAAGGAAAAGGACCGCCTGTGCGCTTATTCCATACGCTAGTTTTCAGGCGATGCTATGGCTCGTTACAGAACCGGCTGCTGCTGGGAGTCGCGATTGCCTGGTTGCTTATAGTGGCCTTGGTGCTCGGCATTACCTGGCAGTTGGGAAAGGAGATGGTGCAAGAAACCAATGTCTCGCATTTACGTTATGAATCAAGACTGTTGGCGGATGAAGTCACCCAACAGGTAAGCGCGCGTATCAACACTCTGGAACGGCTTTCATCACTCCTCTCGCAGCGTGACAATCCGAGCTGGCTGCAAACGGAATTGCGTCACCAGAATACCTTGCTGGAATTGTTTGAAGGCTTGGTGGTTACGGATGCCTCCGGGCGCATCATCGCTGATTGGCCGGTAGTGCCTGGTCGAAAAAATCTCGAAACTGGGCAGGAGGAATACTTTCGTGCGTTACGTGGTACCGGACGTCCCTACGTCAGTCAGCCATTTGTAGGCCGTGCCAGTAACATGCCGATGGTGTTGATAAGTGTGCCCCGAAAAGGCTCTGAAGGAGAGTTTCAGGGATTTGTTGGCGGCGTGGTGAGCCTTAATCGAGGTGGGTTGTTCGACCGTCTGGCTCGCATTCGATTGGGCGAAAAAGGTTATGCCGGCGTGGCAACCGCTTCGGGAAAAATTCTCTACCATCCCAATCGCGACTTGATCATGCAGGATGTGCCGTCAGCCAGCGAAAACCCATTGCTGGACCTGGCGCTGGATGGCTGGCAGGGCGATGGGGTGGGGGCGTTACTCAACGGCGAGAGGGGGCTTCAAGCGTTTTCTCAGATATGGCCGGCGGATTGGGTGGTAGGGCTGTTCTTGCCCATGGGGCAGGCACAATTGCCCCTGCAAGGGTTTATTCGGCAATTGTGGTGGGTATGGCTTTCATTGGCTGTGCTCATGTTACCGCTATTGTGGGTGTTGCTGAGGCAGATGTTGTTGCCGTTGCGTCACCTGGAAAAACAAATCGGAGAAGTGGGTCTGGGTAAACGGCATAAGGTCAATCTCGATACCAATATGCTCGAATTGCGTGAAGTCTCCAATACGTTCAACCGAGTGGAGGATGAGCGCCAGACGCTGCTGACTAACCTGCATGAACGTGAGGCATTCCTTGACTCGGTATTGAGCTCCACCCCGCAAGGCATGTTCGTAGCCAACTTCGATGGGGATATCACCTACATGAACCCGGCACTGCTTGAGATGCTGGGGGTTGAACCCGGTGACGAGCCAGGTGATTGGCATAAGCAGATTCACCCCGATGACCATCCCGGTGCCATGGACATGTGGCGCCATAGTTTGAAGACCGGCAGTGAGTTTCTCCGTCAGCTACGCTTTCATCGCCATGATGATGAGATGCTGTGGCTGGAAGTGCATGCGCGCGCCGTGATGCTGACTCAGGGAGGGCATTCTTTAGGCTTGGTGGGAATGGTCAAGGACATTACCGAACGGCGTCAGCAAGAAGCCATTCAGCGCTGGGAAGCCGAGCATGACCCCTTGACCGGCTTATTGAATCGGCGTGGCTTTGAGCGCCGCCTGGAAGAAGCGTTCGCCGATTTTCAGAAAACCAGCACCCCTTCGGCATTGATATTGTTTGATCTTGATCATTTCAAGCCGATCAATGATGAAGGTGGCCATGCCCTAGGGGATGAAATGTTACGGCGAATTGCTCAGGTTGTCGCCTGGGAAGTGCGTCGCAGTGATCATGTGGCCCGCCAGGGCGGGGATGAGTTCGGTGTGTTGTTGCCCAGCTGTACTCTGCGCCAAGCGAAGACCATTGCCGATTCCTTGCGCAAGGCTGTGGCTGAAATTTCCGTTACTCAGGAAAGTAAGGGCAGTACGGCAAGTAAAGAATATAAGGTCACTCTAAGCCTGGGGGTGACGGCTTTTTCAGAAGATGATACCGCCATTGACGCAGCCATGGAGCGTGCCGATTCCGCCAGTTATGAAGCGAAGAGCCTCGGGCGTAATAGTGTGGTGGTCAAGATGGCAGCCGCCGCTGGGAGCCATGAAGATCTGGTGGCTCTATTCGATTGAGCGCTTTATTCGAGATTGAACGCTTTGTTTGAAAAGTCCCGTTTGAAAAACTCTTCGCTTAAAGATCCCTCTTATATAGGTCGATCGGTTTCAGGTTGAGGTAAAAAAATGCCGGGCATAAGCCCTAATGCCAGTCAGTTAAGCCTATTTTCAACAAGCTGATCATGAGGCCTTTCCGTGTCAGGCAACTGATACGGAAAGGTCTCATGCATTTCAGCGACGCCATTGATGCCATCGCCAAGGCGGTACCCGACGATTTCTCCAGTCTCTCCGAGGTACTCTCTCCCGAAC
>NZ_QPIJ01000128.1 GCF_003336665.1 Vreelandella rituensis | reverse complement strand
ACGTTGTCAGTGGAGCTTCATACCGAGCCGTTGCCAGCTCCGCACATCCACCTAGGGTACTGTTCATGGGAGAACAGGTGGCAGTCTCAGCCACAGTCGGTAAAGCGACTTCATGTCGCACCGTATTGTTCCAGACAAAACGTGTACAGCCGAACGACTGTGCCAACAGCACAGCCTGCTCAGGGGTGGGATAAAATCGCTCTTTGTAGGCACGTTTTGTCATGCTGGAAAAATATCAGGGGTTAGGGGCAATATCAATACAAGCACCGCTGTACGGTGCGCGCTTATATCACCGCCCGAGGACTGGGCGATGCTTTACGCGCCGAGTGGTAATGTGTATGAGCCTACCACCGCTCCGTAGGACAAGATATGTGGGCGCAGCGTTCTACAACAAGCGTCTCTTACCTACCCACGCTCGCTGTATCCCAAGATACTTATGTGCTATTTTTGTGTTTACAGACACACGACCTGCAGGAGATCACCATGACGACCTTGGAAGCACAGATTCACGACAAGTCGAAATGTGCCGCTGGTCTGAAAGCTGCTGCTGCAATACTAGAGAAATGGGGCGCCAGCGTTGAGCAAGCCACGGCGATACTGCGAATTTCCCGGAGCACCTATGCACGGGCCAAGCGACGGGACCCGGAATGGCAAGTCAGTCTGGATAAGGATCAGTTTACTCGAATCAGCCTCGTGCTGAACATTCACGCTGCCTTGCGAGTCATCTTTGACAACCCAGAGAATCTCTACGGATTCATGGCTATGGCTAATCACAACACGTACTTTCATAGCCGGTCGCCGCTACAAATTATTTCAAACGGAGGAATTCTGGCTCTTTACGATACATTCCGCCATCTCGATAGCCTGCGAGGAGCACAATGGTAATGCTTGGGGATCTGTCTCGACTAGAGACGACCGCCTGTCAAGGCTTTCGGCTGGTAAACTCAAAGTTCCCACCTATAAGCTTGTTCGATGATGTGGCCAGCGCGGAAGAGTTTGAAATGCTGTATGAACTCCAGGCGATGACAAATCCTCGGTTGAGAGATGAACTGGGTGACTTGGGACTAATTCCTATTGGGGAGATTCCGTTTGACATCCCAGGCTGCTCCTATGCCACGGCACCGTTCACGCATATCAATCCCACAGGCTCGCGGTTCAGCACTGGGGAGTACGGCGTGCTCTACATCGCAGATGTCCTAGAGACCGCGCTAGCTGAGGTTTGCCACCACCAAGAGGTCTACTGGAAAAACGTCCCGAACCTGAGCTATGAGCGCTTCGTCTTTCGTGGCCTGCGCTGCCGATTCCACGAAACCGGAATGGCTGACGGTCAGGAGATACCGAGAGAACATCCAGTGTATGCACCTGACGACTACACCGCATCACAAGCGCTGGGAAAAGCCGTTAAGAATGAAGGTGCACCAGGGTTGCGCTACCACTCAGTTCGCAAGCCAGGTGCTGTCTGTTGGGCTCTGATGACACCGAGGCTGGTCACATCGATCGTTCAAGCCGCCCACTACGAGATGGTTTGGAATGGAACAATCACTGGCGTTAACTGCATCTCGACACCCTGACACAGCCTGCTTGGCCGCGTTTGTTACCCTTCGCGCTACGCGACTCAGGAAGAGGTATTACGCGCTTTTAGATAATAGTATAGGTCGCTGACATAGCGGTGACGTCATTTTCTTCACGGGTACAGAGCGCCTGTAAACCGTGATAAATCAAGCTGCATGAAATCCCCAGTGCTACGAGCACAACCAGGGTGTTGAGCAATAAGTTAGTGCCCATCCAGAAACATGCATTTTCAGCCAATTCAGCTCGACCCTGGAAATGGAAGCGGCGCTGAGTGCCGTCAATAACGTGACAACGGCTGAATAACGCTCAGTCTGGCCGTCATTTGAGCAGTCAGCCCAACGTCAGGCCACGGGCATATCTTGCATGGCCACCCCATGCGTTCCTTTGATAGGTTTTCAGCCCGAACCTGGGAATTAATCCGGCCCGAGTCGCGCCAACCTTACCAGGTTGTAGCTCAGAGCCGAGGCCCAGACAAACGCCTTGAAGCCATCATGACCTTTCCACTTCGCCTTCGCAGCGCCGAAGGCTCTTTTCAGCTCCGAGATATTGCCTTCGACGCCGGCTCGAAAATGACGTAAGGCGTTAAAGGCTGACGGATCCCCACGAATATTTTCAATAAAATCAGCGGGTAATGTTGAAAGAGCCTGCATGGGTCGGCATGTTGTTANGCGGGTAATGTTGAAAGAGCCTGCATGGGTCGGCATGTTGTTAATCGCCAAACAAACAATATGCCTAAGGAGACCCATGCAGGCCCCTCAATTCTTGCACAACTGGCTGACATCAGCACTCCCCTCTATTCATGCCAAACGCCTTCAGGCACTACTGGATACGGTTGGTGCCTTGCTGACGGAGCGTCGACTGGGGTTAACAGCGCTGGGGCGTGCCTTGCCAGGGCCCGCGGCGCCTCGACACACCATCAAGCGCGTCGATCGGCTATTGGGTAACCGCCATTTGCACGAGGAGCGTCCCTTGTTTTATTGGCTTGTGGCCCACTTGTTGATCGGTCACACGA
>NZ_QPIJ01000127.1 GCF_003336665.1 Vreelandella rituensis | reverse complement strand
CCGTGAGCATTTGTCGGGGCATGGCAGGCTCGCCGTTTGTTGGTGTCGGAACCTCTATTCTGTGAGCTTGCCCCTATCCTGCCAAATCTTCCTGCCACCAAACATCAACAGACCCTAGCAAAAAATCTGCCTGAATCCCCTGCCATTCGGATGGAATAGGCGTTGCCGTTACGCCGGGCCCTCGAGCAGTTCGGTGAGTGAGCCATTCTCATGGGCGCGGCGGATTGCCTCGGCAAAGAGCGGAGCGGCGCTGACCACCTCGAGGTGCTGGCTGGCTACTTCGGCATCGAGACGAGTTGGCGGGACGGTATCGGTAACGATGAGCTTACTCAATTGGGGATCGCTGACCACCCGGCCGGCATCGCCGACGAACAGGCCGTGGGCCGCCAGACCGTATACCGCCGTTGCTCCTCGGCCTAGGCACGCCTGAGCAGCGCGCAGCAGGGTGCCCCCCGAACTGATCAGGTCATCCACGACCAGCACGGTGGCGCCGTCGACCTCGCCGGTCAGCAGGGTGCCGCTGACCTTGCCCTCACTGCGTCGTTTCTCCATGTAGGCTGCGCCGATCTCGCGATCCAGCATGGGCTCGAGCATTTCCCTGAAGCCCTGCGCCCGCTTCACGCCGCCTGGGTCGGGGGATGCCACTACCACCGGCCCGTCGCCACAGCGCTCGCGCATGTAATCGGCGAACAGGCGACGCGTGTCGAGGGTGTGGGTGGGGCAGCGGAAGGCATTCTGGAAGGCCGCAGGATTGTGGACGTCGAGCGTCATGACGGCGTCGATGCCCATGGCTTCGAGAAGCATGGCGAGATAGCGAGAGGAAAGCGGGTCGCGTGACTTGGTCCGGCGATCCTTGCGTGCATAGGCCATGTAGGGGATCACCGCGGTCACCCGCTGGGCTCCCGCATCGCGGACGGCGCCCAAGAAGAACAGCAGCCGGCAAAGCCGCTCGTTGACCCCTTGCTCCGGGTCACCATTGAGGCTCTGCAACACATAGACGTCCTCGCCACGCACGCTTTCCAGCGGTCGCGCCTTGTGCTCGCCATCTTCGAAGTCGCGCTCTTCGTGCTCGGCAAGCGAGATGCCTAGTGCCTGCACAACTTTTTCGCCAAAGGGTCTACTGGCGTTGAGAGAGAATAGTTTCATGCCTTCCAGCATAGACGCTGGCACAAGGGTTTGACGAGGCTGAAGGTGAATCTTCGCCGTTGGGTATGGAATGCGCCCCTGCCAGTTGCCCGCCCCTTCTGGCCCGGCGATATACCTGAAACGGGATGAGGCATTCGCTGCACCGGTTGAACAAAACCCTCACCCAAGTGCGGTGAATGAACTATCTTTTTTGAGGCAGGCTCGAGTCGGGTTGTGCTGTTGCCTGCCGAGGTATTCAGAAGCCCGGAAAGGCGTCGAGTGCAGGTGTGCGGTTGGTCAACTACCTCGCCCTAAAGGACGAGGCTTGTGACAGCAAGCCCGGTTGACCAGGGAAAGCGGTAGCCAACCCGCTACGTTTGCAATAGGTCGTCAAGACCCACCGCCGAATGCTTCGCTCAGTTCGGCGCTCTGGAAGATCAGGGTCATGCTGGTGAAAGGTAAAGCGCCGAAGGTTCTGATCGCTGTCGATGGCACCACGGTCGGCAGGAGCCAGTTGCAGACATTCCCGAGGGGAGACCGGTTGGAAGACCTGCGTCACCAGGCCCGTAAGGGCAATGTTTAGGAGGAGATCGCATGGCGGTGTTCGTATTGGGAAAGAACAAGCAGCCGTTGATGCCGTGTAGCGAAAAACGCGCACGGCTATTGCTGGAGCGTGGTCGGGCGGTGGTGGTGCACCTGACGCCTTTCGTGATCCGCCTGCGTGATCGCTGCCTGAGTGACTGCGCCTTGCAGCCGACGTTGCTGGGCATTGATCCGGGCAGCAAGGAAACCGGCCTGGCGCTGATGCGTCTGGAAGAAAACGCGACGGACGAGCAAGCCCCGGCAACCCGCCATGTGCTTTGCCTGTTTCAGTTGGTGCATCGGGGCTTCCAGATTCGCCAAGCCTTGGAGCAACGTGCCGGTTTGCGGCGTCGGCGACGCAGCAAGAATCTGCGTTATCGTCAGCCGCGTTTTGATAACCGCACGCGCAAGAAGGGCTGGCTACCACCCAGCCTGCAACACCGGGTCGATACGACCATGGCCTGGGTGGACAAGCTGTGCCGTTGGGCGCCGGTGACTCATCTGAACATGGAATTGGTGCGCTTCGATCTACAGAAGACGGAAAACCCGGAGATTTCCGGGGTCGAGTACCAGCAAGACACCTTGCTTGGCTATGAGGTGCGTGAATACCTGCTGGAAAAATGGGGGCGTGAGTGTGCCTATTGCGGCACCGGTGATACACCGCTGGAGATCGAGCATGTGGTAGCGAAATCTCGGGACGGCTCTAGCCGAGTGAGCAATTTGACCATCGCCTGCCATGAGTGCAACCAGGCCAAGGACAGCCAGTGGCTTGCTGATTTCTTTGCCACCGACAAGGGACTCAAGAAACGCCTCAAAGCCAATGGCTTGTCGGCGGAAGTCCGCCTTGAGCGCGTCCAGCGCCAGCTCAAATTACCGCTGCGGGATGCCGCTGCCGTCAACGCCACCCGCTG
>NZ_QPIJ01000126.1 GCF_003336665.1 Vreelandella rituensis | reverse complement strand
TCGGACGTTGCGCTGGTGGGTGAGCGCCTGCGTGCTGGCCTGTCTGTTCTTGCTTTCCTACCCCTCGTTCGAGATGCGCATCGAGGGGGTCCACGGCGACGTCATGGTGCACGTAAGTACCCCCTTATCGGTCTTTGTGGGCTTATTGGTGGTCATGGGTACCGCCATGGGCATTGGCAAGGGCAGCCTGATGCGCCTGATATACCGGGACCATGCCCATCAAATGGCGTCGGTCGGTGGCCTGGCGGTGACCTTGGGGAGTCTGTTTGCGGCCGTGGTGCCGTTAATGTTCGTGCTGGGCAACGAATGGATTGGCATTCGTACCGCCGGCTTCATGTTCCTGTATGGCGCCTTGGCCGTCTGCATGTTGCTGATGCTGTGGGACCATGCCAACCCCTCCGCTTGCCTGTCTTCCTGACACTTCTTTCCGATGCCTCTTCCTGCCGTCTCTTTTCGGCACGCTCGTGCCGCCGCTTTCCGTGGCTGCCTTGTTTTTATCCCTTGGATGCCTGGGTTCTCGGCTTATCCCCCTGGCGTCGGTCATCTATCCCCTTGGAGGTAGAGAGGGTGTATATGGAGGTAATCACGCAGTAATCCGTGGGTCGTTCCCTCACACTCGATGCCATGGAACCTGCCCGGCAGGTAACAAAAAATTTTCGAGGTGCCTGGAGATCGACCATGAGTCATTTCATAGATCGGCTGAATTTCTTCCGCAAGGCCCGTGTGCCTTTCGCGAACGACCACGGCGAAAGCCGTGACGAGTCCCGCAGCTGGGAGGATGGTTACCGCTCCCGCTGGCAGCATGACAAGGTGGTGCGCAGCACGCACGGGGTGAACTGTACCGGCTCGTGCAGCTGGAAAATCTACGTCAAGAACGGCCTGGTCACCTGGGAAACCCAGCAGACCGACTACCCGCGCACCCGCCCGGATCTGCCCAACCACGAACCGCGTGGCTGCCCGCGGGGCGCGAGCTACTCCTGGTACCTCTACAGCGCCAACCGGCTCAAGTACCCCCTGGTTCGCAAGCCGCTGCTGGCCCTCTGGCGCGAGGCGCTCAAGGCGCACCCCGACCCGGTCGATGCCTGGGCCTCGATCGTCGAGGACCCGGCCAAGACCAAGCAGTACAAGCGTGCCCGCGGCATGGGCGGTTTCGTGCGCGGCGACTGGGACGAGCTCAACGACCTGGTGGCGGCCTCCAACGTCTACACCGCCAAGGAATTCGGCCCCGACCGTATCCTGGGCTTCTCGCCGATCCCCGCCATGTCGATGGTTTCCTACGCCGCCGGTAGCCGCTACCTGTCGCTGATCGGCGGCGTCTGCATGAGCTTCTACGACTGGTACTGCGACCTGCCGCCGGCCTCGCCGATGACCTGGGGCGAACAGACCGATGTCCCCGAATCCGCCGACTGGTACAACTCCGGCTACATCATCGCCTGGGGCTCCAACGTGCCCCAGACGCGCACCCCGGACGCGCACTTCTTCACCGAAGTGCGCTACAAGGGCACCAAGACCGTCTCGATCACCCCGGACTACGCCGAAGTCTCCAAGCTGACCGACGAGTGGCTGTCCGCCAAGCAGGGCACCGATGCCGCCCTGGCCATGGCCATGGGCCATGTGATTCTCAAGGAATTCCACCTCGACAAGCCCAGCGCCTACTTCACCGAGTATGTCCGCCAGTACACCGACATGCCGTTCCTGGTGGAACTCGAAGCGCGTGAGGACGGAAGCTTCGCCCCCGGTCGCCAGTTGCGCGCCAGCGACTTCGATGCCGCCCTGGGCCAGGACAACAACCCCGAGTGGAAAACCGTTGCCTGGGACGAAACCCGCGACCAGCTGGTGGTACCGCGTGGTTCCATCGGTTTCCGCTGGGGCGAGACCGGTGACGAAGTGGGCAAGTGGAACCTCGAGCCGCTGGACGCCGAAGGCACCAAGATCAAGCCGCTGCTCAGCCTGGCCGAGCACCACGACAGCGTGGCGCGGGTGGCATTTCCCTACTTCGGCGGCATCGAGCACGAGCACTTCGAGCACGTCAAGGGCGCCGGTGCCGGCGCCGCCGATGACCTGCTGTTCCACAACCTGCCCGTCAAGCGCCTGAAGAAGGCCGACGGCAGCGACATGCTGGCGGTCACCGTCTTCGATCTGATGTGCGCCAACTACGGCATCGACCGGGGCTTCAGCAGTGATGGCGAGGATGACGGCGCGACCTCCTATGACCAGATTCGCCCCTACACCCCGGCCTGGCAGGAGAAGATCACCGGCGTCTCGGCCGAGCAGGCCACGCGCATCGCCCGGGAATTTGCCGACAACGCCCACAAGACCAACGGGCGCAGCATGATCATCGTGGGTGCCGGCATGAACCACTGGTACCACATGGACATGAACTACCGCGGCCTGATCAACATGCTGGTCATGTGCGGCTGTATCGGCCAGAGCGGCGGCGGCTGGGCGCACTATGTGGGGCAGGAAAAACTGCGCCCGCAAACCGGCTGGACCCCGCTGGCCTTCGGCCTCGACTGGCAGCGTCCGCCGCGCCACATGAACTCCACCTCGTTCTTCTACAGCCACTCCTCCCAGTGGCGCTACGAGAAACTCGAGATCAAGGAAATCCTCTCGCCGCTGGCCAAGGCCGAGGACTACCCGGGCAGCCTGATCGACTTCAACGTGCGCTCCGAGCGCATGGGCTGGCTGCCGTCGGCGCCTCAGCTGGATA
>NZ_QPIJ01000125.1 GCF_003336665.1 Vreelandella rituensis | reverse complement strand
TGGAAATCTGGTATCCACAAAAGCAGCTCGCCGACAGTACCCGGCGCTTGCTGACCGTACTGGCGGACCAGTTGGCCACTGCGGTATATTTGCAACGCCGTATCGAGGAGCAACAGCAGGTAACGCTGATCAACGAGCGCACCACCATCGCCCGGGAGCTTCACGACTCCCTGGCGCAGTCACTGTCATATCTCAAGATGCAGGTGGCGCGCCTGGAGCGTATGCAGGAGAAGGAGGTTCCACGGGAAGTCCAGAGCGCGGTCTTCGATGAATTGCGCACCGGTCTCAACAGTGCCTACCGCCAGTTGCGCGAGCTACTCACCACGTTCCGCCTCAAACTGGATGCTCCCGGCCTGCACTCGGCGCTGCGCCAGACCACCGGCGAATTCGCCGACCGCATGGGGGTGCCAGTGGAACTCTTCTATGAGGTGCCGCCTTATCTGCTGAACCCGAACGAGGAAATTCACGTCTTGCAGATCGTTCGAGAGGCGCTGGCCAATACCCATAAACACGCCCGCGCGCATTGGGCCGCCGTCACCGTGCGTTTCGCGCATGCGCGGCTATGGGTGAGCGTTGAAGATGACGGCATTGGCCTGATTGATGACCGCTCTCCGCCCCTGCATTATGGCCTGGTCATCATGCGTGACCGGGCCGAGACCCTGGGCGGAGAACTACGCATCGGCAACCGCCAGGCGGGAGGGGTCAAGATCGAGTTCGAGTTCACCCCCATTACCGCTCGTTTGATTCAACAACAGCCTGATGTGCAAGACGCTTTCGCCTCTCAACCTGGAACGGGAACATCGTCATGACGCTGGCACTACAGTCGTAAATTCTACAAACGCTTAATCTCTGTGCTTCTTCATTGCTTTTCATGCTCCCACGCAAGTCAGTACTGGAAGATCGAGCAGGGTTTTCAGACAGCCAAGGGAGAATACGGACTGGATGACTATGAGGTGCGGCGCTGGGAAAGCTGGTATCGCCACATTGAAGCGGCANGGCGGGAGGGGTCAAGATCGAGTTCGAGTTCACCCCCATTACCGCTCGTTTGATTCAACAACAGCCTGATGTGCAAGACGCTTTCGCCTCTCAACCTGGAACGGGAACATCGTCATGACGCTAACGCCAGCCACAGAGCCAACCACCACCGAGCCGCCCGCCACCCTGTTGATCATCGACGATCACCCCCTATTGCGTCGTGGGGTCGCCCAATTGCTCGAACTGGAAGATGATCTCGAACTGGTCGGCGAAACCGGCAAACCTGAAGAAGGCATTGAACTGGCACTCAAGTTCGAACCCGATGTCGTATTGCTCGACTTGAATATGCCGGGCATGAATGGGCTGGAAGTTCTGCGCCGCCTGCGCGACGCCGACTACAGCGGGCGTGTGGTGATGTTTACCGTCTCCGATCATGAGGATGATGTGGTCGCCGCCCTGCGCACCGGTGCAGATGGCTACCTGCTCAAGGACATGGAACCCGAGGACATGGTGCGCCAACTTCGCCAGGCCGCACTCGGGCGCATGGTGATCAGCGACAGCTTGACCGCCTTGCTCGCCGAAGCCTTGCGCAATCAGCGTACCGCCCCCGCGACGCCCGATATTCACAGCCTCACCCAGCGCGAACGCGAAATCCTCCGCGAGCTTGCAGGGGGGCTTTCGAACAAGCTGATCGCGCGCAAACTGGATATCAGCGAAGGTACCGTCAAGGTTCACGTCAAGCATCTGCTCAAGAAGCTCAATCTGCGTTCACGCGTCGAAGCGGCGGTATGGGCGGTTCAGGAAAACCTCGATCGCTGAACACCCTCACCTGCCTTGACCGCCCGGCTGAACCGGTTCTTGGTGGTTACCTCCAAAAAGCCCAGGCGCCGCCAATCCCATTCGACCGCCCCTACCTACTTCGCCACACCCTCTGAAAAATCAATAACCTAGCACACTACCCCTTATAACTCGAAATGGGTAGGCCACTGTTTTTGCAACCATTTCCTCCCATTTCGCCGTTTGATCGCGGGGCGTATCTTGTTCTCCATCAATAATGAATCGCTCGCTATCGCATGGCGTCACCGGCACCGGCAAGCGGTCAATCAGGGGGGATGGAGATGGCTAATACCAACATCGATGATCAAGGCTTGGACAACAAGCCTCGATTGAATGGCGACCTGCATGAGTGGGAGGTCGAAGACGATACCTTCTGGCGACGCCAAGGCAAGCGCATTGCCACCCGCAACCTGTGGATCTCGATTCCCAGCCTGCTGATGGGCTTCGCTGTCTGGCTGATGTGGGGCATGATCACCACCCAGATGCAGAACCTGGGGTTTCCCTTTTCGGTTAACCAGCTGTTCACCCTGACCGCCCTGGCCGGGCTTGCCGGCGCCACGCTGCGTATCCCGGCGTCCTTCATGATCCGCATTGCCGGTGGGCGCAACACCATCTTCCTGACCACGGCGCTGCTGATGATCCCGGCGGCGGGCACCGGCTTCGCCTTGCGGAACCCGGACACCCCGTTCTGGGTCTTCCAGGCCCTGGCATTGCTCTCCGGCATCGGCGGCGGCAACTTCGCCTGCTCGATGAGCAACATCTCCACGTTCTTCCCGAAAAAGCAGCAGGGGTATGCCCTGGGCATGAACGCCGGCCTGGGCAACTTCGGCGTCACCACCATGCAGATCCTGATTCCGCTGGTCATGACCGTGGGCATTTTCGGCGCCATCGCCGGCGCGCCCATGGAACTGCAAAGTTCCAGCGGCACCTTGATCGGTCGCATCGAAGCGGGCACCGAGACCTGGATTCAAAACGCCGGTTTCATCTGGCTGGTATTTCTGGTTCCGCTGGCCTTTCTGGGCTGGTTCGGGATGAACAACCTGCGCCCCATCACCCCCAA
>NZ_QPIJ01000124.1 GCF_003336665.1 Vreelandella rituensis | reverse complement strand
GAAACCCGCGTGCGTGGACAGTGCCTTGAGCATCGACGACCGCCCAGGTCGCCGCCGTGTTAATGCCAACATCCACCGCCAGCACCCGGTCAGGGGCGCCTTTGGCGGGCTTGGGTGGATCGAACAGCTCGGGCAACGAGAGCTGCCATTGTCGACCGTTAGTGGTCAGTAGCGGGGATTTGGCCTTGCCTTTCCCCCGGAACCGGCATGTTCCCTTGAGCCGAAATCCCATCCAGACCCAATCATTATGCTGTCGCACCTTGATAAAGGCATGGCTGGCATCGGCATTGATCTTGGCGCACTGGCTCCCGTAAAGGCTCGGAAAGGTCTTGGTGCTGGATGTCAGGCGCGGTGGTTTGGCGTGCAGGTGTTTACGATCACCGCTGCGCCACGCCTCAAACCGTGTCACGAAGGAGCGGACTTGACCGACCGCATCCATGATAGCGACACGGCGAAGGTACGATGGAAATTTGTAGTAGCGTTTAGCAAAGTACGTGTAGCGTACCTGTGGTCGTTTTTGGGTGGGATGTATCAGCCGTTCCATTACCTCGACCACCGCGTTCCCTTCGCAGACGCCGACCTGCGGCCAGTGCGTATACGCCACGGTCATGAGATCGCGCACCAATCGCCGATACAGTACCAGCGTATCCGTCAGAGCGGTCTGTTGGTCGGCACTGGTGACATGTAGCGCCAGGGAGTCGGAACGGATGATCGGCATAAGAAAACTATATATCCAACCAGTGATAAGAACAAGCAAGGCTGACACCTTGCCCTGCCTTAACTGCCGATTCATTCAAAGAATCGAATCGCAGAATGCGGCAGGATTTTGTTCAAACCACGACCATAGTTGCCTCTGCCGGCAGAAATCAAGAAGCTCGTAGCATATTGCTACTCCCACCCAACAATTTTTCCAAGCATGGCCAGGGGTGAAAATCATAGGAAGTAATAAAAGATGAAACCCAGTGTCACGGCCATGAAAGCGAAAGCCAGCAACGCAAGCAGACCATCCCTTGCCATCAAGGATAGGCCAAACAAGGTAAGCGCCAGCCCCGCGCCATTGGCAGTAAATGGCACCACTTCCATCGGCGGCATCGCCAGCGCGATGAGAATGCAGGCAATGGCTATCGAATAGGTGCCTATTCCTTTAGTAAAAATCGTCAAACGCGGCCGAAGAAAGCGATCAAGAAACTTTGCCGGTGGCCGCATCCACTTGATTGCCTTGTGGAGTTTCTGCTTTTCAACGGAGCGGTCCAGCAACAAATTCGGTAGCCAAAAATAACGCCGCCCCAACACCAATTGGCCCGCCACGATAAATACCACTGCTGCCATCACGGTAGGTACCCCAGGTATATCGCCCACCACAGGCAACAGGGTAATAATCCCGGGAAACAGCAGAAGCGGGCCGAACGACCTACGGCCTATCGAGGCAACCACATCTCTAACCCTGACTGTTTTATCCCGGCTTCCCTCGGCGTCACTGAGTCGATCCAGCATCTGCTCCAAATCAGCGGGTTCGTTCGGTCTATCCATCTAAAGATTCCTCTTTGCCTGAATGCATTCAGTTTGCATAAACCAGGCTCTGCTGGAAACCTCAGTAACGTCGTTTCATTGCCATTTGCATCGCATCATGTACGCGTCTGAAAGATAGCGCTGCATTGACTACTGCCCTGCCTGCCTATTCTGGTGCCACCGACCAGGCACAAAGCATTATGAGCTTGCGCCGATAATGGCTCTTGGCATAGACATTTATTCTTCGGAGCCACTCTTAAAACAATAGTTAAGATCTTTTCGGCTTGGCCAGTCCCAATAACAAAGCCAACCTGTAAGTAGTCGAATAAGCCTTAAAATAATAGCATAAAAAATAGGCCAATAACCTTTCAGATGAAGTCAAGTCTTTTTCAAAAAATAGCTTTAAAGCTTTACGCGGAGGAACATAGCCTTTCACAAGAACCAAGAGAAAGTTATTCTTTTTATCTTGATTCTGCTTTACCGCACCCCCAATAACTCGCTTTCGCTTTTTAAGCATTGCCTTAATATCAGAACGTGCAGGATGGTTTACTATAACTTCAGGTGTGTATTCTATAGGTATTCCTTTATCTTCTGCTCGCCACCCCCATTCATTATCACCACCAGACATGAGACTATCGTCAAAATATCCAACCGTCTCGAAATGTTTTGACCAAGTTACCATATTGGCCGTCGCTGAACCTCCGGATTGAGCATATTTCTTTTGATCAAAGCCGAAAGCCTTTTCATAAATTTCAACAATTTTCAGTTTGTCCGTTTGAAAGAAAAGCTCTATTTTGCCCGCTATTCGCTCAGCACCATTATCAAGCCGTGCAACGGCTGACTCAAGCCAGAAAGGGTCAGGAATACAATCAGAATCAGTAAACGCTATTATTTCCCCTCGTGAAATTTTCAAAGCGGCATTCCTAGCCGCATAAGAGCCGGCTTTATCTTCTGAAATGAGTTTGTAATTTTTGGGTAAGAAAAAATCAGGGGGAGGCATGTCGCCGGGTGCATTGTTTACAATTATCACTTCAAAAGCATCGCGAGGTAACGACTGCTTTTGTAGAGCAACCACACATAATTGCAGACGCATCCAATCATAATAGGTAGGAACTATCACTGACACTCTTGGGCTACTGGTTTGCATAAATCCTCCAGAATTTTCTCTAACCATATTACATTGTAACTCTTGTTCGAAAAAGAGCATTTTCAATCGTTCCTTGCGTGGTTATCGAAGGTCTGGAAAAACGATGTCTGTCTCTCAACCCGCTTTATTCATCACGCCCGCGGTAGCGTCATTATTTAGCGCTTTACGACTACGTAATCCGAGCTTTGTGGCTATCTGACGTCTTCTTGACGGGGTAACGATGCAATATTGTTTT
>NZ_QPIJ01000123.1 GCF_003336665.1 Vreelandella rituensis | reverse complement strand
TCGAGGCGCGCCATGCGGTGACATTTCGCGAGACCTTCGCTGATGCCCTGGTGCATCTGGAAGCAATGCAGCGTGATGAACTGCTGGCCATCCATGCCGATGCCATCGAAGTGCTGCCTGCCGGACGCCTGATGATGCGTAACGTGGCGATGGCCTTTGATGCCTATCTCAAGCCTCAGGAAGGGCGGTTTTCACGCACGGTGTGACTCTTGGCTGATGGCGGCCAAACGCTCGGCTCCAGGGTCGTAACGGCCAGCACACCCAGCGAAACATAAAGGCGGCCCCGGTAGTATCTATCGGGGCCGCCTGTCGTCAGGTCGTCACTCAAGTGAGCCGAGTGCCTGTCAAGCCGCGTCGAGAGGGCGCGAGGGACCGAAGTGTTCGAAGTGGCGGCGGTCCTCGTCGACACCCAAGTCGGACAAGGCGCCGTTGACGGCGGTCATGAAACCCTGGGGGCCCACGAAATAGCAGCGCGCCCTGGCGTCGGGCAGGTAGCGGGCGAGCAAGGTGCGGTCGATGCGACCAATATGATCGGCATGGTTACCCCGTTCATGAATGCTGACGGCCTGAAGGCGTTCGGGGTACTCGCGCTTGAGTGTCTCCAGTTCATCGTTAAAGGCGTGATGCTCGGCATCCAGGGCGGCGTGCAGATACACTACCTGACGTCCCTTCGCCAGGGCATGGCGCGCCATGGGCAGCAAGGGCGTCTGGCCGACACCGCCACTGGCCAGCAGCAGAGGTTCGTCACCGTCTACCAGGGTCAGGTCGCCTGCCGGTGGCAGCAGTTCCAGGATATCGCCCGGCTGCAGAACGTCATGGAAATGGCGGCTGACCTGTCCCTGTGCTTCGCGCTTGATCGAAAGCCGATAGCTGCGGCCATTGGGGCTTGCCGAGAGGCTGTAGTGGCGATAGACCGGTTGCCCGTCGATGAGCAGGCGCACGCCAATATACTGCCCAGGCTCGTGGTCGGCGACGGCACCGTCATCCTCGGGTTCCAGCACAAAAGAGCGGATCACCGCACTTTCCTGCCGGGTGGCGGCAATACGGAAGCGACGCGTGCCACGCCAGCCGCCCGGGCGCTGTTCGAATTCGAGATAACGCTGGTCTTCAAGGTCGATCAGCAGCCCGGCGAGTTCGTTATAGAGGGCGGTCCAGGCCTCGGCGATTTCCGGCGTCACGGCATCGCCGAGCACCTCGCCGATGGCGGCCATCAAACATTCGCCGACGATGGGGTATTGCTCCGGCACAATACCCAGGGAGACATGCTTGCTGACGACGATGGCCAGCGTGGCACGTGCCTGGGCGGGGTTGCGGCGCAGTTGCACATACGCCAGCACGGCGCTCGCCAAGGCGCGAGGTTGTTCACCGCTTTGCTGATTAACCTCATTGAATAGCGGCTTGACCTCCGGGTAGCGGTTAAACATCAATGGATAAAAGCGCTGGGTGATGGCGTCGAGATGTTCGGCGACGACCGGGGCCGTGGCGCCGATCAGCTTTTCCTGTTCATGAGACAACATACGGAGTACCTCAGAGGATTGTTTAAGATGCTTTATAAATACATCTTAAGGCCCGAAGCATCAAATGCCAACCCTGGTGCGACCTTTCGTAGCTTTTCCCCTGTGGTTGAAGCTCAGAAAAACATCGTTTCATGCTGATGGAAGCCGCCCTTCATCTGCAGCACAATGAGCCTTCTTTTATGACGCAGTAGAACTAGAGAGTGAGCCCCATGGAGCATTATTTTCTGATCAAGCACCTGCATGTCACCACCGCTGTGCTGAGCATCGGTTTTTTCGTGGTACGTGCCGGGTGGTCGGTACGCGAGTCGCCCATGCTCGGGCGGCGCTGGGTAAAAATATTGCCTCACGTGATTGATACCAGCCTGCTTGCCCTGGGTGTCACGCTGATGGTGATGCTCTCGATGTGGCCCCACCAGCATCCCTGGTTGGCTGCAAAGCTAATCGCTTTGGTGGTCTATATCGGAGTGGGGACGGTCGCCATCAAGCGTGGCCCGACACCTCTAATTCGTGGTGTGGGCGCGCTTGTGGCGGTGGCGGTATTTATCTACATGCTGGGGGCGGCTCTTCGCCATAGCCCCCTTTCATGGGTGGGCTGAGAATGTTCAGCCTTGTTGCGGCTTCACTTGGGGCTTGGCGGTTTGCTGTTCCTCGAGCATACGGTCGACGGAAGAGACGTAGTATTCTTCGGCAAAGCCACCTTCCGGTTCCTTGAGCCAGAGAAAGCAGATCAACCAGCTGAGGAAGGCGCCGCAAGCGATGATGTAGAAGAACTGGGTGGGCGTGACGAAGGTGTAGATGGTCAGGTAGACCACCGCCCCCACGTTGCCGTAGGCGCCGGCCATGCCCGAGATCTGCCCGGTGATGCGGCGCTTGATCGACGGCAGGATGCCGAAGGTCGCGCCTTCCGCGCCCTGCACGAAGAAGGAGGTGAAAATGGTGATGGCCACCGCCACGATCAGCGGCCAGCTTGAATTGAGCATGCCCATCATCACAAAGCCGATGCCGATGCCGAACATGTAGCTGAGCATGACGAAGCGCCGGTTGCCCATGCGATCCGACACCATGCCGCCCATGGGACGCGCGACCAGGTTGACGAAGGCAAACGAGGCCGCGATCAACCCGGCCATCGCGGCATTCAATCCCCAGGTTTCCTCGAAGAACATCGGCAGCATCGAGACCACCGCAAGCTCGGCGCCGAAGTTGGCAAAGTAGGTACTGTTGAGCGCAGCCACGCTGCTGAAGGGATACTTGTCGTCCTCCGGCACACCTTTTTTCAGAATCGGAATGTTGACCCTCAGGATCTGCACCACCTGATAGATGATGATGGCCACAATCGCCAGGTAGGCGACCGTCGCGCCGGTGGTGGAAAGGTAGC
>NZ_QPIJ01000122.1 GCF_003336665.1 Vreelandella rituensis | reverse complement strand
GGGCGTTGTGGACACGCCCATGTCAATTACGCACATTGATCACCCGTTGACATTGGAAGCTCGCCAACGAGCGAGTGAAACCACGTCTAACGGCGCAGCCGCTTAGGCGTGGTAGTTCATATCAATTCTGTTGAGTCGATAGTTTCTGAGTCGATAGTTGCAGGCGATACCCAGGTGAGGCGTTGCTTGTCGTCTTGTGCTTTTTTTGTGGAACACTCCTTTGTATACCTTGACTATCTCCCCCCTATGGCCTGAGCTGTCGGGGTTCGAACCCATGGCAAAAAGGCGTATGGTAATTATCTAGGGTTTTTACTATGTTATGAAAACCTGTGTTGTTTCAGTCACCTCTGACGCGTTCAGTGTAAGGAGCGAGCAATGCGTAAGGAAAAATCAAAGCGCTATAACCAAGTCAAGGACTTGGTAAGATGGGCGATGGACTTTCATGCCCGCATGGCCAAGCAGTACAGCGACGCCGCAGAGGAGACCTCCAGTGAAAGGGTGAAAATGGCGCTGGATTATCTCGCCAACCGTGAGCTTCGTATGCAGACGGGGTTGGAGGACATTTTTCATGACGGCACCGATCACACAGAAGTACTAGAAACCTGGTTCGATGAAACGGGAGACTTTCCTCATCCGCCGAAACTCGAACGCATCGCCGAAACGGCGAATTACGACAGTATCGATGCAATTATGGATACGGCAGTGACAGCACATCGTACCTTGCGGGATCTTTATCAGCACCGTGCTTCGCGGGCGAACGTCATTCCTGAAAAAGAATTTTTCAATTCCTTGGCGGAAGGGCACGAAGCCGAGGTGCGGCGCATCGTGACGAGTCTTGAGGAACTTGAAGATATTTGATTAGGGCTACCTAAAAGGAGGGTCTATGTCAGACATACTGCTGTCTCCAGAGATGTTGGGATATTTTACCGAAGATGACTTGCGGGAAGTGCCGGATGATTCTGGTGTTTACTGTGTCTTCAAGGCCGGCTCAGACCAGAAAAGTGGCGAAATGCAACCTCAGAAATTGGTGTATGTGGGTGAAGGGCGTGATGTTCGCTCTTGTCTTATGCACCATGAGGACAAGGAACGCTGGCATGCTGGTTTGGAAGAAGGCCAGGCCCTTTGGTTCAGTGTCGGGCTATGCGGGCATGCCCAGAGAGAAAGGCTCGCGGCGGCGCTGGTGCATCGCCACAAACCGCTGCTCAATCGGCAATACATCGATACTTTCCCCTTTGATAGAACGGTAGTGCACCTGATGGGGAAAAAGGACTTGCTGATGAATCCTTTCACTGTAGATCGCAAGGATTCGTAAAATGCCATAAAAACAGGGCTGAGAGTCTCAGGAGCGGTGCGAAATAAACTGCTGAATGAAACGATGGCTGACAGAGGCGGCGCCGATAGGGTATAACAGCCGACTGAAATGTATGCTCGGCCCAGTGCCGAATGATGCTTGAGAGCTCTCATGAAACTTTTGACCCGTCGCCATTTTATTGGCTTGACCTTGGGCTTACCCTTCTCGGTACAGGCTTCCACGACGAATGGCTTCTCCTCAGATGGCCTTTCAGCAGACGATGCTCCGGATTTGATCGAAACGTTACTGACACGAGCGCCTGTGCCACGGCATATCGATGAGCTCTGGGTATTGGTCGATGATGAGGAAGCTGCGCTGAGCATCTACCGGGGTAATGCCCTGATGGAACGCTTTGCGCCGATATCCCTGGGACGAGGTGGAGCCAAGACTCAGCGAACGCGCGGCGATAATGCGACACCGAAGGGCGAGTTCCGGGTCAATCGATTCAACCATGCTAGCCAATGGAATATTTTTATCGGGATTGATTATCCTACGCCCGCACATGCACAGATGGCGTTGCAGACAGGGCTTTATACCCAACAGGATTATGATCAATACTTCGATTATTATCGACGGCATCGGTCACCTCCTCAAGATACGGTATTAGGAGGCGCGATTGGAATCCATGGTCTTGGCAAGGCGGATCCCGATATCCATGACCGTTTTCACTGGACGCAAGGGTGCGTAGCGTTGACCAATCCCCAGATTGAACGGCTCACGGAATTGGTAGACGTTGGCACTCGCGTCGTGATCCGCTAAGCTGGTGTCGAGAAAGAGTGTTCAGCTTTGAACATAAGTATGGACAAGCGCTGTGGTCTATAATAAAACAGTGTTTGACTCCTGCTGCTTCGCAGCACATGTCGCAGCAAATGAACCTGCAACGCAGGTAGACAAGATTAGGTTATAACTTTAGTCTTATCTTGCCGTACCATTTAATGTAGTACCAAGGAATATCAAGGAGAACACTATGACTCTGAAGACAACTCTGAAGATGACTGCCGCTGCCGCTTCACTGGCAATCCTGGCTGGTTGTGCTTCTACCAGCGCGCTGGAAGAAGTTCGCATGACTGCAGAATCTGCACAAGCTGATGCTGCAGAAGCACGTAGCATGGCTTCTCAGGCAATGAACACTGCAAACCAAGCGCAGCGTGATGCACAAGCTGCTCTGCAGATGTCTGAGCAGAACCGCGAAGAAATGAACCGTATGTTCCAGCGTTCAATGCAGAAGTAATTCTGCTTGGCACCGTCTTTCCTTCACAGGAAATGCGGTTGTTGCTGAGAAATAAAAAACCCCGCCTCGGCGGGGTTTTTTATTTCTCAGCAGATTTTGCGCGGGAAACCCGGCTGCTTTAGCGCCGGGAGGGATAGCGCGTCGTGCGCCGCACGACTCGGGGTTCCCTGTCCGCGCCTCCTTTAGTGTTGAATGGGTGGTAGCCATAGCCATCACCGCGTTGCAGCAGGGTGCAGTGGCGCCAGGAAATCCCCTGGACCGCGCCTTGTTCGGTCTGAATGTTGAAAATGCCGGTCTTGCGAATCGCCACGCGCCCCGTGTGGCTGCCGGTCTTCTTGCCGGCCGGGACAATCGCCCTGACCCTATCGCCGGTCTGAAAGCCCTTCACTTGCTTTTGGCGCATCAGGTA
>NZ_QPIJ01000121.1 GCF_003336665.1 Vreelandella rituensis | reverse complement strand
GGTACAGACGTTGAGCAACCGGCTCACTAAGGGCTTTCAAGAGCTTGAGCCGTATGAGGGGAAACTCTCACGTACGGTTCTTAGGGGAGGGGGCTGCGGCAACGTTGCCTCCTTACCCGACCTCGCTTATCGTACCCAGGCGTATCAGCAGCACGGCGAGTCGGTGTCGTCTTCCGCAGCAGAAAAGCGCCTGGTGGACTTGAAAGCCGAGTTTCCCTGGCTCAAGGACGTATCGAGCGTCATCCTGCAACAAACCCTGCGTGACCAGAAAGCCGCCTTCGACAACTTCTTCAATCCCAAACGCCGGGCGCGCTACCCGCGCTTCAAGAAAAAGGATGGCCGGCAGTCGATCCGCTTGACCAAGGCCGCCTTTCGCTATCGGGAGGGCGAGATCACCATCGCCAAGTCCAGGGTGCCCCTGCCGATCCGCTGGAGCCGCCCGCTGCCCTGTGAACCCTCCAGCATCACGATTTCGCAAGACCGTGCAGGCCGCTATTTCATCAGTTGCCTGTGTGAATTTGCCCCGAACGCGCTGCCGATCACACCGAGAATGGTGGGGATTGATCTTGGGTTGACCGACCTGTTCATCACCAGTGACGGCGCGAAATCCGGCAACCCGCGCCATCTGAAACGCTACGAAGCCAAGCTGGCCTACCTTCAACGCCGGCTGACCAAGAAACGCAAAGGCTCGAACAACCGCAACAAGCTGCGCCAGAAGGTGGCGCGGCTGCATGCCAAGATTGCGGACTGCCGCCGCGATGCGATCCATAAAGCGACCCGCACCCTCGTTAACGAAAACCAAGTGCTGTGTGTCGAGTCGCTGAACATCACCGGCATGGTCAAAAACCGTCATTTAGCCAAGGCCATCAGCGATGCCGGTTGGGGCGAATTTGTCCGCCAGCTTGAGTACAAAGCCGCCTGGGCCGGACGGCAAGTGGTGAAGGTAAGCCAGTGGTTTCCCAGCAGTAAGCTGTGTCATGGCTGCGGTCACAAGATTGACAAGCTACCGCTATCGCAGCGCCAATGGCAGTGTAAAGGCTGTGGCGAACCGATAGATCGGGACGTAAATGCTGCAAAGAATATCCGAACCGCCGGACTGGCGGGGTTAGCCTGTGGAGCGACTGGAGCGACTGGAGCGGGGGCAGCGGCCTAGCCGTTGTCTAGTGAAGGCGTGTCGAAGCAGGAAGGTTCTGAGGGTGATTTTAGAACCCTCGCCCAAAGCGCGAAGCGCAACGGGGAGTGTCAGTGAATCACCATAGCTGTCACTTAAGGAATTGCTGATCAATTAGTTTCTGGGCAACTGAAGCGTTCAACGTGGCTCGTCTCAGCAACCGATTGATCTGACCACTCCAATAGGCCAGGGCTATCGCAGTTAGAAATAATCGTTTTCTAAGGTCTTGACTTCATATCTGACATTAAGTGCTTGGCAAAAGTCTGAACAATAGATTCGAGTACGTATCTGCCAACTGCGATAGCCCTGGTGCCAACAAGGCACCTTGGCGGGTGCCGCGCTTGTATCTCCCTTCACGCTACGCGACTCAGGAAGAGGTATTACGCGCTTTTAGATAAAAGTTCGCAGCTGGTATTTCTCGTTCGGTAGCCAATTAGACCAGAGATAGACCTATCTGACACTCCGCCGCGCTTCACACTTTGGGCGAGGGTTCTTGGGTTCCCGAGAACCTTCCTGCTTCATCATGTCTAGAGAGGTGAAAGTCCTCTTGTCAGGTGTTCGCAGAGCCGAAGGCTAGGAGAAGGCCTGCTTTTTGACTTTCCTTTGGAGGCTCGTCAGAACTGCCTTCCAAGAGGGCCAGGGGACAGCGCCGACACAATGACGTCGAAGCCACTCCAGTCCCAAGCGCCAAACGGACAGCACGTTCCGGTGCCGGATACTGTTGCTCTGGTAGCGCTGCTGTTGACCGCTGTCACGGACATGCAGACCGGCCACCATCAGGACGACATTGGCCAGCATCGCGATCAACAGCAGGATTTCGATGCGTTTGCCCTGGCGAAACGGGTGCATGCCGAAGCCCAACCCAAACAAGGGGCTTTCGATGTCGCGAAAACCTTCTCACGCACCGGGCACCTCGGAAACGTGGTGGCCAAGGCAATAAAAAGAAAAAAGCAGATAAAATTCCGGTCACTATCGTGCGCCATGGCCATGGCCATGTCAGTGACTTGGTGGACCCGGCGCTCCAGAAGTCCACTGTCCATGACTTTCTGGTACCGATAATCGATCGCGATTCGATTTTATGTTTGGACGGGTACAGCTGGTATAAGACTTTCTCTGCTGAGCATGGCATTGCCCATCATCGGCTCATCATACTCGATAACCAGCGAGTGAATGGCAAGGAATACCACATTCAGAGCGTCAACAGCTATATCAGCCGCTTGAAGGGCTGGATGGGGCGCTTTCATGGGGTGGGGACAGCGTACTTACCGAATTGCCTGGCATGGCGGCGGTTGTTTGAAACCGCTAAGCCATCCGAGGAGGCGTGGCTCCGCGTGGCGATAGGCGCCGACCAACAACAGATACCAACATAGCCTAAAACATACAGTCATTATCAACCACAAACCAAGTCGCTCTGCGAGCGCCACGCTATCCATCCCCGCCTAATGCGGTGGCTTAGACGGGGTATTCCGCGAAAATGGATAAAAACGCTCAGTAGTGACCCAGCAGCTTCCACCATAAACCGCCAACAACTACCCAAATAGCTAGATTGACCACACTCATAACAAAGCCTGCTTTCCACCACTCACCCAAGGTCAGGTAGCCCGAACCGAAAATGACAGGCGACGTGCCGGTGGCGTAATGGGTCAAGGTCATCATGATCGAGGACGTAGCCGCCATAATGAGCACGAATGGCATGGCCGGTGCCCCGAGGCTCAGGCCAACGGTCAGAAACGCAGCCATCATGGCCGTGATGTGCGCAGTGGTGCTGGCAAAAAAGTAGTGGGTGTAAAGGAAGGTCGTAAGCGTCTGGCGATCAGCAGGATTGCGGCAAAGGCGTGATATCCGCCATTGTCAGCTGTTGTGGCAGTAGCGATCGCACCGCGTCCGGCGTCTTGGCGCAAGGCAGATGCTCGAAGAT
>NZ_QPIJ01000120.1 GCF_003336665.1 Vreelandella rituensis | reverse complement strand
TTTCAAGGTGGTGGGAATCTGGGACATGAAGCCTCCATTCGATCTGAGATGGTGGTGAACACCACGCCATGATCAAGGCTTCAAGGCGACTTCAATAGATGCAGATGGCGGGACGCTTACGGAAGGTCAGCACCAGAAGCGCAGACGCTCCCGCCCAGCCCAGTCCCATCATGCTAATCCAGTTCCGCATATTGGCGGCAAACCAATCAATCAGGCCTGTTTCGTAAAGCTGGCTCGCCATCATGATCAGTGCGCCAAACCACAGCAGCGTATCCCAGGCATTTTTTTCTTTCAGCACATCGTCCCAGGTCAACACCCCTGTGAGCAGCAGCATGGAAAGACCGATAAACGCAGTCGTCGTGGTGTTAAGCGTGACCGCAGCGCCGAAGAAAAGCGCAGGGATATCCGCCCATAGCAGAAGCAGCACCAAAAAGACGAACAACATGATGCCTTCGTGTCGACTGATTTTGCCCAGCTCAGCCAGCTTGTCCCGCGCCACTTGGGTGGCGTTCGGCGTTTCCTTAATTTCCGGTGGGTAAAGCAGGTATAAAATGTACGGCATCGCCAGGATCGCAACCAGGCCAGGAAGCAGCATGGCGACGGCCCAGGTGAGCCAGCTTAGCTGAATCTCCGCGCCGGTGGCCGCTGAGATAAGCTGCACTGTCAGCGGGTTGGGCGCGGTGGCTGTAATGAACATGGCAGAGGTAATCGGGTTGCTATGGTAATTCACCAGGGCCAGATACTTGCCGATTTTGCCAGAGGTGTTGTCCTCTGGGCGTGAGTCAAAACTAAGGGCAATAGAGCGCATGATGGGGTGGATAATGCCACCGCCCCGGGCAGTATTACTGGGCGTTACCGGCGCAATGCAAAGCTCCGAGAAGGCCAGACCATAGCCGATCCCCAGCGTCCGCTTGCCCAGGATGGAAATGAAATAGTAGCCAATGCGCGCTCCCAGGCCGGTTTTAATCAATCCGCGTGAGATCATAATCGCAATTGCGATTAACCAGATAAGCGGATTGGCGTAACTGCTCAAGGCAACAGTGATGGCTTCGCCAGGCGTATCGCCGGTGACGCCGCTTGCCGCAACAATGGAAATGGCAATGACGGAGATAGCGCCAATGGGCATGGCTTTACCGATGATAGCGACAATGGTGCCGACAAAAATCGCTAACATGAGCCATGCGTTCGACGTAAGGCCTGCGGGCAAGGGAATCACGAGCCAGATGAATAGCGTGACGGCTACAGCGATAGCGGTCGACCAAGGCTTGAAAGGAAGTGTCGGCATAATAGAACCTATATAGCGTGAGCGGTATGCTCTTAGGCAATAAAGCAGCGCTAAGCTCTCTATGTGAGTTTATATTTCGCGAATACTTACCTCTTGCCCTCTGTCAATGATGGTTCAGTTTGGGTGATGTCGCCTCGTTTTATTGCTTTGCCATCCTGGTTTAATGATCACGTTCTGGTGCCGGATACTGCTGCTCTGGTAGCGCTGCTGTTGACCGCTGTCACGGACATGCAAGCCGGCAACCATCATGGCGACATTGGCCAGCATCGCGATCAGCAGGCTGGCCACGAGCCAATAGAACAGAGGGCGTTGCCGATGCAGTGATTGACACGCTGGCGCCTTCGGCAGAGCGTTACAACGGCGCAGGCCATTTTTGGTATCCGGTCTACGACCGGGAGGCTCTAAATTTCATGTTTAATGGTGAGGATCGTCATGCAGAACGAAAACCCTGGCCCCTGGACGGCTAAGCAACAACAAGCAATGTCAGACGCTATCGACGCTGGGCTGTCGGGCAAGGCACTGATTGAAGGTGTCTGTGCAGAAACGGGACGTAGCGCAGCGAGTGTTGAACGCCGTCTGGTAAAAATTGGCTATTTGAACTGTCATAGCGAACCATGGAACCGGGCATGGGGGCATGTTAGGTAAGGGCTGGCCATCCTTAGCCGCATCCATGCGTGATGCGCCATACGTGGCACATGATTCGGTATTCCACGCTGGCACAGTGTTAAGCCTTTTTGGCTGACGGCCTTGGCCTGAGTCTCGGTATTAACACTAGTTCCTGAAGTATCGTCTTATAAATATTTATAAAACAATGGATTATGATAGTAACGGTTTGCGGCTGAGGTTAGGTGAAGAGCGTTGCCGCTGAAAAAGCCCCTAACCCTGATATCGCTCTACAAGAGGGATGGCTTTGATCAATAGCTTCTCCTGCGTGATGGCTATTTGCTGCTTCAGCACGGTGTTGATCAAGCGTGCCCAGCCAGGATAGAGCGCACGCCTGTTCTCTAAGTAGTATCTTGCCGCTGTCTGATCACTGAACGTGGTGGCTTTGCTCCACTCACTTGGCAATTCTTCGGGTATCTCTGGGGCGAGTATGGCAAATTTTCCTTCTGGTACTATCGCAGCATAATTTGACAGCGCAATCACCAGTCCAGCCGGGTCTAGGTCACCGTAAAACCCCAGGGTGACGTGGCCACGATGTTTTTCTATCCACCTTTTTAACATCGCTGAATCGTGCTGATGGCCGCGATATGCCAGAAGTGTTTGGCTCCGCCATGTCTCGGGTAAGGTGGGCAAGATATCCCACCAGCGCTCCATTAGGTCACCATTTTCAATCACCAGGATGCGTGCCATGTGCTCAGGGTCAAAGACTAACCCTTCAGCGTCGAGGGATAGTAAGGTGCCTGCTGGGGTAGGAAGCCACACTGTTGATCCCGCCCATTCCTTGGGCGTGAAATAAACCCCTCCCTCGGTTGAGGCAACGCGGATTAACTGACCAAACGCGGCCTGCCGTGACTGTTTCTCGTCCGTTATGTCGCCGGCCAAGTCACTGCGCCGCTGTGAACGATCAATAGCGACGATATCGCCGCCAAAGTGGCGTTGGCAACGTTCTCTGAGTACGCCCAGATCATCAGAGGTCAGCGATAAATGGCGTCCTAACGGCGTGCCTACCCCCCATTGCGCATGTATTTCGCGCCAGGTTGCATTCATCAATGGTTCGGACAGTTTTAAAGAAAGCCTGATGCTCAGATAATGGGGTCTCTCACAACATCACCACCCGAGCACAGGCTTTCATGGAAATAGTCAATACAGTCTTGCAGCAGATGTCCAG
>NZ_QPIJ01000012.1 GCF_003336665.1 Vreelandella rituensis | reverse complement strand
CAAGACAAGGCTGTAGAAGGCGAAAGCGCCTTTCCAACCGCAGGGTTGCTTACCCTGCGGAAAAACCAACGAAGGGACGCTGCTTCTGCGATTCGCGCCCCTTAATCCGACAGACTGCTAGGGTGGCCGCATGCCCCAGGTAGCCGCCGGTCAGGCCCTTGGAAAGCACCATGATGTCCGGTGTCACCTTGGCATGGTCGGCGGCGAACATCTTGCCGGTACGTCCGAACCCGGTGGCGACTTCATCGAAGATCAACAGCACATCGAATTCGTCACATAGCTGCCTGGCGCCTTTCACATAGTGCGGCGAGGTCATGTTCAGGCCGCCGGCCGCCTGTAGCAGTGGCTCCATCAACAGGGCCGCTATCTCATGATGATGCCGTTCGAGCACGGCACGCAGCGCTTGCAGGTCGTGGTCTACATCCGCCTTGTCGGCTTCGAAGGCGGCGGTGGGCGCCGGGGCAAAATGATGCTGGGGCAGGTAGCCGGAAAACAGCCCGTGCATGCCTTCTTCCGGGTCGCATACCGCCATGCAGCCTGCGGTGTCACCGTGATAGGCCTTCATCAGCGCGAGCATGCGGTGCTTGTGCGGCTTGCCCTGAAGACGGTGATATTGCACGGCCATTTTCATGGCCACTTCCATGCCCACCGAGCCGCTGTCGGAATAGAACACATGGTTCAGCCCGGCCGGGGTGATGCGTACCAGTTCCCGGGCCAGGCGGTCGGCAGGCTCATGGCTAAGCCCACCGAGCATCACATGGCAGAGTTCTCCGGCCTGGTCGCGAATGGCCTGGATCAGACGTGGATGGCCATAGCCGTGGATCATGCACCACCAGGAACAGGTGGCATCCAATAGCTGTTCGTCGGTTTCCAGGGTGAAGCAGGCGCCTTGGCCACCGCTGACCTTGGGCGCCGGTGTCTGGGTTTTCAGATGAGCGTAGGGATGCCAGATAGGCGACTGCATGGCGACTCCGTGGCAAGGGAAGTGGTGGAAAGGGCGGCGGCCTGCCGGGGAAGGTTGAGATAGGCAGCGGCCTTGGCGATGCGCAGCACCTCGGTTGACTCGCCAAGATGTGGAATCACGCCCAGGCAGACTGTCGTTGCAGACGCACCCAGCGTCCGTGAAAGCGTCGCCATGTTGGCGTCGAACAGAGCGTTATCCGCGGCAAACGCCGGATCGATGACCGTACCCACCCAACCGGCCAGCGTCAGGCCGTCGGCGCGGATGGCCTCGGCGGTCAAGCGCGCATGATTGAGACACCCCAGTTTCAATCCCACGACCAGAATCACCGGAAGCTCAAGCGCCCGGGGCAGCTCGCTCAGGTCTTCTCGATCGTTGAGTGGTACCCGCCAGCCGCCGGCGCCCTCTATCAGGGTGACATCAGGCGGGCTTGCCAGCGCCGGCTCAAGCGCCTGGAGTATCCCGGTCACGCTCAGTTCGGTTCCCGCCTGCTGTGCGGCCAGATGCGGGGCAATGGCCGGGGCGAAGGCGAAGGGGTTGATCCGAGCGTAGTCAAGTGGCGGGTAGCTTTGGGATTGAAGGCTCAGCGCATCGCTGTTGCGAAGCCCTTCAGGGGTTGAATGGCTGCCGGACGCGATGGGTTTCAGCCCCAGGGTACTCAGCCCCTGGGCACGGGCGCGGACCAAAAGGGCGGCGGTGACCAGGGTCTTGCCGACATCGGTATCGGTGCCGGTGACAAAATATCGGCTCATGAACGCGGCTTCTCCAGTCTCAGGGTCAAACGTTGGTAACTGACCGGAAGGCCTTGGGGCTCGCGCTTCAGTTCATAGCGTTGAGTGGCTTGGTTCAGCGCTTGGCGGGTCAGCCGCTGGCCGGGTCGGGCGACCTGTGCCCCGACCCCTTTGATCGAGGCCATCACTGCGACCATGTCCGGGTAGAAAAACCGTTCGGCCTGCGTCTGGTGGTGCCCCAGGGCAAGTCCTGCCTCTCGGGCGGCATTCAGGTAGTCCTGCCGGGAATGAAACTGCAGCAAGGCTTGCGGACGTTGCCAGGCGTCGGCGACTTCCTGGAGAGTGCCGGGCAGCAGGGTATTGATCAGCGCGAGGCTGCCGGGGCGCAATACCCGCTGTATTTCCTGCATTACCGGGAGGAGTGACGGACACCACTGAATGGCCAGGTTGGAAAATACCAGATCGATGGCGTTACCGGCCAAGGGCAGCTCGGCGGCATCCCCCTGTTGCCACTCCACCTGGTTGCCGTAGCGTTGCCGGGCAACTTGCAGCATGCCGGGGGCGATATCCATGCCGGTAACCCGGCTGTGTGCGCCGTAATGCTGTGCTAGCCGTGCGCTCCAGAGGCCGGGGCCGCAACCCAGGTCCAGCACCCGCAATGCCGAAGCAGGCAGCTGTCGCCAGAGTCTTTCTCCCATTTCAAGCTGTGCCATGGCCCGGGTATCGTAATGCGGCGCGGCGCGGGAAAAGGCGTGAGCCACTTGCTGGTGCCAAGTGCAGGCGGAAAACGGCAAGGGGGTGGCGGCACTCATGAATGCGCTTCCGGGACGGATGAATTAAGCATTGATGCTTTGGCCAGGCGAGCCAAGGTGAAGGCGAGCCGAACGGGCTGGGAGACCATGGGGCAATGTCCGACCCCTTCGAGCAAGAGGCCGTGCTTGCGCTGTTCGGGGCTCACCAGATGGTCCCGCCCGCCGTAGACATGCTGCACCGGGCACGGCGGCTGTTCGAGTATCCGGGTGGCATCCAGGGTGGCCAAGTGGCCAAGTCCGGCACGCAGCGTGGCGATATCGGCACTGGGGCGACTGCCGAGCAAGTCCCGCAAACGGCGGTGGGCGTCGCCTGGTTTGGGCTCGCCTTGGGTTTGCCAGCGTAGAAAATGCCGCCAAGTAGCTTCAGGGGCGCGCTCGAACGCTTTCTGGAAGGCACCCAGTTCGGTGTTGCTTACCCCGCCCAGCTGGCAGAATTTCGGTCCTGTTCCCAAGAGTATCAACGCCTTGGGTGGAGGGAGATGGCTCAATAAACAGGCCGCCAGCAAGCCGCCCAACGACCACCCGACCCAGATGCTCTCGGGGGATAAGGTATCGCGCATGGCTTCGGCCAGCGCCGCTAGGTCGTGCGCTTGGGGAGCGGAATCGTGCTCTGCGTAGCCCGGCCACTCCACGGTATTTACCTGGCAGTCGGCGGGCCAATGAGGCGCCAGCGGCTGCCACACCCGGGCGTTCACACCCCAGCCGGAAAGCAGCGTCAGGTGGATCATGAGCCGCTTTCGCGAGCTTGGCACTCGATCAGCGCACTTACCAAGCGGTCGATCTCATGGCGCTGATGGGTGGCTTTCAAGGTGATCCGCAGGCGAGCCTGCCCCTTGGGCACGGTGGGCTCGCGGATGGCACCTACCGCTATATGGTGCGAGTTCAACTGCTCGGCCCAGCGCATGGCCCGTTCAGTGTCGTGCAACATCAGCGGTTGGATGGGCGTCGATGACGCCGCGAGAGGCAAGTCGGCTTGCGCGGCGGCTTGGCGAAAATAGGCAATGTTGGCGTGCAGGCGAGTACGGCGCTCGGGCTCCTGCTCAAGTATCGTCAAGGCTTCCAGGGTGGCGGCGGCAATGGCCGGGGGTTGCGCGGTGGTATACACGTACCCACGGGCGTACTGAATCAGGTGTTCGATCAGCGCCTGGCTGCCGGCGACGAAAGCCCCGGCCGTGCCAAGCGCCTTGCCCAGCGTGCCCACCAGAATGGGTACCTGGTCGCAATCGTAGGCCCGGCCCACGCAACCATCGCCGTCGCTACCTAATACGCCTAGGCCATGGGCGTCGTCGATCATCAGCCAGGCCTGATGCGAAGCCGCGGTGGCGGCAAGCCCGGCAATGTCGGCGCTATCGCCATCCATGCTGAATACCCCGTCGCTTACCACCAGCTTGCGTTCTTCCCGGCTGCGAGCCAGCAGCAGGTGAAGATCATCCAGATCGCGATGATGAAAGCGCCGTGAACGAGCCCCGGCCAGGCGTGCGCCATCGAGCAGCGAGGCGTGATTGAGGCGATCTTGAAACACCGCGGTATGCGAATCGCAGAGTGCCTGGAGCACGCCCAGGTTGGCCATGTAGCCGGTGGAAAACAGCAGTGCCCGTGGGCGCCCCACCAGGGCGGCGAGGCGCTGCTCGAGCTCCTCGTGCACGGCGAGATGTCCGCTGACCAGATGCGACGCCCCTGCGCCGGCTCCCCAGCGCCTTGCGCCTTCGGCCTGGGTGGCGATCACTCGGGAATCAAGGGCCAGGCCGAGGTAATCGTTACCGGCAAAATCCAGGTAGCCCTTGCCCATCACCCGGCGTTGACGCCATAGGCCCTGCTCACGCCGGTTGAGCGCCTGCTGATCGAGCCAATGCCGCCAAGGGGAGTCGACGTCAGGCGCCACTGACATCCACCGCCAGGGCCGCCGCGCGTTGCTGGGTTTCCTGCTGGGCGATGGTCTGGGCGAGCTGCGCCTGGTGAAGGTCGTCACTTTGGCAGGTATCGCGACGCTCCGGGTGTAGGCCAAGCTTGGCGAACAATGCCTTGTCGCGATCGACCTGAGGATTGCCGGTGGTGAGCAGCTTGTCGCCGTAGAAAATCGAATTGGCACCGGCCATGAACGCCAGTGCCTGAGTGGATTCGCTCATCTGCTCGCGTCCGGCGGAAAGGCGTACGTGGCTTTGCGGCATGAGAATGCGCGCCACGGCAATGGCGCGGATGAATTCGATGGGGTCAAGATCCTCGACGTCTTCCAGCGGTGTACCGGGTACCTTGACCAGCATGTTGATGGGCACCGATTCTGGATGCGGTTCCAGTTTGGCCAGCTGTTGCAGCAAGGCGCTACGGTCACGGGGAGCTTCACCCATGCCTAGAATGCCGCCGGAGCAGACCTTCATGCCGGCTTCGCGCACATTGGCCAAGGTATCCAGGCGGTCGGCAAAGCTGCGGGTTGTGATGATCTCAGCGTAATAATCCGGGGAGGTGTCCAGGTTATGGTTGTAGTAATCCAGCCCCGCTTCGGAGAGGCGCTTGGCCTGGGCGGTATCCACCATGCCCAGCGTCATGCAGGTTTCAAGCCCCAGCGCCTTGACCCGGCTGACCATTTCCAGCACCACGTCCAGGTCTTTTTCCCGCGGACTTCTCCAGGCCGCGCCCATGCAGAAACGGCTGGCTCCGGCATCGATCGCCGCCTGAGCCTGCTCCACGACTTTCTCGATTTCCAGCAGCTTTTCCTTGTCCAGCTGGGTGTTGTAATGGCCGGACTGGGGGCAGTATTTGCAGTCTTCCGGGCAAGCACCGGTCTTGATCGAGAGCAGCGTCGAGATCTGAACCGCATTAGGATCGAAATGCGCACGATGCACCTGCTGAGCTTGGAACAGCAGGTCGTTGAACGGCAAGGCGAAGAGCGCATCGATCTCGTCCAGCGTCCAGTCGTGGCGGGGTTGGGTTGCAATGACCGGCATCTGGTAAACCTTTTATTTCTTGATAGTTGACGGCACCTTAAAACCTGACGGCTTTTCTAGTCAACCTGATTTTTGTTTTTGGTTTACGCGATGTGGCTGATTTCTCTCAAACCTGGCCGTCATGGTCTGTTCGTCACGCTCGGGCGTCTGCTTTATACTCGGCGGCCTTTCCTTATGGCTGGAGCCAGGATGCCGGATTCAGAAATCTCGTCAGCAATGTCAAGCGAACGCGAACGCGACCCCGCCACCGGGTATCCGAAACCGCCAAGCCGCGAGTTCAAGGCGCGGGGCAGCTTTGTCAAGCGTTGCACAGGGTGCAACTTGCCGGTCTTGAACTGCCTGTGTCCTTATCGGGTGGAGGCGCAAAGCGTTGCCCAGGTATGGCTGCTGACCCATTCCCTGGAACATAACAAACCCACCAATACCGGACGCTTGATTGGTGATGTGCTGCCCGAGACCCAGGTATTCACTTGGTATCGCACCACGCCGGATGAAGGGCTTCTGGCATTGCTGGCCGATAAGCGTTATGCGCCTTTTGTGATTTTCCCGGACGATCAGCCGGATTATGCCGATCGGGTGGTTAATATCGAGGCGGTACGGGAGGCCAAGGTCCAGGCTAAAATTCCGGTATTCGTCATCCTGGACGGCACTTGGCGCCAGGCGAGGCGAATGTTTCGCAAAAGCCCTTATCTGGAAAACCTGCCGGTATTACCGCTTTGTACTCAGCGGGAAACCCGCTATCGGCTACGCAAGCCGGCTTCCAGTGCGCACCTGTGTACGGCGGAAGTGGCCATAGAACTCTTGCGACAAAGTGGCGATGTGAACGCAGCGGAAGTGCTGGATGATTATTTCGAGGTGTTCAATGCAAGCTACGCGGCCAGCCGGGGCTATCACAAGCTCCATGAGCTTTCCCCGGCGATGCGGCGCCTGCTTGAGCGTCAGGCTTAGTCTTTTCAGGCAAGGCTCAGGCTTTTCAGGCAAGCGCCCAAGGGAGCGCTACCCGAACAGGGCGCCGGCAATGCGGAAGCCTGCGATCCAGGTGCCGGCGGCAGACCCCAGCGTTGCCAGCAGGAACACCAGCAGAGTGCGCGAGACACGGTTGGTCCACCACCCCTTGAGGGCGGTGACATCATGGCGCAGCGACGAGAAATCGCGCACCTTGGGCTTGCGCATGTAGAGCTCGACCCCGGCCGCGACGAACCCGGCACCCACGGTGGGGTTGAGTGAGGTTAGCGGCGCAGCAAAGAAGGTCGCAATGACCGTGAACGGATGCGCCAAGGCGACTAACGTCGCTGCTGCCGAGAGCACACCATTGATCAGGAACCATTCGATGACCAGTTGCCAGCCCAGGTTGGTGTCGCGTGAAAAGCCGATGAGAAAGCCGGTGAGTACCAGGGCGGTGATCAGCCAGGGCAGGGCTTTCCAGAGTTTTGACGGTGGCGGGGTGGCTTCAAGCGCTTCACGTTCCTGAGTGGGCGACTCCGGCAAGGGCGTGGAAAGGTGTTCCTGGGTGCCTTTCAGGTGACCGGCACCGAGTACCACCAGAACATTGCGATAACGCCCGGGCGGTGCTTCCTCGGCCAGGCGCAGCGCCATGTAACGGTCGCGCTCGCTGATCAAGGGAATATAGAGCGCTTCGGACTGTTCGGCAAACTCGTTGAAGGTGGCTTCGAGCATGTCGCCTTCCTTGAGCTTCTCGATGTCGGCACTGGAGATTTCCTGGCGCGAAAGCACGCTGCCCAGCAAGCCGGAAAACAGTGAAAAACGCTGCCACCAAGGCACGTTGCTGTAAATGCGCTTGAGCGTAATGCCCACGTCCCGGTCGATCAGCAGCAGCGGCAGTTCATGGCGGCGAGCCTCTTCCACCGCCGCCCGCATTTCCGCGCCGGGTTGAATGCCGGACTGGTCGGCGATGCGCTGCTGAAAGGCGCCCAGCGCCAGGCTGGCCGCGACCATACCGGCCTTGCCTTCACGAAAGATCTGAAACAGGTCCTGCTCACCCAGGGCGTCGGGATTTTCCAGGCTATGATGCCGGGCATCGCACAGCTCGATGGCCACGGCATCGAAGGCGCCGCCTTGAATCAAACCGCGAACGTCGTCGGCGCTCTGGGCCGAGACGTGGGCCGTACCCAACAGGGTGTAGCGGGTGTTGCCTACCGTGACCACCTGAAGGGGACCGCTGATAGTCGGCGCCTGGGTGGTGGCGTCCTGGGCATCGAAAGCCGGCGTTTGGGATTCGTCAGTCATTAACAAGCTCTCAATTCAATACGGGGAATACCGGCCCGTTCAGCGCCGCCAGAAGGCGGGAGTAAACAGCACCAATACGGTAAAAATTTCCAGGCGACCCAGCAGCATGGCAACGACCAGAATCCATTTGGCCAGTGCCGGCAGATTGCCGTAATGACTGGAGGCATCGCCCAGGGCGGGGCCGAGGTTGTTGAGGGCGGACCCCACGGTCGACCAGGCGGTCACCTGGTCCACACCGGTCGCCATCACCCCAACCAGCATCAAGAAAAACAGCAATACATACACCGAGAAAAAGCCCCAAACAGCCTGGGCGATACCATCGGGTACGCTGACCTTGCCTATTTTTACCGCAATCACGGCGTTGGGGTGGATCAGACGCATCACTTCGCGCATGCCCTGCTTGACGATCAGCAGAATGCGGATGACTTTCATGCCGCCGCCGGTGGAGCCGGAACAGCCGCCGACGAACGCCGCCATGAACAGCAGAAAGGGTAAAGCCCCCGGCCAGGCGGAAAAGTCGGCTACTCCGAAGCCCGCGGTGGTCGCCACGGAGACTACCTGGAATAACCCGTGGCGCAGGCCGCGCACGGTATCGTAGGTGTTGGTCAGCCATAGCGAAACGACCGTGATGACGGTCAGCCCGAGCAGAAACAACATCAGAAAACGCGCTTCGGGGTCCTGGAAATAATGCGTCAGGCGTTTTTCGCGCCAGGCGATGAAGTGCAGACTGAAGCTGAAGGCGGAAATCAGCATGAACCCCACGCAGATCAGCTCGATAGTGGCGCTATCGAAGTAACCGATACTCGCATCGTAAGTAGAAAACCCCCCGATCGCCACGGTGGAAAAGCTGTGGCCCAGAGCATCGAACCAGCTCATGCCGGCGGCCATGTAGGCCAGCATGCAAGTGATGGTCAGGGTGGCGTAGATATACCAGAGCGCCTTGGCGGTTTCGGTGATGCGCGGGGTGAGCTTGGAATCTTTCAGCGGGCCGGGGATTTCCGTGCGGTACAGGGCCATGCCGCCGACCCCCAGGGTAGGCAGAATCGCCACCGCCAGCACTACGATCCCCATTCCGCCCAGCCACTGTAGCTGCTGGCGGTAATAGAGAATCGATTCGGGTAGAAAATCGATACCGGTAATCACCGTGGCGCCGGTGGTGGTCAGGCCGGAGAAGGATTCGAAGACTGCATCGGTGATCGTCAGCGAACCTTCGCCGAACAGCATCAGTGGCAAGGAGCCGAACAGGGCCAGTACCGTCCAGAACATGGATGCAATCAAGAAACCATCACGGATGCGTAGTTCCTTGTGCTCGTTGCGGTTGGGCAGAAATAGTACCAGCCCGGTGGTCACGGTGATCACCACACCGATTGCGAAGGCATCCCAGACGCCGTCACGAAACCATAATGAAATCAGAATCGGGGGCAGCAAGGTCAGGCTGAACAGCATCAGCAGCAACCCAAGAATGCGCAGAATGACTCTTAGGCTCATGGCGTAGGCCTTCCGGTCGGCTGTCTCGAAGCAACGTTACTCATCAGAAGAAGCTCAATCCGACTTGGAAAAGCCGCTCCACGTCACGAATTCGGCGTTTATCGATGACGAACAGGATGACATGGTCGCCGGATTCCACGACCACGTCGTCATGGGCGATCAGCACTTCCTTGCCACGCACGATGGCGCCGATGGTAGTGCTTTCCGGCAGGTCGATCTCGCCGATGGCCCGGCCGACCACTTTTGAGGACTGCTTGTCGCCGTGGGCAATGGCTTCGATGGCTTCCGCCGCGCCCCGGCGCAGGGAGTGAACGTTGACGATATCACCGCGGCGCACGTGGGTGAGCAAGCTGCCGATGGTGGCCTGTTGTGGTGAGATGGCGATATCGATTTCGCCACCCTGAACCAGGTCCACGTAGGCGGCGTTATTGATCAGGGTAAGGACTTTCTTGGCCCCCAGGCGCTTGGCCAGCAGCGACGACATGATGTTGACTTCGTCGTCGTTGGTCAGGGCGCAGAAGATGTCACAGTCTTCGATATTCTCTTCTTCGAGCAGGCGCTTGCTGGTGGCGCTGCCGTGGAGCACCACGGTGCGGTCAAGGCGTTCGGAAAGCTGCGTGCAGCGCTCCAGGCTGTGTTCGATGATCTTGACCTGGTGGCTGTGTTCGAGGTGTTCGGCCAGGCGCTCGCCGATATTGCCACCGCCAGCGATCACCACGCGGCGAAAGTCACGCTCGACGCGGCGCAGCTCGCTCATTACCGCGCGAATATCGCGCCGGGCGGCGAGAAAGAATACTTCGTCATCAGACTCGATCACGGTGTTTCCGCGTGGAATGATCGGCCGGTTACGCCGATAGATGGCGGCCACCCGGGTGTCCACGTTGGGCATGTGACGGCGCAGAAAAGCTAGGTCCTGTCCTACCAGCGGCCCGCCGTAAAACGCCTTGACCGCGACCAGCTGGACCAGCCCTCCGGCAAACTCCAGCACCTGGAGAGCACCGGGGTGCTCGATCAGGCGGCGTACATGGTCGGTGACCACTTGCTCCGGGCTGATCAAAACGTCGATCGGCACCGCTTCATGCGCGAATAGACCCTTGCGGGTGAGGTAGGCGGTGGCGCGTACCCGGGCGATCTTGGTGGGGGTGCGAAACAGGGTGTGGGCCACCTGGCAGGCGATCATGTTGACTTCGTCGGAGTTGGTGACGGCGATCAGCATGTCGGCATCGGCGCAGCCGGCCTGACGCAATACCATGGGGTAGGAACCGGCCCCGGTGACCGTGCGGATATCCAGCTTGGTGTGCAGCTCGCGCAGTCGGGCACCGTCGGTATCCACCACGGTAATGTCATTTTCTTCGCGGGCCAGGTGCTCCGCCAAGGTACCGCCGACTTGGCCGGCGCCGAGAATGATGATTTTCATCGTGTCACCCTATCCGTCGCTAAGCACCGACGCGAATTGTGCGGCGCAATAAATCGGCGGCCAGTGTAAACCAGCCGCCGATGAAAAGCAGGTAGGTGACGCTTATTCCAGCGTAAAACCGACCTTGAGGGTGACTTGCCAGTGGGCCACCTGACCGTCTTCGATATGGCCTCGGGTGTCGGTCACTTCAAACCAGCGCATGTGCTTGAGTGATTGCGAGGCCTTGGCCAAGGCATTTTTTACCGCCTCATCCGAGCTGACTTCCGAGGTGCCGGTAAGCTCTACATGCTTGTAGGTATGATGACTCATGAGCTCTCCCTGTTTTGCTAGTGAAATAAGCGCTAGTGAGACAAACGCTTGAACCTACCCTCGAAGTGGTGCTGTCATAAAGCTCATTCTTGGGCGTTCAAGTCGTTTATCACGCAGGGCGCTTTTCTAGTCTGGCATAGAAGAAGCCATCGTGGCTGCCCTCTACGGGAAACAATTGGCGACCGCTGCCGCTTGCCTGGCCCCAGGCGACATCCTCGGGTGTGGTGACCGCCGCATCAGGGGTGCGCTCAAGAAAAGCATTGATCTGATCGCAGTTCTCCTGCGGCAATACCGAACAAGTGGCATACAGCAGTGTGCCACCTGGGCGGAGCATCGGCCAGAGGCTATCCAGAAGCTCGGCCTGTAGCTTGGCCAGAGAACGGATGTCTTCCTTGCGCCGCAAGCGCTTGATATCCGGATGGCGACGAATCACCCCGGTACCCGAGCAGGGCGCATCCAGCAGGATGGCGTCAAACGGCGTGGCGTCCCACCAATCGTTCTGGGTGGCATCGGCATGGATCAGCTGCGCCTTGAGCCCCAGCCGCTCCAGGGTGTCTTCCACGCGGGCCAGGCGGGTGTTGTCGCTGTCGATAGCGGTCAAGGCGCTGTCGAATTGCTCCAGCAGGTGCGCCGTCTTGCCACCGGGGGCACAGCAGGCATCCAGCACGCGTGCGCCGGGGCGCGGCGCCAGGGCCGGGCCGAGCAGGTTGGCGCTAAGCTGAGCCGCTTCATCCTGAACGCTGACATGCCCCTGGGCAAAGCCGGGCAGAGCGCTGACGTCGCAGGGTGTGTGCAAGGTGATGCCGTCCGGTGCATGAGGGCATAGCGTGCCGGAGAAACCGTTTTCGGTGAGCATCTCGATATAGGCTTCACGATCCAGGTGGCGGCGATTGACGCGCAAGGTCATCGGTCCCGGCTGGTTATTGGCCTGGGCTATTTCGCGCCATTGTTGCGGCCAAGCATGACGCAATGCATCGAGCAGCCAGGCAGGATGTTCCAGCGCCACGTTGGGATCCTGGTCGACCTCTTCCTGCAGGGCTTCTGACTCGCGTTGCAGCCGGCGCAAGCAGCCGTTGAGCACCCGAGTGGCCCAGCTCTTGCCTAAAAGGCGGGCGGCACCGGCGGTTTCTCCCACGGCGGCGTGAGCGGGAATGCGCAGATACAACAGCTGATAGATGCCCAGCAATAGCAGCGCCTGGACATCACTGTCCCGGCGCTTGAGCGGTTGCTTGAGAAGCAGGGAGGCAAGCGCTTCGAGTCGTGGCAGGCTGCGGCAGGTACCGAAACACAGGGCCTTGAGCAGGCTACGGTCGCGAGCGACCACGCTGAATTCATCCAAGGCGGCAAGCGAGCCTTGATCGGTGATCACCGGCACCAGGGCGCGAGCGGCGGCGGCGCGGACTTCCTGGCCGCTGCCCGCCGCAGGAGCGTTATGACGTGAGCTATTATGCGAGCTGTTACGGCTCATGGGGTAACTCCTTGGTCGCTAGCGCCTAGGCGTGAGCCTGGTACCAGACGTGGATGCCGGGCGTTGAGTAAGTCGCGAACGGCCATGGCTTTGCCACCGGACAGTTGGGCGCGGCTGATTTCGAGGGTTTCCTCGCCCTGCGGTCCGCAGGCAACCCGCAGGCAATCGTCGCCGGGTGTCAGCAGCGTTCCTGGTGGAGTGGCTTCCTGGGCAGGCTCCCCCGCTTGCGCCATCAACAGGCGCAAGCGTTCATCACCCAAGGCGCACCAGGCCACCGGCCAGGGGTTGAAGGCACGCACCTTGGCGGCCAGGGTGGCGGCGCCTTGGGTGAAGTCCAGCTCGGCTTCGGCCTTGGAAAGCTTGGCCGCGTAGGTCACGCCATCCTCAGACTGGGGACTGGGGGTCATCTTGCCTTCAGCGACGCCTTCCAGGGCATCTATCAGCGCGGTGGCTCCCAGGGTGGCCAGGGAGTCGTGGAGTTCGCCACCGGTGGTGGTCGCGGTGATCGGGGTACGCGCTTCGAGCAGCACCGCGCCGGTATCCAGGCCTTCATCCATCTGCATGATGGCGACACCTGACTCCGGGTCGCCGGCTTCAATGGCCCGCTGAATGGGCGCGGCCCCACGCCAGCGGGGTAGAAGCGACGCATGCACATTGAGGCACCCCAGCCGGGGAATTTCCAGCACCGCCTTGGGCAGCAGCAGCCCATAGGCCACCACGACCATGATGTCGGGTTGCAGGTCGGCGAGTTGTGACTGGGCCTCGGCGGCCTTGAGCGAGGCGGGCTGGTACACCGGTAATTCATGCTCAAGGGCCAATTGCTTGACCGGGCTGGGCGTCAGCTTACGCCCACGCCCGGCGGGTCGATCGGGCTGAGTGTACACCGCGATGACCTGATGGCGGCTTTCCAGCAAGGCAGCAAGACTGGCGGCGGCGAAATCCGGGGTGCCGGCAAAGACAATGCGCAACGGTCGAGACATGAAAACAAGCACCTGAGGAGTGTGAGCGTGATTATAAAGCCTAACTTAACGACAAAGGCCGAGAAAACAAGCTTGAAAGCAGTTTTCTCGGCCCGACACGAGTCGCGCTGGTTGGATTGGACAGCCTGACGGTTAAGCGAAGGGGGTCAGGCGTCCTGCAGTTGCTTGTGGCGTTTCTGCATTTTCTTCATGATCCGGTCGCGCTTGAGCGGCGATAGATAGTCGACGAACAGCACACCTTCGAGGTGGTCATGCTCATGTTGAATGCAGTGGGCCAGCAGACCGTCGGCTTCGAGTTCAAACGGTTCACCGTGACGATCCAGGGCGGTGACATGCACTTTCAATGCGCGGGAAACGTCGGCGTAGTATTCGGGAATCGACAGGCAGCCTTCCTGCAGCGGCTCGCGTTCTTCACCCAGGGGGGTGTAAACCGGATTGATGAAGACCCGCGGGCTGGAGCGGTCGTCGCTGACGTCCATCACGATCACGCGGCGATGGATGTCAACCTGGGTGGCGGCAAGGCCGATGCCGTTGGCGTCGTACATCGTTTCCAGCATATCGTCGACCAGCCGGCGTACGTCGTCGTCCACGGTTTCCACGGCAATCGCCTTGGTGCGCAGGCGCTCATCGGGGAATTCAAGAATGGGTAATTTGGCCATGGCGTTGGAATCACCGTTGTGCTGATGTCTGTAAGGCATATTCTAGGCAGCGGGGACGTTCCGGGGAACCACCCAATACCTATCATCATGATAGCGTGAGACTATACCATGCCGAGAATGTTCCTTGGAGGCAGGTGCGAGTGAATACATACAGCAAAGATTCCAACACCGGGTGCCGGGCGCAGCGCAGGTTGCGTCGGCTGACGGCTTGTCTGATTGCCGCCATCGGTGTGGTGGGGGGAACCGGTTCGGCGGCGGCGCAAGCACTCGATTGGAATAACCTGCATCACTCCGCCCCCGAGCGCTATACCGTGGTATCCGGCGATACCTTGTGGGACATCGCCGGGCGCTTTCTGGAAAGCCCCTGGCAGTGGCCTGAGTTATGGCGGGAAAACCCGCAGATTGCCAATCCTCATCGTATCTACCCCGGCGATCACCTGACCCTGCATGACTGCAACGGCAGCCCTTGCGTGAAGCTCGAGCGAGGCCGCAATGTCGTCAAGCTGTCACCTCAAATGCGCACGACCCCCGCACGCGAAGCCATCGAACCGATCCCGCTGAATATCACCCGTGCCTTCCTCAATGACCACCGGGTGGTGAATGATCCGGAAAGCCTCGATGAACTGGCGTATGTGGTGGCGGGCGACGATCGGCGCTTGATCAGCGGTGCCGGGGATCGCCTCTATGCCCGAGGCCGTGTCAGCGGTAGCGGGCGCTTCGGTATCTATCGCATGGGGGAGGCCTATCTGTCCCCGGAAGGTGACTTTCTGGGCCAGGAACTCGAAGGCATCGGTGAGGCGCGGCATGTACGCACCGAAGGCGATATCGTCCAGCTGGAATTACTCGAAACCCGCCGCGAAGTTCGCAACAACGATATCGTCCTGCCGCTGGAAAGCCGTACGCTGCTAAGCGAATTTCAGCCGCGCCCGCCTCTCAATGACATTGAAGGAAGCATTATCGCCGCGCCGGGCGGGGTGCGCTTCATTGGGCGGCTACAGGTCGTCACTCTAAATCGCGGCACTCTGCACGGCTTGCAGCCGGGGCATGTGCTGCGGGTGGAGCAGCAAGGCGAACGGGTGCATGACCCCCGTACTCAGGAAGTGCTGCAATTGCCTGGCGAAGAGGCCGGGGCGGTACTGGTATTTCGGCCTTACGATCAAGTGAGTTATGCCTTGGTGATGCGCGCCTCACGTTCACTCGAAGTGGGCGACCGCGTGCACCGGCCGGATTGATCGTGGCATTGAAGTGAGCTGGATAAAAACAAATCAAGGAGGACGTATGGGTGCCAGGGAATGGTTGGTAGTGGCCTCGCTGCCCGGTATGGGGCCGCTGCGTATTGCCGAACTTGCCGCCCGCGAACCCAAATGGCCACAAGGTTGGCTTGCCGGGATGCCCCAGAAAGCCGCCCAGGCACTTCGGCTATGGCTTGAACATCCCGCGCGCAGCCCGCTGAGAGACATCCTCGAATACACCCAAGCCTGGCTGGATGGCGCACCCGGGCGCCATTTGCTGCATCCGGATCACCCGGATTGGCCGACATTGCTCAGGCAGTTGCCCGACCCGCCGGCGGTGCTGTGGGTGCAAGGTGATCTCCAGGCACTGAACTCGCCCACCCTTGTCGTGGTGGGTACCCGCCGGCCCACCCAGGAAGGGGTGGACAACGCTAGGGCTTTCGCCAGGGAGCTTTCCCGGCGTGGCTGGTGCATCGTCAGTGGGATGGCGCTGGGCGTAGACGGCATCGCCCAGCAGGCGGCACTGGATGCCGGTGGCGCCAGCGTGGCGGTGCTGGGGTGTGGTACGGATGTGATATATCCACCGCGGCATCGTGAATTGCATCAACGTCTAACCGAAACGCCAGGCGGGCTGTTGCTTTCCGAGCACCCGCCGGGTACCCGGGCCCGGCCGGCGTTTTTCCCTCGCCGTAACCGGATCGTCACCGGCCTGTCTCTGGGCGTGTTGGTGGTGGAAGCGGCGGAAAAAAGCGGTTCGCTGGTCAGCGCGCGCCTGGCGCTGGAACAGGACCGCGAGCTGTTTGCGCTGCCGGGCTCGATTCACAACGTTCAGGCGCGCGGCTGTCTCAATCTCATCCGTGAAGGCCACGCCCATCTGGTGCGTGACGCCCAGGACATTCTGGGCGAGCTTGGGCACTGGGCCTCCAGCTTTCTTCCCTCTGATGCTCTCATGGCTATCGACACGACAGACCCATTATTGACCACTGCGCCATCAGCACCGTCCGAAAACCCCACAACCGGGATGGAAGGGCCGCTGCCGGACGATCTGCTGCGCTGGCTGAGTGCCTCGCCCACCCCCAACGATGCGCTGGTACAGGCATCCGACGTGTCGGTCAGCGACTGCCAGCAACGCCTGCTGATGCTCGAACTGGATGGCTGGGTCACGCAGCAGGCCGGTGGCTGGGTGCGCCTGCCGCCTGCGTGATACCATGCCAAAGCGCTTGATTCCAACTCTCAGGAGAACAGATGAACCAGGCTTTCGACCTTGAAACCGCTGTTGGCGCCCTGCGCAGTGGCGGTGTGATCGCTTGCCCCACCGAAGCGGTATGGGGGCTTAGCTGTGACCCGGATAACGATGCCGCCCTGGCTCGGCTGATGCGCCTCAAAGAGCGAGACCCGGCCAAGGGCGTGATACTGGTGGCGGCCCATATCGACCAGTTTCAATCCTGGCTTGAAGGGTTGCCGCTAGCCCTGCATGCACCCCTGGTGGCCAGCTGGCCGGGGCCGAATACCTGGTTGGTGCCCGATAACGGCCGCAGCCACGGTCTGGTGCGTGGCGCCCATAGCCGGGTGGCGTTGCGTGTGACCGACCACCCCGGCATGGCTGCCTTGTGCGACGCCTTTGGTGGGCCGCTGGTCTCGACCTCAGCCAACCGCACCGGCGAGTCACCGGCGATGAGCTCTGATGAGGTCGTGGGGATTTTCGGCGATCAACTGGATGGCGTCCTGGATGGCAAGCTGGGCGGGAATTCTCGTCCCAGCCGCATTCGTGACCTGGTCAGCGGCCAGGTGTTGCGCGAATGATGGGCGCTATTTTGACTAACGGACTCTAAGCGAGGAGGCAGCGTGACTCATGAGCGTCTCGATGATGTAAAACACTACCTGCTGGACTTGCAGGATCGTCTCTGTGAAGGCCTGGCGGCGGCGGATGGTGTGGGTCATTTCAAGGAAGACAACTGGCAGCGCGAAGACGGCGGAGGCGGTCGCTCTCGAGTGATCGAGAACGGTGCCCTGTTCGAAAAGGGCGGGATCAATTTCTCGCATGTGTACGGTGCCACCTTGCCCCCTTCAGCGACGGCCGCTCGGCCGGAATTGGCCGGGCGCAGTTTTCATGCGGTGGGCGTCTCCTGGGTGATGCATCCCCATAACCCCCATGTACCCACCAGCCACGGCAATGTGCGCTTTTTTATCGCCGAGAAGGAGGGCGAACCGCCGGTATGGTGGTTCGGGGGCGGCTTCGACCTGACGCCGTTCTATCCGGTGCTCGAAGATGTGCTGCATTGGCACCGCGTATCGCGAGCCGCCTGCCTGCCGTTCGGGGAAGAGGTTTATCCACGCTACAAGGCCTGGTGCGACGAGTACTTCTTTCTCAAGCATCGCGAGGAGACCCGCGGAGTAGGGGGGCTGTTCTTCGATGACTTGAACGACTGGGGCTTTGAAACCTGCTTCGCCTTCCAGCGCGCCGTGGGCGACAGCTTTCTGGACGCCTACCTGCCGATTGTCGAGCGGCGGCGTCATTATCAATGGGGCGAACGCGAACGCGATTTTCAGCTTTATCGGCGTGGGCGTTATGTCGAATTCAATCTGGTATGGGATCGTGGCACCCTATTCGGACTGCAAAGCGGTGGGCGCACCGAATCCATTCTGATGTCGTTGCCGCCACTGGCTCGGTGGGAATACGACTGGCAACCCGACCCCGAGAGCCCTGAAGCCGTGCTTACCCGAGACTACCTCATTCCCCGCGACTGGCTCGATGAAGCCGCTCAGGGGGAAAATTCAGCCCAGGAGCCTTCAATATGACGGACCGTTACTGCGTATTCGGCCATCCGGTCGAGCACTCCAAGTCACCGTTGATTCATGCGGAATTCGCCCACCAGACCGGCCAGTCCATTGAGTATTCCGCCATTGAGGCACCGCTGGATGGCTTTGTCGACGCTTGGCGGCAGTTTGTGGCCGACGGCGGGCGAGGCGCCAACGTGACCCTGCCGTTTAAGCAAACCGCCTTTGAAATGTGCGATACCCTGAGTCATCGCGCCAAGCGCGCCGGGGCGGTCAATACCCTGATCCTGGGCGGCAACGGGCGCACTTACGGCGATACGACCGACGGCGTGGGGCTGGTGCGGGATCTGGCCTACCACCGGCTGGAACTGGCTGGCAAACGAATCCTGGTGCTAGGCGCGGGGGGGGCGGTGCGCGGTCTTCTCGAGCCACTGCTGCAAAAAGCGCCGAGCGAGGTGGTCATCGCCAACCGCACGGCCACGAAGGCGCAGCAATTGGCCGATGACTTCGCCGATCTGGGCAAGGTTCAGGGCGGTGGTTACGAGGATATTCAAGGCACTTTCGATCTGGTGATCAACGGCACCAGCGCCAGCCTTGCAGGCGACTTGCCGCCCTTGCCGGAGCAACTTTTCAACAAGGGCGGCTGGGCCTACGACATGATGTACGGCTCAGAGCCGACGGTGTTTCTGCAATGGGCCGGGCCGCGTGGCGCCAAGCTGCTCGATGGATTGGGAATGCTGGTGGAACAGGCCGCGGAATCGTTTTTTCTGTGGCGTAACGTTCACCCGGATACCAGCATGGTGCGCGACACCCTGCGTCAGTCGCTGAATTACTGAAGCTTTGATACCCGAGGAGTCTTGTGTGAAAGAGCATTGGATCGACGTGCCCCAGGGCCGCGTCTATGCGGTTAGCTGGCGTCCGGCCGAGCCTGTCGAAGGCGGTCTTCCTCCCATCGTGCTGTTCCACGATTCCTTGGGGTGTGTCGCGCTATGGCGAGACTTTCCGGCCCGGCTATCCCAGGCAACCGGGCGTGAGGTGGTGGCTTATGACCGGCTGGGCTTCGGGCGCTCCGACCCCTTTCCAGGGCAACTGTCCTTGAGCTTTGTAAGTGACGAAGCGAAAGGCACCTTTGCCGCCCTGCGCGAGCAGCTGGCGCTGGATCGTTTTGTGGTGTTCGGGCATAGCGTGGGAGGCGGAATGGCCGCCGTGACGGCAGGCCTTTACTCGGATAAGTGTGATGCGCTGATCACCGAGGCCGCCCAGGCGTTTGTCGAAGACCGCACGCTCGCAGGGATTCTCGACGCCAGGCAGGCTTTTTCCGAGCTCAACCAGCGGGAGCGCCTGCAAAAATATCACGCTGAAAAGGCCGAATGGGTGCTGAGTGCCTGGATTGATACTTGGCTATCGGAAGATTTCCGGACCTGGAATCTGGACTCGGCGCTACCCAGGGTGACCTGTCCCACGCTTGCCATCCATGGCGAGCATGACGAATACGGATCAACCCGGCACCCCGAGCGCATTGCTGGCCTCACGACGGGGCCTGCCGTTACCGAGATAATCGCGGGTTGCGGGCATGTGCCGCATCGTGAAAACGAAGCTTGCGTTATGTCTTTAGTAAAAAGCTTTCTGCGGTGAAAAGCTTTATTTTTGCCCCAACTTAACGCTTCTTGACGTAAAACCCGACCATGCACAGGCCGAGACCCACCACTGACAACAGCATGCCGCCATTGACCAGCCACGGATAACGCTCCAGCCAGGACACAAATGGCTGGGGTGTTTCGCTACAAACGCCCGCTACATAGTCCCAGTAACCACCTCCCAGCTGACACTCACGCACGTCGCCGAGCTCCCAGAAATATACCCCAAGTAGAATGAAAATCGGCAGTATCAGCAGCAATAAACCAATTCGAATCATACAGTTACCTCTCTTAAAAATGCTTGAGTGTTCACGAAAGCGTTGATGCTTTCGTGAACACTGAAAAGCACTGAGCCCGCTCAAGGGCTCAGTGTCGGGAGGTGCGCGGATTTACGGGCGTGGGCAGTTGGGGGTGCGGTCGCTTTTACGCGCCTGATCATACATTTCCAGGGCGCGATCCATGTCTGCCTGCAAACCATCGATGCGTTGGCCCTGGCTGGGGTGGGTCGACAACCAGGCCGGGGGAGAGCCATCGGAAGCGGCCTGCATGTTTTGCCACAGGGTAACGCTGGCACGTGGATCGAAACCCGCTTGGGCCATCAAGTGCAGGCCGATGGTATCCGCTTCGCTTTCATGGCGCCGCGAGAAGGGCAGGATGATGCCGTATTGCGCGCCCATTCCCAAGACGCCCATCAATTGCTGGCCGCCGGGGCCTTGCAAGCCGGAAGCACTGGAAATGACCGACAAGCCCAGTTGGGTAGCGCTCTGAGTGGAGGCGCGTTCGTTGGCATGGTTGGCTAACACATGGGCGATTTCATGGGCGATGACCGAGGCCAGTTGATCCTGGTTCTCGGCAATGTCGAGCATCCCGGTGTTGACCCCCATATAGCCACCGGGCAAAGCGAACGCATTAGGCTGTTCGGATTCGAAGACCCGAATCTCCCAGCCCTGGTCACGCTCCTGGGGAGGCAATTCGGCTACCACCGCATCGGCAATGCACTGCACGTAACGCTGGCTGGCGCCACCTGCCGTGGGAAGGTCCTGCTGGTACTGCATGAAGGCCTCGCGCCCCATTTCATTGAGCTGTTGATCGGAGAGCAAAAGTAATTGCGAGCGGCCTGTGGGTGAGGTGGTGCAGGCGGCAAGAGCAGCGCATAAGGCGCCAATGGCGAGCGGGCGGAACCAGCGCATGGAGAAAATCCTTTGCAGCAAAGTAAAATGCATGATCCGTACCAATGAAAGGCCAGACGATACGGGATATTCCCCACAAGATACCCGGAAGCGTTGTAAGGTCAACTATCGTTTTATAGTCACGAGGAGATAGCCATGGATGCCGAGTTGAGCCGCCGGTTGGCGAATGTGCTGGAACAGGCCGAACACTGGTTGCCACCGATACCCGAGACGATGGACTGGGACACGCATGTGGCGGCTTTATGGCAGCGCCATCCCTTGGGTGGGCGGTTGCTCCCGGTGCCGCCGCGTGACGCCCTGAGTCTGGATGATCTACTGGGCATCGAACGTCAGAAGCTGGCACTGGTGGACAATACCCGGGCGTTTCTCGAAGGTTACCCGGCCAATCATGCGCTTTTGTGGGGGTCACGGGGGAGTGGTAAGTCGTCGTTGATTCGGGCGTTGCTCAACTCTCTTGCTCCACAGGGGTTACGGATCATTCAGGTGGACCGCCATGATCTTTCCGGCTTGCCGATGCTGGTGGAACAGCTGCGCCATCAACCTCACCGCTTTGTGGTGTACTGCGATGATCTTTCCTTCGAGGGGCATGACGATGCCTACAAGGCATTGAAAAGCGTGTTGGATGGGGCTCTCACCGGACCGCCGGCCAATGTGCTGTTGTACGCCACCTCGAATCGCCGGCATTTGCTGCCGGAATCCATGGATGACAATCAGGGCTCACGCCTGGTGGGTAACGAGCTGCACCACGGCGATGCGGTGGAGGAGAAAATCTCGCTGTCGGATCGTTTCGGCCTGTGGCTGGGCTTTTATCCCTTCGATCAGGATGTCTATCTTGAAGCCTGTTGTCATTGGGTATCGCAGTTGGGTGAGCCCCAGGATTGGGGGCCTGAGGCACGCGCCGAGGCGATTCGCTTTGCCACCCTGAGGGGCGGGCGCAGCGGCCGTACCGCCTGGCAGTTTGCGGCCCAGTGGATAGGCCGCAAGCGCTTGGCGGAACATAGTTAATGCTGAGGAATTAGCCGGCCATCCTCGCCGACATTGAGGCGGATGGTGGGGGTGAATAACCCGGCGGGCAGCGTCATGCCCAAACCACGCAAGTCCCCTGGGGTGATGGCCAGTTCACTGCCCGGGGGCAGCTCGCCCTGGGAGGACAACTGGCGGGCAAGATCCAGCATCGGCGCCATGCGCTGAGTGTCGGTAGCGAAAATATCGAAGGCGACGGGCAGGCGTAATTTAGCGTCGTCCCCTGACGTCAGCATTACGTCCTGCTGGTACTGGCCCTGAACCGGTTCGACGCCCGGCATATCCAGCGTCCAGCGAAATCCTGACATCTCGACGGCGGGCATGCCGGCGGGTAGCCCCAGACCCATCGCCAATGTGGCCTGCACCGACAGACTGCCGGCCCCAAGGCTAGAGACGAGCAAGCTGGACAGGTCGCTGGTATCAAGCCCCGCCTGAAGGCTATAGGGGCCAATACGGACCTCTTCGACGCCCAATGAGGTCACGGCCAGGCGAAAGGCAAACAAGCCCGTTTGGGGAAGCGCAAGGCAGCCCGACAGCAAGCTTGCCAACAGCAACAAGACAACGCCGCGCCCGCGGTTAATAGCCCCGCAGTTAGTAACATAGTGCATGGAGATCCCTCCCAAGAAGGGCAAAGGGTATAAGGGGTGACCGTCGAAAAGCGCGGCTATTTGAGAGCCGATGCAGAGGGCTGTCAAGTCAATTCGTTAAGGTGCCGCTAATGCTAAAAACGCCTACTGGACGGATTCCGGCAGGCGCTTTGCAAAGCGTTTCAGGGGGGGGTTACAGCGTTAGCGACGGCTCTTGCGCGCCTCCTTGGTGCGGTTGAGTTCGCGCTTCTTGGCCTTTTCCTTGTCGCTGGCGCCGGCCATCTGATCGAAGGGGTTCGAACCGGAACGAAACTCGAAACGCATGGGCGTACCGCGGACCTTGAGCACCTTGCGAAAGATGTTGATCAGGTAACGTCGATACGACTCGGGTACCGAGCCGGTCTGGTTGCCGTGCACCACGATGATCGGCGGATTGCTGCCGCCCTGGTGAGCCATGCGCAGCTTGATACGCCGGCCATGCACCATGGGGGGCGGGTTCTGGCTTACCGCATCCTGCAGCAAGGTGGTCAGGCGGTTGGTCGACCAATGGGCATTGGCAGCCTCGAAGGCGCGCTCGATGGACGGATAAAGATCGCCCACCGCCGTGCCGTGCAGGGCTGAAATGAAATGCATCTCGGCATAGTCGGCAAAGCCCAGACGACGCTTGATCTCGCTGCGCATCTTGTCCTTGGCTTCGCTTTCCAGGCCATCCCACTTGTTGACCGCCAGCACCAGAGCACGCCCGGAGGTAAGGACGTAATCCAGCAGGTGCATGTCCTGCTCGACCAGACCGGTGCGGGCATCGAGCACCATGACGGCAACGTGGCATTCCTTGATTGCCTCGAGGGTCTTGATGATCGAGAACTTTTCCGCAATTTCGCTGACATTCTTGCGTCGCCGAACCCCGGCGGTATCGATCAGCACGAAAGGCTTGCCGCGGCGTTCGAAGGGAATCTCGATGGCATCGCGGGTGGTGCCAGCTTCATCGAAGACCACCACCCGTTCTTCGCCGAGCAGACGATTGACCAGGGTCGACTTGCCCACGTTGGGGCGACCGATTACGCCGATGCGAATGCCCTTGCTGCCGGTGTCGGCGGGAATGCTTTCATCACGCTCGGGGAAAGGCTCCAGCACGATGTCGATCAAGCTGGAGACATTGCGTCCATGCGCAGCGGCGATCGGGAAGGGGTCCCCCAGGCCGAGTTTCCAGAAGTCGGCCATTGCCGAATGCTCTTCCAGACCGTCGGTCTTGTTGACCACTACCCAGGTCTTTTTCTGGTTGACGCGCAGATGGTTGGCAATCGCTTCGTCAGCCACGTTGAGTCCGGCCCGGGCATCGACCATGAACAGCACGATATCGGCTTCATCGATCGCCGCCAGCGATTGCTCGGCCATGGCGGCGTCGATGCCTTCTTCGTTGCCGCTGATGCCGCCGGTGTCGATGACTGTGTAGGTCTTGCCGCCCAACATGCCGTTACCGTACTTGCGATCCCGGGTCAGCCCCGGGAAGTCGGCGACCAGCGCATCGCGTGAGCGGGTCAGGCGGTTGAACAGGGTCGACTTGCCCACATTAGGGCGGCCGACCAGGGCAATGACTGGGGTCATGGTGTTACTTCCAGAGTTTCCAGGCGACCATTATTGGTCAGCACATGAATGATATTACCTTCGGTCACCGGACGTACGCTGATGCCTGACTTGTGAATGCGGGTACGCCCCACCAGTTCACCTTCACGGGCATCGAGCAAATGCAGGTAGCCTTCGAAATCGCCGAATACCAGGCGCCCGTCAGCAAAGGCCGGAGCGGTGAGCCAGCGACCTTCCAGTGTGTCGTTACGCCAGATTTCGCGGCCGTTTTCGGCATCGAGCGCCAGCACATGGCTGGCATCGTTGACTGTGAACAGGAAGTCGCCCACCAGAATCGGGGTGTGGCGACTGGAGTGTTCGCGCTCCCAGAGCACTTCACCGCGAGTGGCTTCAATTGCGACCAGGCGCCCGTTGTAGCTGGTGACGTATAAGCGCCCATCCGGGGTCAGAACCGGCTGACTGGTGATATCCACCAGGCGGTCGATTTCGCTGCGGCCCTGGGGCGTGGCGATTTGCATGTCCCACAGTGGCTGACCGCTGCGGTTGTCCAGCGTTACCAGGCGGCCATTGGCCAAGCCGGTAAAGGTGACCGGGTCGATCACCTGGGGCGTGGCGGTGCCGCGTAGCGTCAGCGCGGGCTGTGAACTCGTATATACCCAGCGTTCTGCGCCGCTTTGCCGATCCAGCGCGGTGACGTTGCCATCGACGCTTTGCACGATCAACAACTGCTGGTTGGCCTGAGGTGCCGCCAGTACTTCGCTGGAGGCGCGCGAGCGCCAGGTGACGCTGCCGTCCTGCTGGGAAAGTGCCAGCACTTCACCATTGCGGGTGCCCAGATACAGCTGGCCAGCGACAGCCGTTAGTCCGCTGGAAACGGGAGCATCCAGGTCGACCTGCCATTGGCGTGAACCGTCGTCGGCGTCCAGCGCTACCACCCGGCCTTCAACGTCGGCGGCGAATAGGGTGTCGCCCTCACGTGCCGGGGCGATGGGATAACGCGCCCGCCCCAGGCCGCTGCCGATGTCGTGGCGCCACTGGGTGTCCAGTTGGGAGGTTTCTTCGAAACTGCTCAGCTCCGCGGGGGTATATACCGGCGCGCCTTTGCTGGCACAACCGGCAATAAGCCCCAAGGCCAGCATACCGGCGGTCAGGGTGGCGAAACGGCGTGAAAGACGAAAAGCTGTCATAGCGCAGTCTCCTGAGTGCCGAGGTCATCCAGCTTGAACTGAACACCGTAAAGGGGTTGTTCCTGGTTTTCAGCCAGGTTCAGGGCTTCGTTCCAGGCGTTGCGCGCATCGTCTTCACGGTTCAGGGCGAAGTAGGCGTCACCACGCACGTTGGCGCGTTGGGCGGCCAGGGAATCACTGATAGGTTCATCGAGTAACTCGAGGGCGCGCTCCGGGTTGCCATCGGCCAATTCCGCCCGAGCCAGACGCAGCCAGGCCAGACTTTTCACGTAAGGCCGTGAGGAGTCGGCGATCACCTGTTCAAGCACGGTCCGGGTTGTTTCAAGATCCCCTTGTTGGGCGGCCATGTTGGCGTCCAGCAACAGTGCCATCTCGGCATACAGGGTATCCGCGTGGTTGTCGGTGATTTCGCTGACCAGGCGGCGGGCCTCGCTAAGCGCTTCTTCATCGAGCTCGTCGGCCGCGCTCAGGTTAGTCAGCTGCTGGTAGCGCAATGAGGCAGTTTGAGCCTGATTTTCCTGATGGGTCTCCCAGGCGTTCCAGCCGAAAATACCTGCGGCAGTGAGTGCCACACCAACGATCAGGGAGGTGCCGTTTTCTTTCCACCAGCGCTTGATCGCATCCAGCTGTTCTTCTTCGGTTCTCAGCTCCGCCACGGGCGGTCTCCTGTCTTGTCTTATCGTTGGACGTTGAGCGTAGGGTTACGCGACTTCTGTTGGTTGTCAGCGGGCGTTGGTCACGTCGGCTGGGTCGCGGTAGCCAGGTTCAACAGCTCCGCCAAGGTCGCGGAAAGTGCCGCCTGGGGCAGGCTTTGCTGATCGCGTTCCTGACGCAAGAATTTGAGTGTTATGGTGTCGTTGGCCAGTTCGTCGGGACCTAGCAACAACGCCAGGGTGGCACCGCTCTTGTCGGCCTTTTTCATGCGGCTCTTGAAGCTGCCGCCGCCACAGTGCAGTTGCAAATGCAGGCCGGGCACTGCCGAACGCAGCGTTTCCGCCAGGGTAAGGGCGGGAATCGTGGTGCTTTCATCCATCGGCAGCAGGTAGACATCACAGCCGCCAAGCGCCTCCTTCGGCACCAGGTCGAGGGTTTCAAGCAATAGAATCAGCCGTTCGATGCCCATGGCGAACCCCACCGCGGGAGTCGGCTTGCCGCCGAGCTGTTCGACCAGGCCGTCATAGCGGCCACCGGCACAGACGGTGCCCTGGCTGCCAAGGGCGGTGGTGGTCCATTCGAAGACGGTACGACAGTAATAATCCAGCCCGCGCACCAGGCGTGGGTTGAGCACGTAGGTGATGCCGGCGGCATCGAGCATCGCGGTGAGCCCCTCGAAATGGGCGCGCGACTCTTCGTCCAGGTGATCGATCAACTGAGGCGCGCCGTTAAGCATCTCCGCCATGGCGGGATTCTTGGAGTCGAGAATTCGCAGCGGGTTGCTGGCAAGGCGTCGCAGGGAGTCCTCATCGAGCAGCTCGCGGTGGGCCTCGAAGTAGCTCACCAGGGTGTCGCGATAGGCCGCTCGGGCTTCGGAAGAACCCAGCGAATTCAACTCCAGGGTCACGTGTTCGGTCAGCCCCAGCTCTTGCCACAGGCGGGCGGAAAGCAGGATGACTTCGGCATCGATATCCGGGCCTTCGAAGCCGTAAGCTTCCACGCCGACCTGATGAAACTGACGGTAGCGGCCCTTTTGCGGGCGCTCGTGACGAAACATGGGGCCTTGATACCACAGCCGCTGGGTCTGGTTGTATAGAAGGCCGTGCTCCAGGGCCGCCCGCACACAGCTGGCGGTGCCTTCCGGACGCAGCGTCAGGCTGTCGCCGTTGCGGTCCTCGAAGGTATACATTTCCTTTTCGACGATGTCGGTGACTTCGCCGATGGAACGGGCAAAAAGCGCGGTCTGTTCGACGATCGGCATGCGAATCTCGTCGAACGTGTAGCGCTGCATCAGGTCGCGCACCCGAGACTCGAAAAACTGCCAGCGCGGGCTGACGTCGGGAAGCAGGTCGTTCATGCCACGAATGGCCTGGATTTTCTTGCTCAATGCAAACTCCTTGACGAGCAGGACCGGGTCTTCAATGGCCGGCTGGGCGTGATCCGCTTGCAAGCGGGCCATCGAGAGAGGCTAATCACTGCGGGCTATCGTATCTTGTTGCTTCAACTGTTTTTCGCGCACTTTGTCTCGAATCAAGGCTTCCAGGTCATCCACCAGATTGTCGTTGCGCAGCTTGCTGGCCGGTTTGCCGTCGATATACACCAGGTTGGCGGGGCTGCCGCCGGTCAGGCCGATATCGGTCTCCTTGGCTTCGCCGGGACCGTTGACCACACAGCCGATCACCGAGACGTTGAGAGGCGTCATGACGTCTTCCAGACGTTCTTCGAGGGCATTCATGGTGCTGATGACGTCGAAGTTCTGGCGTGAGCAGCTGGGGCAGGCAATGAAGTTGATGCCCTTGGCACGCAGCTTGAGGCTCTTGAGCATGTCGTAACCGACCTTGATCTCTTCGACCGGGTCGGCGGCCAGAGACACGCGAATGGTATCGCCGATGCCGTCCATCAACAGCATGCCCAGGCCGATCGATGACTTGACCGTGCCAGAACGCAGTCCACCCGCCTCGGTGATCCCCAGGTGCAGGGGCTGCTCGATTCGTGTCGCCAGCAATCGATAGGCGGCGACCGCCATGAACACATCCGAGGCCTTGACGCTGACCTTGAACTCGGGGAAGTCGAGCCGCTCGAGATGGTCGATATGGCGCATGGCGGATTCGACCAGCGCTTCCGGCGTGGGCTCGCCATATTTCTTCTGCAGGTCCTTTTCCAGGGAACCCGCGTTGACGCCGATCCGGATCGGAATGCCGTTGTCGCGGGCGGCATTGACCACCGCTCGCACCCGATCTTCGCGGCCGATGTTGCCGGGGTTGATGCGCAGGCAGTCCACACCCAGCTCGGCCACGCGCAGGGCGATCTTGTAGTCGAAGTGAATGTCGGCGACCAGCGGCACGTTTGCTTGAAGCTTGATCTTGCCGAAGGCTTCGGCGGCGTCCATGTCAGGCACGGAAACGCGCACGATATCGGCACCGGCCTTTTCCAGCTGCCGAATCTGAGCCACGGTGGCGGCCACATCCAGGGTGTTGGTGTTGGTCATGCTCTGCACGGAAATCGGGGCATCACCGCCGACAGCAACGTTGCCCACATGGATCTGACGTGAGAGACGGCGTTTGATCGGAGAAGGAGCGTGCATAGGACGGATTACTCTTCCAGGGTGAAACGGGCGACGTTATTGTCGCCGGCGCGGGCAGGCAGGTCTACCGGTTCGCCCTGATAACGCAGCTTGACACCGGTAGCGTTGCCTATGGTCAGACGAAACGGCGGTTGACCTTCCACACTGACTTGAGTGTCGGGTGACTGCAAGCCAACCAGGATGCGTTGGTTCGTGGCATCGAAGATCTCTGTCCAGGACTGCTCGTTGAAACTCAGCTCCAAGGTGTTGGCGTTGGTGGCAGGCGCGGCTTCTTGCTCTTCGGTGGATTCGTTAGCCGCAGTCTCAGCCGTTGACGCAACCCCTTGGGTCGGCTCCTCCTCTGCCTGAGGCACGATGGGATCTACCTCGGCGGAGTCACGGCTTGCCATGGCATCAGGCGAGGTTGGCTGTGCGCCTTGCAGCATATTGGTCGCTTCTTCTTCAGCCATAGCGTTGCTGCGATCGGCCATCGCCTGGGCTGTTTCGTCCTGAGTTGCCGAAGGGCTTTCTGGGGGACCTTCTGAAGAACCTGCCGGTGCCTCACTGTCGGTTTGCGAGCTGGCTTCTTCATACCCTGATTCGTACTCTGAAGAGCTGCTACCGAAACCAGGCGGCTCGTTGCCGCCACGGCTTTGCCACCACATCGCGGTGACCACGACAAGCCCGACTATCACCAGCAAGGTGACCAGCTTGAACAACCAGGCACCCAGGCGTGACGGAGGCCGGGATGCCTGGATCGAGGTCACCTTGCGTTCCGGCTCGCTACTTCCGGCCTGGGCCTTGTAGGCATCGAGCACTTCTTGTTCGTCCATCCCCAGGTGCCTGGCGTAGGCGCGTAAATAGCCGCGCCGGTAGGCGGGAACGGGAATCTCGTCGTAATTGTCGTGTTCGAGACCGTCCACGACGGAGGGGCGTAGATTGAGCGCTTCGGCAACATCGCCCAGCGGCAGGCCCAGAAGATCGCGTTCGCGGCGCAATAGCTCGCCGGGAGAGGTGGTCACACGGCTCACGCTGTTCTCAGGTAGTTCATCGTTGTGAGTCTCGCTCATGGCTGAGCATCCTTCATTAATAAGCGGTGGTCAGGGCGTAAGCCGTATGCCGATTCAGCGCAACGCATCGAGCTGGCGCTGATAGTCGGCCGCCTGGGCGTGGTCGCCCTCGGCGTGAGCGATATCGATAGCCATCGATAATGCCATCTGATTAGGGCCGGCAAGGCGTAAAAAAGTTTCCAGCGGTTGCCGGGCACGTTGGTAGTTACCCTGAGAATATTCCAGTTCGGCTAGCATCAAATAACCCCGCGGATTACGCGGGTCAATCTGTTGGGCACGCTGCAAGCTGGTGCGGGCCGCCTCTGTCTCGTTCAGCGCCAGGTAACATTGACCTAGATTGGTAAATAGCTGGGTGCGATTGGCATATTGAGCGTCTTGCGAGGCTTGTTCCAGTTGCTCGCAGGCTTGCTTGAAGCGTGCCTGATCATACAGGAAGGCGGCATAGTTGTTGCGTGCCCGGGTAAAATTCGGCTCGGCGCGCAGCGCTCGTTGAAAATATTCATCAGCCAAGGCGCTTTCCCCCTGACGCTGATATACCAAGGCAATGGCTTGCAAGGCTTCGCTATGCTCGGGGGCTATCTGCAGGGCTCGATCCAGGGCATTCAAGGCACGCGAGAGGTTATCGCGTTCCAGGTAGGCCACGCCGAGTTGTGTATAGGCCTCGACCGCGCTGTCATCGGCGCCTGGAGAGGACGTCGCCTGAGCGGCGCATCCACTCAACCACAAGACACTCAGCAGTGTGAACAGTAAAGGCGTCCGCTTGCAGCGCTCGGAGTTATAGCGACGATGCATGATGTGAATCCTCACGGCGTTGGCAGCAAACTGTCGGCCCGATGTAAAAAGCCTGTTCATCAAAGCGCCGTGCCTTGCGCAAGTCAAGGCGGTGTCCGATTTAGTCGGCATCGAGTTGGATGGACTGAATGTAACGTGCATTGCGCTTGGTGCGGTCCTTGACCCGCCCCACTAATTGGCCGCAGGCAGCGTCGATATCGTCACCCCGGGTAGAACGAATCGTAGCGTTAAGACCCAAATCATACAGCCATTGCTGAAAACGCATGGTCTGGTTGCGCGAAGGCTTTTCATAGCCTGAGTGCGGAAAGGGGTTGAACGGAATCAGGTTGATCTTGCTGGGCAACTCCTCGAGCAATGCCGCCAGTTGTTCGGCATGTTCCTGCTGATCGTTAATATCCTTGATCAGGGTGTACTCGATGGTGATCAGGCGAGCATCGCCGCACTTGGCCAGATAACGGTGGCAAGCATCCAGCAGCGCACGGATGTTGTATTTGCGGTTGATCGGCACCAGTTCGGTGCGCAGCTCGTCGGTGGCGGCGTGCAGGGAAATCGCCAGGCTCACGTCGATGTCGTCGCCGAGTTTGTCGATCATGGGCACGACGCCGGAGGTGGAAAGCGTCACCCGACGTTTGGAAAGTCCGTATCCGTTGTCGTCAAGCATCAGCTTCATCGCCGGCAGAACGTTGTCGTAGTTCATCAGCGGCTCGCCCATGCCCATCATCACCACGTTGGTCACGGCGCGATTGGCCGTATCCTTCTGCGGGCCGGAACTGCGCTGGGCGACCCAAACCTGGCCGATGATCTCGGCGGCGGTCAGGTTGCGCTGAAAACCTTGCTTGCCGGTGGAGCAGAAGCTGCAATCCAGTGAGCAACCCACCTGGGAGGATACACAGAGGGTGCGACGCTTGCCGTTTTCCGCAGGAATCAATACGGTTTCCACGTAGCTGCCGTCTTCGACTTCGAGTACCCACTTGCGGGTGCCGTCGCTGGAGGTGCCTTCGTAGACGACACCCGGGCCGCGAATTTCAGCCACTTCTTCCAGGCGTTCACGTAGCGCCTTGGACAGGTTGGTCATGGCGGAAAAATCATCGCAACCTTCGTGATGAATCCATTTCATGAGCTGGGCGGCGCGAAACTTCTTCTCGCCGATGGAAAGAAAAAAAGCTTCCATGCCTTCGCGAGAAAGACCCAGCAGGTTGGTCCTTTCGGGTTGAGTACTTTCGGAAACAATGGTGGTCATGGTGATCAGCGATTCGAAGAGGCGGGGGTATGAACCCCCGCAAAAGTGGCCGGCAAGACTGCCTTGGCGCGGGCAGTCTTAACGCGGGCAGATTTCGTCATTGGTGAAGAAATAGGCGATTTCACGCTCGGCACTGGCAGGTGCATCGGAACCATGGACAGCGTTGGCATCGATAGATTCAGCGAAGTCGGCGCGAATGGTGCCAGGCTCGGCTTCTTTGGGGTTGGTGGCGCCCATCAGGTCGCGGTTCTTGGCGATGGCGTCTTCGCCTTCCAGCGTTTGCACCATGACTGGGCCGGAGATCATGAAGCCGACCAGGTCACCGAAGAAAGGACGTTCCTTGTGTTCGGCGTAGAAGCCTTCGGCCTTTTCACGCGAGAGGTGCATCATTTTAGCCGCGACGATTTTCAGGCCGGCTTTTTCGAAACGTGTGTAGATTTCGCCAATGGCATTCTTGGCGACGGCATCGGGCTTGATAATTGACAGGGTGCGTTGAGTTGCCATGGTAAAGGCTCTCCTTGAATGGATTTAAACAGAAGGTGCCGCCCGGGGAAATGCCTGGGCGGCACGCAAGACAAGCGATTCGGGCGCCGGCGCGATATGGGTTGCGACGGCAGGTTGCCGAGTGAGCGCGATTATAGCGCCTCGTCAAGACATTGAATACCGGTGTGACGCTGGTTAAACGGTGAAGCTTTCACCGCAGCCGCATTCATCCTTGACGTTGGGGTTGTTGAAACGGAAAAAACGGTTCAAACCTTCGTTGACAAAATCCACTTCACTGCCATCGAGCATTTCCAGCGCATTGGGAGTGACGAACACCTGAGCCCCGTGAGCCTCGAAAGAGACGTCATCGGGGTCGGCTTCATCGGCAAAATCCAGCACGTAACTATAGCCCGAGCAGCCGCTGGGCTTGACTGAAACGCGCAACCCCAAGCCTTGGCCGCGTTCAGCGAGCACATGTTGGATCTGCTTTGCCGCAGCGGTCGTAATGTTGAGAGTCGCCATGGTGGTTCTCCTGCAAAAATAAATGACAGCGGTAACCGCTTGACGTCTATAGATAAATCTTTGTAAAGATAGCCCCTTTATAGATGGCGCTATGTCTGACTTGCCGTGCTGCGCAGCCCTTGCAACGCATGGCGCAGCACGGTCAGGGTGTGGTCGATCTCGGCCTCGGTGGTGAAGCGGCCAAAGCTGAAACGCAGCGATGCCAACGCCAATGCCCGGGGAGTCTTGATCCCCAATAGTACATAAGACGGGTCAACGCTTGCGGAGTTGCATGCCGAGCCTGTGGAAATGGCAATATCCCGCAACGCCATCAGCAATGACTCGCCGTCGATATCGGCAAATGCCAAATTGAGGATATTGGGTACCGCCACGTCGACGGCAGTATTGGCATGCACTCCGGGTAGATCCGCCAGCCCTTGCAGCATCCTGTCGCGCAACGCGGAAATCCGGGCTTGATCTTCCAGGCCTTCGTTCTGAATCAAGGCAAAGGCTTCGCCCATGCCGGCAATCTGATGAGTCGGCAGGGTGCCCGAGCGCATGCCGCGCTCATGGCCACCACCGTGAATCAGGGCTTCCAGGCGAATGTCGGGATGACGTTTGACGTAAAGCGCGCCGACGCCCTTGGGACCGTAAGCCTTGTGCCCGGAGAGCGACATCAAGTCGACGCCCAATGCCTCGACGTCAAGCTCGATACGGCCAACCGCCTGAGCGGCGTCGCTATGGAAGGCGGCGCCGTGCTCATGGGCCACCGCCGCCAGTGCCGCAATGTCGTTGATGCTGCCCAGTTCGTTGTTTACCGCCATCAGCGAGACCAGCACGGTATCCTCGCGCATGGCCTCGCGCAGTTGCCCCGGCTGAATCCGCCCGTCGCGTTGCGGCGTTAGCCAGGTCACCTCGAACCCTTCTCGCTCCAGCGCCTTGGCGGTATCCACTACGGCCTTGTGCTCGATAATGGACGTCACCAGGTGCCGTCCGCGCGCCTGATTGGCCCGCATGAAGCCGGTCAGCGCCAGATTGTCAGCTTCGGTGGCGCCGCTGGTCCAGACGATTTCACGCGGGTCGGCGTGGAGAACATCGGCCACTTGGCGCCGAGCCTGTTCGACCACCTGTTCCGCCTGCCAGCCTAGCATATGGCTACGTGACGCCGGATTGGCGAACAGTTGATCCACCGTCAGGTAGCGGCACATCACTTCAGCCACGCGGGCATCCACCGGCGTGGTGGCAGCGTAATCCAGATAGATCGGTAGGGTGGGAGCGGTTGCGTTCATTTAAGGATGTCTACGCTTGAAGGGTGCAAGTTGAACAAGCCAACGGCTAATTTATAAACACTATCGAGGAGGCTAGAGTCAGGAAGACGCCAGGATAGTGCCCGTGACTCTCTGATCCTGGCGTGTGGCGATTTGCTGAACGTCGTGGCGGTGCATCAGTTGCTCCAGGGTGACGTCGTCCAGAAAATCACGGATACGCGTCGAGAGTTCGCTCCACAGATAGTGCGTCAGGCAGGTGTCACCTTGCTGACAGTCGGACAGGCCCTGACAGCGAGTGGCGTCGACACTTTCATCCACCGCATCGATCACTTGCGATACCGAAATGTCCTCAGGCGCCATGGCCAGAAGGTAACCGCCGCCGGGCCCGCGCACACTGCTGACCAGATTAGCCCTGCGTAACCGGGCGAAAAGCTGCTCAAGATACGGCAACGATATTTGCTGTCGCTGCGAAATATCGGCCAGGCTGGTCGGGCCTTGGCCGGTGTGCATCGCCATGTCGAGCATGGCGGTTACCGCGTAGCGACCTTTGGTGGTCAAGCGCATGACAAGCACCTCGGTGCCGGCGAGGCCGGCGAACAATCAGCAAATGTAATAGCCATTATGGGAAAGCCTGAGTGCTAAGGTCAACCATTGTGCTGTTCATCCTGTGATCGAAAGCGGCCGGCGCCAGAACTGCCGGTGGGTTTTTCATCGAGTATCTCGGCGAAATCCTCATCGCGCAATTCCGGCAGGCTGCCGTCACGGTAGCTGGCATCGAGCTTGCGCAAGGTGGTGCATATATGTTCGATACGCTCATCGACGGCATGCATATGGTCGAGCATGGCCTGCATCGAGCGGGCCATGGGGTCGGGCATGTCCTGGCTGACGCCGTAGGCGTCAAAGCCGAATTTCTGGCACATGGCTTCGCGACGTGCCGGGTCGACGTCAAGCGCTTGCTCCGCGTCCGGCTCCAGGCGCTTGACGATCTTGCCGGGGATGCCGACCACCGTGGCGCCGGGGGGCACCTCCTTAGTGACCACGGCATTCGAGCCTATCTTGGCCCCGGCTCCTACAGTGAAAGGGCCGAGTATCTTGGCGCCGGCGCCGACGATCACGCCATCCTCCAGGGTGGGATGACGTTTGCCCTTGTTCCAACTGGTGCCCCCCAACGTGACGCCCTGATACAGCGTGACATCGTTACCCACTTGAGCGGTTTCACCGATCACGACACCCATGCCGTGGTCGATGAAAAAGCGTCGCCCTATCGTGGCGCCAGGGTGAATCTCGATACCGGTCAACCAGCGGGAAAACGTCGAAAGCGTGCGCGACAGCCATTTCAGGTTCTTGCCCCACAACCAGTGGTTCAAACGGTGCAGCAGCAAGGCATGCAGGCCGGGGTAATTGGTCAGCACTTCAAAGAAATTGCGTGCGGCGGGGTCGCGGTCGAACACGCTATTGATGTCTTCACGAAGAAGTTGAAACATGCGGCGTTCCTTGAGGGAGTGGAGCCGTGCCTTTCATATAGTGAGGGCGTAAGCAGTGGGCTTCAAGGGTGTTCCGAAGGCGGCGTCTCGGCTGACTTGGCGGTTTTTTCTGTGGCGGAAAGTATCCCGCGCAAGATGTTGAGTTCCATGCGTTCCGGCCGGGCGCGCAGGTACAAACGGCGTAACCGCGCCATCAGTTGGCGCGGTTGGGCGGGATCATGAAACTCGATGGCGATCAGGGTGCGCTCCAGGTGAGCAAAAAAGTGCTCCAGTTCGGCATGGGTCGCCAACGTTTGCGCCGCGGGGTCATCCGCTTTTTGCTGCTGCGGTGCATTTTCAGGCTGGTCAAGCCAGGTCATGCGACATTCATAAGCCAGCACCTGTACCGCCGCGGCGAGGTTGAGCGAGCTGAAATCGGCGTTGGTCGGGATGTGCACATGGGCATGGCAGCGCTGGAGTTCGGCATTGGTCAGGCCACTGTCCTCGCGGCCGAACACCAGGGCGATCCGTGCCTGGGGGGCGCGACATTCCTCGGGCAGCCGTTGGCCCAGTTCACGAGGTGAAATCATCGGCCAGGGCAGGGTGCGCGAACGCGCGCTGGCACCCACTACCAGGGTGCAATCGTTTACCGCCGCCTCCAACGTGGGGTGGCTTGCCGAACGGTGCAGAAGGTGGTCGGCGCCGGACGCGCGGGAAATGCTGTCCTGGGTGATTACCTCACAGCGCGGTGCGACCAGGGCAAGATCGGCAAGCCCCATATTGTGCATGGCACGGGCGACGCCGCCGATATTGCCGGGGTGGCTGGTGCCGATAAGGACGATACGAATGCGCTCAAGCATGAAGAAAAACTCAAAAGTCGAAAATACGGGCAAGAAAATACGGTCAAGCAAAGTACGGGCAAGATAGATAAGCCGCGCCGAAGCGGAACTTGTCTGAGTAAACGTCGAGTTTAGCACGGCTGCGTGGCGTGCCGGAGGGGGATCTGCTAGGATTGCGCGCCAACAAGATACGCAATGTCCTTGCCGCTGTCTGCTGTTCTTTATTTAATTGTTTTCAACACCCGTTATTCAATGCCCGTTCTTTAACATATTCGTAAAAAGGCTTGATCATGCATCCGATGGTCCAATTCACACTGCGTGCTGCGCGCAGTGCCTCCGAACAGTTCTTGCGTGTACGTGAACGCATCGAAAACGCTCACGATGAGTTCAACCTCGACCGCCTGCTGGAAGAGACCGCCCACAAGGCGGAAGCCACCATTGTGCAACAGCTGGAACGCGGCTATCCCCAGCACGGCCTCATGGGGCGCTTTACGCCTCACAAGCCAGGTGAGGGGGAAAGCGAGGAGATTCTCTGGAAAATCGAGCCGATGCATGGCTATTCCAATCTTGCGGTAGCGGGGAAGGGGTTTGCGATCTCGGTAGTCTGTCTTGTCAAGGGTCGCCCGGAACATGGCGTCGTGGTCTGTCCTTTCAGCGATGACGAATACATTGCCAGCCGTGGCCGGGGTGCTCAGCACAACGACAAGCGTATTCGGGTAAGCAAGCCTACTGCGGTCGAAGCCACGCGAATGGCCATGAGCTTGCCGGAACTCTTTCTGCGTAGTCGCCATCTGCCGGCCTACCTCACCCTGGCTCAACAGCTTGGGCCTCAGGTGGATACCCTGCTGGCCAGCGGCAGTGGCCTGTTGGATATCTGTGAACTGGCCAGTGGCCGAGTCGATAGTGCTTTCGTGCTGGGGTTGGAAGAGCAGGATATGCATGTGGGTAGCCTGATGCTCAAGGAAGCCGGGGCCTTGATGGGAACGCCGGACGGCCGACCCTCGGTCACGGTCGAAGGCCAGTTGATGGCCGCCGGGCCGCGTCTCTACAAGGCACTGGTCAAGCAACTGACGCCACATTTCTGAGCCGAATTTTGCATTTTTGATCAATGAAAAAGCCCCCTGTCGGTAACCGGCAGGGGGCTTTTTGCGTTGCGACCGAGTCAGCGCCGCTTGGGTAGCGCGTTATTCAAGGAAGTTCTTCCTCGGCGTCTTCGTCTTCTTTCTTCGCCGGGATCAAGTCTTCGCGCTTGAGTTTGAGCGGCAGGAGCAGCGCACCGGAGATATAGATCGACGAGAAGGTGCCTACCACTACACCGATGATAAGCGCGATGGAGAAGTGATAGATCATGTCGCCGCCCAGTATCAGCAATGCCAGCAGTACCAGCAGGGTGGTGCCGGATGTCGCCAGGGTGCGTGACAGGGTGGCGTTGATCGCTTCATTGAAAATGGCCGGCATGTCATTCAGAAGAGACTTGCGAATGGTCTCGCGAATCCGGTCATACACCACGATGGTGTCATTCAATGAATAGCCGATCACTGCCAATAGGGCGGCCAGTACGGTGAGGTCGAAATCAAGCCGAAACAGCGAAAAGACACCCAGCACGATAATCACATCGTGTAGCAGCGCCAACAGCGCGCCGATGGCGAATTTGTACTGGAAACGCAGCGCCACATAGAGCATTACCACGCCCAGGGCGACAAGCATGCCCAGCCCGCTCTGGTCGCGTAGCTGGTCGCCGACCTGGGCGCCGACAAACTCGGCCCGAATCAACTCTACCGCTGCCCCGTCGTCACGCAACAGGTTGACGACCTGATTGCCGACTTCCGGGTCGAAGGCTTGCTGCAAACGAATCAACACCTCGGTGGAGGCGCCGAACGTTTGTACCGAGACATCCTGAAAGCCGGTGTTTTCGAGTAGCTGGCGGATGGCATCCAGTGAAGGCGCGACCGCGAAGCGGACTTCCACCAAGGTGCCGCCGGTGAAGTCCAGCCCCAGGCTCAGTTGCTGAAAGAGAATAGACAATATCGAGACGCTGAGCAGTATCGCCGAGACGATAAACGCCAGGCGGCGTTTGCCCATGAAGTCGAGTTGTCGATGCGTTATGGGTTTCATTACCACCTCTTAAATCCAGAGCTTCTTCACCGGCTTGGTGCCGTAAAGCAAGTTGACCATGGCGCGGGTGACCAGCAGGGCGGTGAACATCGACGAGATAATGCCCAGCGAGAGCGTTACCGCGAAGCCCTTGACCGGCCCGGTGCCGATCGAAAATAGAATCACCGCCACCAGCAGCGTGGTGATGTTGGCATCCAGAATCGAGGTGAAGGCACGCTCGTAACCGGCATGAATGGCCTGCTGTATCGAGAGGCCGTTACGCAGTTCTTCGCGTATCCGTTCAAATATCAATACATTGGCATCCACCGCCATGCCCAGGGTCAATACGATACCCGCAATCCCCGGAAGCGTGAGTGTGGCACCCAGCATCGACATGGCCGCCACCAGCAGCGTCAGGTTCAGCGCCAGGGCGACATTGGCGATTATCCCGAATACCTTGTAGCGAATCAGCATGAACGCGACCACCAGCAACAGGCCGACGATCACCGACATCAAACCGCGTTCGATATTTTCCTGCCCAAGGCTCGGGCCGATGGTGCGTTCCTGGACAAAGTAGATCGGCGCGGCCAGTGAGCCGGAACGCAGCAATAGCGCCAGTTCCCCCGCCTCGGTGGGGGAGTCCAGCCCGGTGATACGGAAACTGTTGCCCAGCGCACTTTGGATGGTGGCCAGACTGATCAGGCCACGTTCCACGTAGGGGTCACGCACCACGGTTTCTTCACCGTCTTCCATGACCACCCGGTCTTCGGTCTTGTGCTCGATGAACAGCACCGCCATGTTGCGCCCGATATTGGTGCGAGTGGCGCGATTCATCAGGGTGCCACCGGTGCCGTCCAGGTTGATGTTGACCTGGGGGCGGCCATTTTCATCGAAGCTATGACTGGCGCTGGAGACGCTGTCCCCGGTGATGATCACATCGCGCATCAGTTCAGCGGTGCGCGAAGGCTCATTGCGAAAACTGAGGGTTTCGGTTTCGGTGCTGGGTGTGTCCGGGCGGGCTTCCAGGCGGAATTCCAGGTTAGCCGTAGCGCCGACGATGCGCTTGGCGGCGACGGTATCCTGCACACCGGGAAGCTCCACCACGATGCGATCCGGTCCTTGACGCTGTACCAGTGGTTCGGATACGCCCAGCTCATTCACCCGGTTACGCAGAGTGGTCAAGTTCTGGTTGATGGCGTAATCCTGGATTTCGTTGATGGACTGCTCCGTCAACGTCATTACCAGGCTGGCACTACGGTCCTCACCGGGACTTTCATAATCGAAGTCGGGAAATTCCCGGCTGATCAGGCGCCGCGCGGCATCGCGATCTTCGCTGCTGGCAAAGTCGAACGATAGGCGACGCTCGTCGATTTCAGTGTTGCGGTAGCGTATACGTTCGCTGCGCAGTATTTCACGCATGGCACTGGCGTTGACTTCCAGGCGCTGCGTGAGAGCGGCTTCCATATCCACTTCGAGCAAGAAGTGCACGCCGCCACGTAGGTCGAGGCCCAGAGTCATCGGTGAAGCGGACAGTGCCTGGAGCCAGCCCGGCGTGGCTTCGGCGAGGTTAAGCGCCACCGTGGCATCTTGTTCCAGTATATCGCTGAGTATGTCGCGCGCTTCAAGCTGGTCGTCGGGATGTCTCAGGCGGATTAACCATTGACCGTTCTGCTCTTCGAGAGACTTGATCTGGATATCGGCATCGGTCAATGCATTTTCGATCTGCGTGATACGGCGTTCATCCAGCGCGAGGTCGCTGCTGATTTGTACCGCAGGGTCTTCGGGGTACAGATTGGGAAGCGAATAGATCAGCCCGGTCACCAGAATGACCAGAATCAGCAGATACTTCCACAGGGGGTAACGGTTGAGCATGCAAGCCCTGCCTTCAATAACGGACGGAACGTTGCACGTCGCTTATGCGACGTGCAACGGAAGGTCACCATCTCAGACCATTTCCACCCCTGCCGGGGTGGCTGGCACTAGGTTCGGCAGGGGGGAAGAGGTGTTTAGATGGACTTGATGGTGCCTTTGGGCAATACGGCGGCCACGGCATTTTTCTGCACGTTGACTTCGGTGCCCTCGGCGATTTCCAGCGTAATGAACTCATCGCCCACCTTGGTGACACGGCCCACAACACCACCGCCGATAACGATTTCATCGCCTTTGGCCAAACCACTGATCAGCTGCTTGTGTTGCTTGGCCCGCTTGGCCTGGGGGCGCCACAGCAGGAAGTAGAAGATCGCCACGAAACCGACCAGCATGACAATTTGCGCAATGCCGCCGCCGCCGGGGGCATCCTGGGCAAGGGCTGGGGAAATGAAGAAATCCAGCATTGAAACGAGCTCCTGATTGAGGGAATGAAATAGTGCGATAAAGTGAGTGGCTGTGGTCAATTCGGGGCGGGGGGCACAGGCATGCCGCGCCGAGCGTAGAAGCCTTCCACGAAGTTCGTCAATGTACCCGCTTCGATAGCCGCGCGCAAATCAGCCATGACGCGTTGATAGTAGCGCAAATTGTGAACGGTATTGAGCATCGAACCGAGCATTTCGTTGCAGCGGTCCAGATGATGGAGGTAGGCACGGGAAAAATGCTTGCAGGTATGGCAGTCGCATCCTTCTTCAAGTGGCCGCGTATCAAAGCGATGCTTGGCATTGCGAATCTTGACAGTGCCTTCAGCGGTGAACAAGTGACCATTGCGGGCGTTGCGTGTCGGCATGACGCAATCGAACATGTCGATACCACGCCGCACACCTTCCACCAGGTCTTCGGGCTTGCCCACGCCCATCAGGTAGCGCGGCATTTCGTCGGGCATCCAGTCGGGCAAATAGTCGAGCACCTTGATCATTTCTTCCTTGGGCTCGCCCACGGAAAGCCCGCCAATCGCCAGGCCGTCAAAGCCAATCTCGAGAAGGCCTTTCAGCGAGCGCTCACGCAGCTCAGGATGCATGCCGCCCTGGATGATGCCGAACAGCGCGGAAGGCGAGTTTCCATGCGCATCGTATGAGCGCTTGGCCCAGCGTAGCGAAAGCTCCATCGACTTTTCCGCTTCATCGAATGTCGCCGGGTAGGGCGTGCATTCGTCGAAGATCATCACTACATCCGACCCCAGGGAGCGTTGTACGGACATCGACTCTTCCGGCCCCATGAATACCTTGGCACCATCCACCGGTGAGCGAAAATGAACACCTTGCTCGGTGATCTTGCGCGTTTCTCCCAGGGAAAAGACCTGAAAACCGCCGGAATCGGTCAGAATCGGTTTGTCCCACTGAGCGAAGTCATGCAAGTCGCCGTGGGCTTCGATGACCTCGGTGCCGGGCCGCAACCAGAGATGAAAGGTGTTGCCGAGAATGATCTCCGCGCCAATCTCTTTCACTGAGTCAGGCGTCATGCCTTTGACGGTACCGTAAGTGCCAACCGGCATGAATGCCGGGGTTTCCACGGTGCCGCGCGGAAAGTGCAGGCGGCCGCGACGTGCACGGCCATCGTCGGCCAGACGCTCGAAGCGCATAAAACAATCATTTCGCATGGGGGTCTCTTGCCCTCTAGGACTAAAAGGGTCGTTAAAAGAAAAACGTTAAAAAAGGATCGTTAAAATCTGGAAAAAGCGCTTGTAAAACGTTCAGCGGCGACTAAGAAACATGGCATCACCATAACTGAAGAAGGCGTAGCGCTTGGCGACGGCTTCCCGGTAAGCGGCCATCATGCTGTCGTAACCGCTAAAGGCGGCCACCAGCATCAATAAGGTGGATTCAGGCAGGTGAAAGTTGGTGATCAGAGCATCCACGCAGCGCCATTCATAACCCGGATAAATGAAAATATCGGTATCGCCACTATAAGGCGCTATATTCCCATCCAGGCTTTTCAGGCAGGCACTTTCCAGGCAACGCACGCTGGTGGTGCCCACGGCGACCACGCGCTTGCCACCTGCCTGAGCAGCTCTCACCTGGCGGCAGGCGTCTTCGTTCACTTCGATCCATTCGCTGTGCATGTGATGCTGGGTAATGTCATCGGCGCGCACCGGCTGGAAGGTGCCGGCCCCTACGTGCAACGTGACGAAAGCGCTTTCGATGCCTTTTTCCTTCAACGCATCGAGCAGCGGCTGATCGAAATGCAACCCGGCGGTGGGAGCGGCCACGGCACCATCGCGCCTTGCATAGACGGTCTGGTAACGCTCACGGTCGCTGAGTTCATCCTCGCGGGTAATATAAGGCGGCAACGGCATGTGGCCGTGGCGCTCCAGCAGGTCGATCAACGGCGTCTCGCCCAAAAAGCGCAGCTCGAACAGCGCTTCTTGGCGGCCCTCCACGATGGCATGGATATCGCCTTCGAAAATCAGCTCGGTCCCCGGCTTGGGCGACTTGCTCGAACGGATATGCGCAAGCCCTCGATGCGCATCCAGCGGGCGTTCAAGCAACATTTCCACCTTGCCGCCACTGGCCTTGTGGCCGTGCAGGCGCGCGGGGATCACGCGGGTGTCGTTGAACACCAGCAAGTCGCCCGGCGCCAGCAATTCCAACAGGTCGGGAAAGCGCCGATGGGCCAGCTCGCCCGAAGGGCCGTCCACACATAAAAGGCGACAGTCACTGCGGCTCTCGGAGGGATAGCGGGCAATCAGCTCCTCGGGAAGCGGGTAATCGAAATCGGCACGCTGCATGAAAAAAGGGACTCTTGGAATGAATCGGGCGGCATAGGATAGCGATTAACCTCGCCAAAGTCAGCATTTGTGATTGACCTCTCCGGCTGCCTACGTATAATACGCAACCGTTGCCGGTGTGGCGGAATTGGTAGACGCAGCGGATTCAAAATCCGCCGCTGGAAACAGTGTGTCGGTTCGAGTCCGACCACCGGCACCAATATTTCAAAATCAGACGCTTATGCGTCTTTTTTTGTGCCTGAAATTCCTGTTTTCCCCTTTCTGAATATCTGAATCTGTCCACTTTTTGTTCATCTCGATTTTCAGCGCATACTTGTAGCCTCTGAAAAGTTCAGAGCGGATTCTGACAAGGAGCGGATTAAGCTTTCTGTTTGTTGTTCCAGAGTTGCCTGTATAGCTTGAAATGGATAGGCGTACGCATGTGGGGCCGTTGGTGATAATGAGGGCTCTTCTTGTTTAGGCCAAGTTGGGGGTGTGCGCCATGCTTCGTAGCCTACTGCTGTGTATCCTGCTCGTGCTATCGCTCAGCACAGTGGAGGCGGAGGATGTCCGAGCCGGTCGGGTAGTGGGTCTCGCAACAACCATGACGGCATGGGTGGCTGCGCATACCGACTACGCTGCGCCTGAGCCGCCACCCGTCGAGTTCCAAGATCAGGAGACCCTTCGGCAACGCTGTTATCCGGGTTTCGCCTCGCATCAGGTACCGCTGATTCGTGGTATCTACGACCCGGAGAATCCAATCATTTACTTGGACAGTGACTGTGACCTCGATAATCTCGTTGACGCCAGCTATCTCCTGCACGAGGTCGTTCACCATGTCCAACTCGCCAACAATGCCCACCTGCAGGTGCAATGTCGCGACCAACTTGAGGGAGAAGCGGTGACGCTCCAGGCCCTATGGTTAAAGGAAAAAGGTATCTCCGAACCGCTGGAAGCGCTCGGTATCGACGAGCGCACTCTGCGCATTATTGGCTCGTGTCAGCGCTAAGGGCTAGCTGTTTGGTCTCACAAAAAGGCTCAACCAACCCTGCTGGGCGAGATCGGTGAGCCCCTGCCCGCTTGAATTTCAGCCAAAGCGTTTATCTGTTGTTTGTCGGAACAGGTCTCTCGGACTGAATGGTTAGTCGTCGCCTTTGTGCATGCTCAAGATCCAGTCGACCAGTTGCTCGGCCTCTTCCTCGCTCACTTCAGCGCGTTCACCGGCTTCCGGCATGGCAGCAGATCCCCAATGCGCTTCGCCTCCAGTCAGTATGACTTCGACCAGATAGCTCTTCATCTCAGTTCCTGAGTATTTTGCCGCGATGCTGCTGAAACCAGGCGCCCTCGGTGTATCGTCCTTTCTGGCATGGCAGCTCAGGCACTGTTTCTCCTCCGCCAGTTGTTGCATGTCAGCATGCATGTCTGCCGATGCCGAGAAAGAACCCAAGAAAACTCCACTTAATGCCAATGTAATCAATGCTGTTTTCATGTCTTTATCCTCACCTTGCCAAACAGGGTCAGCGGTTATTGTTTGATAGTACCAAACCGCATTGCATTACCACCTATTGAAACTTAGACCAGTCCTATGACCCCTTCAATAAAAAGGCCGCCCATTTTTGGGCGGCTTATAGGGCTGAGAAAAGAATGGTCATGGCTGCTGCCCACTATCGTATAGCGAGGCAGCCAAACACATCGTTAGATATGGGTAAAAATAAAATTACTTATTCAAATCTGATATTTGCCTTGTCTGACCGTCGCTTGTCGACATTCGGATAGAGTCTAAAACCCTTTCTGCAGCATAAAAGTTTTATACGTCAATTGCTGAAATTCACGATCAAGGAGTACCAGACCCGTCAACGAACAAATCAGTAACGAGAGGGCGTACCCATAGCCGTAGAAAGCGGCTCCTAGATACTGACTGATTATCGTGAGAACCAGGTTAGAGACGACAAAAAGCAGACAAAGCCATAGTGCAAGCCTAAGTTTGTCGAGATAGAACAGCACGTTGAGGATCGCCATGAATAGCACCTGGATGCCGACGGCGACGATGTCGATGTTGAACAGCGGCACGTAGTAGGGCGAGAACCCCAGCCACGCGATCAGTGTGGGGCCAACCAGAATCAGCGAGGCCACGGTGATGCCCTGGATCTTGAAGATGTCGTAGATGCCCTGACGAACGCTATCCACCATGCGCCCGAGCAAATGGTCGATATGCTCGAGCGTTCCGCCATCGCGCACGGCGTCGTAGTAGGCGGTACAGCGTTCGGCGAAGTCGGTTTCCATGCGCACCAGAAAGACTGCCATGCCAGGCAGGATCGACAGGTAGGCGAGGAAGATGGGCAGGTCGTAGATCGGTGAGGCACGTAGCGGACCGATGATGGCCTCAGAGGTATTGGGGTTGTACCAGAACACCAGCTTGTCGACCCAAATGCCGAGGTTGTAGAACAGGCCGCTCAGCATCAGTGAGCGGTGGGTCTGGCTGGCGCGCCGCAGGTCGAAGGCAAAGATACGCTCGCCGGGATGGTCGCGCAGCACCATGAACAGCAGGGTATACAGCAATAGCGCCTGACCGAGGATGAATCCACCGAGCAATCCCTCCAGGGCGAAGCGACGCAGTAGCAGGCCCAGCACCAGGGTGGCTCCGTAGCCGAGAAAGAATGCCAGCAGTACCTGGCGGTAGGACTTCATGCCTGACACGAAGACCGTGATACACCAGATATTGCATAGCAGGACAAAGCCGATCAGCATCTCGATGCGATAGATCAGTGAAGTGCCATTGAACAGCAGGAGGAGGATACCCAGGCCCAGCACACCGGCTATTGCGTTGATGCCAGTCAACAAGCCGATTAGGTTGGGCAGAATGACCTGATTTCTGTGCTCGAAAAGCCGGTCCGCCACGAAGCGGGTGAATAGCAGCTGGACCAGGCCGGTCAGGACGAGTGAGCCGGCCACTAGATAGGTTACCGAAACCAGGAACTGGGTCACATGGCGTGCCTCGCCCTGGGCGCTGCCCACCGATAGCAGACCCAACGCCATCACGGCCAGGATCGACAGCACCCAAGGCCCCGAGCTGATCACCCCGGCATAACCGTAGGCATGCAACAGCCCGAAATAGCTTTCCTTGCGTAAGAGTTTACGAAGCTCGAATCCGATGCCGGCCATCGCCTGTCTCCTTGGGGATAGTTGGGCGAACGCTCTGTTCGGCCTGGGTCTCCTGGTACATCCGGCGATAGCGCTCAAGCATCAACTGCTCCGTATATTGCGCTTCCACGCGTTCGATACCGGCATCGCGTGAGGTCTGCCAGGCCTTGGCATCACTCAGTAGGGAGTACATGGCATGGGACATGGCGCTGGGGTCGGCAATGGGTACTGTAAGGCCCGCCGCGCCCTCTTTTGCTGGGCTACTAGAGGCCTGGGTGCTCGCAGTGCGAGGGGCGCCATGCACCAATTCGTAACAGGAGCCAACATCGGTGCACACGACAGGTAAACCGGCGGCCATGGCTTCGAGAACCACCAATGGCTGCGCCTCGCTGATCGACGTGAGCACGACCAGGCGAGCCTGCGCCATGATGTCCTCGGTGCGTTGAAAGCCCAAAAATTTTACCTTGTCGGTCAGCTTGAATTGCTCCACCAGGTCACGGCACTCCTGGGCATACTGGCGATCTTCCGTGTCTGGGCCGACGATCCAGCCTTCGGCTTCGGGTAACTGCATGCACAATTGACGCATGGCACGGATGAAGGTTTTGATGTCCTTGATTGGCGTGACGCGCCCGAGCAGTACAACGATGGGGCGCGTGTTAGCTGCGGTTTGCCCGCGCAAAGGACGAAATCGTTCGATACGGATCCCGTTGGGAATGACCAGGGTGCGCTCAGGTCGGGCGCCGTCAGCGATTTGGCGTTCCCGATTGCCGTCGTAGAGTGTGGTGATCGGATTGGCGGCGGAGTAGGCCAGCCGGCCGAGGCCACTGAAGAAACGTATCCACAGGTTGCGGATGTAGCCGGTATCGTGGCGGAACCCGTGAGTTAGCACATCGTCATGGCTCTTGATCCAGGACGCTTCGACAAGATCGATCTTGCGCTCCTTGGTATAGATGCCGTGTTCGGTAACGATGAAGGGACAGTCGTGAATGTGGTGCGCCAGCGCCCCCAGAAAGCCGGCATAACCGGTAGAAATGGCGTGTAGGCAGCGGCTGGGAGGCAGTTGCTGGGCGATACGCGCGAGCAGGAAGATCGGCGAATGCATGTTGCGCACCGACCAGAAGTAATCGACGAAAGACGGGTCGGAATAATAGCGGCGGTAATAATTGACGATCTGCTGCCACGCCTGCCGGCTGTAAAGGAAATCTTCGTGGGATATACCATTTTTCTTGCCCAATAGCCGGGCCATGGCACACAGGGGTTCTTTGGCGTCTTGTTGTTGTGGGGTACGGAAATAGTCATGCAGGGCATCACTGGCCCTGAACGCCGCCGGGTTACCTTCATGCTGTGCAGGAGCACTGTTGTCGTCTTTCGCCTGCATCAAATAGTGGCATTCCAAATGCACGATGTTGGAGGGAAGCTCATAGAGAATGCCGTCATAGTTATCTTCACGGCTACCCAGAAACACCACTGCAAAGCGCAGTTCCGGCAGACCACGAATCAACTGGTCGATCCAGCCGGCCACTCCTCCGCGCACCATCGGATAGGTTCCTTCAAGCAATAGCGTGACATCAGCAGGGACGTCACTTTTTTCTAATCTAGGCCAGCTCATTGCCAGTACTCCACGATGGAACCTAGGGGCGGTTGTGTGGCCGCGTCTTTGCTCAAGCGTCGTAACTCTACAGACACTTCTGCAAAGCGCCGGCGAAGAAAGGCGAGTTCGGCCCGTTGCGGTGCCAAATCATCATCGCTCAATCCAAGTCGCTCACAATGATCAAAGGCGACCTGAGCGGCATCATAATGACCTTGCTTGCGACAGATACGGCCTCGCAGCAGCCAGCGCTGTGCGGTGGGCCGACAGGCAATGGCCTGATCGATATGTTCCAGAGCGCAGTCAAGTAAATGCTTGACCGTGCTGCCCTGGGCGAGGCCAAGGTAGCCGTAGTCCCAGTACAGCTCGGCCAGCGCCTCGGAGCGATGGCCATGAGAATCGGCAACACTAGCGGCTTCCATTTCCTGAATTCGGCTATCAAGTTCCCGCTCGGTGGTATTGAGCATGGCGTAGGCCAACAGACGAACTTCATCGTTTACGTCGGTCAACCCTTGCTGCAGCAAGGGAATGGCTTGACGGTGAGGCAGGTGACGGCAGGCAGTAATGGCGTCCTGGCGCTGCCTTGGGTCGTCGAAGTGGGCTAGTACTGCCGCCAGGCCATCCCGCATGACGGCACTTTCAGGGGCTGCTGACAAGACAGGGCGGAAGGGCAGGTCGGGTCTTTCCAACGGGGCCCACTCAGAGGCGCGTCGGATGCGCGCAAGGTAAAGTCCCGGCAGGAGCGCAACCAGCATGCCAAGCACACCTAGACCCGGAAGAAATAGAATACTGCTACCAATAAAGGCCAGGGCACCCGGCTTAGGGTATCGATAACGTTCGGGCAGCAAGAAATAAATGCCTGGTGTCAATAACGAAGTAGCCAGCCCATGCAGGATGAGCGCTACTTCAGCCGATAGGTTGACGGCGTTATGCAACGCCATTGTTTCGCAGACTAACCCCAGCCCAAGACAGGCCAGTGCCAGCAAACTACGCCAAGCCATGCTGACTTTCCTGTTGACTGTGGCCTCGCAATAGCGTGCTGGCAGGCAGTGTGCCGTCGATCAACTGGTACTTGAAGACAAAGTCGCCGTCAGTGGCATTGGTGCTGTAGCGTTCTTGCAGGAGGGTAGCCAAGCGCTGACAGTAAGGCTTGGCGCCCTGTTTATTGGTAAGGGGCAGCAGAATATGTATGCGCTGAGAACCGGTGTTATCAGCCTGCACCCAGCTGGCATCAAGAACGCGTAACTGATCGTATGCCAGTGCATGGATTTTCCTGAGTAGTTCATCGGAAGTATGCTCGGACAGCTTCAAGGTGATTAGCAAGGAATGAACCTTGTAGCGTTGAGCGTGCCTGATCCAGCGTTTGAGCAAGGCGATAAATTGTTCACGGGCAGTCTTTTCATTGGCTGACTGACGCTCGCAAGCGGTATGAATAAGATCCCCCAAGCTTGCTCCGAGTACCGATAGGAGGTGCAATTGGCCACGGTGGTAATCGATGAAAGGCATCTCGGTAATGGTCACAATGGCCCAGATCCGGTCATTCACGTCGATCAGCGGCACCACTGCCAGCAGGATGTCCTGATCCTCGTTAACACCCCGGGTCATTTCGCTTTTCAAGCAGATCATGTGATGCTGCTGCAGGCAGGCGCGAATCATGGCGTGACCGGGGGAGACGGGAGTCGCTGGAGTACCACCATAGGTTTCCAGAGGGTCAGAGCCTAGCCTGCCGTCGTCTTCCACGCGGTACAGGGCGCTTTGCTGCACTTTGCCGTGGACGCCAAAAAAAGCCAGAATCTCCCCCGCATATCGCTTAAGAAAATCCTCCGTCGGTGCCAGCTGAGGGAAGCGCTCGGCGAGCTGCAACAAGGAGTCGCGTAGGGTATGCGGTGTAGCAGCGAGACGCTCGGCCAATTGATCGTGGGAGACCCGCAGCAGGTGGTAGTGGCGTACGAACTCCTCGAGCCGGGTCGCTTGGGCGGTATTCATGATTCCCATCTGCATCAGACGCCGTTGCCAGATGTCGGCAAACTCGCCGGCGATCATGCCAATAAGAATGATACCGGCCGCATAGGGCACGGGGAGGGGCGTTTCCGGTATCGCGAGCCACCCCTGCGACACGACTATCATCAGCGCGACGGTAACCAGCGCACTGGAGAATCCGTACACGAAGCCATAGCGGATACCGGCGAGCAGCGGCGCGATGATCAACCAGGTAAAGTCGCTGTCGAGAAACAGCGGATCTTGCCGGTGAAACATCCAACCGATAACCGGCAGGGTCAGGGTCAGCAGTGCGCTTTCCAGTACGCGAGTACGCCTGGGCGGCGGTTGGTAACGAATGTCGTCTATCTGTGTGGCCATGCTTGCCTCACTTCTGAACCGGCAGGTCACCGATCATGTCAGCCATCAATTTCTGTGCGGTACCGCTGGCGGTGCTGTAACCCCAGCCGGTGCGTGCGCCCGAGGCACTCCACAGGGTGTCGCCGGAGGCGATATCCACCACCCTGAGGCTGATGCCCACCGCGGGTTCACCATCCAGTCCAGCCTTGTATTGCCACTCCTCGACCGCGCCGGTGACGCCGTAGCGGTAACCCTCGGAACGAGCCGAGTCCAGCGCTTCCTGATAGATGCTGTCGGCGTTGAAATCCAGCAGGCCCCCCGACTCGGATGGTGCGTAACGGCCCAGCGAAGCGATGCCTTGGCTATGCAGCAGCGTCGCCAGGATCGATTCCGCCCGCTGGCCTGCCAGAGGCGTTTCCGCATAGTTGGCTATCGGCAGCTGGATCCAGCGAGCCTGGGCCTGAAGCGCATCGCCGCGATGCACATCGGTGACGGCACAGCCGGACAGCAGCACCAGCGTCAGTAACATGGCCAGCACCTGCGCGCGCCCTAGTTGAACCTGCGCGCGCCCTGGTTGAAACAGTCGTTGTAGCTTGGTCATCGTCATCACTTTCTCCCCTGCGTGTCTTCACGCGTTGTTGCACCCTCAGGTTCGCTAGGCACTAGCGTCCCAGAAAAAACTGATACTTGAGCATGGCGTTAAAGGTGTTCGAGCGAGCGGCATCGCCGCTCTGATTCACCCCCAGATGTAGGCTGAGCTCATCGCTACCGAATAGCCGTGTGCCGATACTGAGATTGGCGTTCATGCCGAACTGGTTGTCGGGCATGACGTAGCCGGCATCCAGGTCGAGGCTATAGCGCGGTGAGGCGACAAGCGGGTAGGGGCTACCCGGTTCGCCACGCGACAGCGAAATCCCCGCACCGACGAAGGAATAGCGTTCGGGCACCAGGGCATCCATTCGGGTATCTGCCGGGACGCGCGAGGCGACATCAGCGGGTAGCTGGCTGGCCAGCGTATTGTGCTCGGTGCTGCCCAGCAGTCGCACCAGCACCTGGCGAGTGGCCCCGCTTATCAGGGCGTGGGTAAGATCGGCCTCCAGGCGATAGCCGTCGGCGAGCTTGTTGCGCGACTCCCGAGAATGGAATTCGGTATAGGCGCCACTCAGCCTGGCGGAATCTCGCGCGGTGAGGCGCCAGTCGAGGGTGGCGCCGAGCTGGTCGCGGACGCCCAGCGCACGTAGCAGATCGGTTTCCTCGCTCAGGGCGTTGTAGTCGGCGAACAGCGAGCCGCCCAGGCGGGTCGTGAATTGCCATTCCTGTTGGCCACTTAGTTGGAAGGCGGTCTCGGCCTGGGTGTCGAGGGCGCCCAGCGTGACGCTGGTCTGGCCGCGTCGTTGGCGCCGCGCCAGGCTCAGGCGGGCGAAGCGCTCGTCCTGGAGGCCGTCGATCTCGGCGTAAATGCCGCTGTCGCTCAAGCGTCGCTGACCCAGCTCGAGGGTCGTGGAGAGTCGCTCATCGCTGAACTGCAGAAGGGTGCTACTAGAGATGATGTCGATATCGCCGACCTGTGCCGTTTCCAGCTGAACGCCGGCGCGATTGGGCATCTCGTTGGTCAGTTCGGCCGCCCGTCTCAGGTACCCCGTTTCTTCGTCGCTGTGGTCGAGAGCCAGGGACAGCGCCTGTTCCCGATGGCCGAGCCGGTTCAGCGCTTCGATACGATCTCCGGTGGAGAGATTGCCACCGGCCTGGGAGCTCAGTAGACGCTGCAGGGCGGCGTGATCGTTACGCTGCATGGCGACTGCCAGCTGTTGCCATTGTGGTGTGGATTGGCGCTGCCACTGGGCGCGCAGGTGCCAATAGCGGGCATAGGCCGGTTGCTGCTGGGCCATGTAGCTGTCGAACAACCAGGCGCTGTCTTCACTGCCGAGCGTATCGTGGGTCATGACGGCCTGCAGCCAGTCGCGGCTGCTGTCGGGACCCTGTAGCGACGTCTGCACGGCGATAACGCGGGCCTGCTCGCGTTTGCGTTCGGGCGACAGCTGAGAGGCGTCCTGCAATTCGGCTTGCAGCCTCGGGCGCAGCTCGAGCAGGGCATGGCGACGTAAGCGTAGCGCTGAATCGTGATGCCGTACCCGGCTGAGTGCATCGGCGTAATCCAGCATCAGCAGGTAATTATCGGGCGCCGCGCGCAGCGCAAGGTCGTACCAGTGCAAGGCTTGTCGGCTGTCGCCCAGCTGGCTGTAACCGGCGGCGAAGGCGGCCAGCAAGTCGGCATCGCCCGGGGCGCTTGAGCCCCACTGGGATAGATAGCGACGTAGCTCTAGATCACGCTGATTCTGCACTAGCGTATAGATGAGGGCGGCGCGCAGGCCGGTATTTCCGGGTGCCAGGGCCAGCGCCTTCAAGTAGGCCTGGCGTGCACCGTCGATATCATGGAGGGCGAGCCGTTGCTCGGCGTAGATCCACCAGTAGTCGGCCGAGTCGGCGAAGCGGGCACGATCGTGCCGGGTCATCTCGAACAGCTCGTGGATCATGTCGGTGCGCTGTTGGCGCTGTGCCGCGTCCAGCATCTGGATCACGGTGTCGGGCTGACGACGCGCCTGCCAGTCTTCCCGAACGACCTGCATGGCCATTTCGATGTTGCCGGATTCGGCCATGCTTTGAATCAGGCGCGGATAATACTCTTCGTCTAGAGTGCCGGCACGGTAGAGCTGCTGATAGGCGTCGCTGCTCGACTCGACATCGAACATGTGCCAAGACAGTTCGCCGAGCATGTTCCAGTAGTCTTGGGTTGTGTCGTCGTTGCTCGCCGGGGGTTGTTCCAATATCTGCAACGTGGCCAGGGCTTCGGGCAGTTGCCAGAGCTTGGTTTGCAGGCGGCTGCGGGCATAGGTTTCCTGCACATCATTGCCGAAGTGATTCGCGATGCGCTGCCAGCTGGCGAGCGCGGCCTCGAGCTCGCCGGTCTGCTCCTGCCATGTCGCCATGCGTACCCAGAGGTCACGCGTCGTCGGGCCGCTGTCAATCCATTCTTGAATCTGAGCAATGGCCCTTTCGGGTTCGCCCAGATCGTAATACAGGTCGACGAGCAGGCGGCGCTGGCGGTCATCGAGAGGCTGGCGGTTACCAATACGGACCAGGGCAGTCAATGTGGTTTGGCGGTCATTGAGGCTTTGGGCAATATCGATGACCTGGGTGTCATAATAAGGATCCCCATTCAGGGTCGCCAGATATTCGTAGCTTTTCAGTGCCGCCTGAGGCTGTCCGGCCCAGCGCTGGGCCTGGGCCAGCCGCTGGCGGTAATCGACATTAGCGGGATTGGCTTCAACCAGCTGGGTCAGGATGGTCGCCGCCTCTTGTACAAGTCCCAAGGCGAAGGCAATGTTGACATGGCGCTCTTGGGCTTGGCTCTCTTGTGGGTTGAGACGCAGGTAGTTACTGGACCATGTCATTGCCTGTTCGGCTTCATCGAGAGCCAGGGCGATCTGGATCGCGACATCCAGGATCTCCGTATCCTGGGGGTAATACTCCACATATTCTCGGACGTAGGTCATGGTGTCAGGGGTCAGGCTCTGGCGCGCTGCCTGTAGAGCGGCTAGCGCCGCATTACGACGGCGTGATGCAGCGGACGTGTCGACGGCGGCGTGAGCGGAAGGTATGAGCCATCCGATCAGGCCTAGGTCCGGTGGCTCTGCTTCTGCTTCTACAGCATCGAAGGCGTCACGCCAGGCCTTCGCCGAGCGCTCGGGATCACCGGCCTTGAGCCACCATTCACCGGCGAGCGATAGCCAGTGGTAGCGGTTGTCCGGATCCTGTTCGGCGAGGCGTTCGAAATATGAAGCCGCTTCGGCGGGTTGGCCGGCCGCCAGGGCAATATTGGCATGGCGTTCCAATGCCTGCAGATCGTCGGTCCTGCCTTCAAGATAACGATGAGACCATTCCAACGCCTGCAGGGGCTGGTTCTGCGCCAGCGCAATCCTGATGCCAATGTTCAGAAACTCGGGGTCGCTCGGGTAATGAGTAATGAATCGCCGCGCATACTCCAATGCGCTTGCTCCCTGGCTCTGCTGGGCGGCATTCAATGCTGCTAGTGCGGCGTCGCGGCGGCTGTCGCTCTGAGCCAAAGCGGAGGGGATGAACCAGTGCAACAGACTGGCTTGGGGTTGAGCCTCTGCGGCCTCGAAAGCGCCATGCCAGGCTTTTGCCGAGCGCTCGGGGTAGCCTGCCTTGAGCCACCACTGGCCGGCCAGGGATAGCCACTGGTAACGGTTGGTGGGGTCTTGAGTGGCCAAGTGTTCATATAGCTTTGCGGCCTGGGCCGGTTCGCCTAATGCCAGCCAGTACATGGCCAGGGAGGCAATGGTATCCAGCGGCAGATCGGGAATCGCCTGGACCTGCTGTAGGCGCAAGGAGAGGTCGTCGTGGTACTGGGAGCGACGCGCATCGTCCTCGGTAAGGGCGATGTAGCCTTGCCAGTCCAGTTCCAGCAGGAGCCGCTGAACGCCGAGGGTCGGGTCATCGGCCAGCGGGGCGAGCAGTTGACGGGCTTCTTCGATCTCGCCCACCTGGGCAAGTTTCGTGGCCAGACTGAAGCGCAGTTCACGATTGTCCGGGTTGGCCTGCAGCATCGTCCTGGAGTAGAAAATCGATACGCTGCTGGGCGTAGCGTCGCTGCTATTGCCCAGGGTCAGAAGCTGGCTCGCCGGAAAAAGCAGCACCAGGGCCAGAATCAGGACCAACGCAAGAAAGCGTAATGTCATGGCGGGCATTAGCCGCTTGGGCGAGATTTCCCAGGCATCGTGCGTTGGTTTATTGCTCACAGTTCACCTCGATGGGTCCAGATTCGCTAGCACGGTAGCGCAGCAGGAGCCCTCCGGCGTTCGTCTGGCTGCGCTGGGCCTGAGGAGCCATCACGCGACAGGCACCGATACCACCGAGTTCGACTTCCAGCGGCACCTGCGAAGCGACCAGTTGCAGGCGCAGATGGCCGTTTCGGTCGCGCTGCCACTGAGTGACGCGTCCGTTGGCACGCCTAAGATGCGCGGTGCGCGGGACCTGAGGCGACAGGTGCAGTGTGGCCTGGTCATCGCCACTCAACGCAACGTAGCGGCCCTGGTCAATCTCCCTGACACCCACGACACCTTGGGAGCGCTGCATGTCGGGCCAGCCCATGGCGCGCGGCAGGCGCAAGGTGCGTGTCTGGGTCGCGCCGCGGATCTGCCAGCCGCCATCCAGTCGCCGGGCGATGCCGAGGTCATACCAGTTCTGGGCGATCTCGCTGTAGGTGCTGGCAAATACAGGCAGGGTCTGTTGGGTAAGCACATAGCGGTACACATCGTCGAGTGCATTGAGCGCCGCCGGGCTTGCCGCCGAATAGAAGTGGTAATAGATGTCGATGGGCTTCAGACGACGCGGCGTGTCAGTCAGCTTGTAGGTCTCGATGACGCGCCGGTAACCCCATAGCGGTCCCGTCATGTCGTTGGTATAGACGTTCTCATTGATCTGGGGGGCGTAAACCTGCAGGTAATCACCCAGAGGGCGCAGCATCGGCGAGACGTTGAGCAAGGTGGGATTGTCGTTGTTGACGAAGGTGTTGCCGCCATTGATATTCTTCAGCCCGATACGCTCGGCGATCGCCAGCGCCTTCTCGGGGGGCACTGCATCGCCGGTCCAGAGAACGGTGGTGGTCTGTTTGCCGGGAGGGGCCAGGCGCTCGTTGATATACCGGGTCGTGCCGGCGATTTCGCGCTCGAGGGAGAAGTGATAATTCTCGATGGGCAGGTTGTAGTTGAAGCCCGCCTTGGTTTTCCCTTGGCCGGCGAGATCGCCTTCTTCGAGTTTCAGCCAGTCGAAGGGATGGCTATGGGTGTGGGTGGCGATTTCTACCCAGGGCAGGCGAAAGATGGCCCTGGCCAGGGGTTCCAGCTGGTTGCTAAGCTCGGGATACATGCCGTCGGGGCCGATTTCACCTTCGATGATGGAGACCGTGGTGGGCACGCGGTACTTCTGAAAAATTTCCTCGAGCAGGATCTCTGCGGTGAACGGGGCGCCCGGGAAGTCACCCCGGCTGACAAAGGCGTCACCATCGACCTGAGTCATCCAGTAGCGTGAGCCGTTCTCGGTAGTGGCATCAGCAATTGGCATGACAGGCAACTGCAGCGCCTGCTGAAGGAAGGCGAAGGGGTCGAGAATCCAGCGCATTTGCTCCGGCATGGCTTGCTGTATGATCCAGGGAAAGGCAGCCACCCCGCCCCAGGGGGCGGTCAGTATGGGCACGAACTCGCTACCCTTGCCGTCACGCAGGGTCAGGTGGGCCTGCAAGTCGTCATTTAACAGGCTGAAGCCGGCCTGATAGCGGGGAGGGCTGGAAGGCATGCCTTCAAAGCCCAGCATGGCGTCCTGATTCACCACCACCAGGCCTTGCGGTTCGACCGGTGAAACGTCACGAATACCCAGATACCTCCCCAGCGAACCGGACATCTCGACCCCCGGCTCGCCGAAGATGGCGATACGCAGTCCGGCTTCCAACTGCCCCAGCAACCACTTCTCATAGCGCTCACCCTGAGCGAGACCATCCTCGAACCAGCTGACCACGCCTGCATAGCGACCATGCAGAAGATCGGATGGCAGCGGCTCGTTGATATCCTGATAGACCGCGCCGTAGCCGAGGTACTCCAGCGGCATGGCGATATAACGGTGAGCGTAGGAGGAACTCATGTCGTTATCTTCGGTGCGGGACTTGTCATAAAGGATCAATGCCTTGCGTGGCAGAGGTTCGATCAGGCCCACGCCCATCTGGTTGAGCTCCGGGGTGCTGACCCAGGGGATGAAGCCTGCCTCGGCAATCCGCCGGGCATTGGCCCGCGCCTTGTCACGCTCGTTGGGCGGCACGTAATCGATGGCGATGAGCGGCAGCTGATAGCGGTCGCGGATGCGCTCAAATTGGTCGAGCAGATAGGCCTGATGGTCCTCGGGCACCTCGCCGTAACGCCGTGTGCTCGGGTCCCAGCGCTGATAGAGCGATTCGGCGGCTACGCCAACCACGTCCTCGTGCACGTGATCCATGACCTCGAAACCGCGGTTGAGAATCAACTTGATGCCGGGGAAGGTCTGGCGGATCTGCCTGATCAAGCCGACCAGGGCATCCTGCTGTTCAGTTGCAGCAGCTTCTTCCTTGGCAAACAGGCGATAGCTATCGAGGGTATCCAGGAATAAGCCCCTATAGCCGGCCTGCCAGAGCGGACGAATGCGATCCTCGATGATGTAGTCGGCCCATTCCGGCTGAGTCAGGTCGGCCACGGCGCTGTTCCAGTGCTCGTTTCTGGCCACGAGCACGGAGTGGGGGACTTCTTCAGCCTGGCTTCGCCAAGCTTCGACTTCGCCCAGGCTCACGTAGGCGAAGGCTTGGGTACCGTGGCGTTGCAGACGGGAAAACTGTGTTTGTGACAGGTTGGCTGATTCGACTACAGCCCAGTCGAACTGACCAAGCATGTCGACGGGCATTTCGTTGCCATAATAAAAGGCCACGCTCGGAGATTGGGGAGCGGCGAGCAACGAGGCACTCGACGACCACAAAAGAACGCATAGCACTAAATTGATAATATACTTGGTCATCACACTTCCCCACTGTCACAAACGGCGTTATACAAGCAATAAGGCATGTTTTTTATCGTCAGGCAGCTATCGAAGTTGTTTGTATCAAGTCTGCAATCTAGGCTGCATGCGTTTCACTGGTTGCGGTATACAATGCCTTGAGCCCTTCGTTGAGTGTCCATTGAGGCTGGATGTCAAGCCAGGCACGGGAGCGCTGTGTATCGCCCTGTGAATCACGGATATCTTCGTCACGACTTGGTAAATGAACTGCCGGAAGGTAGTTGCCAGTCACGCCGTGCAGCAGGCTCAGTAGCGCCAGCAGATCGACTCGATTTCCGGTAGCCACGTTACAGACGCCTTGGTGAGAGCTGGTCAGCGCGGCGATATTGGCTCGAGCGACGTCCTTGACGAAGATGAAATCACGCGTTTGTCTGCCGTCGCCAAAAACGGTAGGGGAGGTTTTCCTTATCAGGCAGTCGAAGAACTTCGATATAACACCGGCATAAGGAGACTTTGGGTCTTGTCGCGGACCGAATACATTAAAGTAACGCAGTCCGAGGCTAGGCAGGCCATATAGGGTGTGGAACAACGCAGCATACTGTTCGTCTACCCATTTTTCTAAGCCGTAAGGTGAAAGGGGGCAAACTGTCGATGTTTCCGCAATCGGTAAATGACGAGGGTTGCCATAGACAGCGGCTGATGAGGCGTAAACTAACTTATTTACTCCCGCTTCGTGTGCAGCCTGCATGACATTGATGCATCCCAATATATTCTGTTGGGCCGAGCTCGATGGATCTTCAACTGAGCGAACAACAGATACCTGCGCAGCAAGATGCAAACAGTAGGAGGCGCCCTGCATGGCGTCTTTTACAGCCTGAAGATCACAGACGTCCCCTTTAATGAAAGTTAAACCATCATGGTGGGGAAGGTTGGTGAGTTTGCCTGTGGATAGGTTATCGAGAACGCAGACGTTATATCCACTCGCTAGCAATTGTTCGACACTATGCGAGCCGATGAAACCAGCGCCACCTGTTACGAGTACTCGCTTGCTAGCCTTGCTCATATTTAAACATCCCTGTGATTCAGTTGGCCGCATAACTTTTGTTACAGTTTTTTACTTAACCTGATAGATGCCTTAACGATACCTCGGTATCTGCTGAAGTACATCACTAAATATCACTCCAGCAGATATGAATTTTTTAGTTAATTAAAAACAGTAAATATGTTTAATTAAATTAAAATAGTATTATTTAATAATAGTTATTTTTTATTAAGTTTCTAATTACCTGATCAAGATGGTTGAAAGTAAAATCCCTGGTTTTTGGAGGTGTTCTTGGTGTTAAGTTACTGATTTATATTAATTTTATTTGTATCGCTGAAGTTGTCTAGATGAACAGGAAATTACTGGAATAGAGTCGAGTTGAATTTCTAGATATACGCAATGAACGTTCCATCAGGTTCATTTTTATAATCATTTCCATGTGTAGCGTACGCAGTGCAGAACGTAACATAAAGTTTACGCTGTTCTGCGCTTGGTATTCGTGAGGGTGGTATGGCTGCCCTGCCGTGAATGCGATGAGAAGCTGGACAGGTGATATGGAAGCCAAAAAATTCTCAGAAAGATGCCAAAAGCCCAGGAACTACTGCGGTTGGTCTATGAATCCAGAGACATTTTAGTTGCGCTTTAGTCGTAGATTTTTGCCTTGGGAATATTGGTAATGCCAGGGTTTTCTCAGTATTCGCACGGATTTACCTGTTAACAAAAATTGGTCTTACCATTGGCTGGCAAGGGGTTGCGTTGAATGTTTCGATTGGCCAGTTTGAGGCTTTTCGTTAACTTTAATTGTGGAAGCGTTTTCCAGTGCTCATGAAATTTCCATCAGCCCAGCACGGAGATTCACTTCTACTGTGCGGTAACCCCAAGGGGGAAGCGCACATCCCGATGGTCTACGGACGATAACAACAAGATTTAGCCGCCACTTGCTATCTATTGTATTGAGGGCGTGCTTTTCCATTAGGAGTCTCTGTCATGCCAAACGACAAGAAACCGTCAGACATTTCCGTTTCAGACATTTCCGTCAACAACACCACAAACCCTCTCGACGCAATCAAGACCCCCAGCCGACGTAATTTCCTCAAGACCGCGGCTATCGGCTCCGCTGCTGCAGTCGCCGCGCCTTGGATTGGCAATGTGCAGGCGCAGGAGGGAATTCGGATTCGAATGCAATCTTCCTGGCAGCCAGGCACCACGGGGTATCGGATATTCGAGAAGTGGGCGGCCGGTGTTGCCGAAGCCACGGGCGGTGAAGTACGTATCGAGCCGTTCCCGGCCGGGGCTGTGGCCGGTGCTTTCGAGGTTGCCGATGCGGTTCGCAACGGGGTGCTGGATGGGCAGAACTGGTTCACGGTCTACTGGCCCGGCAAGATGCCGGCAGGGGTGTTCCTGACCGCTTATCCGATGGGACTTTCGGTGCCGCATCAATGGGACATTATGTTCGGGGCTTACGGTGGTTTCGGTATTGCCAAGGACCTTTATCGCAAACAGGGTCAGGAACTGTTGGGCTACGTTCACCATGACCTCAACCTGATTCACTCCAAGGTGCCGTTGCGCAGCTTTGATGATTTCAAGGGCATCAAGATCCGCATGCCGGGCGGCATCGTGGCCGAGACGTTTGCCGCCATCGGGGCGCGTACCACGCTGCTGCCGGGCTCCGAAGTCTATCCAGCGTTGGAAAAGGGCACCATCGATGCCGCCGACTATACCGGGGCGGCGGTGAACTATGAGCTAGGCTTCTGGCAAGTGGCCGACTACATCATCATGGGGCCGCCTTCGACGCCTTGCCTGCACCAGGCCGTCGACCTCATGGACATTTCCGTCAACCGTCGCATCTTCGAGCGGATGTCGCCTCAGACCCAGGATCTGATGCACGATCTGGTGGCGGCTTATTCGCGCGAACATTACGCCGCCATTCAGAAAGCCAACGCTGAAGCATGGCCCAAATACCGCGAGAAGGGCGTGGAGATCATTCACCTCTCGGAAGAGGATGCCACTCGCTTCCGCGAAGCGGCTATTCCCCTGTGGTTCAAGTGGGCCAACAAGGATCCCGATGCCGCGCGGCTTTTCAAAGCCCATCTGGACACCATGATGGACCCGGCGGTGGGGCTGATAACGGAAGAGGACATCCAGGGTTACCAGCTGAACGCCTGACCTGCCGAGAGCTTATGCCGGAACCCATGAATGTTGCCATCTGCGGGTGGCAACGTTTGTGTCTAACCCGACCCAATCGAGCATCCCCTCGGTTCGTTGATCCGTGGTTATTGCCAACAGGCGATGGCCTCTCGGAGGAGTGTCCATGAATCTTGAGATCAATTTCGTCTTGCCGCATTGGCTCTACTGGTCGGTGCTGATATTTCTTCCTTTGGTGGTGATGTTTTTCGTCGAGCGAAGCTTTCGCCGCGGAGAAACCGTCAGCGGAAGCGATACGCCCGAAGTTCTGGTAACCGATACCGGCTACAAGGCGCCGGGTAATTTCTTCACTACCGGTATCGACGGTATTTCCGGTTTCTTCGGACGTTACGTCGCTTACTGGTCATTGATTGCGCCTTTTGTCTTCGCTTATGAAGTATTGATGCGCTATGCGTTCAACTCGCCGACCAATTGGGCGCATGAGTCGATGACATTGATGTTCGGCATGCAGTACCTCTTGGCGGGGGCCTTTGCCCTGCGCGAAGGTGGGCATGTACGAGTGGACATCCTGTACAGCCGGGCCAAGCCCTTGAACAAAACGGCACTGGATCTGCTGACCTCGGTGTTCTTTTTCATCTTCACGATTGCCTTGTTGACGACGGGTTGGAAGTTTTTCTCCCAGTCGGTCAGTGATGCCTATTTCTTTGGGTCGAGCTATTCCAATGAAGTGTCTTTCACGGAATGGGCCGTGCAGTACTACCCAGTGAAATTCATGCTGTTCTTCGGGGGCTTGTTGCTGTTGCTCCAGGGTATTGCACAATTGATCCGAGATATTCAGGCCTTCTTTCACCACCGCAAGCTGCATGAGGGCAGCCAGACCTTTGCCAATGTCCTGGTAATCAGTGGGGTGATCATTGCCGTCTGGACCTTGTTCGAAATGGTCAATATTGCGGTGACTGACTATGAAAGCTTGGCGCTGAGCCTGGAAAACAGCCTCTCGAACGTAGGTATCGGCGGCCTGACGTTGGTGATGTTCGGCACGCTGATGGTGGTTCTGGTGGCTGGGCTGCCTTTGGCCTTCGTCACCGGCGGGCTGGGGGTGTGCTTCCTGTATTTGGTGGGTGACCAGAACATGCTTAACCTGATGCCGTCGCGCATCTTTCCCATGATGACCAACTATCAGTTATCGGCGATTCCGCTGTTCATCTTCATGGCCACGGTGCTGGAAAAGGCCGGCATCATCGAAGAGCTGTTTGATGTGGTCTACAAATGGATGGGCGGTCTCAAGGCGGGTCTGGCGATTGCCACTATCGTCGCTTCCACGCTGCTGGCGGCGATGGTCGGGGTGATCGGCGCCGCCGTGGTGACCATGGGGCTGATCGCGTTGCCGGCGATGCTCAAACGCCATTACGACCCGGAAATCGCGATTGGTTCGATCATGGCGGGGGGCACCTTGGGAATTTTGATTCCGCCTTCCATTCTGGCCATCATTTATGGCGTCATCGCCCAGCAGTCGGTGGGTGAGCTTTACCTGGGCTCGCTGATTCCCGGTCTGATGCTGGCGGGCATGTATGGTTTCTATGTATGGATGCGTGGCACGTTGAACCCGAAGCTGGCTCCGCCCATGCCGGTGGAAGATCGGGTGAGCATGACCGAAAAGCTGCGTCTGCTGCGTAACATGCTGGCACCGATCATTCTGGTGATGTTGGTGCTGGGAATCATCTTTACCGGGATTGCTACCCCGGTGGAAGCGGCGGGTATCGGCACCTTCGGTGCGCTGGTGGTAGCGGCGCTGCATAGGCGTCTCACCTGGCCTAACCTGCATGCCGCTTGCATGACCACCCTGGTGGCCACGGCCATGGTGATGTGGATTATCTTTGGGGCGAGTATCTTCGTGGGTTTCTATATCCTGCAGGGTGGCCAGACATTCGTTCAGGAACTGATCTCCGGCGCGGGCCTGAGTCCCTACATGGTGCTGGCGTTGATGATGGTGCTGTTGGTGGCGCTGGGCATGTTCCTCGATTGGGTGGGTATCCTGCTGTTGGCGGTGCCTATCTTCGTTCCACTGATCCAGGGGCTGAACTTCGATGGCCTGTTCGGAATGTCGGGTGTGGAACCGATGAATGTGTCGCTGTGGTTCGGTGTCATTTATCTGGTCAACATGCAGATGTCGTTTCTCAGCCCGCCGTTCGGCTATGCGCTGTTCTATATCAAGGGAGTATGCCCGCCGCACATCACCATGGCGCAGATTTTCCGTTCCTCTTTTCCCTTCCTGGGCATTCAGGCACTGGGGCTGTTCCTGGTAATAGTATTCCCCAGCCTGGTCACGTGGTTGCCTAATCTCGTGTATCGCTGATCCATCCTGTCCACTGTGAAAAACGCCCGTTTTGCGGGCGTTTTGGTTGTTCAGCGAGATAAATAACGTTTGGTTCAAAGGACTTTTAGTGACGTTAATTAAAGGTTTGTTGGCTAAACACTGAGAAGGTGCGAGCAGGCGTATAGTCAAAGGTTCCTGCCGCCAGGATGGAAAGACCCATGCTTCCGCTTGAACTGCGCAGCTGCAATCTCGACCACGAACATGTCGCCCATAGCCATGACCACCATCAGTTGATTCTTGCCACCAGCGGCGTGACCGAACTCGCCCTGGAGGGGCAGGGCGGTGGCCATGTGACGTCTCGGCGGGGCTGTTTGATTCCCTGTTCGCGCGCGCATGAATACCAGGGTGACGGCAACAATTGCACCCTGGTGCTCGACATTCCCGTGACAGGGTTTACGTCGCTGGATAAAGACGCGGGTATCGAGCGATTGTTCGATACCCCGCGATTTTTTAATGTGCCCCCCGGCCTCAATCAATTGGCCCACAGCTTGGCTTACCAGCTGGAGCAGTATCCGGCGTTGCAAAATGAAATTGCTATGCTGTTGCTGCGGGCGCTAGAGGTGTATTTGCAAGACTCGCCCGCTGGCTCTCTGGCTGGCTCTCAACCGGCTGGCGCGGGCTGTGTCACGCAACGTTTGGACATGGGACGGCTGAATGCCTGGTTGGACCAGCATTTGGCTGATGAGGTGCGGGTTGAACAGTTAGCCGGGTTATGTGCTCTCAGCCCCGGCCATTTTCATGTGTGCTTTCGCGACATGGTCGGCATGACACCGCTCGCCTATGTGCAGCGCCGACGGCTGGAGCATGCGCGTACCCTTGTTCAGCAACGCTCGTTGAGTCTTGGGCATGTTGCCGCCCTGGTAGGCTTTCGCGACCAAGGCAGTTTCTCGCGGGCGTACCGCCGCTACTTTGACGTTCCCCCTTCCCGTGATCGCCAATCGCCCCTCGTAATCTGACTCGTGGGCAAATCTTTCGCAGCTTCGGGCAAGCGCAGTGCTTTACCTCGGTCTAGTCTTTAAAGATCACTTCTGTGTTTCTTTTATTTGCGAGACCGACAATGAGCATTAGCTACCACGACAGCAATTCCCGTATGAGCCAAGCGACTATCCACAACGGAACTGTGTATCTGGCAGGCCAGGTGCCGACGGATACCGGTGCCGATATGCATGGCCAGACCGAGCAGGTGCTGGCGCGTATCGATGAGTTGCTGGCCAAGGCGGGAACCTCCAAAGATCAGCTGCTTTCCGCCCAGATCTGGGTAACCAGCATGGATGAGTTCGCCGAGATGAACCGAGCCTGGGATGCCTGGGTAGCGCCCGGCCAGCCTCCGGTGCGTGCCGCCGTGGAAGCGAAACTCGCCAAGCCCGAATGGAAAGTGGAAATCATGGTAATAGCCGCGCTGCCGGAGGCGTGACATGCGAGTCGTCTCCGCTGATGAAGTCGCAGAATGCCTTGAGTGGCAAGGCCTGATAGAGCGCCTGGCGCTCACCTTTGCCCAGGGTGTCGAGTCGCCGCCACGCCATCATCACGCCATGCATCGCCCGGATGGTGAAGCCACCATGCTGTTGATGCCGGCCTGGGAAAAGGCCGGTTACATCGGCGTGAAGGTGGTCAACGTCTTTCCGCAGAATGCAGATCACGGCATCCCGGCGATTTCCGGCCTGTATTTACTCAGTGAAGGCGTCCACGGCCAACCGTTGGCCTGTATCGATGGCAGTGAGCTGACCCGTCGCCGAACGGCGGCAGCCTCGGCCCTGGCGGCGCGTGAACTGGCTCGCGAAGATGCTTCGACGCTGCTCGTCGTGGGTACCGGTAAGCTGGCGCCCATGGTGATTGAAGCCCACGCCAGTGTGCGACCCATCCAGCGCGTGCTGGTGTGGGGGCGTAATCCCGACAAAGCCGCTGCGATTGCTGAGGCTTATGCCGATCGCTTCGATACTGCCGTGGCTGGAAACCTGGAAACAGCGGTAGCCCAGGCAGACATCGTTAGCTGCGTGACGCTCTCCACCCAGCCGCTGATCAAAGGAGAATGGCTCACGCCGGGAACTCATCTGGATCTGATCGGTGCGTTTCGTCCGCAAATGCGCGAAACCGATGCGCAATGCTTGCGCCGCGCAGAGGTGTTCGTGGATACCTACGCCGGTGCCAAGGGGGAGGCGGGCGATATCCTGCAGGCCATCGAGGAGGGCGCGTTTCGTTTTGACCAGATTCAAGCGGAACTGGCCGAAGTGCTCAAGGGTGAAAAGGCCGGTCGATCTTCGGCCGACTCGATTACGCTATTCAAGTCAGTAGGGGCGTCGCTGGAGGATCTGGCTGCCGCCATTGAAGTATGGGAGGCGCTACCCGAGGCTCACTGAAGGGGAGCGATCTCCTGAGCCAGGCTGCTTTCCGAAGGGTAATAACGCAAGTTCGACTCAACATAGTTCGACTCAACATAGAATGAGGTGTGTTATGACGACGACAAAACGCTTACCACTCATCGCAGCAATGGCAACCTTGCCCCTGGCGATCGCCAGTACTCACGTTCAGGCCCAATCCACGGAAATGGCCATCGCCACTATCCTGCCCGAGAACATGAGTAACAACGAGGTCTACCCGGCCCTGGTGCATTTCAAGAATCTGGTCGAGATGCGCACCAACGGCGAAGTGGAGGTGAGAATCTTCGGCAATAGCCAGCTTGGCTCTGAGGTGGAAACCGCTTCCGAGGTGCAGGCCGGGCGCTCCCTTCAATCGACAATCATCACGACCGGTGCCATGTCGTCGTTTTACGATGATTACCAGCTGATGACGGCCCCTTTCCTGTTCGACAACTGGCGCCAGGCCTGGGCCTTCTTCGATAGCGAATGGTTTGCCGACTTCATGTCCGACACCATCGAAGAAGCCGGCATGCGTTATCTGGGCACATTCGATGACGGCGGTGGCTTCGTGGCCTTCACTAACAACGAGCGACTGATCGAGACGGTGGAAGACCTCGAAGGATTGAACATCCGCACCGAGGAAAACCCCGGCCATGTGGCGATCATGAAGGCATTGGGCGCTTCGGCGACACCGCTGCCATGGGGTGAGGTAATTACCGCCTTGGAAACCGGCCTGGCCGACGGTCAGTTCAACGCCCCGGTGCTCAACACCACCTTCAATTTCGATGAAGTGACCGATTACACCACCCTGACGGGGCACGTTTACAACAGCGCCGCCTGGCTGGTCAGCGAAGACTGGTTCCAGGGGCTGACCGAAGAGCAGCAGGAGGCGATTCTTGTCTCGGCGCGCGAAGCCGTCGCGATCGGTCACGGCATGTCGGGTGCTCTGGCCACGGCTAGCTGGCAGGAGTCCTGCGAACGCTTCGAGGAGTGCTACATCATGCCTACCGAGGAGCGTCAGCGCATGGCCGAGATCGCACGTCCGGAATGGCGGGATTGGATCGTCAATGACTTCGGCATCGAAGCCGACAAGGTCGATGCCTTCCTCGAGGAAGTGGCGCGTGTCGGTGAGCAAGTGAGCGAATCGGATGTGTCCATCTACGGCCGCTGAGGGTTGATGACGATCTGCGACCCATCGACCGGTCGGGCCTTCCGGCCGGTCGATGTTGCCTGTGAGGTTACCTGATGCATTTACTTCAGCCCCTTCGCCGCCTGAGCGATGCAGTCAATCAGGCGGCCATCGTGACGTGTGTGGCCTGCGTGCTGATCATGCTGGGCATCTCCTTCACGGCTTTCCTGTACAAGCTGGCGACCGGCAGCACCTTGAGCTGGACCTACTCGTTGGCACGGCTTTTCCTGCCCTGGATTGGCTTTCTCTCCATGACGATCTCGTTGCGCTATGGCGAGCATGTGGCCATGACCCTACTGGTGCGTAGCTTGCCACGGGTACTGCTGACGGCGGCGGCGGGGATCTGTCTGGCGGTGATTGCGTTATTCGCGTTGATGTTGGTGTGGTATGGCTGGGGCTACTTTCAGGGCGCTACACAGGTTTACATGGTATCCGACCAGATTCAGATTCCTAGCAAGTTCACCGCCATCGTGATCCCGCTTTCCGGGGTGATCATCCTGTTACATCTGGTGCAGGGGTTCGATCTGCTGGAGCATTTCATCGATGACGAGACGCAACTCGATGAACTGATCAAGGCCAATGAAGGGGAGAAACGCTCATGATGCCGGCAATCGTGGCCTTTGTGGTGTTGTTATTGATCGGCGCACCCGTCGCCGTGGTTATGGCCATGTCCGGTCTGGCGGGTGGTTTCGCCATGGGCGGGGAGCGCATGCTGGGCATCATTGCCGATCGCATGTTTGCCGGTGTCTCGGGCTTTCTACTCATCGCCGTGCCGTATTTCATCTTCACCGCCGAACTGATGAACCAGGGCGGGCTGACTCATAAGTTGATCGACTTCAACAATGCGTTATTCGGCAGGGTTCGCGGGGCGCTTTCCCATGTCAATGTCTCGGTGTCGGTGTTCTTCGCCGGACTTACTGGTGCGGCGATTACCGATACCGTCGCCATCGGCAAGATCATGATTCCGGAGATGAAAAAACAGGGGTACGACGCTGAGTATGCCGCGGCGATCACCGCCTGTTCATCGATAATCGGCCCCATCATTCCGCCCAGCGTGGTGATGGTGGTGTATGCCACGCTGTTGCGCGACATTTCGGTGATCGACCTGTTCGCCGGCGGGATTATCCCCGGGTTATTGATGGCGGGGGCCTTGCTGGGGGTGAGTTTTTTCCTGGCCTGGAAACGCGGTTATCCCAAGCAGGCACCGACGCCCTTCAAGGTGGCGATGATGTCATTCGTGCTGGCGCTGCCCGCGATGATCGTACCGTTGATTATTCTGGGCGGTATCCTGTCGGGCCTTACCACCATTACCGAAGCCTCGGGGTTTGCCGCCGTCTACACCATCATTATCGGCGTGGTGTTTTACCGTAACCTTACCTGGCGCAAGATATGGGATTCGTTGGTGGTAACCGTGCGCTTCTCGGGTGTGGTGTTCTTCCTGCTGGCGACCTCGGCGGTCTTGGGCTGGTTCGTGACGCGTTCGGGTATCGCTCGGGATGCGTCGGGACTCATCACCACCTTCAGTGATTCGGCTTTTCTGCAGTTGATGATGGTCTGCCTATTGCTGCTGCTGATCGGCACAGTGATGGATGTGCTCCCGGCGCTGGTGGTGGTGGCACCGGTACTGGTGCCGGCGATGATTCAGCTGGGGTTTGACCCTCTGCACTTCGCCATCCTGATGATCGTGGTGCTCAATATCTCCAATGTGACGCCACCGGTAGGCATGACATTGATGACGGCGGCACGTATTGCCGAGGTGCCCTATGAGCGGGCCATCATCGCGTCACTGCCATTTTATGTGGCCTTTATCGGGGTTATCTTGTTATTGGCGGCTTTTCCGGCCCTGTCGACCTGGATACCGTCGCTGCTAGGGTAGCGTCTCACTGCAAGGACATTATTCGATGAAGCTGTTTTACCATCCCGACCAGGAATATCACGCACCGCCCACCTTTTTGCTGCGCGGCCAGCCGGCGCCTTCCCCGGAAGGGCCGCAACGGGCGGTACTGTTGTCCGAGGGCCTGGCCGAGGTTGGGTTATCGCTTGCCGCGCCGACACAGACCGATAGTCCGCTGTTGCGCAGGCGGCTGGAGCGTATTCATACACCGCGCTATCTCACTTTCCTGGAAACCATCCACGCGCGCTGGCAGGCGTTGCCACAAGCCTCGGAAATGGTAATGCCCAACGTGCATCCTTGCGGAGGCGGATGGCATTACCCCGACCACCCTATCGGCCAGGCAGGTTGGCACTTGCATGACATGGCCTGTCCGATCAGTGCCGGAAGTTTCAGGGGTATTCTAGCCAGTGCGGCCAGTGCCCAGGCAGCGGCGGAATCGGTGCTGAGCGGTGACCGACACGCTTATGCGTTATGCCGACCGCCGGGACATCATGCCGGGCCGGATCGCGCTGGCGGCTTTTGTTTCTTGAACAACTCGGCACTGGCGGCCACGGTGCTGCGCGAACGTTTCGAGCGCGTGGCGATTGTCGATGTGGATCTGCATCACGGCAACGGCACTCAGGATATCTTCTATGCCCGCAGCGATGTATGGACGGGCTCCTTACATGCCGACCCCGCACAGTTCTATCCATTCTTCTGGGGTGGGGCGGCAGAAACCGGTAGCGGCGAAGGGGAGGGAAGCAATCTCAACTTTCCGTTACCCTTGGGCAGCGACGGAGCGCTGTTTCTAGCCACTCTGGAAACACTGCTGGAAGCATTGGCGGTCTATCGCCCCGAGGCGGTGGTGGTGGCACTGGGTCTGGACGCTCACAAGGATGACCCTCTGGCCGGTTTCGTTCTGGAAACCGAGGATTTTGTCCAGATCGGCCAACGTCTGGCCGCCCTGGACCTGCCGATGGTATTGGTCCAGGAAGGCGGCTATCCAACCGAACATCTGAGCGCCAACCTGGCGGCCTTCATGCGTGGGTTTCAGCAAGGCACCGCTGCGCTTTGATACTCCCCTCTTTTGTATGAAAGATTGTGGGTTTCCAACGTCATCCCTTCGTATGCAATGGCTGGCGCCGTCGCCATAGTGTGATTCCCACGGCGAGCACTATCCAGGCAAGGAGGGCGGCCAGAACATCATCTAACACGATTCCCAGTCCTCCGCCGATGGCCTCGAGGTGGCTGATGGGTGGGGGCTTGGTGGTGTCGAATAATCTATACAAAGCGAACGCCGCCCCCATCATCCAGGGGGTTCGAGCCGCCGCGAGGCCTAGCGTGACTAATGGGAAAGCCAGGAACTCATCGGCAACGATCTGCGAGGCATCGCCACCACCAAGCCACTGCGATGCCCAGTGGCAGAGCGGTACTCCAACGATCAGCAGCAGGACTATGATGGTGGCCTGCTTCGTCAGTGGGTGGCCGAGCAGCCACCAGGCCAGGGGAATGCCGAGCAGCGAACCAAAGGTTCCCGGCGCCCAGGGAAGCCAACCCAGCCCGAACCCCGCGGCGAGAAACAAGACCATGCTTTCTACCATCAGCGTTTAACCTCCGCTGCATAGCGCTTTGACACTTCTGTATTTGACGCTTCTGCAATAGGGATCATCTGAAAATCTTCCGCCTCTGTGCCTCTTAGAGGAGCGACCATACACCAAGGATTTTTTTATTTCAGGGCGTTTTCAAGTATCGCCAGGCGCCCCGCGTCTTCCACCGCCGTGATGCGAAGAGCCGCAGCCAGCGATCCTTGGGCAAGTTGGCGCGCAGGCGGCGAATATCTACCTGTCGGGCATGTTGCGGGTGCCCTGTATGCCCTTGAGGCGTCGTCGGAGGGCGGCCTTGCCCATCATGTGGGCACTGACCGGGGCAGTGGCAAACAGGAAGATTGTCACCAGGGCTTCCTGGACGGAGACGCCATCCTGCTGATGGCTGAAGTAGAGCAGCGAGCCGATCAGGGTGCAGCCGACGCCTAGGGTGCTGGCCTTGGTGGGGCCGTGGAGTCGGGTATAGAAGTCGGGTAGCTTGGCCAGTCCCCAAGAGCCAATCAGCGCCACCAAGGCACCGAACAGCAGGAAGGCGACAATGACAAGCTCCAGGTACCACGGCATGTCGATGTTGGTCATTCGATCACATCCCCCCGCAGCAGGTACTTGCTCATGGCCACGGTGCTGATGAAGCCCATCAGGGCGATCAGCAAGGCCAGTTCGAACAGCATGCCGAGTCCCATCCAGATGTCGGACAGTACGATCAAGGCGATGCTGTTGATCATCAGGGTGTCCAGTGCAAGGATCCGGTCGACAATGTCGGGACCGATGGTCAGTCGGTAGAGGTTGAGCAGAGCGGCGGTGGCGAAAAGTGCCATGGCCACCGGTATGACGGCAGCAATCATCGGAAGATCTCCTCGAGTGGTTTCTCGTAGCGTTCACGAATGTCAGCAACCATCCCGGCTTCGTCCTCCAGGTGCAGGGCGTGGACCAGCAGGGTGTTGGCCTCGGCGTCGTAGTGGATCGAAACGGTTCCGGGGGTCAGCGAGATGGTGCTGGCCAGGATGGTGATGGCGAAGTCATCCTCCAGGGCGAGCGGGTAGCTGAAGAAACCTGGCCGCAGGTGGCGGGCGGGGCGCAGTATGCGCAGGGCCACCACCAGGTTGGAGCGCAGAATGTCCACCAGCAGCACCAGAAGGTAGCGCAGCAGCGGCAGGGGGCGCTTGATCTTCGCTTCCTCTGGCCAGAAGCCGTGGGTCGCGAAGGGAATGGCCACGCCCAGGGCCAGCCCCAGCAGGGCGTGAGCCGCGCTGAATTCGTCGACCATCAGCAGCCACAGTAGCGCCAGGAACAGCGAGAAGAGTGGGCGCGGCAGCCAGTATTGCCAGCGTCGGTAAGCAGGATTCATGGCGAGACCTCCTCCAGTGAGATGCCGGCCTCCGGCAGCACGGCGGCGATATAGCCGCCTGGCGCGAGAAGCTGCTCGGCAGTCAACTCGAGATAGCCCATCACCGGGTCGCCGAAGATGGCCAGCAGACCGTTGAGACCGACCATGATGGACACCAGTGTCAGGGGACCGCGCTCAAGCGGGTAGGGCTTGGCCATGTCGCCGGGGCGCCAGAACCAGCTGCTGCCGGTGCGGCTGGCGGCGATAATCACCAGCAGCGCCGAGGCCAGCACCACCCCCCATAGCCACAGCCCCTGGGCCGACTCGAGGCTGGCCTGGAGTATCCACGCCTTGCTGACGAAGCCAGCGAAAGGCGGCAGGCCAGCCATGGCGATGGCGGCGACGAAAAACAGCGTGCCCATGATCCAGCGGTGACCGATGGGGCCGGTCGCCGAGAAACGGTCGTAACCGGTCTCGCGCTGCTGGCCCAGCAGGTCGGCTAGAAGGAAGAAGACCGCGGCCATGAGGGTGCTGTGAATCAGGTAGAACAGGGCAGCGCCGAGGCTGGCTGCGGTGCCGAGGCTAATGGTGGCCAGCAGGGTACCCACCGAGAGGATCACCAGGTAGGCGGTCAGGGTGCGCAGGCTGTCCGAGCCCAGAACCCCGATGCCGCCCAGTGCCAGGGTCAACAGCGCCAGCGGCCATAGCCAGCCCCAGGCGGTCTCGCTGACCGGCGTCTCACCCAGCCCGAAGACCAGCAGAAAGATGCGCAAGATGGCGTAGATGCCCACCTTGGTCATGATGGCAAAGAGCGCGGCCACCGGCGCGCTGGCGGCCGAGTAGGCGCGGGGCAGCCAGAATAGCAGCGGCAGGATGGCGGCCTTGATGCCGAAAACTACCAGCAGGATTAGGCTAGCGGCGGCGAGCAGCGGCGCATCTTCCGGCGGAGCCTCTGCCACCCTCAAGGCCAGGTCCGCCATGTTGAGGGTGCCGGAGAGGCCGTAGAGGGTGCCCAGGGCGATCAGGAAGAGCGCGGAGCCCACCAGATTGATAATCACGTAGTGGAGGCCGGCACGGCTGCGGGCGCGGCCGCCACCGTGCAGCAGCAAGGCATAGGAGGCGATCAGCAGGATCTCGAAGAACACGAAGAGGTTGAACAGATCACCGGTCAGAAAAGCGCCATTGAGCCCAGCCAGTTGGAACTGGAAGAGCGCATGGAAGTGTGCACCACGCTGGTCGGTGCCGCTGCTGGCATAGAGCAGGCAGCAGAACCCCAGTATGGCGGTCAGCGCCAGCATGATGGCGGCGAGGCGGTCGAGGACTAGCACGATACCGAAGGGCGCCGGCCAGTCGCCGGCTTGGTAGATCAGGTAGTCGCCCGAGCCAGCCGTGGACAACGCCCAGATACCCATCAGCACCAGCCAGGCGGTGCTGGCGAATCCCAGCAGGCGTTGCAGGGCGAAAGGCGCCCGATAGAACAGCAGCTGACCGGCGCCGGTCAGCAGGGGCAGCAGGATGGGCAAGATCAGGGCGTGATTCATGCGCGATCTTCCTCAGGGTTCTCGCCGTCCACGTGGTCGTTGCGTAACTCCACGGCGGCCTTGAGCGCCAGCACCACCACGAAGGCGGTCATGGCGAAGCCGATGACGATGGCGGTGAGCACTAGGGCCTGAGGCAGCGGGTCCGCCGAGCGCTGCGACAGACCGACAATGGCCGGGGCGCCAGCGACCAGGCGTCCCGAAGCGAACAGGTAGAGGTTGACTGCGTGGGAGAGCAGGGTGAGTCCCAGGATGACCGTGAAGGTGCGCGCCCGCAACAGCAGGTAGACCCCGCAGGTGGTCAGTACGCCGAGCGTGATTGCGTAGAGCAGTTCCATCAGCCGATCTCCTTGCCGGGGCCGGCCACCGTCATCAGCTTGCCGAGATTGGCCAGAATCAACAGCGTTGCGCCGACCACGGTGGCATAAACACCAAGGTCGAAGAGCATGGCGGTGGCCAGTTCGAATTCACCGATCAGCGGCAGGTGCAGGTGACCGTGGGATGAAGTGAGGAAGGGAAAGCCGAACAGCCAGCTGCCCAGGCCGGTAAAGGTGGCGGTCAGCAGGCCGGCGCCGATCAGCGGCCGGAAAGGGGACAGCATGCGTTCCTGGGCCCATACCAGGCCACCGGCCATGTACTGCAGGGTCAGCGCCGTCGCGGTGATCAGTCCGGCGATGAAGCCGCCGCCGGGCAGGTTGTGGCCGCGCAGGAAGATATAGGCCGAGACCAAAAGGGCAATGGGCAGCACTAGCCGGGCCACGGTACTGAGCATGATCGGGTGCGGCTCGGCCACCCAGTGGGTGGGATTGGTCTCGACCACGCGCTCCTTGAGGTGCAGGTCGTGGGTGAAGGCAAACACTGCTACGGCGGCAATGCCCAGCACGGTAATCTCGCCCAGGGTATCGAAGCCGCGGAAATCCACCAGGATGACGTTGACCACGTTGGTGCCCCCGCCGCCGGGGACGCTGTTGGCCAGGAAGAAGCCGGAGATCGTCTCCTGGGGACGGGTGAGGATGGCGAAGCTGAAGGCTGCCACGCCAAGGCCCATCAGCACGGCGATAATAAGGTCACGGCCCATCCTGAAGCCGCTCGAGCTCTTGGGCGAGGTCTGAGGCAGGAAGGAGAGTGCCAGCATCATGATCACCACCGCCATCACTTCCACCATCAGCTGGGTCAGGGCCAGGTCGGGCGCCGAGAAGCGGGCGAAGGTGACGGTGACAAAGAGCCCGGTGACGCCGAGCAGCAACAACGCCGGCAGGCGGTGATGGTGATAGACCGCCACACCGATCGCCGCCAGGCACAGCAGGATGGCTGCCAGCATGGTCAGGGGGTCGAGCGGGGAGAGCACCACGCCGCCGTCCCAGTGGGTGACGGCGAGCAGCTCGATGCCGACCACCACCACCACAGTAGCCAAGATGAAGCTCAGGTAGCGCTGCAGGGAGCCGTTCTCGAGCTGGAAGACGCGGCGCTGGGAGAGAGCGATGGCGCGGCGCATGATCCAATCGAAAATCTCCTTGGCATCGACCTCGGGCAGCCGCGCGTGCAGGCGGAACAGAGGGTCGCGGAAATGGTAGAAGAGCACGCCACCGGCCAGGGCAAACAGGCTCATGAGCATTGGCACGCTGCCGCCCAGTGCCGAGAAGTCGTAGGAATCGACAAGCGCCTGACGCGCGGCGCTGAAGGCTGGCTGGATCAGGGCGGAATAGATGTGTTCCGGCACCAGTCCCACCAGCAGCGTGGCCAGGGCCAGCAGCACGATGGGCGATAGGGCCGCCAGCCGCGGCGAGGCGGGTGGCCATACCGGAAGGTCGATCGGCTGACCGTTGAAGAAGACGTTATGGAAGATGCGGATCGAGTAGGCCACCGAGAACAGTCCGGCCAGAGCCACCCAGACGGGAATCACCACGACCGCCCAGTCGGGGGTGGAGAGTAGCAGGCTCTCGGTGAACAGCATCTTCTTGCTCAGATAGCCGCTCATCAGCGGCAGACCGGCCATGGCGGCGGCGGAGATGCCGGACAGCACCATCAGAACGGGCATGAAACGCCACATGCCGTTGACTCGGCGCATGTCGCGGGTGCCGGTAGCACGATCCACGTAGCCCGCCATCATGAACAGCGGCGCCTTGAACAGTGCGTGGCATACCAGATGGAAGAGAGCGGCCGCCAGCGCCATGGAGGTGCCCAGGCCCAGCAGCAGCATGATCAATCCCAGGTGAGAAACCGTGGAGTAGGCCAGCAGCCCCTTCATGTCGTGCATGAACATGGCCACGAAGGCGCCCACCATGAGTGTCAGCATGCCGGTCAGGGTGACCAGGTGGAACCACAGCGAGGTATCGGCCAGCGCCGGGTGCAGCCGAGCGAGCAAAAACAGTCCCGCCTTGACCATGGTGGCGCTGTGCAAATAGGCGGAGACCGGCGTCGGCGCCGTCATGGCGTGGGGTAGCCAGAGGTGGAAGGGGAACTGGGCGGACTTGGTAAAGGCACCGAGCAGGATCAGATTGAGCATCAGGCCGTAGTGCTCGTAGGCGCGGATGCGCTCGCCGGCGTCGAGCACTACCGAGAGTTCGTAGCTGCCGGCGGCATGGCCCAGCAGCACGATGCCGCCAAGTAGCGCCAGGCCGCCACCGCTGGTGATCACCAGCGACATGCGGGCCCCGAGCCGGGCCGCATGGTCGTGAGTGTGGTAGCCGATCAGCAGGAAAGAGACCAAGCTGGTCAGCTCCCAGAATACCAGCAGGAACAGCAGGTTCTCGGAGAGCACGATGCCCAGCATGGCCGCCATGAACAGCAGTATCAGGGTGAAGAAACGCGCCGAGGTGTTACTGCCTTCGAAATAGTAGCGCGCATAGAACAGAACTAGACAGCCGATGCCGGTGATCAGCAGCGCAAAGAGCAGTCCCAGGCCGTCGAGTCGGAAGGCCACGTTGAGGCCCAGTGAGGGCAGCCAGTCGAGCTGCTGGACCACGGCCTCTCCGCCACTCATGACGTGGGGTAGCCAGCTGAGTAGCAGCAGCAGGGAGAAAAGGGCGGGGAGGGCCGAGACCGACGCCAGCAGGCGAGATGACTGACCCCGCATCAGCGCGGGGAGACAGGCGCCTGTGAGGGGCAGCAGGATGATCAGTGCAAGCGGCATGGGACTTGTCTCTCTCATGGTGCTTTAATCAGGATGCCCCGAATTTTTTATTTCAAGGCGTTTTCAAGTATCGCCAGGCGCCCCGGTTGCAGGGCGTCCTCCACCGCCGTGATGCGCAGAATATGCCCCAAGGCTGGATTGACCGGGCGTGCGATCAAGCGTCCGGCATCGAGCAATTCACGGTTGATGCGCTCAGCCAGGGCCGCACTGGGTAGGCGAATGCCGATGAAGTTGGTGGCGCTGGGCAGAACGTCGGCCCCCAACCCCTGAAAGTGCGCAGCCAGTCGTTCGCGGCGTGTCTTTACCGCCTGGATATGCGCCTTTACCTCCTCGGGATGGTCGAGCACCACTTCCGCCGCGGCCTGGGTCAAGGTTGAAACCGCATAATGGATGCGGACTTTCATCATCATGGCCAAGGTGTCCGGTTCGGCAATTGCATAGCCGATACGCAAGCCGGCCAGCCCATGCGCTTTCGAAAGCGTGCGCAGGCGGATCACACCGGGAATCACTTCAGAGGCAAAGGGGCTTTCGGCATCATCGCGAAAGTCATGGTAGGCCTCATCCAACAGCAGCCAGCAATCCTTGGGCAAGTCGGCGCGCAGGCGGCGGATATCCTCGTCACGATGCAAGTGGCCACTGGGGTTGTCCGGGTTGGCCAGATATACCAACCGGGCCTGTCCGCGCTTGGCGGTCTCCAATAGCGCATCGATATCCGGGGCCAGCACACCGGGGGCTTCACGATAAGGCGTTTCGACCAGACGGCAGCCTTGGCCCTGGGCAAAGTATCCGAAGGTGGGGTAGGTTCCTTGAGCACTGACCACTGTTGTGCCGGGTTCGGCGACGGTGCGCAACGTCAGGGCAATCAGGCTGTCGGCACCGGCATCCACCAGCAGCGCATCGAACGGGATCGTCTGCTGGCGGCTTATCCGCTCGCGCACGCCCACGGCTTCCGAATCGCCATAACAATACACATGCTCGACCATGGCATCGCCGAAATGCCGCCGAAGCGCGGCATGAGGCATGTCCAGACCTTCGTTCGACCCCAGGCGATGGGGAATCTCATGGCCGAGACGCCGCTCGAGCACCTTGATGCCGGGAAACGGATTGTTGGGGCCGGAGCCGGTCAAATGCGCGGGGTAACGGGGCATAATGCGATCCTGAATCTCATGAATGATGCAGCGGGGAATCTTGCCAAGGCTTCAGCCTAAGCAGTTCCCCGCTTGGCTTCAACGCCGCTAGCAGGGAGGGGGATGTCGTCACGCCAATCCTGTAGCGTTTTTAGCGGCGTTCAGTCCTGCTCCAGAAATTCACGCAGCTGCTCGCTTGCCTGGTCGATACTCACCACACCATCCAGATGGCCCCGGTTACCTTTCAAGGGTTGAATATCCACCTGAGTGCCGTCGGCTTCTATCAGTTCCGCCGTCCGGCGCACGCCTTCGGGAGTGAATATCAGGTCTTTCTCGCTGTACAGCATGAAGGTGGGTGCATCGATTGCAGCGAGGCCTTGTTCCAGGCTATCACCGTGACCGGCAATGAACGCCTGGTTGGCTTGAACCAGATAGAGCAGATGATTGGCGTCGGATTGTTTCGCGCGAGCGGCGGCAAGCTCATCCAGGGTCTTCTCGAGGGCATAACGGGCGTTGATATTGTGTGCAGGGTCAGCGTTCTGTTCCGCCCAGCTGCGATCAAAGGTGTCGTTGAACCATTCCGGATGATTGGCATCGATGGTGACCAGCTTGAGTGCTTCCTTTAACCCATCCAGCGGGGGGTGATCATCGTAATAATCGCCTTCGTTCCAGTTGGCATCCAGGCGAATGGGCGCCGCCCAGGTGCCGAGCTTCGTCAGCAACCAAGGATCGGTGACGCCGGCGCCGATCACTGAAATCAAGCGTTCCACCTTGTCAGGGTAGGCACTGGCCCATTCGATGGCCTGCAAGGCCCCCATGGAGGCGCCCATCACGGCATGCAATTGATCGATATCCTGGCTTTCCAGCAACTCACGCTGCACCTCGACGAAATCGCGAATGGTGACCATGGGGAACTCCATCCCCCAGGACTCGCCGGTAGCCGGGTTGATCGAGGCCGGCCCGGTAGTGGTGACATTGGGGTCGTGGGCATTGAGGTTGACCAGGGTATCCGAAGAGATAATGTAGTAGCGGTCGGTATCCAGCGGCTTGCCGGGGCCGATGATTGAATCCCAATAGCCGTTGTTGTCGCCATCCTCCTGGTAACGACCGGCGGCATGGCTGGTGCCGGAGAAGAAATGGGTAATTAAAATGACGTTGTCACGGGCTTCATTGAGGGTGCCGTAAGCTTCCCAGCCCACCTTGAGATCCTCGATAGTGTCACCGCCCTGCGTTGTGTATTCCTCCATCTCGAATATCTGTTTTTCCACGACGCCGTCCCAGGCATAGGCGGATTGGGAGGCCAGTAGACCGGCGCCTACAAGCATTCCCCATACCAACGGCGCAGCCGGGCGCTGGGCAGAAAAATTTACATCATTCGCCAAACCGCTAGATCCAGAAAACCAGGCCATAATGGCTCCTTTCAGGTGATGAGCGTTGTGGTTGTTATCCCGTGATCCCAGCATAGTCGAGCCTGGGCATTCAGGTTCAACGCGGGCATTCAGTTAAAATGCCAGCGTTGGCACCTTGCGCCATGATCGGCTGTCATACAGATGAACTCTTATTGTTTCTAAGTATTGTTTCGAGGGACATGTCTTGCCAGAGCCTAGCGCTTTTATTACCGATAACGTGCATGCGGCCAGCGAGGCCTTGGTGGAATTTGTGCAGCGCCATCCCAGGCTGTGGGTGATTACCGGTGCGGGCGTGAGTACCGATAGCGGTATTCCCGACTATCGCGATGCGGCTGGGCAATGGAAGCGCCCGCCACCGGTACAGCACGCTGATTTCATGGGTTCCCACAGCGTTCGTCAACGCTATTGGGCACGTGCCTTGGTGGGGTTCAAGGCGCTGAGTGATGCCAGGGTGGGGGGTGCTCATCGGGCACTGGCGCAGCTGGAAACCTTGGGTCATGTGGAGCAAGTGGTGACCCAGAACGTCGACCGCCTGCATCAGCGCGCCGGCTCGCGGCGGGTGGTGGACCTGCATGGGCGAGCGGATCTGGTGGTCTGCATGCAATGCGATTACCGCATGATGCGCCATGCCCTGCATGCGGAAATGGCCCATTTGAACCCGGCCTTTGTCGCCCTGGATGCCGGTCATGCTCCGGACGGCGACGCCGATCTGGAAACCGACTTCAGCGTCTTTCAGGTACATGATTGCCCACGCTGTGGAGGTATCTTCAAACCCGATGTGGTGTTTTACGGTGACGTGGTGCCGGCACCCAGGCGTGAACAGGCCCAAGCCGCGCTGGACCGAGCCGATGCGGTTCTGGCGGTGGGCACTTCCTTGATGGTGTTCTCCGGTTATCGCTTCTTTCGCCATGCCCACGCCCGCAATCTTCCCCTGGCCGCGCTCAATCTGGGGATTACCCGCGCAGACCCCTTGTTATCGCTCAAATTGAGTGCCCCCTTGACGCCGGTTCTGGAAGCGACGGTCAAGCGCCTGCAATCCACCTAGAGGGGTCGTGGGTGGCGGTATCGAAAGCCTGACTTGGTCACTCGGGTATGTCTGTTAGGCTGACGAGAATATGCACAGTCAATGCGACAACAGGAGACGCTCATGTTCCTTGATTTCGAACATCATTATAGGCAGTTGCCACAACGTTGCTGGTCGGCCTGCGATCCTACCCCGGTGCCCGCGCCACGCTTGATTGCATTCAATGCACCGCTTGCCCGGCAACTGGGAATGAAAGAGACGCCTGACCCCGAACAGTTGGCCGAGTGGGTGAGCGGCAATCAACTGCCTCCTGGCGCTGATCCTTTAGCCATGGCCTATGCCGGGCATCAGTTCGGTACCTTCGTTCCCCAGCTGGGCGATGGCCGCGCCCTGTTGCTGGGTGAAGTGCGTGATGGCGAAGGGCGGCTGCGTGACATTCAGCTCAAAGGTGCCGGGCGCACACCGTTTTCCCGCGGCGGCGATGGTCGCGCACCGCTGGGCCCGGTACTGCGTGAATATCTGGTCAGCGAAGCCATGCATGCCTTGGGGATTTCCACTACCCGAGCGCTGGCGGCAGTGACCACCGGCGAGCGGCTACATCGGCGAACCAGTGAACCCGGTGCGGTGTTGACAAGGGTGGCCTCCAGCCACATTCGGATCGGCACTTTCCAGTTTCTGGCCTACGCAGGCGATGAGAAGAGCCTGCAGGAGCTGGCCGAGCACAGCATCGAACGTCATTATCCCGAGCTTGGCGAGTTGCCGAACGATCAACGCTATCTGGCCTTGTTCGATGCCATTCTGCAACGCCAAGCCGCCTTGGTGGCGCAATGGATGGGCGTCGGCTTTATTCATGGGGTGATGAACACCGACAACATGAGCGTGGCCGGAGACACCATCGATTACGGTCCTTGTGCGTTCATGGACCGTTATCATGCCGAGACCGTCTTCAGCTCGATCGATGAAGGCAAGCGCTATGCTTACCGCAACCAGCCGACGGTTGCCCAATGGAACCTGGCTCGCTTGGCGGAAACCCTGCTTCCGCTGATCGATGACGACGATGACCGGGCCGTGGAAAGGGCGACACAGGTTCTCCAGAGCTTCCCCGAGCATTTTCAGGCGCAACGCCAGGTCATCATGAGCGCCAAGTTGGGCCTTGAAAAAGACGACCCTGAAGCGCTTTCTCTGGGCGATGACTTTCTGAAGCTCATGCAGGCCGGGCAGATGGACTTCACCTTGAGCTTCGATCGGTTATATCAGCTGGCGGCCAGCGAAGACGACAATGCCAGGCAGGCCGCCCATGAAGCGCTCGTGGCGCTGACCCAAGCCCCCGAACCGCTTGAAGCCTGGCTTTCACGTTGGCAAGCGCATCGACAGGAACACGCCACCCCGACACCGGCCACTCTGGCTCGAATGCGCCATGCGAACCCCTTGATCATTCCACGCAACCACCGGGTGGAAGAGGTGATCGCCGCTGCCGTTGACCAAGGAGATTTCACTCTCTTCGAAACATTGTTAGCTTTGGTGACGCGGCCGTTCGAAGATACTCAGCAGGCCCGCGACTGGGCCGTTCCGCCTGCGCCCAGCCAAGAGGTGCTACGCACTTTCTGCGGCACTTGATCTTGTTTGCAAAGGGCTGCCGCAGCCTTGCGTTGAAAGACAGTGAAAGGAGTTGGGATAATCTATTTGACCTCAGATGTGTCGACGCTTAGCTTTTAATGTAGAAATTCTTCGTGATCGTCTGAGTTTTTCTGAGGTCACTGCGTTACTACTACGTCGCGGGTAAATAGATGCTGACTAACACGAGTCTCTCCAGTTCCGACCACTCGACACCCTTGGTTCGCTTTGACGCCGTACAGAAGACTTACGATGGCGAAAACCTGGTCGTCAAGGATCTCAATCTTTCCATTCACAAGGGAGAATTCGTCACCTTGCTGGGGCCTTCAGGTTCCGGCAAGACTACCTGCCTGATGATGCTGGCTGGGTTTGAGGTGCCTACCAGCGGCGATATCTTCCTCGAGTCTCAACGCCTCAATAGCGTGCCCCCCCATAAGCGTAACTTCGGCATGGTGTTTCAGAACTATGCGCTTTTCCCGCATATGACGGTGGAAGAAAATATTCGCTACCCGCTGAAAACCCGCCGCCTGCCTGCCGCTGAAATCGAGCGTAAGGTATCCGACATTCTCGACATGATTCAGCTCAGGGAATTCGCCAAGCGGCGCCCGACACAACTTTCAGGCGGCCAGCAGCAACGGGTGGCATTGGCTCGTTCGCTGGTGTTCGAGCCGCAATTGATCTTGATGGATGAGCCTCTAGGCGCCTTGGACAAGCAGTTGCGCGAGCGAATGCAGCTGGAGATAAAGCATCTTCACCAGCAGCTTGGGCTGACGGTGGTCTTCGTGACCCATGACCAAAGCGAAGCCTTGACCATGTCGGACCGCGTGGCGGTCTTCAACGATGGCGTCATCCAGCAGATCGACACCCCTACCAATCTTTACGAATTCCCTGCCAACGCTTTTGTGGCCCAGTTCATCGGTGAGAACAATACGCTGCCCGGTCGTGTCGAGTCGGTACAGGGGCATGATTGCCGGGTGAGTTTCGGTGAAGGTTTCAGCACCGGGGCGCTGCTCGGCCCGAACCTTGCGCAAGGCGATGCCACCCGGCTTTCGATTCGTCCCGAAAGAGTCAAGCTCAACGGTGCCGCGACCCAACTTCCCAATCGCTTGCAAGGCAAGGTGCACGAATTCATCTACCTGGGTGATCACCTGAGGGTGCGCTGCGAACTGGCCGGCAACGATGATTTCGTGGCTCGCGTTCCTGTGGATGATTTTTCCAGCCAATTGCAACCGGGCGATATCGTGGAACTCGGTTGGCGAAACGAAGATGTTCGAGCCTTGAACGCTTCCTGATGGCTAGTTGCTTGCTCAGCCACTGGCGCGCCGGTTATCAGCGTTTTGTAGATCAACTATTGTCCACCGCACGACTTTTAACGTGCACTTTCGATACCCATGAAAGGTCGCTTGCGACCAGGAGAATGGCATGAAAAAAAACAACCTTATGCGTACCCGTCTGGCCCGTAGTGTGGCGGTTAGTGGTTTATTGACAGCGGGGCTGGCAGCATCCGCCAGTGCCCAGGCATTGACCGTGATTTCCTTCGGTGGCGCCTCCGGCGATGCGATGAATACCGCCTATTACGGTCCTTTTGTCGAGGAGACCGGCATAGAACTGACCCCCGGCGATTATAACGGGGAGCTGTCCCGTATTCGTGCCATGGTCGAGACCGGTAACGTCAGCTGGGACCTGGTGGAAATGGAGTCCCCCGAAATGGTGCGAGGTTGTTTCGAAGGGTTGTTCGAACCTATCGACTGGCAGCGTTTGGGGCTTGGCGATGTATTGATCGATTCAGCCTTTGATGAATGCGGCGTGGGTACCTTCGTGTGGTCCACGGTACTTGCCTACGATGCCGATGCCCTGGATGCTGCTCCCACTTCCTGGGAGGATTTCTGGAACGTGGAAGACTTCCCGGGTACCCGTGGCTTGCGTCGCGGTGCCAAGTACACCCTGGAATTTGCGCTGATGGCCGATGGAGTGCCCAACGAAGACGTCTATGACGTCTTGATGACCGAGGAAGGCGTTGACCGTGCTTTCGCCAAGCTCGATGAACTCAAGGAACACATCCAGTGGTGGGAAGCCGGTGCTCAACCGCCTCAGTGGCTGGTCGCCGGTGATGTGGTGATGACATCCTCCTATAACGGCCGCATCGCCGCCGCGCAGGAAGAGGGCAATAACCTGGAAATCGTCTGGGACGGCAGTCTCTACGACCTGGATTATTGGGCGATTGTCTCGGGCAGCGATAACGTGGATGAGGCCTATCAGTTCATCGAATTCGCCAGTCAGCCCGAAAATCAGGCGGTATATTCCAGCGAAATTCCCTATGGCCCGGTGCATCCGGACGCCATTGACCAGCTCGATGAAGAGCAGGCACGCCGCATGCCGACGCATGCCGACAACCTGGAAGGCGCCCTTGCCATCAACACAGGCTTCTGGGTGGATTACGGCGAACAGTTGGAACAACGCTTCAACGCCTGGGCGACACGCTGATTCAAGGCACCTGCAGCGGTCTTCGGGCCGCTGCCACTTCTCTTGAACGTCACGGCTTGGCCGGGGCGTCATCATATTCTTCGCTGGGGGTGGCATGAGCACAAATGCGGTAGCAGCGAGGCCGGAGGCTCCGCCTGAAGCTAATCTCAAAAAACAGCTCAAGCGTGCCGATCGGCTGCGCAAGTTCAAGGCCATCGGTCTGGTGGCGCCGCTCGCCCTGTTTTTGATCGTGGTCTTTGTGCTTCCCATCGGCAGCATGCTGTGGCGTAGCGTGGATAACACCGAGCTTGAATCGGTCATGCCAAGAACCGTGGCCGGGTTGCAGCAATGGGATGGCAGCGGCCTTCCGGAAGAAGCTACCTTGGCGGCGTTCGCCGCTGAGTTGCGCGACTCACGGCGTGGCGGAGGATTAGGCAAGGTCGGGCGCCGTCTCAACTATGAAGATAACCAGTATCGCGGTTTGTTGATGCGTACCTTGCGGGGGCTTCCGGCGAGCAGCGAGAACTGGACGCAGACCCTGGTCGAGATTGATCCGGCATGGGGCGAAACCACCACTTGGCGCGAGATTCAGCGAGCCTCACCGCCGGTCACGGATCGTTATGTCCTGGCGTCGCTGGACCTGGAGCGTGGTGCCAACGGTGAGATTCAGCGCATCGATGCTCAGGATCGCATCTATCAATCGGTGTTTCAGCGCACCATGGTGATTGCCGGTGGAGTGACCTTGATCTGCCTGGCGCTGGGCTTTCCGCTGGCCTATCTGTTGGCGACGTTACCGCCCAAGACCAGCAATATGTTGATGATACTGGTGCTGTTGCCGTTCTGGACATCGCTTCTAGTACGCACGGCAGCCTGGATCATCTTGTTGCAATCCAATGGCCTGGTGAACCAGAGCTTGATTGCTTCGGGAATAATCGACACGCCGTTGCAGTTGGTATTCAACCGCATCGGGGTTTTCTTTGCCATGGTGCATATCTTGCTACCGTTCATGATATTGCCACTTTACAGCGTGATGAAGGGTATCTCGCCCAGCTATCAACGCGCGGCGGTATCGTTGGGGGCGCATCCTTTTGCCGCCTTCTGGCAGGTCTATGCGCCGCAGACGATTTCCGGGGTGGCGGCAGGTACCATTCTGGTGTTCATCATGGCGTTGGGTTACTACATCACTCCGGCTCTGGTGGGTGGCCCGGCGGACCAGATGGTCAGCTATTACGTGGCCTACTATACCAATACCACCAATAACTGGGGCATGGCAGCGGCACTGGGTAGCATCCTGCTGGCGTTGACCTTGTTGCTCTATCTGGTTTACCACCGTCTGGTAAACCGCAAACAGCTGATCAGGAGTTAAGTGATGGCCTTGCCTCCTTATGCCTCACCGGTGGAAAAGCTCTGGTTCTGGATATTCCGCGGTTCCTGCGGCCTGATCCTGTTGTTTCTGATTGCACCGGTCTTCGTGATCATTCCGCTGTCGTTCAGCAGCGGCTCCTTTCTCACTTATCCGCTGCCCGGTTTCTCGTTGCGCTGGTACGAAGAAATTTTCAGTGCCGGCCCTTGGATGGAATCGCTCAAGAACAGCTTGATCGTGGCGCCGCTGGCGACATTGCTGGCCATGACGTTCGGTACCTTGGCGGCGGTAGGCCTCAATCGTGCGGACTTCCCCGGCAAGGGCCTCATCCTCGCGCTCCTGATCTCGCCCATGGTGGTGCCGCTGGTCATCGTGGCAGTGGGCATGTATTTCTTCTTCGCTCAGGTGGGCTTGCTCAATTCCTACACGGGGCTGGTGCTGGCGCATACTGTTCTGGGGGTGCCTTTCGTGGTCATCACCGTGAATGCCACCTTACAAGGGTTCGATTTCAATCAGATGCGCGCGGGGGCAAGCCTGGGTGCTAGCCCGATTCGGGTCTTCTTCACTGTGGTGTTGCCGCAGATCGTGCCGGGCATGGTCTCAGGCGGGTTGTTCGCCTTTGCCACTTCCTTTGATGAAGTGGTGGTGGCGCTGTTCATTGCCAGCCCCACCGAGCGTACCTTGCCTATCCAGATGTTTTCCGGGATTCGCGAGAATATCAGCCCGGCCATCGCCGCGATGGCTACCATTCTGATCCTGCTTTCGACATTGCTGTTGATCACCATGGAGTTTCTGCGTCGGCGCAGCGAGAGGCTCAAGGCCGCGCCTTGATCAAGCTTGGTCATGACGTCTCTTTCACTATTCCTGATTCGTGGTAGTCTGTTATTATATACAGCTTTTCAGGGTCAGGGAGTGAATCAGGACGTTAGCCGGCGCAAGATCATTCATTGCGATTGTGACTGTTTCTTCGCGGCTGTGGAGATGCGCGACAACCCCGCGCTGCGCGATATTCCGCTGGCAATCGGCGGGAGTATCGAGCGGCGCGGTGTTGTGGCTACCTGCAATTATCCAGCGCGCCGGTTCGGTATCCATTCCGCCATGTCCACCGCCCAGGCGCTCAAGCGCTGCCCGCACTTGACCCTCATGCGTGGGGATATGGCCAAGTACAAGGCCGTGGCGCGTCAGGTTTTCGCCATCTATCGCGATGTTACCGAACTTGTCGAGCCGCTGTCGCTGGATGAGGCGTTTCTGGATGTCAGTGACACGACACTTTACCAGGGCAGTGCCACGCGCATCGCTCAGCTGATACGCAGTAGGGTCGAAAGCGAAGTGGGCATTACTGTCTCGGCTGGGGTGGCGCCCAACAAGTTCCTGGCCAAGGTGGCCAGTGACTGGCACAAACCCGATGGCTTGTGCGTGATTCCTCCCGAGGAGGTGGATGCCTTCGTCCAGGCGCTTTCCGTCAAACGTATCAACGGGGTGGGGCCACGTACCGCGGAAAAGCTCGCGGAATTGGGAATCGCTACCTGCGCTGATTTACGCCGCCGTTCGTTGGCTCAGATGGTGGAACATTTCGGCCGCTTCGGGCATCGCTTGCATGAACTTGGCTGGGGCCGTGACGAACGCCCGGTACGCCTCTCGCGCGAGCGCAAATCAGTAAGCACCGAGCATACCTATCCGCAAGACTTACCCGATCTGGCCGCCTGCCGAGCACGCCTGCCTGAGTTGCTTGCCGACCTGGATGCCCGTCATGGGCGACTTGACCCGCCACGCGATATACGCGGACTGATCCTAAAGGTGAAATTCAACGACTTCACCCAGACCACGGTGGAACATGCCACGCCAGTATCAAGCCTGGCGCAGTTCGAGACACTATTACAGGTGGGCTGGCAAAGAGGCGGCAAGCCGGTACGCTTGCTGGGAGTGGGCTACCGTCTGGCCGAAGTGAGCGCTGAAGCACAGCTTTCGCTGTTTTGATGACAGTTATGAAGATAACAGTTTTGAACAAAATCCTGCCGCATTCTGCGATTCGATTCTTTGAATGAATCGGCAGTTAAGGCAGGGCAAGGTGTCAGCCTTGCTTGTTCTTATAACTGGTTGGATATATAGTTTTCTTATGCCGATCATCCGTTCCGACTCCCTGGCGCTACACGTCACCAGTGCCGACCAACAGACCGCTCTGATGGATACGCTGGCGCTGTATCGGCGATTGGTGCGCGATCTCATGACCGTGGCGTATACGCACTGGCCGCAGGTCGGCGTCTGCGAAGGGAGCGCGGTGGTCGAGGTAATAGAACGGCTGATACATCCCACCCAAAAACGACCACAGGTACGCTACACGTACTTTGCTAAACGCGACTACAAATTTCCATCGTACCTTCGCCGTGTCGCTATCATGGATGCGGTCGGTCAAGTCCGCTCCTTCGTGACACGGTTTGAGGCGTGGCGCAGCGGTGATCGTAAACACCTGCACGCCAAACCACCGCGCCTGACATCCAGCACCAAGACCTTTCCGAGCCTTTACGGGAGCCAGTGCGCCAAGATCAATGCCGATGCCAGCCATGCCTTTATCAAGGTGCGACAGCACAATGATTGGGTCTGGATGGGAGTTCGGCTCAAGGGAACATGCCGGTTCCGGGGGAAAGGCAAGGCCAAATCCCCGCTACTGACCACTAACGGTCGACAATGGCAGCTCTCGTTGCCCGAACAGTTCGATCCACCCAAGCCCGCCAAAGGCGCCCCTGACCGGGTGCTGGCGGTGGATGTTGGCATTAACACGGCGGCGACCTGGGCCGTGGTCGATGCTCAAGGCACTGTCCACGCACGCGGGTTTCTCTCGCGCACGGATAAAGACCGGGAGTATCGGCTCATGCAACGCATCCGCCGTCAGGCACGGAAGCAAACCCGGCACGGAAGCC